>JBALXQ010000025.1:69445-84972 GCA_036960565.1 Bermanella sp.
AAAGATGGCGCCAAACCCAATCGTTTTCGCATGTTCTAACCCTGATCCAGAAATTGCACCTGCTCTTGCACACGAAGTTCGTGATGACTTGATCATGTCTACTGGTCGTTCTGACTTCCCTAACCAGGTAAACAACGTTCTTGGTTTCCCATTCATCTTCCGTGGTGCACTTGACGTACGTTCAACTGTTATCAACGAAGAAATGAAACTTGCCGCTGCTTACTCAATTGCTGCACTAGCAAAAGAACCTGTAACCCAGGAAGTACTAACTGCTTACGAACTTGAATCTTTAGAATTCGGTCGTGAATACATCATCCCTAAAGCGACCGATTCTCGCTTGTTGGGCATTGTATCTAACGCAGTAGCGCAAGCCGCTATCGACACGGGTGTGGCGACATTACCTCTACCTGCTAACTACCCACTTAAGTCTATCTCAGACATCTAAGTAGTAGTTATTTGTTGGCCTCAATATTGAGGGGCTAACATAAAAAAACCGGCTTCGGCCGGTTTTTTTGTGTCTGCTTTCTACTCTTGATTATCCTTCAATCAAGTATTAGGCTGCGCCTGAGAAATTTAGCATCAATTATTTTTATTGGGTCTATGGAGGACCAAAAATGAAATCTATCTTTTTAATTAGCTTGATTAGTTTTCTTACTGCTTGCGGTGGCGGTGGCGGTGCATCTGACTCGTCGGCAACTATAAATGAGAGGAGTGGTGATAACGATACAAATGAGACGGCACAGGTAGTAAGTGTAAACAGTATTATTATCGGCGATCTTAATATTACTGAAGATACAATCGACATTTTCAAAATTAATGTAATCAAGCAAGAGACCATAATTGCCTCTCTAACAGGGCCAAGTAATACCGATTTCGACTTGTATATTAGTGATAGTACGGGAGGGTACATTGGTTCCTCTGCTAATTTAGATAGCACAGAAGAAATGGAGTTAATGTTAGCAGCGGGAAGTTATCAAATAGAGGTGGAAACTTACGACGGTAGTGGAGACTACCAATTAACTATTGAGGCAAGCACTGTTTCAGTTCGTGTAGATGAGGGTTTTGCCTGTTTGCAGTTTGATAGTATTCCTAGGGATTTGGCGGCAGAATTAGCAAGTGATGTTTATGAGTATGGAAGCTGCAGTAATCAGTACGCTTATCGATGTGACATGGATGTAGAAGGCCTAGATGGGGAAATCTATTTTACATCAAGTGTTACTCGTTTAGATGCACTCGGTCTCTGTGATGACTACGATGGCCGCCTTACGTCTCTGTAAATTAAGGGTGGTAGCATCCATAAAAAACGCCGAAAATTAGCGGCGTTTTTTATGGATGCGAAGTAATTCGATTAAGAATTAAAACAAAACACGTGCACGGATAGTGCCTTCAACTTCTTTCACTTTCTCAAGCGCTAACTTACCAGCAGACTTATCTACATCAATTACTACGTAACCAATGTCGGCAGTGGTCTGTAAGAACTGGCCTAGTACGTTGATGTTGTTTTCAGCAAAGATGGTGTTGATGGCATTCAACACACCAGGCACGTTCTTGTGAATGTGTAAGATGCGGTGGAATTCGCCGTGCTGAGGTAGTGAAACTTGTGGGAAGTTAACCGCAGACAAAGAAGTACCCGTATCTGAGTAAGTACCAATTTTCTCGCCTACTTCAATACCAATGTTGGCTTGAGCTTCTTGAGTTGAGCCACCAATGTGTGGAGTAAGAATCACATTATCTAGGCCGCGTAATTCAGATACGAATTCATCCTTGTTGCCTTTAGGCTCAGCAGGGAATACATCAACAGCCGCGCCACCTAAATGACCGCTCTTAATGGCATCGGCCAAAGCAGGGATGTCTACTACAGTGCCACGAGCAGCGTTAATGAACAGGCCGCCTTTCTTCATTTTGGCAAACTGCTCGGCCGCCATCATGTCTTTAGTATCGGCTGTTTCTGGCACGTGTAAAGATACGATATCAGAGATGGCCAGTAGTTCGTCCATGCTTTCTACTTGCTTGGCATTACCTAAAGACAGCTTAGTCACGGTATCGTAGAAGTAGACATTCATGCCCATAGCTTCAGCCAAAACTGACAACTGAGTACCGATGCTGCCGTAACCAACAATGCCTAGGTTTTTGCCGCGAATCTCATAGCTGCCTACAGCAGACTTGATCCAGCCACCACGGTGACAAACAGTGCTTTTCTCTGGGATGCCACGCAACATAAGAATAGCTTCGGCCAATACGAGTTCGGCTACAGAGCGTGTGTTTGAGTACGGAGCGTTAAATACTGGAATACCGCGTATAGCAGCAGCAATAAGGTCTACTTGGTTGGTACCAATGCAGAAGCAACCTACGCCAATTAGCTTCTCAGCCACGGCAAATACGTCTTCGGTTAGCTGAGTACGTGAACGAATACCAACAAAATGCGCATCTTTAATCTTTTCTTTTAGTTCATCACCAGCCAAAGCGGTTTTTACGTATTCAATGTTGGTGTAACCGGCACTTTCAAGGGTATCCAGTGCGCTCTGGTGAACACCTTCCAATAGAAGGATGCGAATCTTGCTTTTATCCAAAGACTTGTTAGTCATTTTTCGGGCCTTGTTTGAAATATAATCTAATTCAGCATCGCCAATACACTCATTATAAGGGTGGTGCTGGCTGAGCTGGAACGCCTGTATATTTGGCTTGCCTTCTTGGGGCGGCCATCAAGGGCGCAAAGTTGGTCAATAATTTAGGCGCGTATGGTATCATATTCCCCTTTGAAAGAAGCCATAGAGGCGCGAAATGTATGCAAGTGCAATTGCATAAAACTCATACTCGTGTTTTTCCCCCGCGCCAGGCTTCTTCTGCTTTATTACACCATTAAGATTTAGGGTCGGGATTTTTTATGAGCCAAGCACAGATAGTAGACCAGCTTCAGGCAATCGTGGGCGAAGACAAGGTTAAAACAGACCTAGATTCCCTTGAAACCTGGGGTAAAGACTGGACTAAGATCTACGCGCCAAAGCCTTTGGCCATTACCTTCCCAAATACCACAGAACAAGTAGCCGAAATTGTAAAGCTGGCCAATGAGCTTAACTTTGCCATTGTGCCATCAGGCGGACGAACAGGCTTAAGTGCTGGCGCTGTGGCCTCTAACGGTGAAGTGGTGGTATCCCTTGACCGCTTTAATACTCTAACTGACTTTAACTTAACCGATCGTACCGTACGCTGTGGTGCGGGTGTGATTACCGAGCAATTGCAAAATTTTGCGCAAGAGCAGGGCCTTTATTACCCAGTGGATTTTGCCAGTGCAGGTTCCAGCCAAATTGGTGGCAACATAGGCACTAATGCAGGCGGCATTAAGGTTATTAAATACGGTATGACCCGTGATTGGGTGGCGGGTCTTAAAGTAGTTACCGGTAAAGGTGACATTTTAGAATTAAACAAAGACCTAGTAAAAAACAACACGGGTTACGACTTACGCCAATTGTTTATTGGTGGCGAAGGTACCTTGGGTATTATTACCGAAGCGACCATGCGCTTAACGCGCACACCTAAAAACCTTAATGTGCTGGTACTAGGTGTGCCTGAGTTTGATGCCATTATGGATGTATTGCATGCCTATCAAGGCAAGATGGATTTAACCGCGTTTGAGTTTTTCTCTCATAAAGCCATGAGTAAGGTAGTGGCTCGTGGTGATGTGCCTGCACCGTTTGAGACCGAAGCTGAATATTATGCCTTGCTAGAATTTGAAGCCTTAAGCGAAGGTGACATGGACATTGCCATGGAACTATTCGAGCACTGCATGGAGCAAGGCTGGGTATTAGATGGTGTGATTAGCCAGAGCGAAACTCAGGCTAAAAACCTGTGGCGTTTGCGTGAAGATATTTCGGAAACCATTAGCGAGTGGACACCTTATAAAAATGATATTTCAGTGGTGGTCTCTAAAGTGCCTCCCTTCCTTGCTGAAATTGAAGCTGTGGTTACCAAAGAATACCCCGATTTTGAAATTATTTGGTTTGGCCACATTGGCGACGGTAACCTGCACTTAAATATTCTTAAGCCTGACGACCTAGCCAAAGAAGAGTTTTTTGAAAAGTGCGCCAAGGTGAGTATCTGGGTATTTGAAATTGTTGAAAAATACCAGGGCAGTGTTTCAGCCGAACATGGCGTGGGCATGACTAAGAAGCCGTACTTGCAATATACCCGCTCAGCAGTTGAGATTGATTATATGCGTGCTATGAAAGCGGTATTCGATCCAAAAAATATCATGAACCCAGGAAAAATCATCGATCTGTAACTCGCTTACTTGATCTAACGGCGTTAAACCACTTTCTCGAGATTGTCATTTAGCATGCTAAATTCCTCACTCTCTAAAGTGGTTTGCCTTGTTATCTCTGCGCCGCATACGTTACAGACCAATCTTTAAATATCATGCGTTAATTATTTCCGCTTTAAACTAAAGGATCTCCATGTTTCAGCATCAAACCATTCACGGTGAAAAACTAAACTCTCCTTTAGGTAAAATTGTTTGTGTGGGCCGCAACTATGCTGAACACGCCAAAGAGTTAGGCAATGAAGTGCCTAAGTCGCCATTATTATTTATTAAACCTGCCACGGCAGCGGTTGAATTGGAAAAACCATTTTCAATTCCAAGTGATATGGGGCCTGTTCATCACGAAGTTGAAATTGCTTTGCTTATTACTAAAACAGCAAGTTCGATTAATGAAGAAGATGCGTGGGGTTGTGTGAGTCATGTGGGTGTGGCGTTGGATTTAACCTTGCGTGAAGTGCAGGACAAGTTAAAAGCCAAAGGTCAGCCTTGGGAAATAGCCAAAGCGTTTGATGGTGCTTGCCCACTATCAAGCTGGGTGCCTATCAGTCAGATTCGTGACAAAAACAGCATCCAAATTCGTTTGGAGCGAAACAGTGAGATGAAACAGGATGGTTACAGTGATCAGATGATTGCTTCCATTCCAAAGCTTGTAAGCTACATAAGCCAGTTTTTTACCCTGCAAGAAGGGGACGTAATTTTAACCGGAACTCCAGCAGGTGTTGGTCCGCTCAATAGCGGTGATATTTTAAAAGCGACTTTAGATGCCCGTTATGAATTTTCTTCAAAGGTGCTGTAAAGCACTGTTCTTAAATTAAAGAGCGGCTAACGTATTGGAGAGGAAATGAAAAATAAACCTGAGTTATTCAACTGGTTTAAGAAGCCACTTAACTGGTGGTTAGGTGTCTTGCTGGTGGTTAACGGCACTTACCTTGTTCGAGGCATAGAAGGCTGGAGCGCAGCAGTGCCCATTGGTGCAACATCAATTGTGGTGGGTTTGGTGATGGTGGTCATGTTGGGGAAAGTAAATAAGTAGAGTGCTTTAAGGAAGTCGACTTATAAATACAATTGATTATAATGCGCCGAGATTTAATCTGATTAAATCTACAGTATTTAGAATGTAATGGATGCCAGTTTTTAGACTGCGTATTAAATCGAAGTAAGGGACTCAAATGAAATGTATTAAACAATTGGTAGTGATCTCATCATTATTATTTATGGTCGGTTGTGCGTCTGGTTTAAACTCAATGCAACAGCGTGAATACGCAGCTTATGAAAATGCTGGTGTTTTAGTTGTAGAGACAGACCCTTCTACTGCGGCTTGGATGGGATTGTTACCAGGAGGCGGTTCTTTTTATAATGGTGATATTGGTTTGGGCGTAGTTAATTTACTTACTTGGCCACTATCAATTGCTTGGGATCCTATCAGTGGCCGTAATGGAGCGATGACTGATAACTATGATGTAACCAAGTTTCAAATCAAAAAGACCCTCGAAGAAGAGATTAGTCAACTAGATGATAAGTTAACTCTAGGTGAAATTAACACTAATCAATATGTTGTTGCTAAGCGTAAAATTGATCAAAAATACGCTTACTAATAAAGTTTTATTGATGTGAATAAAAAACGGAGCAACTAGCTCCGTTTTTTATGTGAAAATTGAGTCAGGCTTATTTAACCTGCTTTATTTCGCAGAGATAGTCTTCACACCTTCTGCTGTACCCATTAACAATACGTCCGCTGGGCGGCAAGCAAACAAGCCATTCGTAACCACGCCAACTATATCGTTAATACGCTGCTCTAATTCTATGGCGCTGCGAATGCCCATATTGTGTAAATCTAAAATCACGTTTCCGTTGTCGGTTACGACACCTTGACGATAAACCGGGTCACCGCCTAGTTTTACTAATTCGCGAGCTACATAAGAGCGGGCCATAGGAATCACTTCTACCGGTAATGGGAACTCGCCTAATACATCCACCCATTTACTGTCGTCACATATGCAAACAAATTGCTTCGAGCTGGCGGCTACAATTTTTTCACGGGTTAAAGCGGCACCACCCCCTTTAATAACTTCAAGCTTTTCATTGGTTTCGTCGCAGCCGTCAATGTAAAACTCCAACTCGCCAGCCGCGTTTAGGTCATAAACGGTAATGCCATGGTCTTTTAAACGCTGGGCAGTGGCGTCTGAACTTGCCACTGCACCATCAAATTTTTGCTTATGTTTTGCCAGGGCATCAATGAAGCAATTGGCAGTGCTGCCAGTGCCTACGCCTATGATGCTGTCCTCTTCAAGGTGAGGCAAAATATATTCCACAGCCGCAAGGCCTACGGCCTGTTTTAATTGGTCTTGATTCATGAAAGGTAGTCTGGCTTTCTTTAAATAGGGTTTAAACCTAATTATAGCGAATCCGTGGGTTATATCGTATAGATACTGGAAAAAGATACATGTTTAGCAGTGACAGGGAATCAGGGCTTATTTTTTACTAATATTCAATAGGTCGCTTTGTCTTTAATTACCAGAAAAAGATACATTAATAGAGGGTTGGAGATACAATGGCGATTATCTTTTTTGCTTAATCAAACGACTAACTTTAACGAGATCTTCATGGCGGTTAACTACATAAAACGCATTCTGGAAGCCAACGTATACGATGTAGCGGTAGAATCTGCTTTATCTCCGGCTAATTTTCTAAGTAATCGCTTAGAAAATACAGTGCTCATTAAGCGCGAAGACGAGCAGCCGGTATACAGCTTCAAATGTCGTGGTGCTTACAACTGCATTGTTAAGAAAACACCCGAAGAGCTCGCCAAGGGTATTGTGACAGCATCGGCCGGCAACCACGCACAGGGCGTGGCATTATCGGCACAAAAGTTAGGCATTAAAGCCACAATCGTTATGCCTCGTACCACCCCAGAAATTAAAGTAGCGTCGGTACGTGCCCGCGGTGGCAAGGTTGTCTTACACGGTGACACCTTCGATGAAGCCTTTGTCCACAGCCAAAAGCTGGTGGAAGAAAAAGGCATGACCTACATCCATCCGTATGATGATCCAGACGTGATTGCTGGCCAAGGCACTGTGGCCATGGAAATTCTTCGTCAGCACACCGGTCACATTGATGCCATCTTTGTGCCTGTAGGTGGCGGTGGATTGGCTGCCGGTATTGCCGCCTATGTGAAATATCTGCGCCCAGAGATTAAAGTGATTGCGGTAGAGAGTACCGAGAGCGCCTGTTTGGCAGCAGCCATGAAAGCTGGCCGCCGTGTGACCTTGCCTCATGTGGGCATTTTTGCCGATGGCGTGGCGGTGGCTCAAATTGGTAAACACACTTGGGAAGTCTGCAAAGACAATATAGATGATGTTATTACCGTCACCCCTGATGAGTTATGCGCAGCCATTAAAGACATCTTTGATGATACTCGAAGCGTGGCTGAACCTGCTGGTGCACTAGGTGTGGCCGGTATGAAAAAATATGTAGAGCGTGAGGGTATCAAGGGGCAAACTCTAGTCGCCATTGAATCTGGTGCCAATATGAATTTCGACCGATTGCGTTATGTCAGTGAAATGGCCGAAGTGGGTGAGGGCCGTGAAGTGATCATAGCGGTCACCATCCCCGAAAAAGCCGGTAGCTTCCAGACCTTTTGTAACTTGCTAGGCAAGCGTCCTATTACCGAATTTAACTATCGATACGGTCATGATGCTCAAGCACAAATTTATGTAGGTGTAAAAGTAGCCGAAGGCGGTAAAGAAGAATTACTCAGTGAGCTAAAAGAAAAAGATTATCCAGTATTAGACTTAAGCCATGATGAGATATCTAAATATCATATTCGTCATATGGTCGGTGGTCACGCCCCCGAGTCGGTGGATAATGAAATTTTGTATCGTTTTGAATTTCCAGAAAAGCCAGCTGCTTTACTTAACTTTTTGAAAAAGCTGGGCAAGCGCTGGAATATATCCATGTTTCATTATCGCAACCATGGCGCGGCCAGCGGTCGTGTGCTGGTGGGTTTACAAGTGCCTAAGGGCGAGAAAAAAGAACTTAACGGCTACTTGAAAGACCTAGGCTATCCATATTGGGAAGAAAGCGATAACCCAGCTTATAAACTGTTCTTAAAATAGCCTTTAAGCTAAAGCTTTAAACGTTAATAAAGAGGGTCGTATTTAATACGGCCCTTTTTATTGGTTCCTGATTAGCCAATACCTCGGCATGTAATTATAATTACCACCGTCTCATACAACCCCACAGGTTATGGCAATAGCAGAGCGACTTATAAGTCGTTATCGGCCATTATTTCTGATGATGAATTCCCTGATCATTTATGCCATTTGTGTCATCTTGTAAGTTCTTTGTTTTTAAAAACCTAATGGTGTGACTGTCAGACAATCTTAACTTATTGATTTATAAGGATAAAATATCTATGGGACATTTGTACTTCAAATAAGTTAACAAACCGTAACAAAAGCCTTTGAGAGCACAAAATCCCCATGTTAATGTCTTCAACCCAAGACGGACTGCAAACAATAATAATCATACAGCCGTGGCATTTCTTACTGAGTTTTAGAGTCATCAAGTAGTGCCTGAAAGTTGATTCATCATAAGCAGCCCCTTAACCCGAAAAATAATAATCATCCGGGATAGAGACATGGCAGATAAGTATAAAATCATTGGTCCATTATACGATTTTTTAAATGTGGTTTACGGTGGCAATCAGTTTCACAAATGTAAAACCGCCATGAATATCGATTTAAAAGCAGACGAGACAATATTATTTGCCGGTGTAGGCCATGGCCGTGATGCCATTGATGCAGCCGAGCGCGGCGCCAAAGTAACCGTGGTAGATTTGTCGGCTACTATGTTAAAAAACGTCGAAAAGAACTTGAAAGGAAAAAAATTCAAACATCCTATCCGTTTAGTACACAGCGATATCTTTGAATTTAATGAAACCGGTGAGTACGATCAGGTAGTCGCTAACTTCTTCTTAAATGTATTCCCTGAAGACTTCATGTTTAAAGTCATGCAGCACCTCGCCACCATGGTAAAACCTGAAGGTCACTTTGTAGTAGGTGATTTCCATTACCCTAGCGGTAACATCCTTTCAAGAGCCTTTCAGAATACCTATTGGTACATAGCTGTGGGTATCTTCACAGTTTTTGCCAAGAATGCATTTCACAAAATTTACGATTACCCAAAACACATTGAAGCCATGGGCTTTAAAGTGACTAAATCAGAAGACGTTAATGTGTTGTTTGTGCCGGCCCTTTGGTCTATGAAAGCACAGCGAAAAGAAGTCATTAAACCTCAGCAAAAAGACGTTGCGTAAAGAAGGGTTATCCCCTGCTTTGCAATAATAAGAATATAGAGGCCGACAATGAATAAAGCCGAAATAAATGTAACGGATGTTTGCCATGATGCTGAAGAAGCTCATGGCGGCGGATTATTTACTCTTTCTGAACGCATTGCCTATCTGAAAAAATTTGGCCGACACTCCATGGCTTTTTCAGGCTTGCAGCCAAAGATGCGCTACTTTGATATCTATGGTGTGGGCTATATTGCTTTTCGTAAACAGTGGGGAACCGTGGTTTGTTTGGGAGACCCTATATGCAAAGAAGAAGATCGTGATCAGTTAGTAGATGCCTTTATGGCTAAGTATAAAAATCCAATTTTTGTACAGGTCACTGAATCGGTAGCAAGCTTTTTACATAAAAAAATTGGTTTCTATGCTACTCAATGTGGCAAAGATACCTTTATAGATTTAGATACCTGGTCTTTATCGGGTAAGAAAAAACAAGTAATCCGCACAGCGATTAATCACGCTAAGAAAGAAGGCGTTACGGTTAAGGAGAGTTACGGTGGTCTTGAATACCGTGAATTTTCGGAGTCGTGGTTAAAGACTCGAAAATGCAAAAGTCGTGAAATTATCTTTTTAATTCGCCCTATGGAAATGACTTATACCGAAGGTACTCGTCGATTTTTTGCTTATCACAATGACGAAATGATTGGCTTTGTATTCTTTGACCCAGTTTATGATAACGGCAATATCATCGGATACGTGCCTAATATTAGCCGTGCATCAGAGAAGTTTCCATCGGGTATATTCTATCACTTAATGGTGGAGGCTATGGAGACCTTTAAAGAAGAGGGCGTTCCTTATGTCTATTTGGGGCTGTCCCCTTTAGTGCTGGATTATCCAGCTAAAAAATCTGAAGCTAAGGTACTACGCTGGATGATCGAACAGGTCGCCAAATATGCAAATTCACTTTACAACTTCAAAGGCATTGAATTTACCAAGTCTCGTTTTCGCGGTAATGAAGAGGCCACTTATGTGGTTCATAAGCGCATGATGCCAACAAAAGAATTTCTCTGCATGTTTCGACTGTGTAACGTAATCTAATAAACCATTAGTTTTAATTCGTAAATAAGCCAAGCAATCGCTTGGCTTTTACGTTCATGTACGAATGATATCCTAAGAATGCAGGAGCAATTCGCAGGGTACGTTCATGGGACGTGCATGGGACGTGCATGGATGCACTAACATCGCGGACGCAGGATGCGTAAGAGCGATGGTGTTGCAGTTTAATCTAAAGACTAAGTTGGATGCCCATTTAAGCTCGTTGCATCAGCGCAAAGTAAATATTTTAACTCAGCTTATTCTTAGCCTCTATCCACTGCGCCATATATTGGGTGCTCTTTAAACTGTGATGACGCAGCATCGACCCTGTAAAATTATTCAAACGATGTTGATCTAGGTTTAATTCAATGCTGCTCACCTGGCTCAATAAACGCTTCATATGGGCCTCCTTATTAAAGCGCTGCTCTATAAATTCTTGGCAGTTTTGTTGAAGTGAATTCCATAATTTTTCATCTTCATATAGATTTACGGCGCTTTCACTGAATTCATCAAAATCATCATGGGCGTACAAGGTGTTAAAACTGCTGCCAGCAATTTGATCGGGGCCAAATAAACCCTCGCAACCAATAGAGGTGGTGACACTGGGCAAGCCGCATTGGGCCGCATCTAAAAACTTACCCTTTAATCCAGCCCCAAAGCGCAAAGGCGCTAACAATACTCGTGCTCCATTTAACATTTCCTGTGCATCTTCCACCCAGCCTTTTACGAAGAAACCTTGTTTTTCATTATGTAATTGGCTGGCCTTTTTGGGAGGATAAGCTCCGTATACATGAAGCTCGGCCTTAGGTAATTTTTTGCGAATCAATGGCCATATATGTTGCTTCAAGCATAATACTGCGTCCCAGTTGGGCTCATGACGAAAGTTTCCAATGGACACAAAGTGGACTCGATCATCAAAGCCTTTAAATTCATTTGGGTTGGGGGTATCTAGCATAAAGGGAATGTAGGCTAGAATGCTGGCAGGTACCGAAAAACGCTCTTGTAAAAAAGCCATTTCAAATTCGCTAATCATTACCGTTAAATCACAGCGTAAAATAGCAGCAATTTCTCGCTTGGCCTGATCGCTATATAGATGCAGGTTATCAACGTCGGTAATGACAGACTGGGGGTTGGCCTTAGCCAGCTTTTGCCGTGCCAAGCGCAAGCAATGCAAATCTTCTGTGTCTAAAATTCTAAGTGCATCTGGACAGTATTTTTCAACCCTCCATGCAAACTGCTCTTCCATCATAAAGCGATCAAATAGTACTGCGTTAGGCTGCAATTCCGAAATGAACGTATCAAAGCTTTCGCTGTTAATTTCTATATTAATGGACGTGATATTTAATTCAGGTAACTCAACCGCGTGCTCACTGCTTTGTGCTGGGCTGGCATAGGTGATTTGATAACCATCTTTTTGAAAGCAGTCTAATAGTTGCAGCATGCGAGAGCCTGCTGCACTGGAGTTGGGTTCTGGCCATACGTAACCAATTACTAGGAGTTTTTTCATATCGTTATTATAAAGGCTTATCCCACCTAGCACGACAGTCAGTATCTCAATAACCTAAGATTAGCTGGCTGAGCAGGTGTGTCAGTTTAGCGGTTGCTGGCTAATGAGGTTTCCTTTTTGCGGTCATGCTCTGGCTGCCAGTCAGGAGTAGCCCATAGGTGTTTTAATCTATGCCATAGGCTTTTATTTTTCCCTAAGGCATCGCCAAACATGTCGCCCCATTCATGCAAGGTTAAGTAAATTGGGTTGTGACTTTTAATTTGACGGGTAATTCCATACTCACAAGGTGTGTCCTCACGCTCTTCCACAAAACTGCCAAACATCTTGTCCCAAATGATTAACACCCCTGCATAATTTTGGTCTATGTATTCTGGGTTTCTAGCATGATGCACCCGGTGGTGGCTTGGGGTGTTCATAAAATGCTCGAGAATACCTAGCTTGCCCACTAATTGTGTGTGCACAAAGAATTGAAACCCTAGCGATAACAATACAGCCGCTACCACCAGTTCAGGTTCATAACCTATCCACACCATGGGCGTCCAAAATAACCACATACCAGAAATAGGGTAAGTAAAGCTTTGACGCATTGCCGTAGATAAATTAAGAGTTTGCGAACTGTGGTGGACTACGTGACTGGCCCACATCCAGCGAATTTTGTGACTTCCACGATGAAACCAGTAATAAAAGAAATCCTGCAATAAAAATAACGCTAAAAAGGATAACGCACTGTTTTCAATTTCAAATAATCGGTACTCAAATAACACACCGTATATCGCCATAATAAACAGTACGCTGCAAATACCATCTGACACTTCATGCATTAAAGCTAAAAAACCATTACTGATGGTGTCGGCCCAGCTGTATTGAGCGCTGCTTAGTTTGGGCGTGGCCCACTTTTGTTTCTGTGCGCGTAAATAAAAAAACTCCAAGCCTATAAACAAACCAAATACGGGACCTAAGGCAAGCAGTATGTATTGAACGTTCATTTCCATGGGCTTTGCTTTTAATCTATTGCGATACTAGGAAGTGTAATCTTTACAGATTTCCTCTCAAGGACGCATTCAGACAGCTAGGTAGGGGATTTGGTCAGCTGTGTTTAAAGTGCCCCTTTATCTAAGGACTGGTTATAATGCTGCAATATTTTTTAGCAGGTATGACTATGTCAGATTTACCCAAGCCAAATTTTAAAGACCCCATTCATTGGCTGGCATTTGGCTTGGGTAGCGGCTTAAGTCCGAAGGCACCCGGTACCATAGGGACCGTTGCAGCATTGCCAATTTACTGGTTTTTACTGCAGGATTTATCGTTAACGGCATACTTAGTGGTATTGCTGGTGAGCAGTCTGCTGGGCATTTATTTTTGTCATAAAACTGCAAAAGACTTAAATGTGCACGATCACGGCGGCATCGTATTTGATGAGTGGGTAGGAATGTGGATTACCATGTTACTGGCCCCTGCTGGCTTGTGGTGGCTTTTATTGGGATTCGGACTGTTTCGCTTTTTCGACATAATAAAGCCATGGCCCATTAGCTGGCTTGACGAGAAGGTACATGGTGGGTTTGGCATTATGATAGATGACATAGTGGCAGGCATCATGGCTTTATTATGTTTACAGTTGATCGCTACCTACATGGGTGTAGGAATATGGATTGAGTTGTAATGCTGTTTAGGCAATTGCTCAGCGCCTTAACATTCTAAACCAACGCCATACATTTACTAAGCTTGCACATAGTGTCTACCGACACATGCATCGAAGTATTGGTTTAGCGCCTTAACATCCTAAACCAGCGCCATACATTAACTAAACTTGATAGCGCTGCCGACACATAGGTTAGCGCACAGGCCAGCAATATCTTTCTCGCGGCTTTATAGTCACTTTCTTGTAAGTATCCACCCTGTTTTAAAATGGGCAACGCCTTACCAAAGCTCGCATTAAATTCTACTGGCAGTGTCACTAGGTGTACTAGGGTGCTGGCCAACATGCCTGCGATGGCAATCATAATTGAAATACGTCCAGCCCCCGGCACAAAGCTTAAGAATAATGGCGTGCTAATTAGGGCCAGTTGCGCGGTTTTTTCCATGTAAAAAGCGAACTTTGCCAATGGCCCACGCATTAATAATAAGGCCATGCCTTGCTGGTGCTGAATGGCATGCCCTACTTCATGGGCTGCAGTCACCACAGAAGTCAGTGATTTGGCATCTAGGTTATTATCATTAAGGCGCACTGTTTTTGTAGTGGGGTCGTAGTGATCACCTTGTGGTGTGTTCTCAAGTGTGACATCCAGAGCTTGCTGTTTAATTAGGTGCTTGGCAAACTCTCCGCCTGTCCCAGGAAAATCAGCCCGTTCACCGCTGTATTTTTTAAGTATATGTTGAGTCCAGTATTGCGGCCCTAAAATGACAACAAATAGGGTGATACCCAGGATAATCCATAACATGATGACAAACTCATTTTCACGCGTCTAAAGGATAAGTATACGTGAGCCTTAAACCCCATCTCCAGTTGCTAATGATGATTGGCTTGTTTTTTTTCACGCTGTGCGCTCAGGCAGAAGTTCAAGCTGTGGGTCTGATGCCGGGCATGGCCATTTTAGAAGTAAACGGTAAGCGCGTAACGATTAAGAAGGGCCAAAGCCGAGAGGGGGTTAAGCTAATCAGCGCTAATAGCAAAGAAGCGGTCATTGTTGTTAATGGCAAGAAAGAAATATTAGAGCTGGGCTCAAGTGTGGTGGGCGAATATGCCCCAGCACACAAAACAGTGGTGCGATTACCTCGGGGCGAAGGTGGCCATTACTTTGCGACGGCACGAATTAACGGCCGCTCCATTAAAATGATGGTGGATACAGGAGCAACTCATATTGCATTAAGTGGTGATATGGCCAAAAAATTAGGTATCAATTATAAGCAGGGGACTAAAGGGCGCAGCTCTACCGCTGGGGGCATAGTGAATAGTTATAGACTGAAGCTAGATCATATCCAAATAGGCGGCATTAAAAGATACAATGTAGTGGCGGGCGTTATTGAAGGTTCGTTCCCGAGTACTCCGTTATTAGGCATGAGTTTTCTTAACCAGGTTAAAATCCATGAAGAGGAAGGTATGTTGATATTAACCGACCTGAATTAACCAATCGTTTGTAATGTATTCCCTTTCCTTAGTTTGGCTTTAACTTGCCTTAGGTTTTTAGCGTTGCCCGCCTCTTTATTGAGCGTATTTTAGCCAAGTTTATGTCTGATAAATTCTTTTCATATATCGGTTGCCCTTTCAATCTAGATGCGTAGAATGCGCCTCCTCCTCAAGGGGCAGCCAGTTTTATTCGGTA
>JBALXQ010000026.1:0-84683 GCA_036960565.1 Bermanella sp.
AGTGGCGTCACTATCAAATACATCCTTACCACTTAAAAAATAACTGACCCACTAAAGGAAGATAAAAATGAAAAACTTTAAAAAAAGTGTAATAGCCAGCACCATTAGCACATTGGCACTAAGCATGACCATGACAACCCAAGCACAAAGCTTTGATGAGCTTATTAAGGAGAGCAACCTAGATATAAACTTTCGATATCGTGCCGAAAGTGTTGATGTTGATAATGGCACTACCGACTCAGCACTGGCGAATACTTTAAAATCTCGTCTTACATTTAAGTCAGCAGAAATAGAAGGTTTATCATTATTGGTAGAAGGTGACAGCACCTTGCACATCTCTGATGAATTCTATGACAAAGACGGGGTAAATACCGATAATAAAGATACGGTGCTTGATCAAGAGACCACACAATTAAACCAAGCCTACCTTCAATACAACGGCTTTGGCTCTACCATTAAGGCAGGTAACCAAAGAATTAATCTTGATAATCAGCGTCACGTAGGCGGTGTAGGGTTTCGTCAAGATGAAGCCACCTTTGATGCGGTATCCATCACCAATAAATCTATCGATAACACCACCATCTTTTTAGCAACGGCAAATAACCGAAACAGCATTACAAACACCAATACAAAAGAGGACATTAATTTACTTAATGTTAAATACGCAATCAGCAAAGGCTTATCGGCCAGCGCTTACTACTATGGCATAGACGATATGGGGCAAGAAAACTCTGGGGTAGATTTCGATACCTTCGGTCTACGTACAGCAGGTTCTATTGGAGGCATATTATTAGAAGCCGAACTAGCCACTCAAGATAAAACCACTGCCACAGCTGACACCACTTCCTTGTATTATAATGTTTCAATTGGTCAAAAAATATCAGGTGTAACTGCCAAATTAGGTTACGAAGTATTTGGCAGCGATGATGGTGAAGCTGCTTTTGCCACGCCTCTTGGAACCAACCATAAATTCTTTGGCTGGACAGATAAGTTTTTAGGCGGTGCCGGCAACAATGGCATACAAGATGTAAACTTTAGTGCAGTTACTAAAGTAAGCGGTGTAAAACTGGTAGCCCAACTGCATAAATTCGATGCGGTAGAGGGCAGTGGCGATTTAGGCTCAGAGATGGGGTTTTTAGTGGCTAAGAAATTCGGAGATTTTGGCGCCAGCCTAAAAGTAGCCCAATACTTCTCAACCGAAGAAACCGGTGACATAGACATCACTAAGCTATGGCTTACTGGCACCGCTAAATTTTAAATAACTAGCTACCACTAAAGCTAACTTTTAATAACAACAAAATTTAGTGTCTCAACCTTGGCAGCATGATGGTTCACCCTTCGTATTATCATGCTGCCCTTTTTAGTTTAAAACCGCTTATTAACTTTTTACTCTCCAAAAACCTAAAAAGTATAGCGGCAATCAAGGAGGCCTATAAAATGAAAGCATTTATATACTGCATCAGTTTGGTATTGGCACTGACTGCATTACCCGCTCAAGCTGAAATAGATAATCTTTCACAAGCAATTAACGAATCCGGACGCTTACGCATGCTCACCCAACGCATGGCTAAGGCTTATTTACTTCAAGCACTGGATATCCAACCCGCTGTAACGCAACAGCAATTTACAAAAAGTGTCGCCAAATTTGAACAAAACATCAGCGAACTAAAAACCTTTAGTGCAACATTGCAAGACTCTGCTAAATTACACCAAACGATTAATGAAATAGAAAAACGCTGGGGTAAATATAAAAACACTCTTATGCTTGAGTTAAATGATTATTCAGCAAATTACTCAGCCAAACTAATCTTAGAGCAAAGTGATCTCACTCTAATGGCTTGTGAGAAGCTCGTTGTTCAACTAGAGAAAACAGCTCAACGCCAAAGCGCTCGTTGGGTGAACTTATCTGGGCGCCAACGCATGCTGAGTCAACGCATAGCAAAACTGTATACCGCTATCAGTCTTTCAGGGGATAACTCTCTTTATAATGAAGGCCTTAAAAAAGCGGTGGGAGAGTTTGATAAAGCCCTTCAAGAACTAACGGATAGCCCAGACAACACCCATTACGTAAACCACAAACTTAAAAAAGTGGCCACGCAATGGAACTTTTCTAAGCAAGGTTTTCGAGTGTTAAATGAAGGTAGCAGTACCCCTTTGGTAATATTCATGACCACTGAAAGTATACTAAAACAAATGAATGATATCACCGCACTATATGAGGACATTGATAATAAAAAAAAGCACATAGCCAAAATATAAAACCATAATCTTCTTCCGCTAGCACCCTCCATTACCAGCAACAACTCAATCAAGGACGACTTGAATTGTTGCTGGCCTATACTAGGCTAATGACAGCCTAAGCATTTTTATAAATCTCTCTCGTTTAGCCCTACCTGCATAAAATTAACCTTTAATTTTTATAATTGAAGTTATTGCTAAGAAAATGACCATGCTAATATGAACTACTTAAAAATAGTATTTTCATTCTTATTTATTTATTCAGGCCAATTACAGTCGAGCCCCACCATTATTTTCAACATGACCCCTAGCGGTTACCCGCCCGTCATGACAAATGAATTGGGAGAAGATCCTACTGGTATCATGTTTGAAGTGCTAAACGAAATAGCCTCAAGAAAAGGCCATCAAATTACAATTAAAACACTTCCTAGAAAACGCGTAGGCATAGATCTAATTTCAGAAAAAGTGGATGCCATATCCAGAGCCAAGGAATGGACCACGAATACAGAGTTATTTTTATTTGCAGATATCGTCATTGAAGTGCGCGATGTAAATTTTTCATTAAAAAATAATCCCATAAAGTTTGAAAGTATCGAAGACTTGTATAAAAAAACCATATTCACTCATCTTGGTTATAAATACCCCATGCTCGATCAAGGCTTTAAAGATAATTAAATCAGTAAAAGCAATTCAAATTCAGAGGAGGCCATGCTGGGGAAAACCTTTCTGCAACGCACCGATGCTGCCATTGTTAATCAAAGCGTTGGATTATGGTTTATTAAGCACACACCACAGTGGCAGGGCCAGTTCATTATGTCTAATAAAATGGTCAGTGGCTTTTCTTATCGCATAATGTTTACAAAGAAGTGGCAGGAGTTTGTTAATTTCTTTAACCAATAATTGGCTACTATGAAAGAAAATGGCGACCTTAATACAATTATCGCCAAATATAAGTAAATTCAATTTTACGTCGCTTAACAAACATAAAAAGTGAATACAGGCATTGTTATACCACAACACCTTATTCTTATTTAGTCACTAACCTTCTTGTTTTTTAGCCAAAGCTTCGTATAGCTCAGTAATATCGTTCATTTGCTTCAACATAGTTTCAGTGGTCATGGCGATCACCAGCGGAGTGCTATTGCCTTTATCTAAGGATTTAAAACCCTGTTTTGAAAAATTCCACTGAGTGGCTACCTTTTTCAATTTATGATTAACAAAGTGAGTATTAACTGGGCTTTTAAGCAACATGTTAAGGGCTGAATCAAATTCGGTTACAGCTACATCCAGCTCTTTAAGGTGTAATTGATCGTTACTCTGATCATTGGTATAGCTAATCGCCGAATACAATTTGGCAATACGCTGACTCAGCATACGCTGGCGCCCTGATAAATTTACCCAATGAGCACTTTGAACTTCTGCAATTTTTTCAAACTGATTAACCAATTCTTCACAGGCCAATAGAGTACGGTCACTGGATACTAATAAATTATCTACAGTGGTTTTATCAAGATTTTTAGATAGCGCCTGCTGATATGTGTTCCATTCTCTATTAATAAGCTCAATGGTTACTAGCAGAGGTGCTGGGTTAAGCGCTTTCTCACTAAAAGCGCTAAGCTCTTTTAAGTTTTTATCAAATTGTTCAATACCTGCATTAAATTGCTGTTGTGCTTTTCCTGGTTGAATATCCATATTTTTCAACAAGTAAGCCTTAGATAGTCTCTGTGTCAGCATTCTTAAGCGACCTGATTCATTAATCGCCTTAGATAAGTCATCTATTTCTGCATAACCGTTAGTTGAGCTCAATAAAAGCACCAGGCTAAACATCCACACACAATATTTCATATACATTCCTTATTTTTCATAAATAATTTTCCACATTTTTTATTCAGGCACGCAGGCCTTTATTAATTCAAATCAAAATTGGCTTAGTTTAAATGGCGCATCACCAGCAACTGAGCAATAAATGATTCTTAAATTTACAAATATGGGTGTTCGCATTTAGGAGAGATAACAATTGAAGTAATCCAATGGCCTTTTCTAGGCAAACACTTAGCAAGAACATTGCCAATTAACTTTCAGACTGCTCCCTAGCGTGTAAATAAATTCGTTTTAACCTAATCATGCATTCATATTAAGGGCTTTTTATGACTGCTCTAGGAAATATTAAAAACTGACCGACTGTGCATATTCTCTGGTAATTGTACAAATTGACAATACCTCTATTTCGGTAGCTTCTTGGCTCTTGTGCATGCTTGGGCAAGTATTTAACAAATAATAAACGTGCCTGAATCAATGCATAGTCAAGCAAAGCAATACGCACCATTAGCGCGCATCATGCCTCATAGCTATCGCACCAGATAAGAACACTTTCGTTAAGTACACCCGCTTTTTAATCCCAAAAATCTCCTGTAGCCCTTTAAAATCAGTAACTTACAAACATGGCATAACCATTGCTAACACCTAAGTAATTATTAAAATTAGCATTGACCAAACCCTAGGGTACGGAGAGAGAATATGTCTAACCAAGAAAAATTAATCGTTGTCGGTAACGGCATGGTAGGCCACAAGTTTTTAGAAAGTCTTGTGGAAATGGGCCAAGCTCAAAATTACCAAATCACAGTGTTATGTGAAGAGCCCCGTGCAGCCTATGACCGTGTTTACCTAACGTCTTACTTTTCTGGTAAAACAGCCCAAGACTTAAGCCTAGTAAGCGAAGGCTTCTTCGAAACCAACAACATCGAGCTAAAGCTTAATTGCCAAGCCACCGAGTTAGATCGCACCAACAAAGTCATCACCACTCAAACCGGTGAAAAGCTATCTTACGATAAAGTTATCCTAGCCACCGGTTCATTCCCATTTGTACCACCCGTACCGGGTCACGAACGTGATAACTGCTTGGTATACCGTACCATTGAAGATTTAGAAGCCATTAAAGCCAGTGCTAAAAACGGTAAAGTGGGCGTGGTAGTAGGCGGCGGCTTATTAGGCCTAGAAGCAGCAAAAGCGCTGCACGATTTAGGACTTGAAACACACGTGGTTGAATTTGCCCCCCGCTTAATGGCGGTACAGGTAGATGACGGCGGCGGCGCTTTACTAAAAAGTAAAATTGAAGAGTTAGGCGTGAGAGTTCACACCAGCAAAAACACACAAAACATCTCAGATGGCGATGAGTGCTTCCATAAAATGGAATTTGCCGATGGTGAAGTATTAGAAACCGATGTAATTTTGTTCTCAGCCGGTATTCGTCCACAAGACGCACTAGCCCGTTCAAGCGAAATTGAATTAGGCCCACGTGGCGGCATTAACATTAATAACAACTGCCAAACCAGTGATCCAGATGTATACGCCATTGGCGAATGCGCGCTATGGGGCGGCATGATTTACGGTTTAGTGGCTCCTGGTTACAACATGGCAAAAGTAGCGGCTCAACACTTAACTCAGTCAGGCGAAGCAACTTTTGAAGGCGCCGACATGAGCACTAAGCTTAAATTAATGGGCGTAGATGTTGCGTCAATTGGTGATGCCCATGCCCGTACCGAAGGTTCACTAAGCTACAGCTACACAGACGAAGTAAACCAAGTTTATAAAAAGATTGTGGTAAGTGCAGACAAAAAATCTTTACTTGGTGTGGTGATGGTAGGTGAAGCCGAAGATTACGGTAACCTATTGCAGATGGTTCTGAATGATATGGAACTGCCTGAAAACCCTGAAGGTCTTATCTTGCCCGCTCTTGATGGTGCCGCTAAACCCACACTAGGTGTAGGTGCCTTACCCGATACTGCCGTTATTTGTTCATGTAACGATGTGAGCAAGGGTGCTATTTGCTGTTCAGTTCAAGACGGCGCTAAAACCATTGGCGATGTTAAAGGCGCAACAAAAGCGGCTACCGCATGTGGTGGTTGTACTGCACTTGTCACCCAAGTGATGAACGCCGAATTGACTAACCTAGGAGTAGAAGTAAACACCGATCTTTGTGAGCACTTTGCTTATACCCGCCAAGACATTTACAACATCGTTCGTGTAGAAGGCATTAAAACCTTTAGCGAATTATTAGAGAAACACGGTAAAGGCCATGGTTGTGAAATTTGTAAACCTGCCGCTGCAAATATTTTAGCTTCTTGCTGGAACGATTACGTATTAACCGATGAGAACATTGGCTTACAAGACACCAATGATATTTACCTGGGTAACATGCAAAAAGACGGCACTTACTCAGTGGTGCCTCGTATGCCCGGCGGTGAAGTGACTCCTGAAGGTTTAATCCTAGTGGGTCAAATCGCCAAAGACTACGGCTTATATACTAAGTTAACCGGCGGCCAGCGTGTGGATTTATTTGGCGCACAGTTACACGAGCTTCCTGAGATTTGGCAGCGTTTGGTAGACGGCGGTTTTGAAACTGGCCATGCCTACGGTAAGTCATTACGTACCGTTAAATCTTGTGTAGGCTCTACCTGGTGTCGTTATGGGGTTGAAGACTCTGTTGGCTTAGCGATTGATTTAGAAAACCGCTACAAGGGTTTACGCTCTCCACACAAAATTAAATTTGCCGTTTCTGGTTGTACCCGTGAATGTGCCGAAGCTCAATCTAAAGATGTAGGTATCATCGCTACAGAAAATGGCTGGAACCTTTATGTTTGTGGTAACGGCGGCATGAAGCCACGTCACACCGACCTACTGGCACAAGACTTAGACAAAGAAACCTTAATTAAATACATTGACCGTTTCCTAATGTTTTATGTTAAAACCGCCGATCGCTTACAGCGCACCAGCGTTTGGATGGACAATCTTGAAGGCGGCCTAGACTACTTAAAAGAAGTGGTAATGGATGACAAGCTAAACATTGCTTCCGAGCTTGAAGAGCAAATGGAAGCGATTGTAGGAACTTACCAGTGTGAATGGAAAACCACATTAGAATCTCCTGAAAAACTAAAACGTTTCAGCCACTTTATAAACAGCAAAGAAAAAGATGAAAGCGTTCAGTTTGTTGAAGTACGAGATCAAATTCGTCCCGCGACAAAAGAAGAACGCGTTAAAAAAGAAGACTTGATTGCCATTGGCTAAACAAGCCAATGACACATTAGAAATTAAATGTGTCATTTTTTAAATATTTTTTTAGGCTAGGAGAATACTATGAGTACTTGGACTGACGTTTGTGCATTAACCGACATTAATTTAGACACTGGCGTATGCGCTTTGGTAAATGACCAACAAGTGGCTATTTTTCGCCCAGCATCAGCAGACACCTTATTTGCCGTAGGTAACTTTGACCCTATTGGCGAAGCCAACGTATTAAGCCGCGGCTTAATTAGTGATATTAAAGGGCAACTTACCGTAGCGAGCCCCTTGTATAAACAACACTACGTTTTGGCAAGTGGTGAATGCTTAGAAGACGACAGCGTTAGCATTCCTACTTTTGAAGTGAAAGTAGAAGGCGATCGAGTATTGGTGGCCGCTTAACTTCCACGCACTATTAACAGTGCAATGCTGGCCTGCCAACATTGCACAAAGAATGGACATACTCACACTTACCATAATAAAAAGAAAACAAATGAGCATGTAACAATATGGCCTATTTCACGGCCATATCCCCACCCCCTTAAACTGTTCAAGACACGTCCCTTCCTGGCTACTTGCTGTGCCGGAGTGATTTGAATTGAGAGCTTAAGATAGAGAAACCTTTTTTGGTTGTCGGATTGCCTAATGCCGACAACCCTTTTTCAAGCTTAATTTCCTATATATTTAGCCCAATCGGCCTGCAGCACGACCCAAAATCCCACGAAAACATGAGCTTTAAAAAATATGCTATACCTAAGGGAAGACCCCTTTATTAGTTTGTTGATACACGCCACCTTTATTTCAAGACAGGTTAGGCATGACCATTCAAAAGCCACTCCTATTTATTAAGCAACTGTTATTGGCTATTGCTCTCAGCCCTTCCCTTTGCAGTGCTGAGCAGCTAATAATAAAAGTAGGTGTGCAAGATACCAATGGCTCTCCTGTTATCCTGGGTGAAGGCTCAAAGCTGGCAAGTCCACCAGGTATAGGCATCGATATTTTACTGAAAGTAGCCAAGGATTTAGACCTAACATTTGAAATTTCACGCCGTCCTAATACACGAGTTCATTACGAGTTTTCCGCAGGAATTTTCGATGCTTCAGGTTTTTATTCCTATAAAAAAGAGCGTGAAAAAGAAGGTGTATTCCCAAGAAATGAAAAAGGTGAACTCGATAAAACCAAAAGTATCTCTCGGCAAAGTTATTATTTTTATGCGCCAAACGATACAACCATATCCTGGGATGGAAAAACTCTTAGTGGAGCTAATTTAGTAGGGGCCAATAGTGGCTACTCAATTGTGGCCAACCTAAAAAGCCTAGGTATTGATGTAAACGAAGTAAAAAGCATTAAGCAAAATTTAATGGTAATGGCCGCTGGCTACACTCAAGCATATGCGGCTCAAGATGCGGCACTGGACCCTATTATTGCCAGCTATCCACAATGGAGGCATCTAATTAAAATTGGGCCAGCCATTAAAACTAAAGAATATTACTTTATGTTTAGTCACTCCTTTTATAACCAAAATAAGGAAATAGCACATAAAGTGTGGGATAAAATTAGCGAAGTTCGATCATCGGTAGACGCAAAATACAAGGCCATGAAAATGCGTCCCAAGCTAGAGTAGTCAAACCCTGATTAAGAGGCTTTTCAAATTTGCAGGGTATTTTTATCCATACCGACAATGATCGCTACCAGCTTAAATTCATTAATAAGCATCTATGAATATTATCCCTTCTAATAACCGCCACACCCGATATGAAAACCCCTTTATCTAGACGCACCAAATAAGCGCATTACTGACTATTTATTTAATCTATAATGAACAGATTCAGCTCCAAAGCCCTTTGTTTAAAAGGCTTACAGCCATTTGGTACGCCCTTTGCTATATTGCCTGTATCAACCTCTTTGGATGCTTTCATGAAAGCGAAATTAGTTTTAATTGGCAACGGCATGGCCGGTGCCAAGTTGTTAGAAGAGCTCATGAGCAGCAGCCCCAACAAATACGACATTACCGTATTTGGCAACGAGCCATTTGGTAATTACAACCGCATCATGTTATCCCCCTTATTGGCCGGTGAGAAAACCCTAGAAGAAATCATGGTGCTTGACCGCCCTTGGTACCAGCAACACGGTATTGAGCTTCATGTGGGCGAAGACAAAGCCATCACCCAGATTGACCGAGTTCATAAAACTGTTACCACCCATGATGGCCAACAAACTTCTTACGATCGCTTAATTATTGCCACTGGTTCCAAGCCTTTTATTTTGCCCATTAAAGGCACAAACTTAAATGGTGTCATGAGTTTTCGCGATATAAGCGATGTAGAGAAAATGATTAAAGCTTCCAACCTGCATAAAAAGGCGGTGGTCATTGGCGCAGGACTTTTAGGTTTAGAAGCAGCCATGGGCTTATGTGGCCGCGGCATGGAAGTCACCGTCGTACACAGTAACGTGGTGCCCCTTAACCGCCAACTGGACATTGAAGCTGGCACACTTTTACAAGAAGAGCTCAGTGCCCGCGGCCTTAACTTTAAAATGAATGCCCAAACTCAATCTATTGAGGGTAACGAAGAAGGCAATGTCACTAAAATTCATTTTAAAGATGGCAGCTTTTTAGAAACCGATATCATCATCATGGCCATTGGCATTCGCCCTAATATGCAAATTGCCAAGGACGCGGGGATTCATTGTGAAAAAGGCATTGTCGTAAACGACACCTTACAAACCTACGACCCTAAAATTTACGCTCTAGGGGAATGTATTCAACACCGTGGCGGTACCTTTGGTTTAGTAGCCCCACTTTATGATCAAGCACGTGTTCTTACTAATCACTTAAGCGAACATGGCGTAGCGCAGTATCAAACATTGCCCAGTGCAACCAAATTAAAAGTCACCGGCATTAATTTGTTTTCCGTGGGTCAAATTGATGAAAACAATAGTGAAGGTGATGAATGCGAAACAATTATCTATCGTGACAAACAACAGGGTATTTATAAAAAACTGGTATTAAAAAATAACGTACTAGTAGGCGTTGTTTTATACGGCGAAACAAAAGAAGGCGCTTTTTATAATGAGCTACTTGATGAGAAGAAAGATTTAACAAAAATGCGCCCTTACCTCATGTTTGGTCGCAGTTTGTGTGATGAGATGTGTGATGAAATGTATAATAAAAATCATGAAGAAATAAGCACAAACCCAAAAGTGTTAGAAGGTGAAGAAAAATGAGCGAAGCCGTTATTGCCAGCGATAAAAGCTCACTAGCCATTAACCCAGAACTGCGTAACCTACATACCACTTGTGCTTATTGCGGTGTAGGTTGCGGCGTAGATACACAAATTAATGACGATACTCGCAGCATTACCGTAAAAGGCCTAGCGACTCACCCTTCTAACTATGGCCGCCTATGCAGTAAAGGCAGCGCCCTAGCCGATACCATTGGTTTAGGTGAGCGGCTATTACAACCTCAGGTTCATGGCAAGGCCACCAGTTGGGATGATGCCCTAAACACCGTGGCGCAAGGCTTTGTGAAAGTCATTAAAGAACACGGCCCTGATGCCGTGGCTTTTTATGGTTCTGGCCAGTTGTTAACCGAAGATTATTATGTGGCCAATAAACTCATGAAGGGCTTTATTGGCAGCGGTAACATAGATACTAATAGTCGCCTGTGTATGTCTAGTTCAGTGGTGGGTCATAAGCGTGCTTTTGGTACCGACACAGTACCGGGTTGTTATGAAGATTTTGAACAAGCCAACTTAATTATATTAGTGGGCAGCAATACCGCTTGGTGTCACCCTGTATTATTTCAGCGCATAAAAAAACACAAAGAAGAAAACCCCCATGTAAAAGTGGTGGTGATAGACCCAAGAAAAACCAACACCTGCGACATAGCTGACCTGCACCTGCCTTTAAACTTAGGTACCGATGTTTGGCTATTTAATGGTTTATTAAACTATTTAGCCAAAAACAAGCAATTAAATTTAGATTATATTAATGACTACACGCAAGGTTTTGAAGAAAGTTTACAAGCCGCTTTGCTTAGTGCTGGGGATTTAAAGGAAACCGCCAACACATTAGGAATTAGTGAAAGTAAGCTAACCACATTTTACAAGTGGTTTGGCGAAAATGAAAAAGTGGTAACACTATATAGCCAAGGCGTTAACCAAAGTAGCTCAGGCACAGATAAGGTAAACAGCATTACTAACTGTCACCTAGCCACAGGTCGAATTGGCAAGCCGGGCATGGGGCCCTTTTCCATGACAGGCCAACCCAATGCCATGGGGGGGCGTGAAGTAGGTGGTTTGGCCAATACACTCGCCAGTCACATGGACTTTACTGACGACAATATTGATCGCTTAAAGCGATTTTGGAATACAGATAATCTAACCGAAACCCAAGGGTTAGTGGCGGTGGATTTATTTGATGCTATTGACCAAGGAAAAATAAAAGCGGTTTGGATTATGGCCACTAATCCAGTGGTGAGCATGCCTAATGCAGACAAGGTAAAAAAAGCCCTACAAAAATGTGATCTGGTGGTGGTAAGTGATTGCATTGAAAAAACGGATACGATGGATTTGGCCCATGTAAAACTGCCTGCTACCCCTTGGAGCGAAAAAGATGGCACTGTCACCAACAGTGAACGTCGCATTAGTCGCCAGCGTGCTTTATTAACCCCTGCCGGCCAAGCCAAACATGATTGGTGGATCATTTGCCAAGTGGCAAAGCGCCTAGGATTTAAAGAAGGCTTTAACTTTGAAACATCGGCAGATGTATTTCGTGAGCATGCCGCACTTTCGGGTTTTGAGAATCACACGACTAGAAATGGCTTTGGGCGCCGCCGTGATTTTGATATTTCAGGATTGCAATCCATTAGCAATAAAGAGTATGAAGACTTACAGCCCATACAATGGCCCGTTAATACTGAGCATCCCAACGGCAGCCCACGTTTTTTCGCGAAAGGTGAGTTTTATACCAGTAACCAAAAAGGTAACTTTTTAGCGCTAACGCCTAAACTTCCTCAAAATTCAACTAACAAGGAATATCCATTAGCGTTAAACAGCGGCCGCATTCGCGATCAATGGCATACCATGTCTCGCACCGCTCTTGCCCCTCAGTTGAACCAGCACATCAGCGAACCCTTTGTGCAAATGCATCCTGGTGACGCTGTAAAAAATAAATTTAATGATCAGCAGCTTATTAAGATTTCCAGTAAATGGGGAGATATGACGGGACGCCTAAATATTACTGAAGATGTAAAAGCGGGTGATATTTTTGCCCCCATGCATTGGACAAACCAGCTGTCTAAAACTGGCCGCATTAACAGTGTCGTTAATCCTGTGGTAGATGAATTTTCTAAGCAGCCTGAAAGTAAATTTACCCCTGTTACCGTCAGCAGTTATCCGGCCAAGTGGCATGGCTTTATTTTATCTCGTGAAGAAATTACATGGCCTGATGTTGATTACGTGGTAAGTGTAAAAGGCAAACAACAAACCCGTTATGATTTGGCACACAATCAAGACGTCACTCAGCCCATTGAACAGTTGTTAAATTGGCTTGGCATTCAAAATGAGGCCGCCGCCAAGGCTCAACAGTTAGAGATTTTAAGTTACCAAGATGCTAGTAATCACTTATATCGCTTAGCTTTAGTAAATAAACAAGGCCAATTACAAGGGGTGGCATTTATGGCACCTAATACCGATTTACCTGAGCGCACTTGGCTTGCCATGCAGTTTGAACAAGCCGCCCTTACCACTCGTGCTCGCCATGCGCTACTGAGTGGTCATGCACCATCAGGGGAAGACATAGGTGCGATTGTTTGCGCTTGTTACAGCGTGGGAGAGAAAACTATTGAACACGCTATTAAGGTGAAAGGCTGCTTAACTACAAAGCAGTTGGGAGTTGAATTAAAAGCGGGGACGAATTGTGGTTCTTGTATTCCGGAGATGAAGCAATTAATTACTCGCTGTAGCCAGTAATTTGTATAAAACACTTCTACTTAAAATAAAAAGGTTGCTACTTCCGCGACCTTTTTATGGGGGGCTTTTCACGATTTTTTTAATGCATACCCCTAAATGCCCTCTCATTGTAAATCTTCCCTTCACTAGACAGTAACTTCAATTTTGAAATTTCAGGGTGCAAGGGATTCACCACCGCAATTCTATCCATACTTTGAGTTTGCATAGGCAAGGCTGTAGAGGGCACCCACAAAATTAATGACTTACCTTCTTGCAAAAAATCGCCTCCGACATTCTGGGTAGATTTAGGATATATATTGGCATCCCAATCTTCAGGGTAAGGCGGCGTGAGGAATTGCTGAGAAATACCGTCAGGCAATTCGTATTCACCAATTCTAAAAGACGCAGGCACTAAACGAGGGCTGGGTAAATAGTGTGCCATTTCAAGCATGGCTACCGCAGGAGATTGTGCGAAGTACAACACAGGCTGACCCGCTCGGTTCCAGCGACCACCATGCAAAAAGCTGGCACCACGGCCTGAATACTGCTCCATGTATTGCAGCTTACTGATTCGATAAATACGCATATTGATCCAAATGCGGTTTTTTATTATTAGTTTCTAGTTTGGTTTTCTGTTTCAGATTTTGGCTTTTTAAAGCGACTAACTGAATTCACCAAACTCAATTCTATCTAGGGTGGCAATAATCCAAGAACGCCCTTCACAGGTATCCATCAAGCTGTTCGGGGTATTGCCATCCAATACTGGAATAGCGGTGTCCATCCATTCACTCACTAGGCCCTTATCTTCAAATACTTCTAAGGCTTTCAGGTTCACCTTCAAAGATTGCAACAAGTCTTCGGCTATATTGCCTTTAATATTGGCGCGATTATAAAGCCGTGCCACATTGCTTTCTTGGGTTTGTAATATACTGGCGGCCACCGAGCGCTTTACATCAAAGGTTTCCAGAATGCGCTTGGCAACATTGCCGGTAATACCCGAGCGAACGGTGTCTATATAGACACTGGGGTTGTCGAATGTACTGGTGGATAAGCCTATCTGAGCGATAATCTCAGCCTTAGGGTCATGGTAGTCTGCCTGCATATCTGCCTCCGCGATTAGGTTAACTATACATCAAACTGGCAATACTTCAAATTGACGCACCAATAACTTCAAAATGAATCTGGCCACATTATTATTATAGCCACCGAACTTCACACTGCGTTCTAGCCCCATAAGCTTGTGGGCGTTATAATCTTAAGTAACTTGTTCACATTTCAGGTTAGATGACCTCTGGCCACTCAGCACAATTAAGGATTCAGCATGAGCTATGATTTAATCCCTGTCGGTAAAGACGCTCCAGAAGACATCTATGTAGTGATCGAAATCCCTGCAAACTCAAGCCCTATTAAATACGAAATTGATAAAAACCTAGGCGGCGCGCTGATGGTTGACCGCTTTATGGCGACACCTATGTTCTACCCTGCTAACTACGGTTTTATCAACCACACCCTAGCCGATGACGGCGATGCATTAGACGTATTAGTAGTGACGCCTTACCCAGTGCAGCCAGGTGCTGTCATCCGTTGCCGCCCAGTTGGCGTATTAAACATGACCGACGAAGCCGGTGAAGACGCTAAATTGCTAGCGGTGCCACACACTAAAATCAGCAAGGCTTACGACGATGTAAACGACATTGAAGACGTGCCTAAATTGCTACGGGATCAAATCGCCCACTTCTTTGAAAATTACAAAGATCTTGAAGTAGGTAAGTGGGTAAAAGTTGAAGGCTGGGATAACGCAGAGGCTGCTAAAAAAGCCATTATTGAAAGCATGGCGGCTTACGAGGCTGCTAAGTAATTAGCTGGCTTTAATAAAGCGCTCTTTCTATATATATATATATACACAGAGAGAGAGAAAGAGAAACAAAATAAAAACCCTGAGCCACTTACATGGCTCAGGGTTTTTTATTGCTTATAGACATTTATAAGCTTAACGGCCTAATAAATCTCGCGAGATCACTTCTTTCATAATTTCAGATGTGCCTGCATAAATAGTTTGCACACGAGCATCAACATAAGCACGCGCAATTGGGTATTCTGCCATATAACCGTAACCGCCAAACAACTGCAGACATTCATCCACCACTCGACATTGCATCTGCGTTGAGGCTAATTTTACCATGGCCGCTTCTGTTACCGTCATGTCTCCCGCCATATATTTATCAACACATTTTTCAACGTAAGCCTTGTTGATTTCAATATCAGTTTTAACTTCGGCTAATTTAAAACGAGTATTTTGGAATTGACTAATACTTTGGCCAAACGCTTTACGTTCTTGCACGTATTCAATGGTCCAATCCAATGCCCCCTCGGCTGCGGCCACTGAAGAGGTCGCAATAGAAACACGTTCACGTGGTAACTCTTGCATCAAATACTTAAAACCTTTGCCCTCTTCACCTAATAAGGCAGATGCTGGCACACGTACATTTTCAAAGAATAATTCAGCGGTGTCTCCTGCGTGCTGCCCAATTTTCTCAAGGGGTTTACCCTTAGTAAAGCCAGGTAAGGTTGCATCCACCAAAAATAACGAGATGCCTTTACCACCCGCTTTTGGCTCAGTTTTAGCACACACCACTACCATGTCAGCATTCACGCCATTGGTGATAAAAGTTTTAGAGCCATTTAAAATATACTCATCACCTTCTTTAATGGCGGAACTGCGCATCCCTTGTAAATCACTGCCAGCCCCCGGCTCTGTCATGGCAATGGCAGTGACCACTTCACCTGTGGCCATTTTTGGCAGCCAGTACTGTTTTTGTTCTTCATTGGCAATATTGAATATATATTGGGCCACTATATCGCTATGAATAGCCACGCTACCAGATAAGCCCACAAAACCAAGACGAGCAATCTCAGCCAAAATTAATTGTGAGAAACGAAAGTCCACACCACTGCCACCGTACTCAACCGGTAAGTCAACACACAGCATGCCAGCCTCACCTAAAGTGTTCCACATATCACGGGGCAAGAAGTTTTGTTTTTCCCACTGAGGGTGTTTAGGTTCGATCTCTTTGGCTAAGAATTTTTTAGCCATATCTCGAAACATTTCTAGCTCTTCGTGACTCAAGGAATCTTGTGCTGACATGATGAATACCTACTTATTTTTATAAGAAAACTGCCGCTTATTAAAAGGTAGGCTCACTTGGAAGAAAAGAGCATATTCACTGAAAACTATTGGTAAATTCGCTCTTAGTTTTTCTACTGAGGGGTTAGATGTCGAATCATTAATTGCAAACTCTCATTGCCCCTAAATTCATTCACATCCATTTCAAACACTATGTGCACACGCCTTAGATTATTCACTTCAATTTCATGTCTTTCCAAATTAAAAAGAATGCCGTCATAAACTTGTTGGCTTATAGGGTCTTGCAAGGTTAGCTTTAAGTGGTTTTTTTCGCTTCCCAATAATCTAAAGTTAACCACCTCAAATTCGGCATCAAACAATGGTTCGGGAAAGTTCTGCCCCCAGGGCGCCACAAATCGTAGTTCACGCGCCATGTTCACATTGAAATCTTGTGGCGCTGGGGTGCCATCAGTCATAAGCACATTCACTAATAAGTCTTCAGTTAGCAATCCTGACGCCACCTCTTCAAATACCACTTTAAATTCTTCAATATGCTTTTTCTTAATGCTTAAGCCAGCCGCCATGGCATGGCCACCGAATTTGGATAATACGTGAGGCAGCCGCTTAGCTACTAAATCAAGTGCATCGCGTAAATGAAAACCGGGAATAGAGCGGCCACTGCCTTTTACTTCTTGTTCATCCCCTACAGCTGCTTCATCGGCAGGGGCAAACACAATCACAGGGCGATAAAATTTTTCTTTAAGACGAGAAGCCAGTAATCCAATTACGCCTTGGTGCCAGTCTGCTTGAAAAAGACACAAGCTATTGGCAGCTTGTATATCATCAAGAGGCAGCTTATTTAATTGCATTAATGCCTCTTGCTGCATGCCCCCTTCTACTTGCTTGCGATCTTGATTTAATTCATCCAGCGCTTGCGCGATTGAATAAGCCCTATCGGGATCTTGAGCCAATAAACAATCTATCCCTATGCTCATATCATCCATGCGGCCAGCGGCGTTTAAGCGCGGCCCCAACGCAAAACCAAAATCTTTACTGGTAAGCTGGCTTTGGTTTTTCTTGGCTACTTTTAATAACGATTGAATGCCCGGGCGGGCGACGCCTTTGCGAATTCGGCGTAGGCCTTGCTCTACTAAAATTCGATTATTATCATCCAGCGGAACCACATCGGCCACAGTGGCAAGTGAGACAAGATCCAGGTAGTTCGCCATGTTGGGTAAAGTTTCTTGGGGGATACCTTGCCTGACTAAGTGTCGACGCAATGCACAGCACACATAAAAAATCACCGCACAACCACAGGCGTTTTTGGAAGGAAATTTACAATCTGGTTGGTTAGGGTTAACAATGGCATCCGCATTAGGAAGACTGTCGGCGGCCAGGTGATGATCCGTCACCAAGACTTGCATGCCCAACTCTTTAGCACGGGCCACACCTTCAAAACTGGAAATACCATTATCCACCGTCACCAATAAATCCGGCTGATATTCTTTTTGCGCTAAGTCCACAATAGGGGTTGATAAACCATAGCCGTACTCAAAACGGTTAGGCACTAAATAGTGCACCCAAGCAGCGCCCATTTTTTGCAAACAGTCTACCGCCAGTGCAGTACTGGTGGCACCATCCACATCAAAATCTCCGACTATTAATATACGCTTCTTTTGTTCAATGGCATCAGCCAATAACTGCGCTGCTTTTTCAATATCTTTTAACGAAGAAAAATCTGCTAAGCCATTAAGGCTATAAGCCAGAGCATCTCGAGTTAAACCACGGCCCTGTAAAATTCTATCTACCAAGGGTAGTGAAGCATCAATTGGGCGACGCTGAATTTGAACGCTCATAACTTAGTTTTCCCAATGACGATTATTTTTATCATTACATGTGATTTCTAGTGTGACAGAAACGAAAAAGCCGAAGCTGTAATATACGGCTTCGGCTTTTTTTAAAACAGTAAGAGTTACTTAAATGTTTTTTCTGCGATAAACTTTTGCACTTCGGCCAAGTCAGCAGGCAGTACATCAAGGCGCTCTTCACGCTCCATCAAATCTGTTAGGTGATGTGGCAGAGATGGCATTTCAAAACCAGCGCGCTTAACCGCCTCTTCAAACTTAACAGGATGAGCCGTACCCAGTGTAATAATTGGAATGTTTTTATTGCGACGCACTGTACGGGCCGCTTTTACACCAATGGCTGTGTGTGGGTCTAACAAGTAACCCGTTTCTTCAAACACGTCTTGCATGGTTTTAATGGTAGTGTCTTCATCACAAGCGTAAGAGTCAAACAATTCACGAGCCTTGGCTAACTTGTCATCATCTAGAGTGACAATGTCTTTTTTAGCATTCATGCGCGTCATTAATTCGGCCAAAGCTTTACCGTCTTGGTCGTACAAATCAAACAATAAACGTTCGAAGTTTGAAGACACTGCAATATCCATTGAAGGCGTAATCGTGTGTTGCAACTCATGTACTTCGTATTGGTTTTTGCTCATGAAGCGGTGCAATACATCATTACTATTAGTAGCAATAATTAATTGCTCAATAGGCAAGCCCATTTTCTTAGCCATGTAACCGGCAAAAATGTCGCCGAAGTTACCGGTAGGTACCGAGTAAGCCATAGGGCGAAGCGGACCACCAAGGTTAAGTGAAGAATAGAAGTAGTAAACAATCTGAGACATGATACGTGCCCAGTTAATGCTGTTTACGGCTACTAGTTTACGCTCACCTTTCAAGAAAGATTTATCAGCAAAGCTGGCTTTAATCATGTCTTGAGCTTGGTCAAAGTTACCCTTGATGGCGATATTGTAAATATTATCCCCTTCAACCGTCGTCATTTGACGACGCTGAACTTCAGAGACCTTGTTATGCGGATGCAGAATAAAGATATCCACATTACGACATGCTTTGGTGCCTTCGATGGCAGCAGAACCCGTGTCACCTGAGGTGGCACCCATGATCACCACTTTTTCGTGACGACGCTCTAATACGTAATCTAATAAGCGGCCAAGAGTTTGCAAAGCAAAATCTTTAAATGCTAGGGTTGGGCCATGAAAAAGCTCTAACACATATTCGTTGTGGTCAATTTGCTGAAGAGGTGCCACAGCTTTATGGGAAAAGCTGCCGTATACATCATCAAGAATGTTTTTTAATGCGTCGCTGTCTACACTGCCTTCAACAAAAGGCAAAATAATTTTATGCGCTAATTCCGCGTACGGAAGGTCACGCCAAGATTCAATTTCAGCTTGGCTGAACTGCGGCACTTCCTTAGGAACGTACAAGCCGCCGTCATCGGCAAGACCGGTTAGCAGTACTTCTTCAAATGTTAGCTCTGGAGCGTTTCCACGAGTGGAAATATATTTCATCATAATTACTTAACCCAAATTAGGTCATCACAATAATAGTAAAAGCGCTTTATTAACTGCTAAGCAATTTATAAAACGCCTAAATTTTTAAATTAGCTTAGGTGTTCAACACGAATGCGTGTGAGGCTGCCATCAATATCAGCAAGGGCTTCTATTTCACTAATGGCTTGGTTCATGATTTTTTCTTGAACCTTGTGCGTTAGCATAATCACAGGAACAAGTGATTCACCAGCAGCAGGTTCTTTTTGAATAATGGCTTCAATGTTGATGCCCTTATTGCTAAGAATACTTGCCACATTGGCCAATACGCCGGCTTTATCATTTGCTTGCATGCGCAAGTAATAGCTCGTTTCAATTTCATCAATAGACAATACTTTTACAGCGTCCAAAGAATTGTACGAAAGCGGCTCAACTTTAATGCCACGAGCGATATCAATAATATCAGCAACCACAGCAGAAGCCGTTGGGCCTGCGCCAGCACCAGGACCACAGAACAAGGTATCGCCTACGGCATCGCCGTTTACGGCTACCGCGTTCATAACACCATCTACTTTGGCGATCATGTTTGTCTCAGGAATAAGCGTTGGGTGAACACGTAAATCAATGCCCGCCTCAGTGCGACAGCTCACACCTAGGTGTTTAATTCGGTAACCTAGCTCTTCAGCGTATTCCACATCTTCACGGGTAATCTTGCTAATGCCTTCGGTAAAGCAATTATCAAACTGCAGCGGAATACCGTAAGCAATGGAAGAAAGAATCGTTAGCTTATGGGCCGCATCTATTCCTTCTACATCAAAAGTTGGATCGGCTTCTGCATAACCTAGGTCTTGCGCTTCTTTTAATACATCTTCGAAGGCACGGCCTTTATCACGCATTTCAGTCAATATGAAGTTACCGGTACCGTTAATGATACCCGCCAAACGGTTAATCTTGTTGGCTGCCAAACCTTCACGAATGGCTTTAATCACAGGAATACCACCTGCTATACCGGCTTCATAACCGACAGTAACACCTGCTTCTTTGGCTGCGGCAAAAATCTCTTCACCGTGCACGGCAATAAGCGCTTTATTGGCAGTAACAACGTGCTTGCCGTTTTTAATGGCTTCAAGCACTAATTCTTTGGCTACGTCATAGCCACCGATAAGTTCAACCACCACGTCTACTTCAGGATTACGCGCCACATCAAAAATGTCACGAGTAATGGTTGTGCTGCTGGTATCGCAATCAGCATTATCACGACGAGCGCCAACTTGCTCAATAATAATGTCACGACCCGCACGGCGAGCAATCTCACTGGCGTTATTTGTTAATACGTTAAAAGTGCCACCACCAACGGTGCCAAAACCACAGATACCTACTTTAACCGGCTTCACAACACGTTCTCCGTTATGTTGTCGTCACACCCATTTCAAAATTGGAATTGGTATGGCGTATCGACTGAAAAATTTGGGGCTAAATGTATCACAAAGTGGCTAAAAATGACGCTATAAATATGATTTAAAGACAAGAAAGGCGGGGCCTAAGCTAGAAATTTTGCGAAGCTTAGGTGCAGAATGGAAAAAACCGCAGAATGGCAACATTCTGCGGTTTTAAGGAAATCTAAATAGCGCTAATAGTTATAGCCCAAGCTTCTTGGCAAGTTCATCGGCCGGCATGTAGCCTGGTACCAATTCGCCGGTTTCAAACACCAAAGCAGGGGTGCCACGTACGCCAAATTGCTCACCCAACGCCAATTGCGCTTCAATAGGCGCGTCACAATTTAGGTTTTCTTTAATAAAACCTGTGGCTTTCGCTTTGCTCATGGCCGCAGGACGATCGCTATCACACCACACCGACTTCAACTTCTTATAAGAGCCTGTGTATTTGGTTCGTTTTTGGTCGCTATAGATACCCGCTCTAGGGTAGGCCAGGTAGCGTACGGTAATACCCAGCTCGTTTAAGCGTGGCACTTCACGGTGTAACTTACGGCAATAACCACAATCTACATCGGTGAATACGTTTATAACGGCTTTTTGCTCACCCTTACTCTGAAAAACCACCATGTCATCTACATTCACAGCCGCCAATAACTTCTGACGCTTAGCATCGCCACGCTTGGCGGTTAAATCAACCAATTGCCCTGGAGTCGCTTCAAATAGTGAGCCGTAAACAAAAAACTTACCATCTGGAGTACTGTATAAAACTTGGCCTGAAGTAAGCTCTACTTCATATAACGCCTGACCCTCAACCTGAGTAGCACTTTGTAAAATTAAATTTGGCTGAGCTGCACGCAAGCCCTTGGAGATTGTCTCTTCTACACTTTCTTCTGCCTGACTGGTCAGGGCCATTAAGGAGCCAATTACCGCGCCAAATAACAAAATGATCCGCATGATTGTTCTCTGATTTATTAAGTCTGGGTATTAGAGCACTAACCCAGTGAACAGTTCCAGCGATCACTTGATAAAGTGAGATGAATTTCTGACAAAACTCAGTGAGAAACCCATTAAAGACCCATAGGTTAAGGGATTCAGGGGATGTGTGAAATTTGGAACAGTGATTTTCTGTGGATAAGCTTAGTGGGAGTTTGAGCTGGGTATCTGACGAGGTTTGCTATGTGGCCGTGTTTGAGCCAAGGGCAATAGGTTTGGATTATGGCGATGCCTCTTTGCTTGAATCAATAGCAATAGCTCTGAAACATACCGCTCCTTGCCATCCTGGCACCGCGTCATTGCTTACAGGATGTAAGTACTTAGGATTTGTCTGGAACAAAAATCCTGACGTACGTCCTGTACGCAAAAGGGCCATTCTTGCGAATGACCCTTCTTTTGCTAACTCGTAAATTACCCTACTGCCATGAATGACATCAAGGTAGTAATAGCTAAGGCTATTACTTACGAACCAACTTCTCTTTGATACGTGCAGAACGACCACTACGCTCACGCAAGTAGTAGATCTTGGCCTGACGAACAGCACCACGACGTTTAACTTCGATGCTATCGATTAAACGGCTGTGAGTCTGGAAAGTACGCTCAACACCAACACCGCTAGAGATCTTACGAACGATGAAAGAAGAGTTTAGGCCACGGTTTTTCTTAGCGATTACAACACCTTCATAGGCCTGTAGACGCTCACGTGTACCTTCTTTTACTTTAACCTGAACGATAACGGTATCACCGGCACCAAATACAGGGATATCAGTTTTAAGCTGTGCAGACTCGATGGCCTGGATAATCTTGTTCTTGCTGCTCATGGCTAGCTCCTCGTTATTACGGATAGGTTCAAGTGTCGCCTTGAACTTCGCGTATAAATTCCTGCAAAAGCGCTTGCTCGTTTTTATCGAGTGGCCTTTGCTCCAGCAGATCTGGCCTACGCTGCCAGGTCCGCCCTAACGCCTGCTTTAGACGCCATTGCTTAATTTTTTTGTGATCACCACTTAACAAAATGCCGGGCACTTGCTCGCCGTCATGATTATCCGGTCGAGTATAGTGAGGGCAGTCTAATAAGCCGTCGACAAACGAATCTTCGACTGCACTTAGCTCATGCCCCAAAACCCCTGGTACCAAGCGAATGATGCTATCCATCATCACCATGGCTGCCAGTTCACCGCCACTCAGAACGTAGTCGCCTATGGACCACTCTTCGTCCACTTGCGTTTGAATCAAACGCTCGTCTACGCCTTCGTAACGACCAGCCAAGAAGATTAAGCCATCTTCTTTAGCTAATTCGTCCGCCCCTGCTTGGTCAAGTTTACGACCCTGCGGAGACAAATATATCACTTTGCTTTGAGATCCTAATTTGGCCTTTGCCGCGTCAATTGCTTGCGCTAACGGCTCAACCTTCATCACCATGCCCGGACCACCACCGTAAGGTCGGTCGTCTACGGTTTGATGCCTATCGGTGGTGAAATCTCTTGGATTCCAGCAATCAATAGAGACCAATCCGCTGGTGACTGCGCGGCCTGTTACACCCTGCTCAGTCAACGCCTGGAACATCTCAGGAAATATGGAGATGATGCCAAACTGCATAATTAGAATTCCGGATCCCAATCTACTTTAACAACGCCGTCTTCTAGGTTTATAGTTTGTAAACATGGGTCTGCATATGGCAGCCAACGCTCACGCCCATCTACACTTTCTTTACACGGTTTAACGACCATTACATCGTTAGCCCCGGTATTGAAAAGATGGCTTATACGCCCTAAAACTACGTCGTCAGTGGTAACCACTAACAAACTTTCTAACTGGTGGTAATAATATTCACCATCATCAGAACTAGGCAGCGCGTCCTTAAGAACCGCTACCTCGCACTGGCAGTACTTCTGCGCCAATGTCCGATCTTGACAGTCATCCAGTGCCGCCACTAAACCTTTGCCGTGTGGGCGCCAGTTACTGACTTTGACTGAAGTCCAGTGTCCATTCATATTCACAAACCACTCACCATAAGAGAATATATTCTCCATAGGTTCGGTATGACTATAAACTTTCACCCAACCTTTGATGCCGTAGACACCGGTTACTTTGCCAATTACGGCTAAATTATCAGGCGTTTTATTCATCAAAATTTCTTATTACCAATCTCAATTAAGCTGCAGTCTGTTTTTTAGAATCTTTAAGTAACTTGGCAACACGGTCACTTGGCTGAGCGCCTTTGCTCATCCAGTATTCAACGCGTTCAAGATTTACACGTAGAACTTCTTCAGAACCACGGGCAACTGGGTTGAAGAAACCAACGCGTTCGATGAAGCGACCGTCACGTGGGAAACGCTGATCAGCAACAGACAAATGATAAAAAGGACGTTTTTTAGAGCCACTACGGGCTAAGCGAATTACTACCATACGACAGTACCTTCTCGATTATGGGCAGGCTTTAACATGACCTACCATTACAAATAGCAACTACCAAAATGGCAGATGCACTATTAGGGGCGCGAATTGTATAGGAATTACGCAAATAAAGAAAGGATAGCCGGTAGCCATGGCGTTACCAGCTAAGAGGGATTATTTTAGTCCATAATGGGCTTTGCGCTCACGCACCCAGGTTTTATTAGTGCGCAAAAACTGGTTTAACTCTTTCACCAACCCTCCATGATGAATAGAAGAAAGCATATATAAAGAACGTGTTTTCACCAGATTACGACGAAAAGTCACACTAGTAGCAGGGTGCCCTGCTTCCTGAACCAATTTAATAAAGGCTTCTACATTGTAATACACCCCATCAAAACGTCCGGCATACAGACCTTCAATTAGGCTTTCTAGAGTATCCTCTGCCACCAGCTCAATTTCTCCCGCCTCAATATCACCTTGATAACCCCAAGCGGTGAAGCCTTTAATGGTACCCAGTTTACTCAATGGCTTGTCTTTATTGGCATACAAGCTCACCACTCCATCGGTGAAATAAGCAATGGGAGCACTATAGGTAATGGATGACTCTTTTTTAATGTCACGTTGCCACAACAGGTTATCGGGTAGGCGAAAGTCTACCTCTTCATTTATATAGGCTGCCCACAAGTCCTCCACTGACATAATGCGAAAATCGATATCAAAGTCTTGGTCCTTCGCAAACTTATTAATCACCTCAACCAAGTAACCTCGAGGTTTTTCTCCGTTGAAGTCGTAGTGGGGGAAATGATTAACCGCCTCTACTCCAACCGTGTAGGTTTTCGCTTGTACCTGGAAACCGACAGAAGCGGCAAGAATCAGCAATAGCAATTGGGTGTATGAGCGGAAACAGTTTTTATAAAAAGAGTTGGCCATCATTTTATTACACCTTGGGTATACCCTTTGAGGCGGGCCTAAGGCCTGCTCATTATTTTTGTTGTGCCGGAGTATAAACATGATAAATAATAAAAAATAAGACTAAGTTCGTAGAATGAAACAAAAACTGACTATTTAGACAATAATGGCAACATTAGACTAGAAACTGTTTGTTTTTTAGCCTGATAGTTTCGTGATGCCTATTTTCGACTCAACCATAGGAAGGGGGTTCAGGGCACTTTATTAGATTCGGATAGCGTCCATCCCTGGGTATTTCTTGATGCTTGTTCCCTACAGAACCAACTTACTATGCAGAAAGCACTCATCCCTGAGCATTCCTTGGCGCTTGTTCCCTACAGCACCAAATTACCGTGCAGAAAGCACCCATCCCAGAGCATTCATTGGTGCTTGCTCCCTACAGCACCAAATTACCGTGCAGAAAGCACCCATTCCAAAGCATTCATTGGTGCTTGTTCCCTACAGCACCAAATTACCGTGTAGAAAGCACCCATCCCAGGGCGTTCATTGGTGATTGTTCCCTACAGCACCAATATACAGCCCATCCATGGGCATAAAAAAGTCGGGCAATGCCCGACTTTATGGAACCACTTGTATTGGCCTAGACGCCTTATTTAAAAGGGAAGCCGCCACCGCCCATACCTGGAGGCATACCACCGCCCGGCATTCCGCCTGGGCCACCTTGGCCTCCAGCTCCGCCCATGCCTTTCATGGCTCCCATCATTTTGCGCATGCCGCCTTTACCCGACATTTTTTTCATCATTTTTTGCATTTGCTTATGTTGCTTAAGAACGCGATTGATCTCTTGGATGTTGGTGCCCGAACCCGCAGCAATTCGCTTTTTACGACTGCCATTAATTTTATCTGGGAAATGGCGCTCTAAAGGTGTCATTGAATTAATGACTGCTTCGGTTTGATGCAATTGCTTTTCAGCTACATCCATTTGCCCAGCAGCATCGCCCATTTTCCCCATGCCTGGCAGCTTATCGACCATGCCCATAAGGCCACCCATGCTTTTCATTTGAATCAATTGATCGCGGAAATCTTCTAGGTCGAAACCCTTACCCTTCTTGATTTTCTTAGCCAGCTTTTCAGCCTTGCTTTTATCAACCTTACGCTCGACTTCTTCAATTAGAGATAAAACATCCCCCATGTCCAAAATACGAGAAGCCATACGATCAGGGTGAAAAGGCTCAAGGGCGTCAACTTTTTCGCCCATGCCCACAAACTTTAATGGCTTACCAGTAATGTGACGCACCGATAATGCAGCACCGCCACGAGCATCACCGTCGGCCTTACTTAGTATCACACCCGTAAGCGGTAGGGCTTCGTTAAATGCTTTCGCTGTGTTGGCGGCATCTTGACCTGTCATGGCATCGACCACAAACAAGGTTTCAGCCGGATCAATGGCTTTATGCAGCTGCTGAATCTCAGCCATCATGGCTTCATCAATGGCTAATCGACCGGCGGTATCAACGATAAGCACGTCGGCAAATTGAATCTTGGCTTCGGCGATGGCAGCCTTGGCGATATCCACAGGCTTCTGACTGATGTCAGATGGGAAAAATAAAGCGTCTACCTCTTTAGATAAGGTTTCTAACTGTTTAATTGCGGCCGGACGGTAAACGTCGGCACTCACCAACATAACCTTTTTCTTTTCGCGCTCTTTTAAATAAAGCGCAAGCTTGGCCGCTGTGGTGGTTTTACCCGCACCTTGCAAACCCGCCATAAGAATAATAGCCGGCGGCTTAACCGCTAGGTTTAGACCTTCATTGGCCTCACCCATAACGCTTTGTAATTCTTGGTGAACAATTTTAAGAAAGGCTTGGCCTGGGCTAAGGCTTTTTAATACTTCACTGCCTACCGCGCGCTCTTTTACCTGATTGGTAAAGGCTTTAACCACGGGCAAGGCTACGTCGGCTTCCAATAAAGCCATACGCACTTCGCGTATCGTGCCTTTAATATTCTCTTCGGTAATTTTTGCTTTGCCACTTATGGAATGCAAAGCGCCACTGAGGCGGTCTTGTAAGTTTTCAAACATAGCTGGACATCTCTATCAATTACGTTGGCTTGCGCGGTCTACTTCACAAAAAGGTCGTTTTTAAGACCCGCGCTCTTCGGGCTGTCGTCTAACCCTATACATCTGACGCCACTGTGTGCACAATTGAGCAGCATTATATAGGGAAGTCCACAAGAACTCACTCTTACTGAGCCAGATTCATAAAAGGCTGTGTGCTTCCACAATAAAAACTTCATGCAAAGCAGGAAATCACCCTTAACATGGCCAAGCTGTTCGCAATTACTGCCATCGCTCTGTACTTACTAAGCACCTTTCGCCAAATTAAGGCCGTTACCAATTCTCAAAGCGCTAACCGAAATCAGGTTATCGGGCTGGGAATGATTGCCACCGTATTCCATGGCGCTGCCTGGTTTACCCCCATGCTGAATCAGGATTACATTGCTCTAGGATTCTTTAGCGTCGGTTCATTAATTGCCTTAGTGATCAGTGCTTTAATTGTATTAAGTGCCATCAAGCAGCCTCTTGAGAACCTACTGCTGGGGATTTTCCCTATGTCAGCCTTATTACTATCGGTTAACCTGTTTGTTCCAGAAGTACAGGTGGCAGGCAATAATTGGAACAATGGCCTGACCTCTCATATTATTTTATCCATCATGGCCTACAGCATATTAACCATCGCCGCATTTCAGGCCATTCTACTGATGGTGCAAAACTACCAACTAAAACATAAACACATGACAGGTATCATGCGTGTGCTGCCTCCCTTGCAAACCATGGAGAGTTTATTATTTCAAATGCTCAGTGCCGGCACTGGATTATTAACACTGGCTATTGCCTCAGGCTTTTTATTTCTTGATGACCTTTTTGCTCAGCATTTATTACACAAGACCCTGTTCACCCTTATTTCCTGGGCCATATTTAGCTTTTTATTATTTGCCCATTGGCGCTTTGGTTGGCGTGGGACTGCTGCCTCTAAATGGACGTTAACCGCCATGGCATTTTTGGTACTGGCCTTCTTTGGCAGTAAGCTGGTTCTAGAAATCATTTTACAAAGGACCTAACCCCTGACGCGACAGCTCACGAACCAAAGGTAGCTCTAATTTCTGCTAAACCCAACAAGGCGCAACTTCTATTAGGAATTGCACCGAAAAAGGTTTAGTCTAAGCGCTTTATAGTCACCAGGCCCCCTTCGTGAGCGACATCCCACTTAGTATTTTGTTTTCAGCTCTATTTTTTCTCATTATCTTCTCAGCTTTTTTCTCCAGTTCCGAAACTGGCATGATGTCCCTTAACCGCTACCGTTTGCGCCATATGGTTAAGCAAGGGCACAAAGGCGCCAAGCGCTCCAGTAAACTCCTAGCTCGAACAGACCGATTAATTGGGGTTATCCTAATTGGCAACAACCTAGTAAATAATGCAGCCGCCGTTGTAGCCACCTTAATTGCACAGCAAATATGGACCGAAAACCCTGAAATGGGGGTCACTATCGCCACCATATTATTAACTTTATTGGTGTTAATATTTGCTGAAGTCACACCAAAAACCATCGCTGCCAACCACCCAGAAAAAATAGCTTTCCCCGCCAGCTACCTATTACAGCCTTTATTATGGGTACTCATGCCCTTTGTTTGGGTGGTGAATGCTATTGCCAACGGCCTCATTCGTTTGACTCGCTTAGACATTGATCAAAATAGTAAAGATTTATTGAGTACTGAAGAATTTCGTACCCTGGTTCATGAGGCTGGCGCGGTTATCCCTCCGCGCCGCCAACAAATGCTGCTCTCAATTTTAGATTTGGAAACCGTAAGAGTGAACGACATTATGGTGCCCAGAAATGAAATTGCGGGAATTGATTTAGATGATTCCATTCGCGAGATTGAAAGCCAATTACGCTCCAGCCAACATACGCGTTTACCGGTATGGAAAGGGAATATTAATAATATTATTGGCATTTTACATATGCGTAACGCGGCCAAAGTTTTAGCACAAGAGTCGTTCAATAAAGCCGAATTACTGCAAGCTACCAGAGAGCCCTATTTCGTTCCTGAAACTGCACAACTGCACAATCAGTTGTATCACTTTCAAAGTGAACAAAGGCGAATTGCCATAGTGGTAGACGAATATGGTGAAGTTCAAGGCATCGCGACACTTGAAGATATACTCGAAGAAATTGTTGGCGACTTCACCACCGACATGTCTGCTACCAGTCAAGATATAACGCCTCAAGAAGATGGGAGCTTCATTGTCGATGGTACTATTAATGTTCGTGAGCTTAACAAGATACTATCATTTGATTTGGCCACAGATGGCCCCAAAACGTTTAGCGGCTTAATCATTGAAGCACTGGAGGCGATTCCTGAAGGAAATATTTGCTTGAAAATTGATAATTATCAAATTGAAGTTTTAAAGGTACGCGCCAATACCATTGCTAACGCCAAAATAATGAAACGCCAGAATAATCAAATTTCATAGCTAACCTATACATTCAAATTTAAAGCCTAAAATTTAGCCCTTTTTCAATTTAGCATCACTTTTATAATTAGATATTTAGCTAATATGCCCTCTAATGAATTCTTACCTCGCCCGATCATTATTTCCATTCTAATTATTGCCGCCACTTTATTTGCCGGCAATCATATTGCAGCACGCTTTGCATTTGATAACGGCACCGGGTTATTGCTAGCGGTATTAGCCCGAGGCTCAGCCGCACTACTGCTTATGTTTAGCATTGCGTTAATTCGTAAAGCGTCGTTTAAAATGCCCGCTCAACTAGTGAAATGGCAAGTCACCATAGTATTTTTAATTGCCCTACAAAGTCTTTGTTTGTATTCGGCTATTACCCGCATTCCTGTGGCGGTAGCTTTGTTATTGGTTAATACCTGGCCCATGATATTTATTATTTGCAGCTGGGTAATGGGAAAGAAAAAAGCCAACCTAATTACTTTTATAATTTTAATCGTTATTTTGCTAGGTTTAAGCTTGGTTTTAAATTCCGGCTCAGAGGTCACTACCTCCACTAATGAAGACTGGTCAATCGGCGTAGTCTTGGGCATATTTTCGGCATTTCTATTGGCCGCCACTATGTGGATAACTCAATATCAGCTGGCTGAAATACAGGGCTCCGTACGCAGCAGCTATACTATGCTAGGGGTGGTTTTGTTAATGGCGTTACTGGGCGTGAGCGGTTATTTCCCTAATGGTTTAAGCCTTCCACTTAATCAACAGGGTTGGTTGGGCTTACTGATGCTGGCAATACTTTATGGCATTGCCTTTACCTTGTTATTTGTATTAACCACTAAACTCGACATGAGCCGAAACTCACCCATATTAAACTTTGAACCCGTTGCATCGTTATTTTTAGGCTATCTATTTCTAGGGCAGTTTTTAAATAATACGCAGCTAATAGGGGGAGGTATTGTAATACTGGGAATTGTGGCCATTGGCCTTCATCGTAAATAATCACGCCCTAAAACCTAATAAAGGGCATGATTATTTTAGATATATTAAAGTGTAATAGTCACCGCAGAAGAACATTGATTAGCCAAGTCACGAGCTTCATCCGTACTATCCCCTAGCGCTAAGGCAACACCCATACGGCGCGTACCAGACACTTCAGGCTTACCAAATAACCGCAGTTGTGTATTGGCAATGCTTAAGGCATTTTCTAAATTCGAAAAGCTCACATTACTACTTTCCCCACGCACCAAGATAACACTGCTGGCACTTGGGCCATTTTGTTTAATAGCTGGAATAGGAAGGTCTAAAATAGCGCGTGCATGCAATGCAAACTCTGAAAGGTCTTGGCTCACCAATGTCACTAGCCCGGTATCGTGAGGACGTGGGGATACTTCACTAAAGATAACGTCGTCGCCTTTTATAAATAACTCAACGCCAAATAGCCCTTTACCACCTAGTGCACAAGTCACTTCTTCAGCCACCTTTTGCGCGGCCTTTAATGCGGCATCACTCATTTTTTGTGGCTGCCAAGACTCTTGGTAATCACCGTCTTCTTGGCGATGGCCAATGGGCGCACAGAAAGAAGTACCGTCGCGATGACGAATGGTTAATAAAGTTATTTCAAAATCAAAATCTACAAAACCTTCAATGATGACCTTGCCTTTACCGGCACGACCACCTTCTTGAGCATAATCCCAAGCAGCATCCACATCACTAGCACTTTTAATTAATGACTGGCCTTTACCCGAGCTGCTCATAATGGGCTTTACGATACAAGGAAAGCCAATTTTATCTATGCCTTGTAAAAAATCTTGTTTGCTTTGAGCAAATACATATTCACTGGTTTTCAAACCCAAATCTACCGCTGCCAAGGTACGAATGCCTTCACGGTTCATGGTGAGCTGAGTGGCTTTGGCGGACGGAATAATCTGAAAACCTTCTTGCTCTAGTTCGGCTAGGGTGTCCGTGGCAATGGCTTCAATTTCCGGCACAATTAAATCAGGCTTCTCAAACTCTATAACAGCTCTCAACGCTTTACCATTAAGCATATCTACCACATGACTGCGATGAGCCACTTGCATAGCAGGTGCATTGGCATAACGATCTACAGCAATTACTTCAACACCTAAACGCTGAAGCTCTATCGCCACTTCTTTACCCAGCTCACCTGAGCCGCACAATAAAACTTTTTTAGCGGTTGTAGACAAGGGTGTGCCTATTTGTACCGACATGTTAATCCTTAATATTATTAATAGGCTTTAGATAGCAATGAAGTTGCTAGATTCTCGTTCGCGCTGGGCAACTTTTTCAATGACGTCACGCTTTTGGTCATTGTTCATTTCGCCCCACTGAGTAATTTCATCACCGGTTCGGTAACAGCCTATGCATAAATCGTTAGCATCCAGTGCGCAAATAGCCACACAAGGGGATTTTACCATGCCTAAAATATTGTATTTTTCTTCGCTCATTTTTCTACTCAATTACTTTTCAACTACTTCCATCACTAAAAGAAATGGGTTAGATAAAATTTAAAATTCAGTTTGCGGTTTTAAATCACTATTATAGCGTTTAAAGTTTTTAACATAAAACTCGCTGCTCATTTCCAAATGCTTTTTCTGCATTTCATTAAGCTCACGCTTAATTTTCCCTGGAGAACCAATCACCATAGAGCCATCAGGGATCACCATGCCTTCAGGGATTAAAGTATTGGCACCAATTAAACAATGCTTGCCAATTTTAGCACCGTTCAATACCACCGCATTAATGCCCACTAGGGTGTAGTCACCCACTTCGCATCCATGCAACATAGCTTTGTGGCCGACAGTTACGCCCGTGCCTAAGGTTAATTTAAAACCGGGGTCGGTATGCAAAATGGCGCCATCCTGAACATTACTGTTTTCACCAATGGTAATGACATCGTTGTCGGCTCGAATCACCACATTAAACCAAACGCTGGCATTGTTTTTTAATACCACACTGCCTATAAGCTGTGCGTTATCAGCAATGAAGTAATCATCACCTTCAATTTGGGTTTTTCTATCCCCCAGTGAATAAATCATGTGCTTCCTTATTTATATTTTTTATCCACTAAGCCCAACATGTCTCCGAGGCTCAATTCAAAGCTGGCGTCATAGTGACGATTAAATAATTCGGCCAACATCATGGCCGTGAGCCCCCAAATAGTGAAGTCTTGGTAATACCATCTAGGCCCACGAAACCCGCCAAATTGATCTATTTGATCAGGCTCGCCCTCTAAAAAGAATTTAAGAGGAACGCGGAAAATAGCGTCTATTTCCCGAGAGTCAGAATTTAACACGATATCTTTTGGGACAATGCCCAATACAGGTGTCACTAAAAAACCAAAGCGAGAGATGACCTGATCTAGAGTTCCCACTACTTTTACCAAAGACGGCTCTAGGCCCACTTCTTCATGAGCCTCTCTTAATGCAGTGGCGATTGAGTCTTCATCATCTAATTCGGTTTTGCCCCCAGGAAATGCTACCTCACCTTTATGAGTCGGCATTTGAGTGGAGCGACGCGTTAGAATAACTTCCGGCTCATCTTCATCGGTTATGGCCACTAACACGGCAGCCGTGGCTAAATTAGTATTTTCAATTATTCTGGGTTCAAAAGCGCTGAACCCATTGACCAACAAACTTAACGACATATATGTAACCTCACCCTGAGGGCGTATTTTAGCGAATAATCCATTCAGTAACAGCCAATGAATCTCCGCTAGAAACGTATCCACCCGCAACCCAATTTAACCGATGTAGAAATGACTATGTTAATCGGTAACAAAAAAAATCATCAAATTCAGCTATTTAGCAGATTATACCCGCCTGCTCATTGAAAACATGATTAAAAAACCATCAGAAAATCTACTCACGTCACAAAATTCGCTCTTCACCTTATAAGACTTTGGACTGAATAAGTTAGTACTTATCACTTGTGTGTATTAATAATCCTTACCTCCAAAATAAAAATAGTTATAAGTCATTGTATTTAAAGAGTATTCACAAAAAACTCAATGTTTTTGTCATTATGGACACAGGCGCAATCTAACCATTACTGCCTTAATTGAGCGGCCTTTTCAAGCTTATTTAAAGTCCAGATCACCTGTAGACTAATGCTCTAGGAATACAAATAAATATATCCATTCTTTTGCTTATAACCTTTTCTAAAAGCATATGAATGACGTGAAAAACCAAAGTGGGAATTCGTATGTACAAGTCACTGCCCAGTTATGAAGAGTTACGGGAAATGGCTCAAAAAGACCCAGAAGCCCTAGAGCGTCTGCGCCTTGAGCACGTAAGAGCAACCATTAACAGTGCGCCTGAAGCGTACCGTCAGCGCTTATCTGGCTTACAGTTTCAAATAGATGGTCAGCGCCGCTTGGCAAAAAGCCCTTTGGCCGCCTGTTTAAGAATCAGTAAAATGATGCACGATTCTTTGCACGAGCTTAAAGCTGTTATTGAAGAGGAAGAAAACGCCCAACCAATTCTGACTGAAGAAGCTGCAACGGTATTGGCTTTTCCTAGCTAGCCCAGCGAATTAAACCGTGTTCAGCCTTGATCACGGTTTTGCCTTCTTTACCTCTAGCCCGCTATACTCAGCCCTGCTTATCCAACAGGTTCCAAAGGAACTGACATGAAATTTTGCAGTGAATGCGCACACCCTATCCATATAGAAACCCCACAAGGGGATAATCGTGAGCGCTGCGTATGTACCCAATGCGGTACCATTCATTATGTAAACCCAAGAATTATTGCCGGTTGCCTGCCCACCTTTGAAGGCAAAATACTATTGTGCAAGCGGGCCATCGAACCCAGAAAAGGGTATTGGACTCTGCCAGCTGGGTTTATGGAAGAAGGAGAAACCTTAGAAGAAGGCGCTATTCGAGAAACACTTGAAGAAGCTGGAATTGAAGTGGGCTGTGAACAATTACTCACCTCCATTAGTGTGCCGCATATCTCACAGGTACATATTTTCTTTTTATCCAATATGACGAGCCCCGATCATGCCCAGAGCACCAGCGAAAGTCTGGATGTAAAACTGTTTGATGTGAAAGACATTCCTTGGCAAGAAATTGCTTTTCCCACCGTTAAGAAAACTCTTAAACACTATTTAGAAGATTTAGAAGAAGGGGCTTTAAAAACTCGTGTTTTCGATATTAAATTTACCGAGCGCTTAAAAGTATAAATAACTATAGCGTCGTAGGGTCTATGGCGAGACTGATGTCATAGGCTGCTTCTTCATAAGGGTGTGCGGCCAGCATTGCCTCTATAACTGCCTTTATTAAAATATCTTCACACACCATTTCTACCTTGTATTCTGAAACGGTTTCCAATTGATTAGTTTCTCCCACAAACGCTTGATTACCTTCTAACGGCCTAAACTGCCCCTGCCCTTTCACTTGCCAGCAGCATTGATCGTACAAACCTATGCGACCTGCACCAGCTGCAAACATAGCTGACTTAACAGCGTCTAAATAAGTTGAAGGAATATAAACATTTATTCGATACATGAGATTAAGTGCCGCTAAGTAATGGCTTCAAGATGAATAAGATTATCCATGGCCAACTGATTAGTATCGCCGCAGACATGCATGTCGGCTTTAAACGCAAAACACACCTTAGGACGCTCAGGCAGATTAAAAAGCTTACATAAGTTGTGATCATCAAGCTGGATACAACGCTCACCCGCTGGCTTGCCATTTGGCATACCAGGAATGGCACTGCTAATGGAGGGAGCAATACAACAGGCCCCACACCCTAAACGACATTCCATTTAAACACTCTCTGTAATACAAATAGAAGGGGGATTACGGCAATCACAACAGGCTGAAAACTTTAAACAACATTCCATTTACATTCCCAGTGAAATCAACAATTGACGGTTGTAGCGCGTGCAATAGCGCTCTAATAACATCTTTTCATGAAGGTCTTTTTTAGAGGGCCTTTTTTTAGCCTCTTTCTCATATAGGCGGTATTCGTTCATGACGCGTAGGCCATATTTTTTCTTAATAATGCGCTTTTGATCTGCGTCCACACCGGGTAAACGCGGCGCTTCATTTTTATCCACAATGTATGCAGAAAACCTTGGTAGGCCACTCTTAGCACTGGCTTGGGCATCCAGTACCGGAGATTGGACTTTCCTTAAATCTAATTCGGCAAATACGGAACTATTGCTGAATAGCAGCGTCATAATAAGTAACAAGCTTTTCATCACGGTCTCCTAACCTAATTTTAAAGCACCCTTGGTACTGAATTAGTCCCAAAAAACAAAAAAGGCAGCATGGAAGCTGCCTTTTTTGTGCCTGTTTAAAGGTTAGTCTAGAGGTCGAAAATATTCCCTCTCTAAACCAAGAACCCTCACTCTTAGGCCACCTTCGATTAGGGGGCTACTCCACAAACTCTTCCATAAAGTCCAATTCAGCTTGCTGACGTACCACTTGACGATGATGCGCCCACAGCTCTTGAATCTTTTCCTGATTACACTGCTGCCTATCCACTAATACACGCGTATTCAATTCTCCACGGTTACCCGCCGCCAATGGCACCTTGCTGAACACGTACTGGTTACTAATTAGGTCCATAAAAGGCCCTGATTTACTGGTCGGCATAATGAACAACAACTGCAAACCCAGGCTTTCAGTTAGGTAGTTAATGACTTCTTTAGAACGGGTTTCATCCATTTTAGAGAAAGCTTCATCTACCAATACCATGCGTAAATGACTGTCGCCTTGGTTAAAGCGGAACGCTGAAGTGATAGCGGCACTGCGTATAATGTAAGCTGGCGTCTCTAACTGCCCACCTGAACCTGTTCCGTATTGCGAAAGAGCAATGGGCTCTTTGCCTTCTGGGTGTTTATAAATTTCGTAAGAGCGATAGTTACGATAATCAGATAGACGCTCTAATTCGCGCATAGCTTTTTGCTCGTCGTCATCTAGCAGCATAGACATAAGCTGCTCGCGTACTTTCACCGACTTAGCACTCAGCTCCACCTCAAACAAGGTTTGCCCTTCACCAATGGCAGGGTTTTTAATCACCTCTTCAAAGAAATTCCAATAGTCTTTAAATTCAGGCACCCACTCCCAATCAAACCAATAACATTCTCTATCGGTACCAAACTTATGATGTTTAAGCTCTTTATTCATGTCTTCCAGAACACGCTTACCATCACTAATAGACTGGTGAATACTGTGACAAAGGTTGGTCACAAAGGCATTGTCAAAGCTGTCTTTTAAGCTGGATAACTTATCTTGCTTTTCAACCAGAATGTTATTTTTCAAACGGTTATGAATATTTTCCAGTTCGCGCTGAACATCACATACGCTCTGGAAAAAGCCAATACTGTGTTCTTCGGAGTAATCGGCACTGTATACAATGGCATCAACTGTTTGACACCTTTGATTATGATCACCGATGGCACGCTCAAGTAACTGGGCGCGACTATTTAGCTCACTCAATATAGCCTGCTGCTGATTTCTAGCAATTTCTGCAGTGGTGCGTTCTGCTTCCGCGTCGGCATTCCCCATATTTTTTTCAACATCAAAATCAGGCCACAGTTTAGATATACCTCGCAGGTTCTCTTCATTTTGATCAGCTTTTTCTTGAGTAATTTCTTGCTGTTCACTTAAAATTGAACAACGCTTTTCACTTTCTTTTAACTGCTGAGTGGTTCGGCCTAGCTCTCCATCGAGGCGCTGAATTTGTAAATCCAATTCTTGAGCTTGCTCGGCTAGCTGTAAATATTCACCTTCTAATTCAGTAAAATCAGATAAATCAATTTTTCCTAATTGTTTCTCAGCATTTTGCCATTGACGGTTAATACTCACCATTTGTTGTAATTGGTCGGCATAACTTAAATGACGTAATTGATTCACCGCTAGCAATAAATCTTGCGCTTCACGTTGTGACTGCTGAACAGCACTTGCTTGCTGAGCCAGTTGTTGAAATTCCTTTTGTTTGGCACTTAATGCACGCTCACGAGCACCTTGCCCAAAGACCAGTTCAGCGTCATGCATATCACAGCGATACATGGAATAAGATCCCGAGCCCATGCCCTCCTCCGTTAACCCACGACGAGTTTTACGTAAAGTAGCGGCATCAGGCACTTGCTCAACACTGCCATAACTGGCCATCAAATAATGCTTAGCGGTAGCGTGCTCAAACTTCATTAAATTCATAATGGAATTATGCGGCACTTTAATTCGATCGCTATCTTGCTTGGCTTTACTGCCTTGAATCACTCGGGCACGGTTACCACCTGGCATGCTGCGTACGATGGCAATGGCATCACGCTCGTAATCCGATTCCACAATAATGGAGAATCGTGCGCCACCTATGTAGCCTTCGATGGCATTTTGCCAAGCACCGTCGAGTACTTCGACGTAATCACACAACACCTTAGGATCCGCTTGCGGACATTCTCTTGATATCGCATCAAGAGCGGCTTCGACAAAATATGGGTAACTGACTTGACTTGAATTTAAGCGATCAATATCTTGTTGGGTTTGCTGCATTTTTTTCTGCTGGCCCATCAACTTCTGACCACGCCTGTCTGCCAAGCGCGCTAACTGATCCCGTAAACTCACATTCTCTGTGGTGAGTTCAGCGGTAAACCATTTGTGACGCCACTGATTAATTTGTTCTTGGCGCTTAATACCATCATCTAAATGCGCTTCCAAAGGTGAAATATCAATCATGTCTTTGTTTAATATGGCAGGAAAATCCAATTGATTTTCATCACTCAAAGCCACTACGTCTTTTGCTTCTTTAAGAAAGACCCGCTCATTAAGCCCAGGAATCTCAGCGCCAATACTGGTATTTTGCAAGGCTTTGTAAATACTGCGAGTGGCTTCAAGAGTGTATTTAAGTTGCTTGTCTTGCTCTAACAACAATACAGCTTGATGAGACAAATCTTTTTGATAAGCAACAATATCTTGCTCTAATACATCTTTGTCTTTTAAGGCTGGAATACCTTGGCGTCTCGCTTCCAAACTCACCAATTGCTCACGAGCTAATTTACGGCGCGCGTCGCACGTTTCACGTTCATTCTTATTGTTACTTAAATCGCTACGCTGCTTCTGTTGAAGGCTTTTGGCATCGCGATAAGACTTCTGATCTTCTATATATCGGCTTTTGGCCGCGACATAATGAGCTAACTGATAATCAATCCACTGATCAATATAGGTTTGGCTATGGGACTTACCATTTATGAGAATGTTAATGTTTTCAATTAACTGATTTGCATCGGCCTCCATAGCATGGATAGTTTTCATTAGATCACTGATGCTGCGAATGGCTTCGCCTAAATCTTTTTTCTCTAGAATTTCATTGGCTACAAAACCGTTGATACTCTTCACCGGCTTATAGGCCATAAAACGTGAAAATGCCTTTGCTGCATTTAACGCTTCACGCTCACTCACTGCGTCTTCTCGCCCTCTTAAGGCTCCGTAAAGACGACGTAAGTATTGCTTTTTAGTATCGTACTTTTCAACGGCTCGCTCACCACAGCGCTTTTGTAGGCGTTTGAATATTTTATCTACAGCCACCGCTTGTTTGCTGCCACCTTCTTCTAGCAGAAAATCACTTTGGGTAAGCTCGTGACCCGACACCACCATTAATAAAAAATCACTTTGTCTAGCAACAGGCTTGCCCGCCGCCTTATCAATATAAGCACTTACCCCAATAATGGCGGTAAAAGGTTGTGCATTTTCGCCCTTGGTTGGGTGAAATACCGCCGCTAGATAACCGTGGGCACCACCTGGTCGTGCGTAGGAGCCGTCATCACAACCCAGTACATAACTGGCGAGGGTGCGCACTTGCTTACCACGACCCTTCTGTGTGGCTTCGTCTTGACCTGGGTTGTAATTAAACAAGTTATCGTGAGCTGCGGTCATGATGGTTTGAATGGCATCTGCCGCGGTGGTTTTACCCGAGCCATTGCCGCCGCTTAACAAATTAATGGGACCAAATTCAAAGTCAGTAGCAGGAATATTTCCCCAATTAACATAAACAAACTTTTTCAAGAACATTAGCTTGCCTCCTCTTCGCTTTCATTTGTCTCGGACTCATCAATCTGGCCAGACTCACCTGTTTGACTAGATAGCCCTTCTTTCATGGAAGTGTCCTCTTCATTTAACAAGCTACTTAATACATCATCACTGACATAACTCATGATCATAGGGCGAACCTTTAACCAAAACTCACTGCTGTCTAACGCGTCTTCGTTATTTAATTGAATTAGACGAAGCTGACGCATACGACGAAATAAATTTTTTCGCTCGGTTAATTGATCCGGCAAACTGCGACCTAGTAGGTTTTTCAAGGCAATACTGAGGGATTCAAGGGATACCAATACACAACCTTGCTCATCGACCATGCCCTCACGTAACGCTTTGTCGTATTGACTGCGCAATACCAATACCAAAGCCACTTCGTTTTGTGAAAGTCGTACCCGTAGGCCGCCATTAAATGGCTGCTCATCATCTTCCATACCTGGAATCTGTGCACCTGGCGGATAACAACGTACAAACTGAAAACGACGGTCATGTTGCAAGCGAATACCCATCAATGACAAATAGTCTTGCATGATCGGCTCTATGCGCAAATAACGGTCATAAAGGATTTGCTCTACCTGGGACTCGTCACGGCAAATTACTCCGTAATCCATTAGGCGAATAAGTAGCTCGGTAAACTCTTTTAAAATAATGCCTTCTTTTTCAAGAAGCTGTTCTATTTTATTTAACATGTTGTTCCCATGTTTCTACTCTTGAAAATTAAGTAAATATTCAAGATTGTAAAATTCGTATATTAATCGCTCTGTTAAGCAACAGCGCTTTCGTTTTTCATTAAGCGAATACTGAATACATCTTTTTGGGTAAAGTATTCTTCTTGTTGCTGGTCTATCCATTTCAATTCGAAATGATATTCACTGGACAAGTTATCCACTGCGCCAATACTCACCACGTGAGCGATGGCCAATAGATCATTAGCAGAGTTCACCGGTATTTCACTGGAGCGGATTTCGTTGCGTTGCTTAAACTGCTCAACCATAAAAGTACGTACTTGGTTGTTATTAACAAAAAACGCCTGATCAAGCGCCTGCTGCACATATAGCTCACGACGACTACCTTGATCCACACTTTCAAGCCCTTCGTCTACCACGTTATCAATGATGGTACGCCTGCGCGGTGGCTGTAAACGAACCTGACCTGGATCGACAAACCCTAATTGAGGCACCGCCATCAATTGAGAAACACGATCTAACTGTTGGTTTTGCTCTTCAAGATTTAAACTGGCAAGTTGCTTACAGACCGCTACCACATCATTATTTTTTTGACTGGCCAAATAGCTCATTTGGCGAATAATAATATCGGCCCGTTTCGTGAAGTTTTGCAGAGACTTTCGCACTAAGGGTAATATGTGTTCACAAGCACTTTTTAATCTGTGTTCAATATCATCGAGTATCAACCACAACAAAGAGTTACTGCCCGTTACTTGATCGGGTAACAATTCCCGTAAACGTTTTTCTGCTGAGGCTTTAAATTCATTAGGGCTAAGACGCACTTGCTCAACCAACTCGCTAATTTGACTGCGATATTTTTCAACGTTATCGGCAGATAGGCGCACCGATAAATCAGGTTGAAAACGCTTTTCCATAAAATCAAAAAATTGCTCACTGGCATGTTGGGCCATACCCTGACCGTCCATTTCACGCACTAAATCTCGCTTACGCTCATCCAACTCACCAATTACGTCGGTGAAGTCCGTAATGATACGTTCACTAAATTCAAAGGCATCTAATAGGTCGTATACTTCTCCATGCTCTAAAAAGCTTTCTAGGGCATTTCGCACATTTCGAGTATTACGATGGCGCGCCACCTGCTGGGAACGTTGACCGTCCATGAAGGGTTCAACAAATTGTCGGCCCCAGCGGCTAAAGCTGAAACTGGATTGCAAGGTGGCTTCGTCTACTTGCTTTTCAATCCAGCCATGTTCGATCATGGTATTGAGTAGCCAAGATGCTAATTCTTTATGGCTTTTAAAGCGCCTCTCTTCTTCGTCGCTCTCCTCATGAATCACAGGCGCACGCACGAGCGCTTCTGAGAAAATATTAAGCAAGCTTTCACGACTTAACGCTTGTCCGTAATCGCTGGAGCCAGCATGAGAGCTGGAAAAAAGCTGTTTATACAGTTCCTTAAGACACTCCACCATTTGTTCACGATATTTACTGGTGAGGGGGCGAAAAAACTGCACACGTTCCTGTTCAAAAAACATACTATTTAGTGTGCCAAAGAATAAAATAAAAGCCGCCCACTTTACCCGAAAACCCCCCTAGCGGGAATGGTCTGGCACGGCCTATTGGCAATTATCAGCAGTAATATTGCATAAAAAACAGTCAACTCGAAAAATTGGCATCTAGCCAGTAAAAAGCTAGATATTTGCGTTCGAGATATCTAGATTATTGTGAGCCCACCCTAGACCCGATATAGATACGAGCCAGCCATAAGTTCGCTAATTTGGTCGTAAAAAGGTAAGGTGATACCTTGCTTCGCATACGATCCAAACCCCCCTTTTTCTGCTCATAAATAAGACTTATTCACATGAAAGCCTTGTTATTAATTGTTCACGGCAGCCGTAAAGCCAGCTCTACTCAAGAAATAGCCAATCTCGCCAATAGCATTGCCGCATTGCCCAGCTCATTTCAAGAGGTGCGCCACTGCTTTTTAGAGCTTGCCCAGCCCAAGGTTAGCGCCAGCATCAGTGAGCTGGTTCAATTGAATTTTAAAGAAATTGTTCTCATGCCTTACTTTTTGGCTGAAGGTTTTCACGTAGCAGAAGACCTGCCCAAATTGCTAAGCGAGGCTAAACACGCCCACCCCAATGTGAATTTCAACCTGCTCGAGCACTTTGGCTCAGCCCATAAAATGCCCCAATGGATTCTGGAATATGTGGAGGGTGATTAGCCGTTTGATCCAACACTAGTGCTATTTAGCCTCAATAGGTTGATAGGAAAATTTATTCAATTTGATGCTAGCGTTATCTTTGATTAGATTTAAGGAATAGCCCAGCTTATCTACCTGTTTAGCAACTCCGCTTTCACCTACCTCGTTTCACTAATCTATATTCTGTTATAGTTTCTAAATTTTCAGGGCTAAGGTTTTAACTTCGGTCTTCCATCAAAATTTGTATTGTCACGAGAATTACATGTACTTTCCATTTTTAGCTCTCGCAGCTTGCTTGCCTGCTCTTATTTGGCCTGAACTATTTACATCTTTGAAGGCGCTCATTATTCCCCTGCTGGGTTTAATCATGTTTTGCATGGGACTCACTCAAACCCGTGAAGATTTCAGCAGAGTACTACAATCACCTAAAGCCATTGGACTGGGCTTGTTATTGCAATATAGCATCATGCCGTTCTTGGCATTTTTCATCGGTGTAATACTAAATTTAAACAAAGACGCGGCTGTGGGTTTAATTATTGTGGGCTGTTGTGCAGGAGGCACCGCCAGCAACGTAATGACCTTTTTAGCAAAAGGTAATGTGGCACTTTCTATTACTCTAACTCTGGCCTCAACCATATTAGGGGTATTTCTTACACCGTTACTTATTCAGTTATACGCAGGGCATCTACTGGAAATTTCCGTGCTGCCCATGCTGCTAACCATCTGTAAGATAGTATTATTTCCTGTTTTGGCAGGTACCTTAATTAGATATTGGCTGGCCACATACATTAAAAAAGTTGAATGGATTCTACCCCACGTAGCCACCTGGTTAATCGTTATTATCATTGCCATTGTGGTGGCGCTCAATGCAGGTAGGTTCTCTCAGGTTGGATTCAGCTTGTTACTGGCCATAATGCTGCACAATGGCCTGGGGCTATCTTTCGGTTTTTATATTGCTAAAATGTGCGGCTTTTCTCAGCAGGATACTAGGACGATTGCTATTGAAGTAGGCATGCAAAATTCTGGGTTGGGTGTGGCGCTGGCCATTAAATACTTTTCAAGTGCTACGGCAATACCTGGGGCAATCTTTAGTATTTGGCATAATCTAAGCGGTTCCGCTCTGGCCGCTTATTGGGCCAGGCGTCCTTCAAAAAACTAAACTCCTATTAAAATTAATGACCGGCAATACTTTGTGTGCCGGTTTTAAAACGAAGAATATGAAACGGCCCCTGGGCACGAATGTGATCCTGGGATTTTAAAATCACTTCGTGCAAAGCGCTGTTAGTTACATATAACCAGCCATCCGGGCCAAAACTAAAACCATCTGGCCAGCGTAATCTTTCATCTTTTAGCAATGTTTGTAAGTCTCCTTTGGCATCAATACGGTCGATGGAAGATTGATCCGCATTGCTAATATAAATGTTACCCGCTAGATCCATACTGATGCCATCACTGGCGGTTTTAGGAGCAAAGGTTTGCACTTCCTGCGATAGCTGCTGCGCCGTCAATGACTGATTTAACAAGTGCTGTGTTTTAATACGGTAAATATGTTGGTTAGTCGTCGGCGCATAATACAACCACTCTCCAAAGCGATCTAAAGCTATTGAATCTATATTTGGGCGAATAGCAAACACACCAAATTTCAGCATGCGTTGACCTTGCACCACAGGCGTAAATCGCTCGGCCATCACAGACGGGTCTTGTACTAGCACCTGGCGGCTTTGTTTTTTCTCGATATCATAAATAATCACTGAAGGTTTTTTACGCAAGATACTGGCGTTGGCGATGTAAATATATTTTCCAGTGGGGTCAATCTGTAAATCATTTAGGTGAGAACCCAGTCCGGCAATGTCACTGGGAAAATCATAGTGGTGCTGCAATGAGTTAGTTTTAAGGTCAAAGGCAAGCAACCTAGGCTGGCCCAAGCCATGATTGGCATGATCTAGTACCCATAAGCGATTTTGACGATCTATACGTATGCCTTGGGGAGCATCAAAATACACAGGGAGTTCTTTACCACTGCTGTCTATTCCGGTGTTAAATGGAACGTTGGGATAGGGAATAACCATGCCATCAACCCATTCGGCCACGTGTATTTCTGGGTTGGCTTCAGGATGGAAAGTAAAAAATAGGCGCCCTTGTTCAGACACTGCCATATTACCCGGTGGCATATCCAGCTCCGCCACCACTTCCAAGCCAGCTGAATCCATAATGGGTGCCGTGGTGATATCAGGCAAAGGCTCGCTACCACCGTAAATGACATGCACCACTGCCAACAATATTGAAACCAATAAACCGAAAACTGCCGCTGGTTTAATAACCTTAGATATACTCATATTTAGAACCGACTTAAATTTTAATGTTTCACCCTAACCAGTTTTTAAATTAACCGCCACGACAAGGCATTGGCTTTGTAAGCCAAGTAAGGTCAATAACCTTTTGGTCATTCTTGTCACACCCTCCCTCTCTTACACGTCTAACTCTATGACACTAAAGTCGAAAAAGAGATTCTCATGTTATTTGATGTTAAAAATACCCCGTTAAGCGTACCCTTTATTGAAGCCTTCACTTACATTCGTGATCCTAGCAAGCTTCCGCTATGGACCAATGCCTTTGCCAAAGTGCATAACGATGGCACCGCTCTCATGAGCACTCCGCAAGGTGAAGTGGCCATTCAATTGGATGTTATCAGCGATGAAAAACTGGGAACTGTAGATTGGAAGATGACCTTTGCCGATGGATCGCAAGGTATTGCTCATTCTCGAGTAATTCCTCTTAGCAATGAAAGCTGCGCCTACAGTTTTATATTAACGCCTCCCCCTGTGCCACTTGAGATGATGGAAGGCGCTTTGGCCGAGCAAGGCCAAATATTGGAAAAAGAATTAGTCACACTAAAGGCTATTTTGGAAAACTAATCCGTAGTAATGCTTTATAACTTTATTCTCAGCTTCTTGTTTTAAACAAGAAGCTCATCAGGAGTCTATTTATGGCAAACGATAAATTGCTACCGTTAGTGCTAAAAGTACAAGCCGGTGAGCGCAGTGCCGCCGATGCGCTGGTACTGAAAATACAACCCCTCATATACAAGGTGGCATTGCGTTTTTTATTCTCCCCACAAGATGCTGAAGAAGCGGTTCAGGATATTTTAATTAAGGTTATCACCCGTCTCAGTAGTTTTGAGGGCAATAGCCTGTTTTCTACCTGGGTGTATGCCATTGCTAGCCACCATTTAATGGATATTAAACGCAGACCCATGGAACAACACATGAGCCTGGAAGATTTCTCACAAGACCTTAAATCAGGGTTAACTGAACATGATAAATTAATCAGTAGCGAACAAAAAAGTCCCGAGCATGCTCTCTTGCTAGAAGAAATTAAAATTGGCTGCACGTTGGCCATGCTGCAATGCCTAGATAGGGATGCACGTATGAGTTACATACTCGGGGAAATCCTCGAACTGGATCACCAAGAAGCAGCAAGCGTTTTTAAAATAAGTAGCTCAGCCTACCGTAAGCGTTTATCGCGCGCTCGCGACACAGTTAGCAACTTCATGCTGGGAAACTGTGGATTAATAAACCCCAAAAACCCTTGTCGTTGCAGTAAACGGGTTAAAACTGCGCAGGAGCTGGGCCGAGTCGATGCGAAAAACTTGATATTTTCAACTTCCCAACAAAGAGCTCAGATGTTTCCAGAAGTACTGGTTGAAATTAGAAAATTGGAAGAGAGTAATCGTGCCGTGGCTCTATATCGCTCGCAAGTGGACCCTGAACCCGGCCCCTTATTCGCACACTGGCTAAGTGATTTATTAAGTTCTGGACATTTTAACTAACGAGATAATTAATCTCAGTAATATATGCAAAGCTGAAATAGAGTTAAGAAAAAGACTTTGAAAAGTTAAAAATGTACATAAGTAAGTGTTATTGCAGAGGATGTTAAATCGACTAAAAATCAGGTTTACTCAAGATTAAAAGAATCTTCAATTTTTTTAATCTTGCCATTTCGTCTCATTTCACTAATTGCATCATCAAATTCATTTCTAAGTATTTTCATACCCAATATTTTACGAGTCCAGCAAATATATAAGCCACTATCTACGTAATCCTTACCCACTATTTTTAGTGGGAAAACCTGCCCTGTATTTATTTTTTCAAAGTGGAACTTGGCAACTTGGTAGTTTTCTAAAATTAAGTCAATACGATTACGCGCATTAATCATATCTAATAATTGATTCACTCTACTCACTTCATTTTTTATTATTTTTCCACTTTTGAATAACGCATTTAAAATGTCACTTATGGGGTAGCCGCCTACTATGCCCACCCGCCGCCCTACTAATTTTTCAGGCACCAGATCATGCCAAGCGCTATTTAACGGAGCCAAAAAATGACCATCACCGTTGCCCATAATTTCCTTCGAGAAGTAATAATCTGGTTTTATTTCATCGTTAATCCAGCACCCAAACAAGCCATGTGCTTCACCCTTTTTTGCCAATAACATAGCCCGCTTCCACGGCATAAACGTTATTTTCAGTTCATGGCCGCGACTTTCCAGCGCTTGGCGAGCAATTTCGGTTATAAACCCCTGCTTAGGAAGGTCTCGTCCATAAAATGGCGACCAGTCTACGGTGACCATATGGACAGTTTGTGCAGATACCAGTGTGCTATTAAGTAGTAGCAAAACTGAAAAGCATAAAATTAGGCTCTTCATAGGGCCACCTAATATAAAAGATGGCTTAAGTATGAAAGAGAGCCTGAGTTTTGCAAATAAGTCGGGGGAATAGCTTAAATGGAAATTAAAGGCTCATGCTAAACAGGGTTATCGATATCAATGAACTCCACTTCCAAGCCAAACTCTTCGGATAAGTGCTCCCCTAAAGCCTTGGCGCCGTAGCGTTCGGTGGCATGGTGTCCGGCAGCGTAATAGTGAGTTCCCGATTCACGTGCATTGTGCACGCTGGGTTCGTTAATTTCTCCGGTAAGGTAGGCGTCTATGCCTTCATTAATAGCGTAGGACATATAAGATTGAGCACCACCGGTACACCAAGCAATAGTATTGATGATGTCGTCTTCTTCACCTATGTGCTGAGGCGCGCGATTTAATCGCTGAGCGATATGCTCACTCAGTTCTTTAGCGCTCATGGAATGCTTTAAGCGCCCGATACAACCAGGGACCGTTTTATCATTAATATCAATGGGACCCGTTATTTCAAAGTCTAAAATATCTGCCAGTTGCACGTTATTTCCCCATTGAGGGTGGCTATCTAACGGCAGGTGATAGGCCAGCAAGCTAATATCGTGTTTCAATAATGCCTGAATGCGCTGCTTTTTTATGCCCACAATGGCTTCAGGCTCTCCTTTCCAGAAAAAACCATGGTGAACCAATATGGCATCCGCCTGTTTTTCTATGGCCACATCAATAAGTTGCTGACAGGCAGTGACACCACTAATGATGCGTTTAACCTCAGGCTTGCCTTCCACTTGTAAGCCATTAGGGCAATAATCGCGAAATTTATCTATTTTCAGTTGCGTATTTAAGTACTTAGCCAGCTGGTTAAGCTTCATATCCTTTCACCATTTGCGTAAACTTTGCCTATTTTTAAATATTTAGAATCAAGAGTCTTTAAAATCATGCAAAAACCTGGTTTTTTTTCCTGGTCTATCCTGCTGGGGTTGGTCATCGCCAGCCTGGCGCTTCATTTTGTGCCCCAACCAAACCAGCTCCAAACCAATGTTGGCCCTCACTCTTATGCGCCTGCGGTAAATATTGCCGCTCCAGCGGTAGTGAACATTTACACCAGTAAAACCGTGCGTACCCAAAGCCATCCGTTATTTAATACCCCGTATTTTGATCGCTTTATTGACCGTGCAAAAGTCCCCAAGAGCCGCATTAAAAACAGCCTAGGGTCGGGTGTCATAATTGGTAAAGAAGGTTTAATCATTACTAATCATCATGTCATACAAGGAGCCGATGAAATCCTCGTTGCTCTGCAAGATGGCCGTACCAGCAATGCAGTGGTCATTGGTAAGGACACCGAAACCGACATCGCACTATTAAAAATTGAATTAGAGGATGTACCCATTATTCAATTTGCGCAAAACCCCTTCATGCGCGTGGGCGACGTAACCCTGGCCATAGGCAATCCGTTTGGGGTAGGGCAAACCGTTACCATGGGCATCGTCAGCGCCACTGGCCGTAACCAACTAGGCATCAGTACTTACGAAGATTTCATTCAAACCGACGCAGCCGTTAATCCGGGTAATTCTGGTGGTGCACTGGTAAATGCCTATGGCGAGCTGGTAGGAATTAACACCGCTATTTACAGTAAGTCCGGCGGCAATCAGGGCATTGGTTTTGCTATTCCGCTAAATCACGCCCTAAGAGTTGTAGATGATCTGCTCAAATTTGGCCAGGTAGTGCGGGGCTGGCTCGGCCTTGAAACTCAAGAACTCACGCCACAGCTTAAGCAGGCTTTTGGCTTGCCTGAACAACTGACCGGACAGGTAGTCGTTGGCGTATCGGCGAGCGGTCCTGCTGAAAAAGCCGGCCTTAAAAACGGCGATATTGTCACCCACTTTAATGGACTCCAGGCCGCTAAAGGCACCGATACCATGCGCCAAATTGCCGATTTATTACCAGGGGACAAAATTAGCCTAGGCGTCATTCGCAATGGTCAGCAGCTAGAGTTTCAAGCCACACTGGGACTGCGCAAAGTTAAGCCGCAGGATCATATTATACAAGAGAATAAATAGTCCCTTTAGCCTGCAAATAGCCATGTTGTTGTCGTACCTGCAGGCAAATAATTACACTAAGCGAAAACCCACTTTAATCGTGACTTGCCAGTGCGCCACCTTGCCATCCTCAATGTGACCCCGCGTATCCATCACTTCAAACCAGTCCATGTTTTTAATGGTATTTCCGGCTTTGGCAATGGCATTCTTAACCGCGCCTTCCATATCCACAGAAGAACTGCCGGTTAGCTCAACCTTTTTGTAAACATGATCACTCATAAAACAACCCTCTAAGTTTAATTCAAACCTGATTACCTACTAAAAGCTTAGGCCATGTGGAGGATTGTGTTTTCAAATATTTTACTGCCAATGCAGGCCTGCGTATTAGCTATGAATGATGCTCTTTTTATGAAAAATAATAATGATAAATAAAACCTAAGCCTCACTAATTTAACGCCCATTTACTATGCTTAATTAAATAGGCCTAATCTAAGCTTTAATATTTACCCGATGGCCTATAAGGGATTGTATTAATTAAGGATAGTCTTGCCATCATGTCTGAAAAACCATCCATTCAAGTTAGCGGCGTTGACATCAATTGGGGCCCTGAAAAAGGCTGTTTTTCATTTTTTGGTCTGCCCGCCGCTTTGTTTTGGATCAACCCCTCTTTACTTACCATGTTAAGGCCACTGGCCGATGAGGTAGGCCATAACCTTTTTCGTTTACAGGTTGCCTCATCCGCCAGTCTTGGCACTGAAGAAGATTATCACAACATGGTTACCGTTCTGGGCAGCCACTTTGAGGAAGGTTTTCACAAATGGGGGGCAGCAGTATCGGCTGCGGGTTGGGGCACCTTTAAGATTATGGCCTTTGATGAACAGAAAAAAACAGCTCGGGTACGTGTTCAAAATACCTGGGAGTTATTAATGCAACAAGATTTAAGTCAACGCTGGGGCTGCCCATTTATACAAGGAAAAATAATCGGTATTTTTAATCAAGCATTGCTTACTAATTGCTGGGCCGACGAAGTCAGTATTAGTTACGCCCCAGAAAACCCATATGTGGAATTTGATATTTACCAATCGACAAAAACCATATCATTGGAAATTGAAAAAGAACGCCGCCTGCGCATGCAAGAAAAAGAAACCTTATTGGCCAAAGAAATAGATAAAAAAACAAATGAGCTTAATCTAGAAAAAATAAGAGCAGAATCAGCCAACCATTCAAAGTCCAAGTTTTTAACGGCTATGGGGCATGAACTAAGAACCCCACTAAATGCAGTACTGGGGTTTAGTCAATTACTGGCCAAAGACGAACTAAGTGAGCGCCAAAGCATAGCCGTAAAGCAAATAATGGATGCTGGGCAAAATATGCTAAAACTGGTGGAGCAAGTATTAAACTTTTCCAAGGTGGGAGTGGAATCTAAAACAGTCGAAACAATCGCCATTAATTCTCAGCTTAGTCTCATCAGCGCACTGGATTTAGTCGGCACTATGGCCCAGCGGCGCTGCATAAACTTAATAGATCTAACCAAAAATAGTGAAGCGGTAATCATTATCGCCAATGAAGCCTATTTCATAGAGATATTATTAAGCTTTATTACCAATGCCATTAGCTACATCCCTGAAAATGGTACCGTCAAAATTAGTAGCTTTACCGTAGAGGGAAACCGACAAAGATTTATGATCAGCGACAATGGCCCTGGAATTGAAGAACAGAACAAAGAAAAACTGTTTGAGCCATTTGAGCGCCTTAAACATGAAACGGGCCCTATCTCCGGTGCCGGGGTTGGATTATCAATTGCTAGGATTATGGCCAAAAATATGGACGGAGACGTTGGTTTTAAAAACAATGAAGAAGGCGGTGCTAGCTTTTGGGTGGATCTTCCCATTTTAGTCAAAAAATAAAATTAGACTATTTTAAGGCAAGCTGTTCTTGTATTTTTTTAATCATATCCACTTCATCAATCGGTTTAGCGATATGACTATTCATCCCCATGGCATTGCATTTTTCGATGTCGGTACTCATGGCATTTGCTGTCACTGCAATTATAGGTAAATTTTGGTATTGTCTGTTTTTACGAATTTTCTCTGTGGCTTCATAGCCGTCCATTTTAGGCATTTGAATATCCATTAATACAACGTCAAATTCGTACCCTAGACTTAACTCATGCAAAGCTTCAATACCGTTATCAGCGACACGTACTTTAGCACCCGCGTCTTCCAACATTTCTCTGGCAATCATCTGATTTATCTCAATATCTTCAACCAGTAAAACATGTACGCCTTTAAGGGCTTTATCAACTGACGGCCCAGCCTCAGCCTGAATAATTTCATCTGCTCTGCTGGTACTGGCCTCGCTATCATCTTCCACCTGATCCAATTCCAATAAATCCATTTCACTTCGGCTTAAATACTCAGTTTCTGGGCTAATTTCAAAATTCAATATTACTTCAAAACAGCTACCTTTATTTTCCACACTGTTAAACTTAATACTTCCCCCCATTAATTCGGCGAGCTGTTTACAGATGGCCAGTCCCAGCCCGGAACCTCCAAATTTCCTGCCTGTTGACGTATCTGCCTGATGAAACGACTCAAATAAATATTTTTGCTGATCATCGGAAATACCAATGCCAGTATCCGAAACTGAAAACTCAATCTGAATACTGGAGTCATTCAGTGGAGTGATTCGTAATTTTAATACTACCTGACCATTAAAGGTAAACTTTAAGGCGTTGCTACACAGGTTGAGCAATATTTGTTCTAGTCGTAGTGGATCCCCTATTAAGTATTTGGGTATTTTTTCGGGTAAATCCAATGAAAACGTCACGTCTTTATCCATCGACTGGGTGGAAAAAATAGCATAAATTTTCCTTAATATGTGTGAAAAATTAAATTTGATATTTTCAAATTCCAGCTTACCCGATTCAATCTTAGAGTAATCTAAAGTATGGTTTATCAAGGATAGTAATGTGTCTGATGCTAATTGAACTCTCTCTAAATACCTTTTCTGTTGAGGAAGTAAGGGGGTTTTCATGCAAAGATTGACCAGTCCAATAATGGCATTTAGCGGCGTTCTTATTTCATGGCTCATATTAGCGGTGAAGTTTGATTTCGCTTTATTGGCCGTTTCAGCTGCCTGTTTGGCGAGCAATAAATCTTCTGTTTTACGTTTAACTTCTCGACGAATAGTCTTAGTATTTCCAGTAATAATTAAAATAAATGACTGCAGCACAGCTGCTATTAAAAACCCCAAGGTGAGTATGGCCCAACTGCTCCAGTCCCTGGAGGACTGATAAAACTTTTCACTGGCATAGATTTCAACATCATAGATTCGCTCACCAAAGCTTAACCTTTCATGAATAGCCCCAAACCCTACCAAAGGACTCTGCACCGCATCAACTAACGGCTTAACGTTATGAGGATCGGTCACATCATTAATACGAATACCAAAATTAAGTTCATTGGCTTCTTGTATTACCTCTCCAAGAATTCCAGCCACTCGAAATACTCCGCTCACATAGCCTTTAAATATATTACTCGTATCAAAAACAGGCACATACAATATAATGGCGCGCTGCTGAGCAGTTTCTTGAGCCAGCCGTATGGGTGATGTGGCAATGGGTAACTTTTCTTTTCTGGCTTTTAAAAGTGCGTTAAGACGATCAGGGTTAGCGGCTAAGTTTAATCCAAATGCCTGTCTATTTCTCTCAAACGGATATATGTATAACACCGGATAATACTCTTCTCTCACCAGCGCTTTTCTCAATTCTCCCGTCGAAGAAAACTCGGTAAAAGTAAACGCTTCAAACCCTAGCTGACGAATTTCTTTTTCATATTTTACACGATCACGTGCCGCCACTATCTCTGTCCAGCCAACACCTTGAAATATTGAATCGTCTTCAAGAAGGATATGAGAGAATTCATTAAATTCATCCCGGCTTACATATTCTGAACTTCGATAAAAGGCCAAATATGAATCCAGTTTACTTTTTGAGATATCAAGCCGATCTTCAATAGTTAGGAAAAATCGTTTTGACCCTGATTGTATTTCATTATGGATATTTTGATGGCGCGATTCAGATGAAATAAAAAATAGCGTCAGTACACCAATTAATATGAGCAACGAGGGCAAAGCCACTTGAACCTTGCGTTCCGGTTCCATTTCCTGATGAGGTGAAAACAATGAGATGAGCAAGGGAGTGACCAACCACACACCTATGGTGTCTCCTACCCACCAAGTTAACCAACTAAAGGTAAAGTTATCAAGATTGATAAGCCCTCGCTCTAAAAGGGTGCTAACACCAACAGTGGCCGCTAATAAACAGCCCACCGGCGCTATGAGGAAAACAAATCGAATAATCTCTTGAATAGAATCTATATGAGAGAACTGGCCAATGAGCTTTTTAAATAAAAAACGACCTAGTAATGCCTGCCCCATCGCCCCCGTGGCAATGAGCACTGTGGGTATAATGGCCTCAAATGTGAGATGACTATAGCTCTCGCTGGTTAGTCCTAGGTTAATGAGAAACGAGCCAAAGCCAATGCCCAGTATCCCGCTGAAACGCCCCATCAGTAATGCGCAGGTCAAGGCAACACCTGAGGCCGGCCATACCGCTGAGGCAAACCCAGGGGAAATAGCGAGAAGTAAACCCAGTTGGCCGGATAAATAATAAGCCAAAGCCGCGATGATAAAATAGCGGAGCGATTTGATCATATAGCACTTTAATATAAACGAAATATAGATAAGTGTAGTTGAGTATTGCCAAGGTAAAATACTGAACGGCGTTACTCATAATCGCCTAGCAAACACACTAGGTCGCATAGCTTATGCACTGTTTAAATCAAGCGAATGGAGAATTTGGCTTTACCATTTCAGCACTAAAGGCAAAGCCGGACGAAAGTCATGTTGTTTATCCGCCTTACCTTGGTCAAATTCCAGCTCTAAGAATTGATCATCACTATTATGAATAGAAAAATCATCCAATTCATTTACCACCCCCACCGTCTCAGAAACCTGATTATTAACAGGCATATAAAAATTGGCCTGGGTGAGATAATTCAAAGGCATCTCATGATTAATAGGCTCTTTAGATTTTTCAGGCACAGGCCTAGATAAAAAAGAAAGGTAAAACCACATGGGTTCGCTAAATGGTGCCTTAGCTACTTCTACACATAACGGAGGCGGGAAAAATTGCGGCTGATATTGCCAGGTAGCAAACGGTGCTCGAGATTCTGACGACGAATTTGGCCTAAAACAAAAACCAAATGGCGAAGCCTGCTGACTATTTAAAGAACAGCGCTCAAATAATCCCGTCGGTTGAGTAAGGGGGCTTTGTGCTTCATCACTGTTTTCCAGCCACAATAATTCCAACATTACATTGTGAAAAAAGAAGCGCCTATTGGCTGTACCTTGCCCTGGGTGAACATTGCTACTGCCCTCTATAAGTCCAAGGCTAGTGAGTAATTCCGCTTCTACAGCATCCTTATTAACGCATATAAATATATGGTCTAATTCCATTTTAAATAGTCCTGTAAATTCCACTCGCTAGTGCAACAAGCGGCGCATAACAAAAATAACGGATATTTATTTTAACTTAGGCTTTATACAATCAACTTTAACTTCGGCCAAGTATTTAACCAACCCTTGTGGTTAACCCTTTTTAGAAAAGTCGATTTATCTCGTTTGGGGTTATGGCTAACTAGGCCGTTGAATAAACTGCCTACGCCAAATGGGGCGAGCACCTCAATATCACCTTGCTGGTTTAACCTAACCGCCACAGCCGTTTCTTTTTCAGGCCAATATGTCATGGCGTCACCACAACTTTTATAAGCTTGATCGTTATTTTTAAGGTGCATATGGGCTTGGTTTTTTACTTGCCAGGGAATGCTGGCATCTACCGCCATTAACTCGCTTTGTAATATTTCAGCACAGTTATGGTTATTATCCTGCGCATCAAAAAAAATCACATCCACATCATTTAAAGCGCTGGCTAAGTGTATGCAATCTTGATGAAGGTAATCCCAGACCAGGTTACGCACAAAGCCAGCGGCAATGTAGCAGTCTTCTTGCGGAAGCCCTGCCACCATTTTAAGCATTTCCATACGCCGAGAATCTTTAAGTATTAATGATTCTATGGTTTCCATGAAAAAACCATTAAGCAGGGGTTTTCATCTTCACGTTGTTATTAATATCGCGACTGTTGCGAATAAGTTCATCCCCACCAATGCGGTTAGCCGACTTAGCCAAGCGGTCATACAACAGGACATTCACCGTGGCTGCCAGGTTCATGCAACCTACAGTAGGCACATACACCACCGCATGGGCCTTATCCACCACCTCTTGTTCTATGGTGCCGTCTTCTGGGCCAAATATGTAAATGGCTTTCTCCGGATGAATAAACTCAGGTAACGGCGTGGCCCCTTCTATGAGATCCACACAGACCACCTGAACATCATCCGTAATACATTCCACTAACGAATCCACTCCGGTCAGGGTGATTTTTGACTTGGCATTCTGGGTATCGGTATGAAATTTGGCCGCTTTTGCATAACGCTCACCAGTATAGAATACTGAATCTACCTGATAACAGCCTGCGGCTCGCAGTACCACCCCAACATTTGTAGGGCTTTTAGGGTTAGTGAGGCCGATGCTTACCTGTGTTTTTTTCATGATGTTGTTAATTACTGCGTTGATTGTTCAAATTGTCGACAATTATAAGGTAATTCTGCGAATTTCATTACCGCTATCTTTCACTAATATGCATGCAGGTTTTCAAATCTGCTAAAAATCGGTACCCTTGCCTGACTTCAGGGAGACATTTTTGTGAAAAACACAGCTGTACACATTGGCATTGGCATCGTCCGTTTAATCTCTTTTTTACCCTTACCTATGGCCCAGGCTCTGGGGGCGTTAATTGGTAACATCATGTGGTACACAGGCAGTGGCACCGCAAAGGTAGCCAAGGTTAATCTCTCTCTTTGTTTTCCCGATTACGATGAAAAGCAATTAAACGAGGTGACCAAATCCAGTTTGGTGGCCCTGGGGAAAACTTATACCGAAATGGGCATGTCATGGATGTGGCCTATCCCCAAGGTACACAAACTCATCACCGAGGTAGAAGGGCTTGAACACCTGAAAAAGGCCTTAAGTGATGAAAATGGCATCATATTAATTGCCCCTCATCATGGAAACTGGGAGATTTTAAATCACTTTTTCCGCACGCATTTGTTCATGACCGTCATGTACAAACCGGCCAAAATCCCCGCCATGGATAAGTTTATTTTTAACACCCGCAAACGCGTAGATTTGGGCCTAGTACCTGCCAATCGTAAAGGGGTCATGGCGCTGTTCAAGATACTTAAGAAAAAAGGTGTGATTGCCGTGTTACCCGACCAAGAACCTTCCGTGAATAGTGGCGTATTTGCACCTTTCTTTGGTCAACCCGCCTTAACCGGCAAGTTAATTAGTGATTTGGCCAAGAAGACACCTGCCTTCCTATTGTCTTGCTACGCTAAACGCCTGCAAGATGGCACTTATAAGGTGGTACTTAAGCCTGCCAACGAAGATATTCGCCACGAAGATCCTGTGGTGGCTGCCACTGCTTTAAACCAAAGTATTGAAGAGTGTATTTTGGATTGCCCCGAGCAATACCAGTGGGGCTACAAGCGTTTCCGTTTACAACCTGAAGGTCGATCTAGCTTCTACAAATAATACCCGTTAGCAGAATTCCCAAGTTTTGGGGATTCTGCTATTTGTTCAACGCCAGATTATTCCAGCCCTATTTATCTACAGCCTTACGCCCCCTCGAGAGTCCTAAATTAACATCTATTTGATTTTTAATTCATTGAAAAGCCCATGGCTTGTGTCACTATTTAGTGCATAAAAATCACAATAAACCCTGAATAAAAACTAAAAAACAATAAAAAGTGAGCATTCACATGTCTGGATTTAAAGAGTACTCCCAGTACGACGCACTGGGGTTAGCCCAGCTAGTACGCAATAAAGACGTCTCCCCTCAAGCCTTGCTAGAAGAGGCTATTATCCGTGCCGAACGCCTTAACCCACAGATTAACGCGATTATTAATCCTCTTTATGACATGGCCAAAAAAGCGCAAAACACTCTACCCAAAGGGGTATTTAGCGGAGTGCCCTTCTTATTAAAAGACTTATTAGCTGACGTAAAAGGCGTGCCCACCAGTAATGGCTCTAGGGCTTATGAGGGCATTATCCCCAGCGAAGACGCCACCCTAGTGAGTCGCTTCAAACAAACCGGAGTGAATATATTTGGCAAAACCAACACCCCAGAATTAGGATTAATGGGCATTACCGAGCCTCAAGCATTTGGTGCAACCAGCACGCCATGGGATACATCGCGCAGCTCCGGTGGCTCCAGTGGTGGTAGCGGTGCGGCAGTGGCAGCCAGAATTGTTCCCATGGCCTCAGGGGGAGATGGCGGCGGTTCTATTCGTATACCTGCATCCCATTGCGGCTTGTTTGGCATGAAGCCTACTCGTGCACGTAATCCAAGTGGCCCAAACTATGGTGAGCACTGGGACGGTGCCACCTGCGAACATGTCTTAACTCGTTCAGTCCGGGATAGCGCAGCCATGTTGGATGCTACTCAAGGCTCAGAACCCGGCTCCCCTTACGCCATAGCATCACCTGATCAGAGTTATTTAGACGCCCTGCAAACACCGCCCAAAAAACTGCGCATTGGCTTTACGACCCAGTCACCTTTTGGTGGGCCTGTGGACCGTGAATGCATTAAGGCTGTGGAAAACAGCGTTAAACTTTTGCAAGACCTAGGGCATGAGGTAGTTGAGCAGCAGCCAGTCTTTGATGGCGACTTACTGCTGAATTGCTATCTCACTATGTATTTTGGTCACACTGCCGCCGATGCTGCCTACATCAAGAAAACACTGGGTAAACATGCCGCTAACAAACTAGAGGACGGCACACGATTTCTAGCTCTAATAGGCGAATGCCTGTCGGCAGGTGACTTTGTAAGTGCTAAGCGCGACTGGTTTAAAATAAAGCAGGCGGTGGATCTTTTTCATCAGGATTTTGATATTTTCATGACCCCAACCGTAGCCGCTTTGCCCGTGCCTTTAGGCTCACTTGAGATGAGCTCCGGTAAACTATTCCAAACCAAATTGGCCAATGCCTTAGGGCCATCCGTGGCGCGAGTATTCAAGAAAAGCTTAATTGAGCTCACCCAGCAAGAAGCCCGTAAAAACTTAGATAAAACGCCCTTTACACAACTGGCTAACCTAACGGGTCAGCCAGCCATGTCCATGCCACTGCATTGGAGTGAAAGCGGTTTACCTTGTGGCACCCAATTTATTGCTCCCTTTGGCGATGAACAGACTCTGTTTAAACTAGCCGCACAGCTGGAGAAGGCGCAACCCTGGATAAATAAGACCCCAAAGTTGGCAATGGTTTAAGAGCTTTAGGTATAACCCAAGGGATTAGTTTTTCAAATATTTAGCGCTTTTCTGGCTGGACATATAATCACGAGCTTTGGCAACCTCTTGCCAAAGCTGCTGTGATCTTTCTGGGTTTTTATTATAAAACTGGTGACCCAACATTAAAAAATAGTCTTTGGTTTTAATGGCGGGTTCAAGCCGCCTTATGCTGGTATCTTGTTTATACTTTAAAAAACCATCTGCGGTTATGGCTTGTGCTGCATATACACCAAGACGGTTCGTTTTTAGCTTGCTAAAGTTTTGACCTGTGGTTTTTGCTTCTTCAACCTGATGCCCCATTCTTTTTAAATCGGTCACAATTGAATAGCCCAAGTTGGCCCCTACTCTTAGATTTTGCCCAGTTAAGGTTTCACCATCCCACTTCATACCACTATTGTTTCGTGCATAAAAATAGTAGCTCATACTGGCAATTCGCAGTTCAGCATTAGGCTTGCCATCCAGCATGGGGTACCGCCCATATTTTTCCCGTTCCGGTTTATATGAAAAAACAAAGGCACCGTCGGCCCTACCGCTCTGCACCATGAGTAGCACACGCTTATTTGGCACTCGTACAAAATGTACGGTATGACCCAGTTTTTTTGCCGCTTTAACAATAATATCCACGGCAATTCCAGGAGGGGTACTCAAAGCCAAACCACTGCCCATTTGATAGGGAAATACTTCAACGTCTGAAAAAACCAGCTTTATAGTATCGGCAGATAATAGACTTGAATTTAAAAACAAGATTACCGGCAACAGCCATATCTTAGTGAATGGAAAAATCCAACATACTTTCAAGTTCACCCTCCTTCGGGTCCATTTAAAAACAAATAGCTTTCCTCACTTAATCTTTATTCTTTTGAGATACTTATTCACTATTTTATTAATCTCTCCGTTGTTTTTCATCACCTTAATTTGTTGATTAAACTGTTTAATAAAATCTGTTATGCCGGGGTAAACATCGGAGTATTGGCTAACGCCTAGGTAGCCATATTCAGAGCTCACCTTCACCGTTTCAACAAGGCTTAGGCCGTCGTATTCACCTAGCGCCATTAAAACATTGAGTTCATATAATATTGAGAGCCGGTCATTAACATAGCAGTCTAGTTTTTTATCAATAATCTTTATCAGATTAGCCCGCGTACCTCTTGCCGAAGACAGCGATAACACGCCTTTATCGCGAGCCTCCTGGATGCTTTCACCCGATGAAAAACCCAGGTTTTCCCCAAGCATTAAACCTTTATAGTCTTGAGGAAATCTTGACTCTCTGGTTAAACCCAGTTCTTTTCTACAAAAAATAGAAAGTGTCTCCGGTAAGATCTCTACGGAATAGTCCATGTACGGTCTTTCTTTCGGTCTTTTATAGGGGGGATAGAACAGTGCGATTTCACCATTTTTTACCTTGCGCAAGGCTCGCTTCCAAGGCATTGCTTGAATTGTGATTTCATAGCTCACTAATCTTTCGTCTACCCGATGAATAATGTCGGTATATATACCTTTTTGAACACCACCTTCAAAATAAGAATAGGGAGGATAACTGTCGTCCCCAAAGATCAATATAGGTTTAGCGAAAATTGACCATGAAAGGCTTAGGCACACAACTAATGTGAGTAGTATTTGATAACTCATATACACCGTCCAAACTATGCATAAAGCATAGTTGATTAAACTTATATGTCTAAATAGTGGTTATTCTTAATTAAGAAAAAAGCATTAAAAATCGGCATTAAAACTCACAAACATTCATGCCCAAGGTTAATAATAAACAATCAATTAGGCTTAATATTTAAGACAAAAAATAATGATAAATAATCATTTATCGTTTCCTTAGCAACAAAGCCTAATGAATTATCATTACTGCAACGGTCTTTATTGGCCAAGATTTGTGAGGCCTACAATTATATCTGGAAAGCGATACATTCCTTTGCTACTCCTAACTAATGGTTTTTTATGAATCATCTAGAAAACAGTATTTTTGTCACATTGCTCAAATAACATATCGAACGTTCGAACCAAAAACAGACTAAAAATAAAGTAGACACAATCGCCGTAATTCAATAGCAAGGAGCTAAGAATGAGCATTAAAAAAGTTGCGCTAGTAACAGGGGGAACAGGTGGTATAGGTAGTGCCATTTGTCGCAGCTTGCACGATGAGGGCTACAATGTAATTGCTGGTTATTATGGGGGAGGTAAACACGAACGTGCAAAATTGTGGCAACAAACACAAGGTAAACAAGGATACGACTTTGCTTTAGCGTTTGGTGACATTTCAAATTTTGATTCTTGCCAAGAATGCATTGATGGCATCATAAAAGAATTTGGCCATATTGATGTACTGGTGAACAATGCAGGCATTACCCGCGACTGTACTCTAAAGCGTATGTCTGCTGTTCAATGGGGGGAAGTTATTAGCACTAATTTAACCAGCATATTTAACACTACGCGCCTAGTGATCAATAACATGCTTGAAGGTGGTTATGGTCGCATCATTAATATTTCATCGGTGAACGCGCAAAAAGGTCAGTTTGGTCAGGTTAATTATTCTGCTGCCAAAGCTGGCATACACGGTTTCACTAAGGCATTAGCACAAGAAGTTGCCGGTAAAAACATTACTGTTAATACCGTATCGCCAGGCTATATTGCCACATCTATGATCATGGACGTAGACGAAGAAATTCGAGAAAAAATTAAAAAGGGTATACCCGTGGGGCGTTTTGGCGAACCCGAAGAAATTGGCCGACTGGTTACCTTTTTAGCTGATGAAAAATCTGGTTTCATGACCGGAGCCGATTTTTCCGCCAACGGCGGCCAACACATGTCTTAAGCTCTATCACTTTGAAGTGCCCTATAACACTTCAAAGTTTATCTTTTCAGCCCTTCTTCTTTCCCATAAAGCCTAATATTTTCAATGCTATCTAATGGTGCACATATATCCACCATTATTTCCTATTTTTAGTAGTAAACGTCATTTTTTGACGCATACATTTAACACCTAACATGATGAAATATTTTGTCTTAAAATAAAAATAACGGACCAAAATGAAACTTCTCACTCTTGCTACACTGGTATCATCCTGCCTTTTTCTTCAGGGCTGTTTGAATAAAGAAAAGCTCTCCAATATGCCTGAAGCCGAAAATCAGGTCATCACTCAAGACGGGCGCCACTTTGTTACATCAGGAAAAGGCTTTGCTGAAATTACGCAGAGTAACGGCACTTTCTCTCTGGATTACATTGACGCAGGCTGTGATGCCTACAATGGCATTGCTTCATTTGACGACAGACTTATTGTTGTTTGCGCCGATAACGCATTGATTAACGCCCGCCACACATTAATTTCAGCTCAACTGGAAACTGGGGTAAGACCCGAAATGAGCGAGCTGATGGTATTGGAAAATATGTCACTTCCCAATGGCATGACGCTAACACCTGAAAACGATGCATTATTAATTGCCGATTATGTATTACTGGGCAGAGGCAAGGTCAGCAAATTTGACCTGAGTATTGATGGCGGCGTCCTTAACGCACAATTAAACGATTTAAATTTCCTAAATATTGAACAAAATATCTATTCTCCAAATGGTTTGAAATTCTCAGGCAATGATTTGTATCTAACCGATTTTGACTACACCAGTATTTCCAGCCGCGTGGTAAAAGTGAGCTTTTTAGACGGAGCCTATTTAGATACAAGCGTACTTTATAGCAAGGTCACCATATTGGATGATTTGCTGCCTACCTGTGGTGGCGTATTAACTGGGGACTTCTTAAATGGCCGCCTTGTTTTCATCAATAGCGAAGGTAAGGTATTCCGTTCCGATTACCAAGAGTTTCCTGGACTATCGTCCATGGTCTGGGGGCAAGCGCCTTTGTTTGATGACAACACCCTAGTTATTACCGAGCGCGGAATCATTCAGGACAGCATCAGCTCTATTGGTAACCAAATTAGTACAGTGGAAATTTCTAACAGTATTCTTAATGATGTGGGAGCAAACTGCCAGTAACATAAAGGTTTGAGTTGGTGCATCTGTATCAGCTCAAACTCCCTTTATTGGTAAGAGTAATACTCTCGGATAAACTCCATGTTTTACCCTATCAAAGCATGGCAAATTAAACATTCCAGTATGTCATTCAAGTCAATGTAAAAGCCTACCCAAAGCGATAAATTTTACCTATTCCTAACCCGTCAATTTTACCTTTAGCTTCACTTTTAAGAATGATTGACTGACTCTAATAAAAACAACAAATCCCGACAGATATTTACAGTCTGGCGCTGCTTTCAATAACAAAGAAGTTATTAATATGCTCAAATCTCATTCCCTATTTTTATTCATAACGCTGCTAGGTGTAAGTAGCATTATCCAGGCAAAGTCGGCCCTGACCCAGCATGCCATTAATGTCAGTCAATCTATGTCGGCCTTTTACATGTACAACCTAACCGAAGGGGATGAGCGCTATAAAGCCGATTATGAAAACTTTTTAAGTCTGGCCGATGCCAACCTTGAAGACTATGAAAAAGAAGACGTGATGGGTGCCACCGACATTAAAAATCAGTGGTCTAAATTGCGCCCATTGCTTAATTACGACTCTTTCCAGGGGAGTGATTATTTTGTACCAGGTCCTATTCGTATTCTATATCGTACTTATTTAAATAAGCTCTACCAAAAAATTGTTTCTCTTTACACCAGTGAAAATGGTTTAGCGCAAAAATTAGCATTAATGGAATTTAATATCGAAGTTATTAGCGCCCGATTTTATGATATTTCTAGCTCTCTCTACGGCGGCCAATCCATCACCTCCGAAGACTCAGTAATTGACCCGAAAAAAATATCCAATAAATTCAAACAAGATTTAACGGCCATGAAAAACTCTCCTGAAGCTAATCCCTTTAGAAAGCAATTAAATTTAATCGAGGGAAAATGGAATTTCATTGAAGAAGGCGTTATAGATTACGAAGCTCAGTCGGCTTACTTATTAGTATATTACAATAAACGTAAGATAAATAAGTTGTTCAATAGCAGTGAGAAAATTCTAATGGTAGGACGTTAACCCCACTCCCCCCAAAAAAAGATACAGGCAATCCTCGGTAATTGCGTCCTGCATTACCCTAATACATCACATCCCTGTGACTATTGGCACCGCGTCATTGCTTACATGGATGTAAGTACTTAGGATTTCCCTGGAGCAGAAGTCCTAGCAGTACATCCTGTACTTAAAACTGAACTGTAAATTTCTCCCAGCTACCAATGCCACTGCGATTAGCATTGGCATCGCCATTGCTCTCTGCCACCACGTATTTGTTATGAGCACTTTTTAAGGAAATGCTGTCACCACTTGCCAGACAACCACTGCCATCGCTGTGATTAACTAGGGTGAATTGCTCCCATGAACCAATAGCACTGGCCTTGGCATCTAAACCGCCGCCACTGGTCGCACGCAGGTAGTATCCGTCTTGAGAGTTCACCGCTACATTGGCACCACTGGTCACGCATTCACCTGTTGATAAAAGCTCCAGATCAAATGTTTCCCATGAACCAATAGAAGAGCGATTAGCGTTCACATCGCTGTTGCCGTTATTTTCAGTCACTAAATATTTATTATGAGCTGATTTAAACGCAATGTTTTTCTGCCCCACAAAAATATCTAATTGCACACTACCCCAGTTACCCTCAGTGGAAATGTCATCGTGATTCATCCACACAGTATTGTAACCTTCCACTTCTTTGGCCACTTTTAGCGCTTCGTTAGCCTGGCTATTAGTAGGCACAGCAAAGCTCAACCCATAATCGCCACAGGCAGCAGCACCGCCCTGCCAGTTACCGGTGGTACTGCCTGGCACTGTCCAGTTACCCGAGTCATCTACACAGGCATAAGCATAACTATTGCTACAGCTGGCATCGTTCCAGCGACCGCTGCTGGTTTGAGCGGCGCAGTCTTCGTTATTAGAATTGTTAGGCTCATTGGTATTCCAACTCCAAATGGCCGCTTCCACTCGTCCATCGTCCATTACTAGGTCATCAAGATTGACTATGTTGCCACCGGTTAAAAATGCTTCACGTACTTCTGATGAAGTAATGCTATCGATGCCACCATCAAAAAATTCAGCGATGCTGCCTAAGGTTGTCGCGTCTTCCCAAATGCGACCCACATTACCCAAACCAGTAAAGGCGGTAGAAGCCATGCTGGCATTACTCGAGCAACCACCATCTTTCCACAAGATAACCTGTTTACCGGCCGCCAATACCTGAGCCTTGGTTAGACTATCAGGAATGCTGTTACAGCCACCGCTGGCATAAATTTTAGAACCAAAGCGATCGTTCATCTGGTTGAATAAATCGCTGTGATGATTATCCGAAGCATCTTCAATATAAATAATGATAACCTCGTCGCTATTATTGCTGTCATTTAGCCAGTCTTTAACTTCGTTAAAGCCTTCGGTAGCATATTTATCATTTAAACTGCATACCCCGTGACACAAGAGTAAACGTTTTGGATAAGAAAAAAGGCTTTCCATTTTCGCAGTCCAATGAACATCCAGCTCGATAAAACGAGCGCCTATACGCAACTGATCTTTAATGGAATACTTTTGCTGAGGATCAAGATAACGACAACCCACGGAGAAATTACACGCTGTGTATACCTCTGAGTTGTAAGTGTTGTGCGAGCCTAAAATATTATTATCAATAATGGGGGCGTTATTATCCAGGCCTCGCTGTAAATCCAGAGCCTGTCCCACCCAACTATTATTGAAGGCATCAATAGAATCGGCATGCACACTGCCTGAATAAGACAGGCTTGCCGCAAGACTTGCACTTAACAATCCAGCGCTTAACACGCCGCCCAATGATTTTAATTTCATATTGTTCTCTTTTATTTTTATTGTATTGTATTGACCGTTACAAATAATAACGGCCGATGAAAGTAGCGTTTTCGATTTTTATTTAATTTTTTGTTATTTTTAGGCCAATATTAATTGGTACCTGTGGCCCACAACGCGCCGCCTGAACCGTTATAAATAACCAGGTTCCCATCACCTTGCAAACTTAAGCTGGCACCAGATGGATTGGTACCACTGGCCCATTTGGCCGAGCCATTGGCATCATAAATTACCAGGTTACCGTCTCCCTGAAACACCACTCTATAACCACTGCCTGAATTGGTACCACTGGCCCATCGCGCGCCGCCCACCGCTCCATTGCCATAATTATAAATGACAAAATTGCCATCGGTTTGCATTGCCATGTGTCGGTTTTGAGTGGTAAGAGATTCCCCTGCATTTAATTGAAACTGACCCGCTGAAAAACTAAACGAGTTTGGATTAATTACAGAAAAGATCGTATTCTTTCCAGCCACCAACCAATCACCTTCATTAACTGAATCTGAATGATTTAGCCAAACATGTGTGTAACCTACCGCATCCTTAGCGGCTTTTAATGCCTGGTTGTCCTGACTATTGGTAGGCACGCTAAAACTGCCGCCTAGGGCAGCACAAGCACTAACGCCATCACTCCATTGGCCAACCGTATTATCTGGCACAAACCAGCTACCATTGTTATCTTCACAGGCGAAAGCAAATGATGCACTACAGCCAGCGTCATCCCAGCGGCCATTCCCCCACTGCACCGCGCAATCCTGATTTCCGCCAGAGTTGTTAGGTTCATTGTTATCCCAGCTCCAAATTGCCGCTTCTATGCGACCGTCATCCATCACTAGGTCATCCAGATTCACTATGTTGGCACCGGTTTTAAATGCCTCTCTAACTTCACCTGCGCTAATGCTGTCGATACCGCCGTTAAAAAACTCAGCAATGCTGCCAAGGGTCGTGGCGTCTTCCCAGATGCGACCAATATTACCCAGCCCAGTAAAAGCAGTATTGGCTATGTTGCTATCGCCAGAGCAGCCGCCATCTTTCCACAATATTATTTGCTTGCCCGCCGCCAACACATCTGCCTTGGTTAAGTTATCGGGAATATTGCCGCAACCATTGCTTTGGTAAATTTTGCTGCCAAAACGATCATTCATCTGGTTATAAAGATCACTGTGATGACCTTCGCTGGCATCTTCAATGTAAAGAATAATCACTTCATCCTGACTACTGTTATCACTTAACCAGTCAGATATTTCATTAAATCCTTCAGTAGCATATTTATCGTTAATGCTGCACACGCCATGACATAACAACAAACGTTTTGGATAAGAGAACAGGCTTTCCATCTTAGCGGTCCAGTGAACATCTAATTCAATAAAACGTGCCCCCATACGCAACTGATCTTTAATTGAATATTTTTGTTGCGGATCCAGATAACGACAACCCACCGAAAAATTACAAGCTGTGTAGACTTCAGAGTTGTATGTGTTGTGGGAGCCAAGAATATTATTATCAATCATGGGCGAGTAGCTATCTAACGATCGCTGTAAATCCATAGCCTTGCCAACCCAGCTATTATTAAAATCGTCAATAGAATCTGCCTTGGCGGCACCAACAAAAGTTAAACTACCGGCCAGGGTGAGGCTCAGTAATGCACCCAGTGATTTTTTCATCATATTTTCTGCTCTTGTTTATTTTTATTTTTTATTGCGAAACATAGCGGTGTACTTCACATACAAGTATAGCCCTTGAGATTTTCAACCATTACATCAATAGCGGACAAAATATCCCTAAGTAAGACAAATAGATGGAAATGTGCAACAAAGAATTAGCTAAAAAAAGCCAATAAAAAACAGCATTAAAAGCCCGTCAAATTAGCGGCTCTGTCAATATTAAAAACGGTCACTTAAGAAGGGAAATAAAAAGTTTTGGAGTGTGGATAAAAGCAGGCGTGAGTTATAAATTTTTGATTTGTAGATATGTATTTGGCATCCACTTAAAAAGCAGACGCCGACATAAATTTAGGTGTCGTTTAGAAAACTGCTGGCGTGCAAGGTAGAGGCCGCCAAAAACTTCTTCATGCTTACGCCATCTGGTACTTGAATATGCCCTTCAATAATCAAGGCAGACATACCGTGAACCATAGACCATGCACCTAGCGCTTGCGCCTTAACGCTGCCTTCATTTCCTTCACGCTTGGAAAACGCCTCTCGTAGCAAGATAAATGGGCGCTTTGAGCTGGTGATTATTTCACTGCTCTTGGCATTTTCAGCTGGTACTTTTTTATCGCCTAACGAACCCTTCAAGGCTTTGCGCCCTTTAGTTTCCACCTGCCCTAACATCAAACGGTATAGCTGAGGATTGCCAATGGCAAAATCCAAATAAGCCGCACCATAAGCCAAAATGAGTTCACCGGGTTTCTTCAGGCTATCAGTCTTGGCTTCCATGGCATCGGCCAGATGATCAAAGCCAGCACTGGCCACCGACTGCATCAGCTCTTTCTTATTCTTAAAATGAGAATAAGGGGCCATGTGAGACACCCCTACCTCGGCCGCAATGGCCCGTAACGATAGGGAATCGGCGCCATCACGTAACAAAATCACATTGGCAGCTTGAATTAACGAGCTTTTTAAATCCCCGTGATGATAACCCTTCTTGGTCTGCTGAGACTGGGTTGGGGGTGTACTAGGCATATTTTGCAGGTGTCCAATGATTACAGGCGCCTAAAGTAGCGAGTTACGAGCTTTTTGCCAAGTATAATCAGGCACTCTGGTGCATATCTGGCAGCAGTCCTTTATTGGGCATCTATACTGCCTTGATGATTACTTCAGTATTGGCGTCAATAAATTCATTTTCATACCTTAAAAGGTATAGCTGGGGCATATTACTATTACTGGTCTCATTTAACCTTTATGCAGCTCCTCTAAACTTAAAAATTGGTTATGCCAATGTCGAATCCTTTCCTTATTTTCTGCAGCGCTCCCATCAGATCCCAGCCAACCCAGGGTTGTCTGTGGAGATTATCCAAATGGTGTGTAAAGAGCTCAACATCAGCGCCCAGTTAACCCGCTTGCCAGGAAAACGTGTATTGCAACAAATTAGTACCCATAACATAGACGGCGCATTTCTATTTTCTTATAAACAAGAACGTTCTAAGCAAGGTATTTACCCGTTAATTAATGGCCAACCCAACGCCATTTATAAGATGGACACCATCAGCTACTTTTTTTATAAGTTAAAAACTAACCCGGCTAATTGGGAGCAAAAACAACTAAGAAATACAGATTCGGTGGGCGTGAATTTAGGTTATGCCGTTATATCCGATTTGAACAAAATGAATGTTCCCATTCAGGAAGTGAGTAGCACGGTAGAGTTAGTAAAATTGCTTTTGAATAATCGAGTATCGGTGGTGGCGGCTCAGGAATATCCGTTTGAGAAAAGCTGGGGGGCACATCAACACCAAATAGAAAAGTTATACCCGGCCATTCGAACCAAGGATTACTTTTTTATTTTTAGCCGCCAATTTGGTCAAGATAACCCTGAATTTGTGCAACTATTTTGGAAAAAAATAAGAGACGTGAGCCGGCGTGAATACCCCAGGCTCATTAAAAAATACTTGAACCTTTAATCCAAAAAGGCGCCCGTGTTTGGACACCTTTATGGATAACGACACACTAGCTTGGCGTGATGAGATCTCGCTCTTCATCTAGGTCATTGGCAGGAACCGTTTTATTAGGCAATAACAAGTTTAGGGCAATGGCCACTAAACCGCACAAGCTCACGCCTTGTAGGCTAAAGTCAGCATTACCGATGGCCATACCACCAATACCAAATACCAAGGTGGTGGAGACAATTACCAGATTACGTTGTTCGGCCATATCAACCCGAGCCTTTATGAGAATATTCATACCCACCCCAGCAATAGAGCCAAACAATAGAATTAAAATACCGCCCATCACCGGAGCTGGAATGGTTTGCAAAACCACACCAAACTTGGCCACAAACGCTAGACCAATGGCAAACACGGCTGCCCAAATCATAATCATAGGGTTAAACATCTTAGTCAGCATTACCGCACCCGTGACTTCCGAATAGGTCGTATTAGGCGGACCACCAAACAGTGAAGCAGCTGAAGTAGCTAAACCGTCGCCCAACAAGGTACGTTGCAAGCCCGGCGTTTTTACATAGTCTTTTCCAGTCACACTGCCAATGGCAAGAATATCACCCACATGCTCTATCGCCGGAGCAATGGCCACCGGCAACATGAACAAGATCGCAGCCAGATTAAATTCTGGCGTAGTAAAATTGGGAATGGCAAACCAGGCAACTGGCGCCACCGCATCAAAGTTCACCATGCCCATCACAGAAGCCATGATATACCCCACTAATACACCGGCTAAAATAGGCACTAAACGAAAAATCCCCTTACCCAAAGCTGCCACTAATAACGTGGTAATAAGCGCTGACATGGATACCAACAAGGCATCTGCATAAGGAAATAATTCCACTGCACCATCACCGGTTTTACCCATGGCCATATTCACCGCGATAGGCGCTAGGCTCAAACCAATCACCATAATTATTGGACCCGTCACCACAGGCGGCATAATTTTATGCAAAAAACCGGCGCCACGAATGGCCACTATGCTAGCCAATAGTACGTACATTAGGCCTGCCACAAACAAAGAGCCCATGGCCGCTGCCATGCCCCAGGTTTGTACCGAATAACTAATAGGGGCAATAAACACAAAAGAGGATGCAAGAAATACAGGCACCTGCCGCTTGGTCACAAACTGAAAAATCAGCGTACCAATACCTGCGGTAAACAGAGCCACACTGGGATCTAGCCCAGTAATTAAGGGCATTAATACAAGAGCACCAAACGCCACAAAGAGCATCTGCAGGCCGGCCAGCACAGTGCGCCAACCTTGAAATTGTTCGCTGGAATTTGTCATAAGCAGCCTAATGTAATTTTAAAACAGAAATGTAATTTAGGGCCGTTCTCTCTAGATAAAGAGAGCAGGCCCTTAAGATGTGCGCCTACTTAGTGCCAAAGATTTTGTCACCCGCATCACCCAAGCCCGGAATGATGTAACCCTGATCATTAAGATGACTGTCTACGGAAGCGGTGTAGATGTCTACGTCCGGATGGGCCGCTTGTACCTTTTCAATACCCTCAGGTGCCGCCACTAAAACCAGGGCGCGAATATCTTTACAGCCAGCCTGCTTAAGTAAATCGATAGTGGCATTCATGGAGCCGCCCGTAGCCAGCATAGGATCAATGATTAACGCCATGCGCTCTTCAATGTCACCCGCCAGTTTTTCAAAGTAGGATACCGGCTCCAGAGTTTTTTCATCGCGATACAAACCCACCACGCTGATCTTGGCGCTGGGCATTAATTCCAATACGCCATCTAACATGCCAATGCCGGCGCGCAAAATAGGCACCACAGTGGCTTTCTTGCCCTTAATGCGTTGACCCGTCACCTCTCCTTCCCAACCCTGTAGCTGGTAATCTTCCAACTCTAGGTCCTTGGTAGCCTCATAGGTAAGCAAGCAACCAACCTCTGCTGCCAGCTGGCGAAAACCGCGAGTGCTCATGTCATTATTGCGCATCAAGCTAATTTTATGCTGCACCAAAGGGTGCTTGATTTCACGTACGGTCATAATTCAGGATCCATGAGTTAGGGTTTACTATGAGTATTTTAGACATCATCACACAGACTGGTAATTTGCAGGTGACGAAGCCAGCCCATGTTTCCTCTATAAGGGTAATGGACTGGCAAAATTAGAAAATTGGCGCAGGATTTTATCTATTCTGATCTCTTCTAGCAATAATTGCTGACTTTTCGGTTAGCTTTTAAATAACCCTATCAGCACTTACTCCCATTTACGTACATACAAAAGGTTATCCGTTATGCGCTGTATACCTCGTAAGTACTGAAGCTACCATATGCCGAGGCGTAAAATGTCCGCCATCGGCCGAAATTGAGCTATACCTAATAAGAGTCTATTGAATCCATAATGATTACTTTTACCCGTTTTTCTACAGTCATTATTTTTCAGCCATAAATGTGGGTGTGTCATGGCCATTGAAAATCAACCTCACGATATTTCATTGCATCTGTTAAAACAGCAGATTGATTTTTTTAAGCACAATTCATTATATTTAATGGTTCGTAACAATGAGATTGTGGATATCTCACAAGGCTTATTGTCTGTACTTGAATACCCTTCCAGAGAAGAAGGTCCCCAGTGGCTACCTGAATTATTACCCAAAGAATTCCCAAGAGAGTTTTTGGTTTATCACAGGCTGTTTTCTGAAAATAAACCCCATGAAAATTACGATATGAAATTAGTGGGCTATAAACAAAAAATAGTCACCATTCGGTTTTCGGCTAAACAGCTCACCTGTTGGAACGACGAAACCATCGCCATGCTGATAGGCGAAGACGTTACCTACCAACAAAAAAAACTGGATGATTTAAGTGACTCCTCCAGTTTATTTCTATTTAACCCATATGCAATTGCCATTACCACGAGCGATGGCACCATAGAAAAGATCAACCCAAAATTCATGAAGAAAACTCAATTCAATAAAGATGAAATAATTGGCCACAATATTTTCGATTATAAAACTGTCGCCGACACTGAAAAAGAAGAGGTGCTAAATATCATAAAGCACCAAAAGGATTTCCGCTCTGAAGTAAAAAGTAAACAAAAGGATGGATCGATATACGATGAAGATTTGTACGTCATTCCTGTTTATAGTTATGGGAAATTAGAGCGAATTTTATTTATTGGTGAAGACATCTCTAATCAAAAACGTGTCATTCATAACCTTGAACAAAAGGCCTATTACGATGATTTAAGTGGCTTTTACCGCAAAGAAATAGGCCAGTCTTTGTTATATGAGATTTGTGATAGCAGCCAAAATTTTGGTTTGTTTTTTTTAGATTATCGCGACCTAAAGAAATTTAATGACAAGTATGGCCAAGATATAGGTGATGCGATTATAAAAGATGGCAGTAAACGTTTAAAAAAAGCCCTACGCCAACAAGACATCATGATTCGCTGGGGAACCGATGAATTTGTACTAATTGCCCCAAATCTTAATGAGATGAAAGATATGGATGTGATTGCCAATAAGATTTATGACGCCTTTCAATTACCGTTTGAATTTGATGGGAACAAGCTGGAGTTAGTTTCCGACATTGGTGGTTGCTATTGTCCCAGCGGATCCATCGCGCCCATTGCTAGGGAGATTATCACCCTGGCCCATGAAAACATGTCTATATCCAAGCAAGGGGAAAACCTATTTTGTTTATCAGAATACGCGCAAGAAAATTCACGTAGCTTAAAAGCCCTTGAGAAAAGAGCCTAATGGTCATTAGAAGTCACCCCAATAATTTCCGAGTGACCTCAACCGATTTATTAAGCTTCCTGAATATTCAATATGTCTTTGGCCACTGCCTCGGCCACCTTAATGCCATCTATGCCTGCCGATAAAATGCCACCAGCATAACCGGCCCCTTCACCCGCAGGATACAAGCCCTTGGTATTAAGGTTTTGAAAATCTTTGTCACGCTTGATGCAAATGGGAGAAGAAGTACGGGTTTCTACCCCGGTTAAAATGGCCTCGTCCATGGCAAAGCCTTTAATCTTTTTATTAAAAGCAGGAATGGCTTCACGAATGGCCTCTATAGCAAATTCAGGTAAGGCCTTGGAAAGATCTCCAAGGCGAATGCCTGGCTGATAGGAAGGCTGAACTTTGCTTAGCTCTGTTGAGGCCTGATCTTTTAAGAAATCCCCCACCAGTTGTGCGGGCGCACTGTAATCCTTGCCACCAAGCTCGAAAGCGCGTTTTTCAAGTTCACGCTGTAAATCAATACCCGCCAGCACATGCTGGGGATAATCACGTTCTGGCTCTATGCCCACAACAATGGCGGCATTGGCATTACGTTCATTACGTGAATACTGCGACATGCCGTTGGTCACCACACAACCTTCTTCAGAAGTGGCAGCCACCACTGTGCCACCTGGGCACATGCAAAAGCTGTATACGCTGCGATCATTTTTACAGTGATGCACAAGCTTGTAGTCTGCCGCGCCCAAGATGGCATTGCCGGCATTGTCACCAAAGCGGGCTTCATCAATCACCGACTGCGGATGCTCAATTCTAAAGCCAATAGAGAATGGCTTGGGTTCGATATATACCCCTTGATCCAACAACATTTGGAAAGTATCGCGGGCGCTGTGACCGATGGCCAGTACCACATGACGGCTTTCAATTTTTTCACCAGTGGCCAGGGTTAACCCGGTAATCTGACCTTCACCGCTCTCACTTTCTTGGCGATGAATCACATCTACTTTTTGGCCAAAACGAACTTCACCACCCAAGCGCGTAATTTCAGCACGCATGTTCTCCACCATTTTCACCAACTTAAAGGTACCGATATGGGGTTTGCTCACATACATGATTTCATCCGGGGCACCGGCTTTTACAAATTCGGTTAATACCTTGCGACCTAGGAAACGCTTGTCTTTTACCTGGCTATAAAGTTTTCCATCGGAAAAAGTACCGGCACCGCCTTCACCATATTGCACATTAGATTCGGTATTCAGCTTACCTTCACGCCACAAGCCCCAGGTATCCTTAGTGCGCTGGCGCACGTCCTGACCACGCTCCAGCACGATAGGCTTAAGCCCCATCTGCGCTAATAACAGCGCCGATAATATTCCGCAAGGACCAAACCCCACCACCACCGGGCGGCTCTGCTGGGTACTCGGGAAATCTTGCTGTGGCTCAGTGACAAAATGGTAATTGGTATCTGGGCTCACGCGCACGCCTGAATTTTTACCCAAGCTCGCTAAAACGGCCTCTTCACGAGCCTTGTCTAGGTTCACATCCAATTGATAAATCAGAAAAATATTGCTCTTCTGGCGGGCATCATAGCTGCGTTTAAAAACACTAAAGCCTTTAAGCTCCTCAGCATTTATCGTCAGCTTTTTTACAATAGCAGCGCTGAGTTCGGCCTCGGAGTGATTAAGAGGCAGTTTGAGTTCATTAATTCGTAACATGACAGGCTTGTTTCTAAAGTGTGAAGAGGCAAATATGAAGGGATTTTAGCATGGATGAAGTGCTTAGACGAAACCACAAAACAATTAGACTGTGGATAAGAAACGTAATGCGGGATCAGGGAAGGTAGACGAGTAGGGGGAAATGCTAGATAAAACAGATAACCTGAATTAACAGTTAGTTAACTCAGGTTATGCAGCGCTATTGATTACTTAAGCTGCTTCTAACAGTCTGCTAGGAGGCATCGGCAATATTGGCAACCTTGTTGTCGCCCTTTTCATTCAATACACCTGGCTTGCCTTTAAGGGCGGTCATCAACAACTCCTTATTATCAGCCAGTAACATACCAATTTCTTCAGCAAGGCCTTCACTCAAAGCCGCCAGCTTATCATCTAGGAATTCACCCAGAGCACTGCCCAATTCAAGCTTTTTATCGTAGTCGTCAGCTTCTTTCTTGCTGGTAAATTGCTTACTTTCGTCACGATCAGACATATAAAGTGTCACCACTGCCATGGGTAGGCTCCTACAATTGGATATTGTTAAGTACTGTACGTTTATACAGCCAGATAAATTAAATTGCAACTGCGTGTTGAACAACCCTTTCAATAGCGAAAGACCGGAACCTAAAAAATCAGTAACCTAAAGTCTGCTTAATTTGGCTTAAGTGAGTTTTTACCCACTTCTTATTAATCGCGCCCCAATCCTGAATCTCATAGGCCCCGTCTTTTTTTGCTCCCACAAACTGACACTCTATGTGCAATTCACCCAGTGCTAACAGGGTATCTTGAGCGGTACGTCTGGGCATTTTCGTTTCAGCCATGATCAATGGCACTGTATTAACACCATTATCAATTAAATGAGCCACCAGCAACCGGCGATAAAAACTGGTTTTAGTTTTGCTGGGCTTTTCTTGAGTATCGGTATCCATCATGGTCCAGTTTCAGTTATTCGTGTGAAAATTACTTAACAATCTATTAGTCTTTTTTCTCAATGGTCACTTCAATATTTTTGCTGTTTCCGGCAAACCATTTCTGTACATACAGGCTGCCCACAATAGGCGCCTTACCCTCTTCCGGCACTTCTTTATAACGCACGCTGTTTTTGGTTTCTTTTTCTAATTCGAATTTCACCGTGGCTTTAGACATAATTTTCTCATTACGATATTAAACAATTAAGGCGCATGAGTATAAGCCATCTTTTCGAGTATTAAAAAAGCTCTTTAATACCAGAGCAATTCTTAGTTTTCTTTTCGTGAATTCAATCTCAATTCCCAGAAAAGTCAGCCGGTTTATGCAAGTTTTTCTCAAGGTAAGTCATTAATCTAACCCTGTACCAAATTAAGCAGGAGTAGGAAATGAGCCAAACAGCCAATAAACATGTCACGGCCACGCCTGAATATCTCACCACCACGGCCATGTTGAATTTTGAACACCCAACTATCCAAAGGCTGATAGATCAGAAAGGCTGGAGGCGCCTGACTCAATATAATGCCATTGGTGCTATCTACAGCTACGTTCGCGACGACATTTTATTTGGTTATAACGCTGACGACCGCCTTTGCGCAAGCCAAGTTTTAAAGGATGGTTATGGGCAGTGTAATACCAAGGGAACCCTATTAATGGCTTTATTGAGAGCCGTTGATATCCCGGTTCGCTTCCATGGTTTTACTATATTCAATGAACTACAACGCGGTGCCATTCCCAATTACTTATTTGCCATCGCACCTGAACGAATTATTCATAGCTGGGTAGAAGTGGAATTAGATGGACGTTGGATTAATCTCGAAGGTTATATTATTGATAAAACCTATCTAAAAAAAGTTCAAGCAAGCTTTAGGAATCAGTGTGAAGAATTTTCTGGGTACGGTATTTCAACAAAGTGTTTGAGTAATCCACAAGTTGAGTGGACAGGTGAAGATACTTATATCCAAAAAGAAGGCATTGCCGATGACTACGGTATCTATTCTCAGCCAGATGATTTCTATAATGAACAAGGCACTAATTTGTCAGGTGTTAAGAAGTTTTTGTTCCGTTACTTAATCCGCCATTTGATGAACTTAAATGTAAATAAGATTCGTGCCTGCGGAGTTCTATCTGCGAACTGAGTTCACTTTCATGGCAAGGAAAAACACTACCTTGCCGAACCTTTTCTCCTTACTTAAACTAACTTTTAATTAATGTCTTCTTGTTGGATATTTTATGAAAGCCAAACATAACCCAATAATATGAAACGGTAATTCAACTGCTAAGCTTATTACATTCCCTATGACGATCATTGGCAAATAAGTGAAATTCCTGTTGCGGCTATCTCTATTAGTAATCCTTATAACATTGACTGCTTGTGTAAGCCCAAATCAGCCCGATTTAGCCCGTCTTTACCAGAGCAATCTCGTCGATCAAAGTGAGCATAAATACGCTCCCATTGTATTTATTCACGGGGTCTTTGGCGCACGACTTAACCACAGCGCTAGCCAGCAAGAAGTATGGCCAGGCTCATTAACCGATATATTGTTTAGCCCTTATGATGACTTGGCCTTAAAAATCAACCCCGCCACATTATCCCCACAACCCTCTCAATATGAAGCCACCGCCATTAACGATGCCGCCGCCGGACAAGATTTCTATGGCAATATAATTCAAACCCTTACCCAGGCCGGCGGTTATGAGCTCACCTCAGCCGGTACCGCCATACAAGACTCTAAGCGACGCCTGTATTTACTAGTTTACGACTGGCGCCAGGATAATGTGAAAACTGTACAAAAGCTGGATCGACTCATCGAACAAATTCGCCGCGATCATCAACAGCCAAATTTAAAAGTTAATATTGTCGCTCATAGCATGGGGGGCTTAATTGCCCGCTATTACACTCGCTACGGCAGCAGCGATGTCCTCAATAACAACAACTTTAAAACTAACGCCCAAGGGGCCCAAAAGATTCATAAGATGATTGTAATCGGTACCCCTAACTTGGGCTCGGTCAGTTCCTTGCATGAGTTTATTCAGGGTTTTAAGGTGGGCTTGAATAGAATCCCTACCGAAGTTTTGGCCACTATGCCCAGCGCATTTCAGCTTTTCCCTCACCCCATTCGAAATTATATGATCACCTTAAATGGCCAGCCCCTTGAAAGAGATATTTTTGATGTAAACATATGGCGGTCATTTCAGTGGTCTATCTTTGACCCTGATGTGCGCCAGCGCATTAAAGAATCATTTGCCAACCAGCAAGCCGGCACTCGCTATTTAGCAACTCTGGAGCGTTATTTTGAAAAACACCTGGAGCGGGCACGCCGCTTTGTGTGGTCCCTTTCAGTTAAAATACCAGCTGTTAAAATACCAGCCATTAAAACACCCTCAGGTAAAATACCAGCGGCTAAAAATAGCAGGGGAAAAAACAAATTCATCGTCTTTGGGGGTGATTGTGAACTCACCCCATCACGGTTATTAATTGAAGAAGTAGATGGGGTATCGGTATTAAGGCTTTCCCCTGAAGACATTCAAGCTCCCTTAAAGAACATTAATTACCACAAGCTAATGCTGGAACCGGGCGATGGCCGCGTGACGAAGCCCTCTCTATTTGCCCGCGACACTCTAGACCCCACTGTCGCCCGTCACAAATACAGCTTTTTCCCCATGGCCTATTCAATTCTGCTGTGCGAGTCCCATGATCAACTTACAGGGAATATTAATTTTCAAAACAACTTGTTAAATATATTACTGTCCCGGGATTAACTGTTCGGCCAATTATTTTTGCGAGCCCAGTAATAGCCAAAAACTATCAACTCAATTAAAACAATCAACTTAACCTATCCACTGATTTCACCTATAGTTCATCCATCACTTAGCAAACAACTATTACAACATTCAAGGAAAACCACATGTCTACACTCGTTGATATAAGCGGCAAGCAAGTACCACAAATTACTTGGCCTACTCGTCTTGGCGACGACTGGGTAAACGTCAGCACTGATGACGTATTTAAAGGTAAGACCGTGGTCGTGTTCTCCTTACCGGGTGCCTTTACCCCTACTTGTTCATCTACTCACCTACCTCGTTATAACGAACTGGCCAATGTATTTAAACAAAACGGCGTAGATGAAATTGTTTGTATCAGTGTTAACGACACGTTTGTCATGAATTCATGGCTTGCAGATCAGGAAGCCGAAAACATTCGCGTGATTCCTGATGGCAATGGCCAGTTCACCGACGGCATGGGCATGTTAGTAGATAAAAGCGATATAGGTTTTGGCAAACGTAGCTGGCGCTACAGCATGTTGGTAAAAGATGGCACCATTGAAAAAATGTTCATCGAACCCAACAAGCCAGGTGACCCGTTTGAAGTATCCGATGCCGATACCATGTTGAACTTCATCAACAGTGAAGCCAAGATGCCCGAATCGGTAAGCTTATTCACTAAGCCAGGTTGCCAGTACTGTGCAAAAGCCAAGAGCGATTTAAAAAATGCCGGCTTTGAATTTGAAGAAGTGGTTTTAGGCCGTGATGCCAGCATTACTACCTTACGTGCCATGACCGGCAATGAAACTGCGCCTCAAGTTTTCATTGGTGGTAAATACATCGGTGGCAGCGAAGCGTTGGAACAATACCTAGCTGAGTCTTAACTTAAAATGGCTAGGCCTATGTACATCCATAGGTCTAGCCTCGTTATACATGGCAAGACTTCAACAAATATTGAGCAATCTTGTTCAAATGAACAATGTCTTGCGCTGCTCCCAATGACGCAGCCTCTCCTGGCATCCCCCAAACCACACTGCTGGCTTCGTCCTGAATGACGGTATAACAACCCTGCTCCTTCATACTTAACATGCCTTCCGCACCATCCCTGCCCATGCCTGTTAACAACGCAGCGCTGGCATTACCCTTTGTGGCAATGGCTACCGACTCAAACAAGACATCTACAGAAGGTCTTTGGTAACACACATGTTTTCCTTTATTTAATTGGCAGTAATAACGACCCGCTTTTTTGACCACTTCCAGGTGATCATCCCCCGGAGCCATATAAATACTGCCCTCTTCAATTATTTGATTATCTTGAGCTTCATAAACATTAAACGGGTATTTATTATTTAAACGATTGGCCAATGAGGTCGAGAAGTATTCGGATATATGTTGCGTGATCACGATAGGTGGGCATTCTACCGGCAGAGTTGAAATAACCCGTTCAATGGCCGGTATCCCACCAGTGGATGCACCAATGGCAATAAGGCGATCCTTTAGATAATCACGACGTGCTGGTTTAATGTTTGTCACCGATGGGTCATCAATCGGGTGGTTAACGGCATTGTAACGATTGGCAATGATGACTTTTGAAATAATTTCAGAGGCAACACTTTCCAAATCATCGCCATGAGGTTTATGCACACAATCCACCGCTCCTTGTGCCAAAGCCTCCACCGCCATAGCAGAGCCGCGCTGGGTATGAACTGACAACATAATAGTGGGAACCGGGTGCAAGCGCATAAGGTTACGCAAAAAGGTAATGCCATCCATCTTTGGCATTTCCACATCCAATGTTACCACATCCGGGCTCAAAGCCTTGATGGCCGCCCGCGCTTCATAAGCATCGGCTGCCTCACCACACACCATTATTTGCGGCGACTCTTGTAATATCGCTCGTAATATAGCCCTTATGGTGGCCGAGTCATCAACAATTAATACCCGTATTGGTTTCACAAGCTAGCTTCGGTCATAACAGCAAGAGAGGACCATTTTATCAAACCGAACTTCATATTTCATGGTGCCACCGTGTCATCACATATAAGCAAATGCTCTCTATAAGTGTAGTGCCAGATTCATTATTCACCCGAACCACCACCACTGGACATAGGTGTACAAACTCTCGATGGCAAGATGAAATTTTTACTTCAAATATTCAGCTTCGTACAAAACAAAAACGATAACGGCCTTTGCTCTCGCATTTCTATACCTACACTGGTTAGAGAATGAAAATAAAAAGGTTGGTGTATGGCGGAACTTTCGCAAGAACAGGTAGATGAAATTCTTAAAGGCATCAAGATACCGCCGCAACCCCAGATCATGGTAGACCTGCAAATGGAGCAGTCTATGCCTGAACCTGACAGCCTTCGTATTACCGAACTCATCAGTCATGATGTGGGCCTATCGGGTACCTTGCTCAAAATAGTGAACAGCCCGCTTTATGGCCTGCTCAATAAAATCAGCAGTATTCACCAGAGCGTTAATATTCTGGGAATGAATACGGTAGTGAATATCATCAATGGTATTTCCATAAAAAATGCTCTGTCTGATGACAAGATGGAGGCCATGACCCGTTTCTGGGATACCGCCATGGACATTGCCATGGTCAGTTCCACCATTGCCCAACAAGTGGGTTACCCCAAACCTGAGCAAGCCTATTCTCTTGGGCTTTTTCACAATGTGGGCATACCGATACTGATGACCAAATTTGATCATTATCTGGGTTATATGCTGGGCGGTTATTCTTCTTCTGTGGATAGGGTTATAGATTTCGAAAACCAGCAGATTCAATGCAACCATGCAGTGGTGGGCTATTACACTGCAAAATCGTGGAACTTACCCAAACAGTTGTGTGACATCATTGCTACGCATCACAGTTGCAAAGACATGTTTCATAAAGAAAGTGTGGTTAAAGATGAGCGAACCACTCTGATGGCCATTCTTAAAATGGCAGAACACATTTGTGGCCTTCATATCATTCTAGGCCAGCAGCAAGAAGATTATGAATGGCAAGCCATTGCCAGTGAGGTTTTAATATACCTAGGCCTTAATGAATATGAGCTGGAGCAGTTGCAAGCCAATCTTGCCGACCTTGGTATTAATCCGGCTAATTATGCTGCCATGAGCGGTTAGAGAAGGGTCTAAATAATGCCATTATGGGCAAGTTAACTCTGACATTTTAAGCTGGAATACAATAAATAGCTTACAGTTTAATGCTTTCAATCAGGCATTAACTCTATTTATAAAAGTCGATCATTACCTATCATTAATTCAATCATATCAGCCAGATATTTAGGTCAGCTCAAGCTAGGCACTTTTGCATATAGCGAATGGAGATTACAAAAACTTTCATCATTCACATATTTAATAACAATCATTAATTTACAGTTACTTATTTACAGAAGCACTTCTATTGGCTAAATCTTAAGTAGTACCATTTTATTAATTTCCAAAACTGGGCTGGCCGCTGCAGATTTTTTTGGCCAGCTTTATTTTGTCTGAACACTTAAATATGGAATATTTAGGCCAAGGTACGTCCATAATTGTCACGCATCAGAGGCGCACACCTTGGATCTTCACTTAGCTGCCTATCAAATTAGTGAAAGGAAGTAATAATGATTGCATTTAACCGCAGTATCTCCTGGCGTCTTATCATGGTAATTACCTTGGTGATGACTGTGGTACTCACCATCAAGGGCTTTCTGGATTATCAAGCCAGCAAAAACACTATTGTTGGACGGGCCGAGCAAAGCCAAACTCAGGTGGCCGCTCGTCTGCAGCTAAACCTGCCGGGAGCCATGTGGAATTATGCCGATGAGCAAGTGGTTAAAATTGGTCAATCTGAACTTAAAACCCCCTACATATTTGAAATTCAAGTTAAAGATAATGGCAATAAGTTAAAATTTAATCAGGCCAACGAAGAAGGCTTCCCCGGCAGCAGCATGGAAAGCCCCTTGGTATTTATCGAGGGCGACACTAAAAATAAAGTAGGCAGTACCCATATTGTCATTAATCAAGAAGTGCTCGATAAAGAACTTAGCGCCGAACTCACCAACACCATATTTGAAGTATTGCTGGTGGATTTTTTACTGGTCATTGCTCTGTTTTTATTGTCACGAACCTTGTTAACTCGCCCCTTGCAAGAAGTAAGCGATGCCATGGCGGATATCGCTCACGGTGAAAGTGATTTAACCAAACGTATGACTATTTCAAGAGAAGATGAAATAGGGGTATTGGCAGATCAATTTAATTTCTTTATTCAACGTATCCAGGACCTAGTCGTCTCCATTCAAGATTCCATTGAAAAACTGGTAGACACCTCACAGGTGGTCGCAGCAGACGCCAGCCAGGCCAATCAATTTCTGGATACCCAGCAATCCGAAACCAACCTAGTGGCTACCGCTATTACAGAGATGGCCGCCAGTGCTGTGGAAGTGGCACAAAATGCGCAAAATACGGTAGAAGCAGCACAAGACGTGGGAGATAAAACGGCGGAAGTGCAAAAAATTGTACAGGCTTCGGTGGATTCTATTGGTGAATTGTCAGAGCAGCTAAATGAAGCGGGTGTGGTGATTTCTGATTTAGAAAGCGATGTGGGTGCCATTGTCTCAGTGGTCGAAGTGATTCGTGGTGTTGCCGAACAAACTAACTTATTGGCCCTTAACGCAGCCATAGAGGCCGCTCGTGCCGGTGAACAGGGTCGAGGCTTTGCCGTGGTAGCCGATGAAGTACGTACTCTGGCCAGCCGTACCCAAAAAAGCACAGAAGAAATTAACGACATGATCACCAAGTTACAACGGGGCTCTCAGTCTGCTGTAACCGTAGTGAGAGAGAGCCAGGAAAAAGGCCTAAGTACAGTGGAGAGTGTGAATAAAGCGGGGGATTCTATTGAAGGCATCGTCTCGGCCACCCTCACCATTAATGAAATGTCTACCCAGATTGCCAGCGCTGTGGAAGAACAAAGCAAGGTCTCTTCCGATCTAGATAGCAGCATTAACCGTATTGTTGATGCGGGCCAATCCAGTAGCAGTGTCATCTCTGAAATGGCTCAAAAGGCCAAAGGCCTTGATGAACTGGCGGCAGAGCTAAATACCCTAGTGAATCGCTTTAAGGTGCGCTAATTCAAAAAAGTTAATAGCAAATATAAAAAGGAAAAATATGCAGGCCTTTCTTATTTTTCTCACTCTACTCACTTTTTGTAATATCAGTATAGGATCACCATTAACCGTACGACATATCAAACCAGTAAGCTCTGAAGACACCCGCAATGAATATTTTGTAAGCCTATTAAAACTATCTCTAGATAAAACCAAGAATTTAGGTTCTTACAAACTCGCCCCCGCCGGCAATAAAATGGTGCAAAGAAGAGCTATCGCAAACTTAAGTCAGGGGATTTCAATAGACATACTATGGACTATGACCTCAGAAGAAAGAGAGGAAACTTTATTACCCGTTAGAATCCCCTTATTAAAGGGCCTTCTGGGGCATAGAATATTCATAATAAAAAAAGAAGATGAGAACCGATTTTCAAAAATTGAAAGCATTAATGAATTAAAAAGTCTTTCTGCTGGTCAAGGTAAAGGTTGGCCCGATACTGATATTTTAAAATATAACGGATTTAAAGTAGTCGAAAGTCCAACTTACATTAGCTTATTTAAGATGCTTGAAAGTGATCGGTTTGACTATTTCCCAAGAGGTGTAAATGAGCCTTGGTCAGAGGTTATGCAGCATCAAGATAAAAACCTCGTGGTAGAAAAAACCCTACTTATTCAATATCCTGCACCTATTTATTTCTTTTTTAAAAAGAGCAATTCAGCTTTGGCTTCTAGAATAGAAAAAGGTCTATGGCTAGCCATAGAGGACGGATCCTTTGACAAACTTGAGCTCGAC
>JBALXQ010000085.1:0-9873 GCA_036960565.1 Bermanella sp.
CGGTTACATACATGTTGAATTAGAAAGTGGCGCAACCTTAAAAAGCCGCAGCGTGATTTTATCTACCGGCGCACGCTGGAGAGAAATGAACGTACCCGGCGAGCAAGAATACCGCAATAAGGGTGTAGCATACTGCCCACACTGTGATGGCCCTTTATTCAAAGGCAAAAAAGTCGCGGTAATTGGTGGTGGTAATTCTGGCATCGAAGCGGCCATTGATTTAGCCGGACTAGTTAAGCACGTAACCGTATTGGAATTCGCAGATACGCTACGCGCCGACCAAGTCTTAATCGACAAAGCCAATAGCATGGGCAATATCGAAATAATCAAACAAGCACAAACAACCGAAGTAATTGGTAATGGCACTCGCGTAACCGCATTAAACTATACCGACCGTGCAACGGGTGATGCTAAGCAAATAGAACTTGCCGGCATATTTGTACAAATTGGCCTAGTGCCTAATAGCGAGTTCTTAAAGGATTCGGGTATTGAGTTATCGCCACGTGGTGAGATCGAAGTTAGCACAAAAGGTGAAACATCATTAGCAGGCGTATTTGCAGCGGGTGATGTTACTACGGTGCCTTACAAGCAGATAATCATTGCTATGGGCGAAGGTTCAAAAGCCAGTTTAGGTGCATTTGATTATTTGATTCGCACTCCAGTTCCCAGTAAAAAAGCTTAAAGTAAAAGCTGATATGGAGGGGGAATAGAACGCAGGCGTGAGGGTCAGGTTGATACTGACGCCTCCGACAAACTGGGGGAGTATCAACCTGATCCTGTAGTGCTCAATGAAGACTTTACCAATCGTTTTTTAGAGGAAGTGCACACCCCCTTCGTTTATTTCTTGCTCCTTCGCTTTGCCGCTAGTCACCAAGTCTTCAAAAAAAGTGGTTTGGTTACGACCACTCCCTTTGCTGTGATACAAAGCTTTGTCGGCATAATCCATCAAGGTGACGTGGAAGGTATCGCTAATTAATTCGGTTACGCCAATGCTAATAGTCACGCTGCCAACTCGGGGAAATTCGTAATTGGCGATTTTCTCTCGCAGCCGCTCTAATGCTACTTGGCAAGTTGTTCTATCTTCACTGCGTAAGATAACAACAAATTCTTCACCGCCAAAACGAAAAACCATATCGTCCTCGCGGAAACAACCTTTAATGATTTGGGCGATGAGTAGCAAAACTTCGTCGCCGTAAAGATGCCCAAAGTTATCGTTTACTTTTTTGAAATGATCGATGTCGAGCATTGCGAGCCAATATTTGGGTGTTTTTTCAGAGCGTTTGTTCCCAGGCTGTGTTGAATTTCTAGGATAAATCAGGTCATATACCTTGGTAATGGTTTCATCAAAGGTCTTGCGATTTGACAATCCTGTCAATTGATCCAGCTGGGATTCTTCCAGCAGTTCAAAAAAATTACGATGAACTTGTAGCAAACCCGATACAAGATAGGCATCGATATCTGGAAGCCGATCCTGGAGCATCAAGATAAGATAAGTTGATCTCGCTTCAGTGCGTTTCAGACAGTACAGCGTTATAAAACCTTCCACATAAGGGGTTGTGTAATCCATGGCCCCACATCGCCCCATGTGTTGTACAGCCGTCTGAATTTCCTGTTGAATATGAATAAGCTCGGCGGATACTTTACATTCGCCGTCTTGGAATTCTATTACTCGCAGTGGGTTAAAGTTGCAATCAAATTTTAGGAGTTTCAGTTGAGTGGGCCGAAGAGATTTGTTCAGTGTTTTTAATAAACTGAACTCCAGCAAATCCATATCGCGCAATGCTGTGAGATCAACAATTTGATCGATTAGTCTAGGGGCATATTGCATGCTGTATCCGCTAATCCTCAATTGTTGGTTAAAATTTGCTTACAGGCTTATTACTTCTATAGCCACTGAATGACCCGCCTTAACCCGCTTAAGTGTTGGGCTTGTTTCCGGAGGGAGGCGGCGCAAGTGTTGCTGTGTTGACAAAAGTATAGACCAGATAAGCCGATGCTCGCAATAAGTCGGCGCCGCTGATAGAGCCACAAGTAAGCGGATTGCACGACGTTTAAATGCCAGATGAATATTAAGTGCAACAAAAAGCCCTTGGTACTTATCAACCGTTATTGATCTGCCGCTCAAATTAAACGACAACCGTTTTTTCAATCTGCCGTAGACGCTATAGGGCTCAATAAGAATTCTTATAGTAAATAAAAGAATATCCATACGCATATTTATAACCAACACAGCGAAGAAGGCCAAAGCCTACCCAATAAGCGGCCAATTAAGGCTGTGCTAAGCTAAATTAAGGGTGCCATTAGGCTAGGTATTTGCCTGTAGGGCCCTTAATAAGAACAGCATCGGAATATAAATGCCCTTAATCCTTCGCCCCACTTTAATATTGGCCCTCATTACACTTAGCCACTGGGCTTACGCTCAAGAGACCGATTATTTTAAATTCAGTCTTGAAGAGCTTATGCAAATTACTGTGGCGTCAAAAACATCAGAAGACTTTTTACAGGCCCCAAGTGTTGTGAGCGTTATTAGCAAAGAGACCATTAACAAGTACGGCGGCCGACACTTACGGGATGTATTAGATAGAATGGTTAATATGCAGGTGGTGGGGTCAAACCTATACCCACATAATCGCCTATCCATTCGTGGCGTTATTCAAACTCACACCGACAACAAAGTACTGCTATTACTAAATGGCCATGTGGTACGCGATGCAAACCAAGGTGGCATCAACACCGATATTTACAATCTTTTTCCGCTTGAGTTAATTGAAAAAATTGAAATTATTCGTGGCCCAGGATCCATTCTTTATGGCACTAACGCCTTCTCTGGGGTTATTAATATTATTACTCAGCCAGAGAGTGACCCTGTAAACGCCCAAACCGAAAGCCAGGTTAGTACATCTTATGGCTCCAACAACAGCACCAGTAATACCGCCTCTCATCGTCAAGAAGCCGAGCATTACCAATTTAATATTGCGCTTAATCAGCAAAAAACAGATGGCGAAACCTTTCACGATTTAAACGGAGAGTTTGGCACCAGTGGCGACTACCCTAGCGATAAGGAAATTGTACAGTTGCTTATAAATGGTCATTATCAAAACATTTCAGTGAACGGATTATTATCCGACTCCTCCCAAGGGCATATTAAAAGCTTGTACCAGTTTCCGTCTAGCACGCTTGATATTCAACGGGGGCATCTAGATGTAGGTTACCAATACAACGACATTAAAAACTGGGAATCGTCCAGCCACCTTACTTATAACTTTCACGAGGTGGCTTTTGATATTTCCAATAGCCGGGACACGCAAACCGATAGCCACAGCTATTTATGGGAGCTAAAAACTTTAGGCAAGCTCTCACCAGAAAAATCTATTTTAATAGGGGCCACTTATGAACGCCTAGAAGGCACCATAGGTAATAATTCAGACACCCCTACCCATTTCAACACTTATCGCCAAAGCGCTTACGGGCAATTTAATTGGAACCTTAATAAAAATAAAAAGGTCGTGTTAGGCGCACAAGTGAACAAAGCTGAATTTTCCCATTCTCACCTTTCCCCAAGGTTTGCTTACATTCAAACTATCAATGCAGACTGGACAGGAAAAGTGTTATACGGAGAAGCCTATCGCTCTCCTTTTGGTACCGACTTATTTTTAAACTCACCTAGCTTGCAGGGCAATATAGATTTAGAAGCAGAAACCATAGGCACATTTGATTTTCAAATGAGTTACCACAAGGACAATATCTTTTGGTCAAATACGCTTTATGAAAGTGAACACAAAAACCTTCACCAGCGTGAAACAATTAATGGCATTCCTACCTTTGTGAATAAAGGCAGCATTACTTACGCAGGATTAGAAACAGAATTACGATATCAATGGAATGAACAAACTGAAATATTGGCTAATGCAAGCTACCAAAAAAGTTTAGATAACGAAGGCGTAGACAATGCCACCTTTCAACCACAAACCATGATTAAAGTTGGTTTAAGCCATGAATTAATGAAGGGAACCAGTATCAGTATTCACGATTCGTATTTTGAAGCCCCCACCAGTTTAGAAGAAATAGGCCTGGAGCCCAGCGCCATAAATGAAAGCCCTAGCGATTATCACCTTGTAACCTTCAATTTAGTCACTCACCTTAAGGCAATGACAGATCGCCCCTTTTGGCATAGCAGCACCATTAAACTTTATATAGATAATGTATTGGATGAATCTATTTATTTCACCAGTATTAACCGTCAAGATGTGAACAGTGTTCCTCATCACATTGGTATTAACGGGCACATCGGTTTTCAAATGGGGTTTTAAAGGTATTGAAATATGGGGGTCAGGTTGATACTCCCCCAGTTTATCGGACACATACTTTTATTGTGGGTTAACACCCGCTGCTGCCGAGGCAAGGTATAAAACTGCCTCTTTACCTGTGGCCAAATTCAGTGTGCCACTACAATACTCTATTAGGCAGAGCCTTCAATTACAGTCTGAAGTTTTGGACTGGGCTCTGCCGATTCCTAGATGATGGCCGCTTGGAGGTCGACAACAACCTCACCGAGCAACAGATAAAACCATTCGTGATAACTCGCAAAAACTTCACCGCTTGCTGACCGGCTCGCCATATGAGGTGACGGTCTTTACATCAAAGATAGGGAAAGGTTTCTGCCCCATAGTGATATTCCACAGCATGCCAGCCTGAAGAAACATATCCACTGGTGAGGCAATGGTAGAGAGCACACTGTTATGCGCGGCAAGAATCACCATTTTTTTCATGTCTTCATGTCCTGATCAGACCTTTTTTGTCTTTTATGGCGCTTATTTGATCATGAGACACGGTAGATAATGGCTTCACATACTGAAATTGGAGCCAAAAAGTGAAAGTTATCAGAATCTATATGGACAATGTGCTGCGCAATTATTACCCCATGTGAGTGACTGCAGTTATTAGGAAGTAGGCATTTAAACTATATTTTAACATTATCATTATATTCGCAGAGTACCTAGGAGGTAAGAAATGAGTGCATTTATGTTGGCTACGGTAAAAATTAAAGATCCAAAAAAATTCCAGGAATACTTAAGCGAAGTACAAAAACTATCAGCTAATTATGGCGCCCAGTTATTGGCTAAGGGGAAGACGGTACGGCTTATTACTGAAGGAGAATGCGAACACGATATTACTATCGTTGTTAATTTTCCTGACATCAATAGCTTAGATTCCTTGTTTGAAAGTGAAGAATATCGAGACTTGATACCCTTGAGAGATGAGGGCGCCACTATAGTCATGACATCTCACCAAATGTTGGAATAAAGATAGTGTGAGCGTTATTTAGCGGTATAGCAGAAATCAGTGGGACTCCATCGTGAGAGGACCTGTGTTCATCAAAAAATATACAAAAGGTTAAATCATGAACCATCAAAAACCAATCCTTGTAACGGCAGCAAACGGACATACAGGCCTTCCTGCAGCCAGAGAATTGCTCTCGCTAGGGTTCAAGGTAAGAGCTATGGTTAGAAATAAAAATGGTGCTGGAGCGGTGGAACTGGCTAAGCTAGGAGCCGAAATATTTATTGGAGATATGACTGATATAAGAGATATTAGGTTAGCTTTGAAAGGTGTGGAAAGAGCTTATTTTTGTCCGCCCTTCAGTCCTAACTCTCTTTTTAGTCAAGTCTCGTTTATTATCGCTGCGGAAGAGGCGAAACTGGAGCATGTTGTTTATATGACCCAATGGCTGGCATCTGAATCGCATCCATCCATAATAACTAAAAAGCACTGGCTTGGTGATCAGGTTGTTAAAATGCACAAGGATGTGAACTATACCATTATTAATCCAGGATTTTTTGCGTTTGTTTATTTTCTAACAACTGAAACTGTCGCTCAACTAGGTGTGATGCCATCCGTACTAAAAGGGGCAGCATCTGGAAAAGTTGGATTAAATGCTCCTCCATCTGAAGATGATCAGGGACGAGTCATTGCTCATATTTTAAAGAACCCATCATCCCACAATGGAAAAATCTACCGCCCAACTGGACCAAAAGAAATATCAATTGTTGACGCGGCTAAGACTTTTGAAAAAGTTTTGGAGCGTTCAGTAACAATAAAGGAAGTGCCAGAAAAAATGTTTCTTAAGGCAGTAAAGTCCCAAGGAGTGTCTCCTTTTGAATATTCCAACGTAAGGTATTACATGAAGGAATTTGAAAAGAATTCATTTGCCTTTGGAGGCTCTGTTACAAGCGTTGTAAAAGATATTACAGGGAGAGAGCCTGAAGATTTTGAGACGATCACACGACGCGAATTTGCGAAGATGCCGGAGGCAAACAGAACATTAACCAATAAGATTAAGGCTATTTTCAATTTTATTAAAACGTTGCTGACGCCTGCTCCTGACATGGTTGAATATGAAAAAAGTGCAGGGTTTCCTCAATTTGCAAGTGGAATGGAGTTTGTTCAAACCAATAATAATTGGAAATCAACTCACAAACCATAATAAGGAATCAGCCACCTCTAACTGTGGTCCTGTTGCAAAGCAAGCGATCCAGTAACTACATGTACTTACTGGAAAGCTTACCCATCTAATTCAGACTTGACCCCGTGACCCAGGCTGTGACCCCGTGGCTTGCAATAATTAAATGCATATAACAGGGCCCAGCTCTTGTTTTGTACGTTTAGACTCCCCCCTCTCCACGCCCTCCTCTTCATAAAACCAGTTAAACCCATCTTATCTATAACGTTTAATCACCGCTTCAAACCTACCTGCAGCACTCGTATTCTCATATGCTTTTTGTAGCCTTGCCAATATTTTTGGGGATACCGATTTTTTACTAAATCCAAAATACACTAGCCCTTGATTCATTAAATAGGAGTGTGTCTTTACGCCTTTATATTGTGCCCGCGTTTTCATCTTACGCGCACGGACTGAGGGTCACAGTTTATCGGACACCCTAATTAGAGGGACTGAGGGTCAGGTCTTGTTTTGTGCGCTTAAATCAAAAGGCAAGACCTGATAATCATATAGGTAAGCCCCCAGTGCCATAAATGAAAGCCCTAGCGATTATCATCTTGTAAGTTTTAATCTAATCACTCACCTTAAGGCAGTGACAGATCGCCCCTTTTGGCATAGCAGCACCATTAAACTTTATATAGATAATGTATTAGATGAATCTATTTATTTCACCAGTATTAACCGCCAAGACGTGAACAGCGTTCCTCATCACATTGGCATTAACGGGCACATCAGTTTTCAAATGGAGTTTTAACGGTATTAAAATATGGGGGCAGATCAACCTGACCCCAGGCGCGCTCGAGCCCCTATGAAGCTGCTCGTAGCCTTGATTAACTTAAAAGTTTATACAGAATTAACCCCAATTGATCGGACAATTTATTAGTCGAAACATTAAGGTTAGAAGACGTAATACAGTAGCCTTCGATGAAAGGTAATAATATAGCAACCGCATTATTCACTTGCAGATCCTCGCTATTCTTTGGCGCCACTTGTTTCAATGCATCAAAAAGCATGCGATGTAGCTTTTTATAATAATCATCTACCGCTTTTTTTACTAAGTTATTACGTTCTGCTATGGCCCAAATTTCTTTAAAAACAACTGCACAATCACTTTTTTCTATATCACGCAAAATATGTAAGGCCAACAAACGCAATTTTGTTTCTGAGTCGTGCTGATCGGAAAATGAAAGCAGTTGCATTGAATCTGCATAGTCTAATAAAAACCCTTCCAGTAAAGCCCCTAACAGCAACTCTTTAGTCTTGAAATAATATTGCACATTGCTCAGTCGCATATCGGCTGCTTCAGCGATCTTTCGCATGGTCAAACCTTGATCGCCAGTCTCTTTTAAAATAGACATGGCGCAATTCAAGATGTGTTCTATTTTTGAACTCATTTTCTTCTCAATCAACGGTTCTTCCCTTAGACGCCAAATATATAGCGGTTGACTCTTTAGGTCAAGCGACCTATATTGCAAATAGGTCATGCGACCTAAATTCAAAAGATGGAGAAATACATGAAAGGTTTGGTTGTTGATAGTAGTAGAAACTTTGTGCTTAAAGAAAACCTGGTTCGCCCAGTAGTAAAACAGGGAGAAGTCATGGTTAAAGTGAAAAGCGCCTCTGTGAATCCCTATGATGCGCAGAGTGCACAGGGGCGTTTTGATGATTATTTTGCAGAGTATGGGGTTGATAAAGAGGTGCAGTCTGGACTGGAATTCTCAGGTATTGTTGAATCAGACGGCCAAACCTTCAAACAAGGGGATAAGGTATTTGGCTATGTCAACATGATCACAGGCTGGAAGAGCCATGCCGAATACATTGCGATTAATGAAAATCAAATGGCGTTAATGCCTAGCAATTTAACCTTCTCACAAGCAGCAGCAATGCCCCTTGGCTCGTTAACCACCCTGGTTGCATTGCAAGACCTTGGGCACCTTAAAGCCGGAATGCGGTTGCTAATTAACGGCGCTGCCGGTGGCTTAGGCATTCAAGGTATTCAAATAGCCAAATTATTAGGTGCACATGTCACCGCCATTGCAGGGAATTCTCAGGCTGAATTTTTGCAATCCCATGGCGCAGATAAGGTTTATGACTACAACCAGGTTAGCATTAATGATCTTAGTGACACCTTTGATGTGATTTTGGATTTAACCAATGAGCAAATTCTAAAGGATATGAAAAAGCACCTAACACCCAATGGAATATTCATTCCCGCCGAACCAAACCAAGAAAATGGCGGTGAATCGCAAGACGCACAGGTTGGCTATTTAATGGTAATGGAGGGTGATTACGAAAAACTTACCCGTATTGCAAAATGGGTAGCGGATGGAAAACTAAAAGCCGTAATTGATAAAGAATTTCATTTTTCAGATTATTTGCAAGCGCTTTCTCGCTTGAAAGAGAAAGGTCGTAGAGGCCGTATTATTCTAAATTGGTAAAAAAGGTTTAAGGAAAAGGTCTTGTTTTGTGCGTTTAAGGCAAAACGCAAGACCGGACCCCGCACCGCTAGCGCACCGCATGTAAATCTAGCTCGCTGAGTTTCTCTAGGGCCGCGGCGCACATGCGACTAAAACTTTCTCCTCGTGCCTTTAAGAGCTAAAGATTCCATGAAGTTGCTTTGATAGATAGGAAGCATAGTTATCAGTCATTCCACTAACAAAATCCAATGCCTTAAGATAAGCAATATAGTGACCATCATTGTCAGAAATTTGGGTATGGTGTGACATTAGGCTTAATATTTGTCGATTACGTATCGATATATTCCCCCTACCATTAGAGCAAATATCATCGGCAGCTAATAAAAATGAATTAAGAAGCACACCAATCGTCGAATTACACCCTACTTCAAATTCATTTTTTAAAGGATGATTAAATATAATATTTTTGGCAATATTCTTGAATTCTCCCAATATGATTTCTGGTATTTTATTAGTGCAATTTTCTATTAAATCACCCCTTAAGGTACCACCCATAATTTTTTTGTAATTTTCTATGAAAGCGTATGCTATTTGATTTGTTAGAAGATTCATTAATGGTGACCTATATTTTGCCATCACCCTTCTTGTCGATAGTATATTATTGTCTTTATTATCATTAAGGGTTATTTTTACGTTCTCTAACGTGGTGATAGTACACGAATAAAACTGCGCCATATCTGAATCCTTACTGATACCTTCTTCATCTTTTGACATCCTTTCGGATATTTTGGTAATAATTTCCGAAATTTTTTCGGAAATATAATCGATCCGCAATATACCCAACTCAATTGCATCTTCAATATCAATAATTGCGTAACAAACATCATCGGCGGCTTCCATTAAATATGAAACTCGGTCTCTCAGGCCTTGATAAAATCAAGTGCACAAGACATCCGC
>JBALXQ010000027.1:0-81242 GCA_036960565.1 Bermanella sp.
TGAGTGAGACTGGTTACCAGGAGAAAGAAGGTCAGTAGAGATGTCACCTTCAGCCGCGATGTAAGTAACCACGTCGATTTTCGCATCGATCTCAGGAAGCTTAGTGAAGAACTCAGCTTTCGAGTAGCTTTCTAGGATGTCTTTAGCGATGGCATTGCCCGCTTTGAAGGCATCGCTTAGGCGAGAAGTATCGGCTTCGTATAGGAATACTTGTGACTTAAGAACTTCGCCAGCCGCTTTAGCGTTAGCGTCGTCAGAAAGTGTGATGTCTAGTAGCGCTTCAACAGAAGGGCCGCCTTTCATGTGAGACAGTTGCTCAAGAGCAAACTCAGCAGTAATTTCTGCAACAGTCTCTTTACCAAGTACGATTTCTTTTAAGAATGCAGCTTTAACGACCGCTGCTGGAGTGGTACCAGGAATCGTGTTGTAGATGAAGAAGTCTAGAGATGCAGAACGGTGTTCATTGCCAGTATCTTTAATCTGAGCGATGATTTCAGCTAACAAATCGCTGGCATCAATAGGTTTTGGGTTCAAGCCAAGGTCGTTTTTACGAACCTCAATTTCTGCTAGGTATTCTGAATACAAGCTCATATGAATCTCTCACTCAATATCAAATTAACCTGTGACTTTCCGCCATCAGGTGTCAGAGCACCGAAGTTCTCTAACTTAAAAATAACGGCGGGATTATAAGTTAGATAGCGTTATAAATTAAGCTAAGCCTAGTCCCAATTGGCCATAAATCTAAAAAATCGTGCTTATAATGGCTATTCACTCTAGTTATATTGGTTGTTTTTTGGTCTGTCAGTGAAAAGGTAGAGCAATTGCACTGTCCTGGACGCTGCAATGTCCTTTTCAGTGCATTGACCGGTAATTTAAGCCATGAATCAATGGCATTGTTTTTTGCGAGAAATCATTGCTGCGCTACACTTTTAAAGAGCCTATTTTCCGGACACAACATTATGCTAATGCTAAGGAAAGCCTGCTTATTAGCGATCATTCTCTTGCCAGTGATTGCCCAAGCCCAGCCTGACACGGTAGCGAAAACCCTTAGTATTCTAAATTGGGATGACTACCTAGATCCTTTGCTGGTGGCGAAGTTTGAGCGCCAATTTAAGGTAAAAATAAAACAAAGCTTCTACGAGTCAGACGACTACCGAGACGAACTCATGGCAGCCGAGGGCGGCCGTGGTTATGACGTGGTGGTGGTGAGCGGCATTATGGTGGACTCTTATCGTCGCCAAGGTTGGCTTGCGAGTAAGCCTGAAATGGCAAATTCACAGCATATAAATACCAAGTGGGAAGGCGTTTTTAAAGGGTGTAAGGAATACATGGTGCCTTACTTTTGGGGGACGCTGGGTATCGCCTATCGTCAAGATTTAGTGAGTGAACCCATTACCAGTTGGAAACAGTTTTTTACCCCAAAAGAAGAGCTTAGTGGCAAAATTGCCTTGATTAATTCTGGTCGTGACGTGGTTAGCATGGCTCTAAAGTCTTTAGGTTTTTCCGCCAATACGGGTAGTCACGCCGAACTTAAGGAGGCACGTGAGTTGCTTATGGCATTTAGCCCCCATGTGAAAACACTTAATTATATTAACTTTGGGGAGAATTCGGCCATGTTGAGCGGTGAGGTGGTGGCGTCCATGATGTACAGCGGCGACACGCTAATGTTACAGGAACTTAGTGACGACATTAGCTATGTTTTGCCTGCCGAGGGTGGCAATATCTGGGTGGATTACATTGGGGTGACTGAAGCATCCACCCATAAAGAACTGGCTTGGACTTTTATTAACTTTTTAAATGAGCCTAAGAATGCAGCGCAATTGGCACAGCATATTTATTACGCCACTCCCAATACCGCAGCAGAAAAACTACTGCCTGAAGCATTTGTTGATAATTCGGTGATATATCCTTCGAATAAGGCGCTGGATGAATCTGAATATTATCAGGTGCTCAGCCCCAGAACCCACAGTCGCTATAATTCAATTTTCTCGCAACTCAAGCAGCTACATCCGCCTGATGAAGCTCAATAACAAGTTTATTTGCATTGTCTTACCGCTGATTATCCTACCAATCTTATTGGTGGGCTTTAATGCCTACCAATACTTGTATCAAAATAGTAAAACCAAAGCTCTGTTTGTCATGCATTCTCAATTAGATCACGTACAGCAGCAGCTTCTGCAGGAACTCAGACTGGTGCAGGCTAACCTGCAGTTATTGGCTTCGGATACCCAAGTGCAGCAATATGCCCTGACCGAAGATGAGTATAATCGTATTGGCATTTATCAACCTGCGGTATTAAAAAGATTTCATAAGTACCATTTGGCTCACCCGAATTATCTAGAGATTCGTTTTGTATTACCCGACGGCTTTCAAGAGAGCTATTGGTCGGCCCCTTTACATTACCAGGGCGATAAAGATGAAGCACAGAGTGTCTGGCTTAAGACTCTAAAGCACTCTAATTTAAAAACGATTAAGGAATTGTATTTAGATCAGCAGCCTTTACTGAAAGCTTATCAAGAATTGCGCATTAAAAATCAAGCGACAGAAGGCTATCATGATGAAAAACAATTAAGGGGCTACCTGGCTGTTACGGTGCAGCTGAATTGGTTGTTAGAGGCGATGAAAGATCGTTCTTCTGAGCAAGGTCAGTTAATGGCTTTAATGCATTCTAATGGTTCTCAGGCTGTGGGGAATTCAAAATTAGAGCCTAAAATACGCCAGGTTCTGGCTCAATATATAACTGACTCTAGCGCAGCCCTTAACTCACAGCATGCCTCAGCAGAAATTTCCATTGATCAAGAAAGCTATTTTATTTCAAGTCGGAAGGTTTGGGGTGAGTATTTTTTAGTGGCCATGATCCCCAAAGCCCAGGTAAACATGGCCGCGCAAAAATTATCCAGTGGCCTCATCTTTATAACCCTCAGCGTAATCGCCATTACCCTTATTTTAATCATGCTGGTATTGCGCAATACGGTGGTAAAACCATTACAACTATTGAGTTTGGCCAGCAAAAAAATAGGGGAAGGGCAGCTGGATACCAAGCTAAATTTGGGTACCAGTTTCGAGTTTAAAGAACTCTCTACCAGCTTTAACCTTATGTCAGACAAATTAAAAAAATCGGCCCAAGAAATTCAGTTCATGGCCTATCATGATAGCCTTACCCGCCTGCCTAATCGGCGCATGTTTCAATATTTGTTGAGTAATAATTTAGCATCGGCAAAACGAAAGAAAGAAACTCTAGCACTGCTGTTTTTAGATTTGGATAACTTTAAAACCATTAATGACGACCTGGGTCATGAAGTGGGAGATTTACTTTTAAAAAGCTTTGCAGCCAGAATTTCTACCACCCTGCGAGAAGAAGATACCATTGGTAAAGATGATGTGACTCAGGACCTAGATTTGGTATCGCGACTGGGCGGAGATGAATTTACCGTCGTGTTGCCGCACCTGCATAATCATGTGGATGCCAGTGTGGTTGCGCAGCGAATAATAAAGGCCATGCAAACTGTTTTTAAGATCGAAAACCATCAGTTTTATGTTTCTACCAGTATAGGCATTGCCATGTATCCAGCGGATGCCTTAGATATTGAAGGCTTGGTCAAATGTGCGGATATCGCCATGTACAACGCCAAAAATGCGGGGCGTAATACCTATAAATTTTATATGCAGTCTATGAATGTGGCGATTATAAATCGGGTTAAGCATGAGAGTGAGCTGCACACAGCAATTGAGAAAAAGCAGCTTATTTTGCACTTTCAACCCCAGGTTAATATTCAATCTAAAGGTTTTTACGGGGTGGAAGCGCTTGTGCGCTGGATGCATCCGCAAAGAGGGCTTATTCCTCCTAATGACTTCATTACCCTAGCTGAAGAGACTGGCATGATTTTGGAACTGGGTAAGTGGGTGTTATTTGAAAGCTGCAGAAAAGCCAAGGCTTGGGCTGAATTGGGTGTTAGTAATTTCAAGGTCTCGGTTAATGTTTCTAGCGTGCAGTTTCAACGCCAGGATGTGACAAAGTTGGTGGCGCAGGCCTTACAAGAAAGCCAGCTAGCAGCTGAGTTTTTAACGCTTGAAATTACCGAATCAGTGTTGATGTCAGCCGAAGACAGTAATCGTCAAACCTTACTTGATATTAAAAAAATGGGGGTGTCGTTAGCCATTGATGACTTTGGTACCGGCTACAGCTCGCTTAGTTTTTTACGCCAGTTTCCGGTTGATACATTAAAAATTGATAGGGCTTTCATTGTTCAAAGTAATCGTGAACCTGAAGTAAGGGCGATAATATCGGCCATTATAACCATGGCTCACGCGTTGAAATTAACTGTGGTGGCAGAGGGCGTGGAGAGTGAATCGGAGTTGGAGTTTTTAATAAGCAGTGATTGTGATTATGTGCAGGGTTATTATTACAGTAAGCCATTGAGTGAAGACAAGTTTTTAGAGTTTTATAAAAAAGAGATGGTCAATACGCAGGGAGGGAGCAATATACAATAGCTCACCTGTTAGTGTTATTAGTGTTAATGTTTTTAGGGTTATTGTTTCCATTGCCAATATTTTTAGGGCTAATGTTTCTAGGAAAGCAGGCTTTTAGGTAAAAACCTTTTTCTGCAGTGTTATCACCAAGTTCAACTTGCCCGTTTAGTAATTGCGTTAAAATATTAAAGGTTAAATACATTCCTAAGCCCACTTTTCCGTTTAGGCCGCGCATGGTGGTGTAAAATGGGTTAAATAATTCATTTTTACTTTGTTCCGATAAACCCGTGCCGTTATCCCAGTATTCCAAGTTTATTGTGCCTTCATTTAAACTGGCTTTTATTGTTATGTGTTTGTTTTCAATGTCACAGAAGGCATGATCAATGCTGTTGTCAATTAATTGTTTGATGATTTCACTGATGGCTTGAGGATAGCCTGAAATGCTAATGTCACTTTCACACAGGATATCTATCATCACTTTCTCATCGCTGATTCTTTGATGAAACTCCTCTACCGCAGAGCCGATAATATTTATAAGGAATGCTTCCCCCATTTTAAAGCCAAATTCATGAATGGAGCTGAGTTTAAACTGGCGAATAAGGCTGCCTACTCTGTGTAAATTGGCTTCGGCTAGGTTTAATGCTTCCATTTCTTGGGTGACGACATCTTGAAAAACATTGCGAGTAAGCAACTTTTGATGGTAAGCATCGTTTAAACGGGTAGAGAGATCCCTTAAGTGACTAATAGCCGTCATAGTGGAACCCAAAGGCGTATTTAATTCATGGCAAATACCCACTATCAATTGTTCCATAGAGACCATTCTATCCTTTAACCCTTGCTCTCTTAGGGTTTCATTTTCTTTTCGCTCACTGATGTCCAATAATGTTCCCTCGTAATACTCGGTGTTATTTTCGTTATCCTTTACTGGCCTCATGGACAAGGATACCCAAATAGCATTGCCGTCCTGATGTACTATTTGTTCTTCAAAGTCGACTAAGCTGCCTTTGTTTTGCATTAATTTAACTATTTTTTCTGGCGCTTCAGGGTTGAGAGTAAGGGCGGATAAATTATAAGCGAGAGTTGACTTCATTAAGGATTGGATAGATGTAAACCCCACTAATTGGGCGAAGGCTGAATTTACCGAAATAAGTTTTCCATCTTTCTCAACTTGAAAAATACCAGTGACAGAGTTGTTGTATAAGTTTTTATAGAGTCTTAAGTTTTTAATACTTTCTTTTTGAGAGTTTATATTTTCACGCCTAGACTTATCTATTCTCTGAGCCAATGCCAAGGACAAAACGATCATTTCAATGAAGTAGCCAAGTTGATAAGCATGCTGGGTGACAAAGTTAGTAGGCAACAAACCCAGGCTTTTTAGGTTGTTACAGATGAGCCCTATGAGGAAAAATCCCACTGAAAAGGTAAAGTACAGTGCGGTCCTGTCACCTTTAATAGAAAGGTGTATACCCAAAATGACAGCTGAGACATTAACGAGAATGGCCGAGAGAACTTCTATGGGCATAATGGTGGAATAAGGCAGCAGTACCGCCAAAAAGGGGTAAGTAGAGGTGGTAAATAATAGCCCCAAAAAGTACTGCCGGTACCAAGACTGGCTCTTGAATAGCTGTAATAGCTCCATCATGAAAAGTAGATTAGTGGCCAAGATGAGTCCATTAAATATTGGGAAGGCGTAATTGTTAATGACGGGTTCGTTTGGCCATAGAAGTTTAAATAAAGAGCCATCAAAGGCATAAGATGCGACAAGTAGTGCAAAGGCATTTAGAACATAAAATGCATAAACTCGATCACGAATAGCCATGTAGATAAATAAATTATAAAACAATATTAACCAAATAACTCCGGAGCCCCAGCCCCTTATGAAGGTGTTGTTATCATTCTCATTTAAAAATATGTCTTTTGAAGAAAATCCAAGGGGAACTTCGTAAGACCCTTGTGTGTTAACGCGAATGTAAACACTCAGTACTTGATCGGCAGCCAGCGTGTAAGGAAAGGTGAAATCGATATGATCAATAGCGCGGCTACTAAATTTCCTAGCGTCCCCAGTGTAGATTGTGGGCTGCTCAATACCGTTTATGGAACTGTAATGGTCAAGGTAATCTAACAGCGGGTAGGGGATGTTAAGAATATAATGATTGGCTTGTTTGGTTTTAATTTTGAAGCGCAGCCATAGGGCGGAATTAATAAAGCCAAAGTTGATATTGTCGTGGGCAATGTTCTGCCATTGTTGGGATGCGCGCGCTGAGTGGATGTCTAACGTAAAATCTTTATCTAAGAGGAACTCTACTTGGTGAGTAAGATTGTAGCTGTGCAGATCATCCACTTCAACAACCTGACTGGCAGGGGATAGGCATGAAAAGAACACTAATAATATGCCAATTAGAGTGAGGTTTCCTGTCTTCACCATCTCTCCCATGCCGTTTTTAGCTCTATAAAAGAATAGCATATGCTAGGGCTTCCCCTAGGTTACTTGCTCATCTATGGCTATATTCTTAACCACTTCTTATATCACTGGGTTATAAACTATTCAGCTTTGAGTCTATAATTGGATATACTCAGGCCGTTCTTCTTTATTTAGCCGGACAAATAAAAATGCAACAAGTTGGCAACATTTTTACAAGATTAATGGGGATGGATGATCAGGCCTGGCGTCGCCATGCTAACCCAATCAGTGTCTGGACCCGAGCGATTACTGGCCTGCCAGTTATTTTAGGAGCTGTATGGAGTATAAAATGGCTACTGTGGTGGAGTCTGCCTGTTTTAGTAATTGCCTGCTTATGGTTATGGATCAACCCCAGGTTATTTTCAATTCCAAACAATACTGATAACTGGGCTTCTAGGGCGACCTTTGGTGAGCGGGTATGGTTAAACCGAATCGTGATTGGTATTCCTGAGCATCATCGCAGTTGGGCATTATTCCTTTCGGTGATTGCGGGGTTGGGTTTTTTACTGGCGATAGTTTCGGCTTATCTCAATCTGCTGCTGCCTACCATTTATGCCGGTATGGTTTGCTGGTTAGGTAAATTGTGGTTTTGTGATCGTATGGTGTGGTTGTATCAAGACATGAGTGCTTCAAATGAAGAATACGCCAGTTGGCTATTATCCGAATGAGTTTGATTGTTGTTGCACAGTAGTGATGACCTTATTAATTAATTTATGAAGAATCGCAGAATGACCCAGGAAATGTTGGTGGGACTAGAGGTGATAGATGATCAAATCTATCAGCAATATCGCGAGGCGATGACGCCTCTCTTGTTAGAATACGGGGGTGAATTTGGCTATGACTTCACGATTTCCAAAGTATTGAAATCACAAACCATTGATCCGATAAATAGACTCTTCACGATTCGTTTTATTGATGTAAAAAGTAGAGATGCTTTTTTCTCCAATCCGCAGTATCTATTAATTAAACAAGAATATTTTAGCGCCTGTGTTGCCAGTACCACCATTATTTCTGATTATGAAATTTAGCCCGTCGAGATAAAAAGGCCTGGGCATTGCTTATGCCTTTATTCGCCTAATGATTGTTTGGCTGCTGGAGTAAAGCGGTACTCTTGTCCGTTAAATAAATCATAGATTGATTGAATTTTTAGCTTGGGCTGTTTTATCATCGCGCCAGCGTTTTACCATTTAAAAAATACCAAGCAATTTTATCCTTATGATTACATCTTATTTTAAATTGTTAACAATAGAGCCATTTTAAATGGAATTATTGGAAGCTGCCCTAGTGGACACCTTTAACGATTATCGTTTATCAAGAGATGAGCAGCTTAATTTAAGTGATTTTTTACAAGCTTATAAAAATAACCATGAAGCGCTAAATTTCGTACGCAATAAAGCCTTTTTATTGGTAAACGAATACCTGCAAAAACAACCCACCTTTGACCTCCACGTTTATAATTGGCTTGAAAAAATCGTTAAAATAATTGATCGAGTGCGGGATAATCGGCTACCGGTTATGACACCAGAGGCCTATTTTTCTTCAGATGAACATTGTAAAGAGCGTGTATTGTCCCTGATCAATGGCGCACAGCAAACTCTCGATATTTGTATTTTTACTCTAAATGACGATGTCTTAAGCAATGCTATTTTAAAGGCTCACGAGCGCCACTTGGATGTACGTATTATTATTGATGGTGATTCTGGCCCTGAATCAGAACGTTTTTATGATTTGTTGCGTGGTAAGGGGGTGCACGTGGTGAAAGATACCAGCGCCCTTCATAGGCGTCACAGGTTTGCCTTATTGGATGATAAGCACTTGATAACAGGTAGCTTCAATGGCACTAAAAGCTCTACAGAAGGGTGTCTTGAAAATATATGTGTGCTCAGCGAACCGCTACTGCTGGCTAAATTCTCTTTAAAATTTAAAAAGCTATGGAAAGAATTTAAATAGCTCCATTAATCGTCATTTAGCATTTCTTAGATCCAACTTTACTTTCCTTAGTTGGCTTATCTTAATTTTAGTGTAAATAGGCTGTTTCTGGCGGCAGCGCGACAGCCATAATCCCCACCTTTTGATGACCTTTAGGCCAGATTGTAATGGCCCTTAGCCAATGAAATGGTCACTTCATACACAAAAACGGCAGATGAATTCGCGTCGGTCAGTTCTTTTAAAATTCACCAGGAGAAACAATTAGTTCAAATTAGTCTTTTCTTGACCGTTTGGTCAGGTTATATTGCGGCGCGCTTAAATGAATGGCTCAAATGGCAGGCATTTTAGTGCAGTTTTAGCCAAAACTGCTTGAATTAAAAAGTGTTCACTTTTTAAGCTGAAAAATAATTCGTAACAGTTTAAGCGTCTTTCAGTGTTGCTTTATTCACTTATGAATAATGAACCCTGAATGTCATGAAACCCCAGAGGAGCTTATGGTAGATCAAGTCGGTAACAGCGAAGAACTTCCGCGCAGAAAGTTTATTAAGCAGTGTGTGGTAGCTGGTGTAACCCTGTATACCGCACCCTTGGTTTTATCTTTAAATGAGGCAGTCGCTAATGCTTCTAACTCTAGCCAAGTGTTGGGATATAAAGCCCCGAAATTTCGCCTTGATGGTATTGCTAAAGTTACGGGTCAAAAGGTATACGGCCGAGATTTCCGCGCCCAAGACATGGCCGGCTGGCCAAAAGAACAATCCTATGGCTTTGTGATACGAGCCACTAAGGTGGATCTTACCTTTTCTCATGTAGATCTAAGCGATATTCCAGCAGGTGCTCAGCCATTTAAAATCATTCTGGCAGAAGACTTGGCCAATGAAAAACTAGAGCTTCCACCATTTTTTGGCAATGACATGCTGGTGGCTAAAAATTCAGCTCCTCAGTATTACGGCCATGCCGTTGCTATTTTGTTATTTGAAAACTTTGATCAATTTAAAGAAGCCAAATTAAAGCTTCAGTTTAATGAAAACGTGGTGCGTTACGGGAAATCCACTAAACCGTTTACCAGCAACCCTTATGCAGCATGGCGAATTGTGCGCGAAGAAGGTAAACAAGGTGCCACAGGAAAAGACAAGTACTCACCGTTGCAAGATGGGTTATTTTTCCCAAGCTATCAGCGTCGCATGCCAGTTTGGAAAGGCGATGCTAACCAAGCGGGCAGTGTCAGTGAACGTGGTTTGTATTACGGCAATGGCGTGCAACGCAAAATGCAAAACAACAGTGACGACTGGCTAATCATAGATGAGCAATACACTACCCAAAGCATAGACCCTATGATGATGGAGCCCGAAGCCTTTAACGGCTATTGGGAAAAAGACACCAAAACCTTGCATGTAGTGGCTACTAGTCAGTCTCCTCATGATTATCAAGAGCAGGTGGCTGAAGTGCTTGCCCACAGTAAACTGGGTCATTCCATTAAAAATATTGTGGTTCACAGTGCTTATGTGGGCGGTGCCTTTGGTGCCAAAGACCATTCTATTTTTCCTTATTACGGCACCATTGCTGCGTTATTTTCAGAAGGTCGCCCACTGTATTTAGCCAATGATCGGTTTGAGCAATTTCAAGCAGGTTTGAAGCGTCATCCGTTTAAAATGGATAACAAGCTGGCCTTTGATAAAAAGACTGGCCAATTGCAGGGTTTGCAAAGCGAAATGCATTTAGACGGAGGCGGTCGCAGTAACTTCAGCAGCGCGATTGCTATGGTAGGCGCCAGTGCCATTCAGGGCATTTACTATTTACCTCGTAACGATATTAAAGCCACCGCACATCAAAGTAATAATGTGGACTGCGGTTCTATGCGTGGCTTTGGTACCTTGCAAACCATGGCTTCCATGGAAATGATGCTTAACGAAGCTTCGGAAAAGCTCGACATAGACCCCATTGAACTTCGTGAAAAAAATATCATGAAAACGGGTTTCCGTAATACTCAGGGTGCCATTCCTAATGGCGAATTACGTTATGGAGAAATTCTAGAAAAAGCCAAGCAACACACTATGTGGACGCAGCGTGAAGCGCGCAAACAAGAATTTGAAAAAAATAATCCGCACATGTTGTTTGGTACCGGTTTTGGCATTGCCACAAAAGATTATGGTACCGGCGCCGCGGCGCCTAGCTCTGCGGTGCGCATTAGCCCAGAAGGTAAAATAGAATTAGACATTGTCTTTATGGAGATGGGCACTGGCACGCAAACCTCTCAAGCAGTTTCGGTGGGTAAATTCTTGGGCTCTACTGCGCACCAAGTAAATCTAGCTAAAATGGATAGCTGGGGTGCGTTAAAACAATTTCAAACCGACAACCCTTATATTACCTCTCAGGCTCGCCAAGATGAGATGGCCAAAAACCCGCAGTGGACGCCTGTCGTGGCTATGGCTTCAAGCGCATCCATGTCATCGTTTTTTCAAACTCATACTAGTCATGGAGCCTCGCGCATTTTGTATCGCTACGGTTTGTGGCCAGCCGCTCAACATATTTGGAGTGGCTCGACTATCAAAGTGGCCAGCAAGCGCATTAGTTTTAAGGATATTGATAACGCCAAATGGAAAGATGAAATGCTGACCTTGCCAGGTAAGCCTTCTTTACCTCTAGCCCAGTTAGCGGCTAAAGCACACGAGCTTGGCTTAGTCACAGGGGTTATGACTCACGCGTTTAATCGTTGGTCTTGGGCCGATGCGCAATTTAGCATTTTAGGCAATAATGAAACTCTAGAGCTAGATGGCTTGGCATTGCAATACGGTAACGGGGCAGGCAAGCGCCGCAAGAACTTAATGAAGAGCCAAGGTTATCATTTAATTAATCGTCAAAAAATGAATTACCCAGCAACGGCCATGAACAATGCCATGGTGACTTATTACGCGCCGTGCGCCACGGTCGTAGATGTGGCTGTAAATAAGGGCACCGGCAAGGTAGCGGTTGTGAAAACCCATTCTTGGTTGGATTGCGGTACACCGTTAGTGACTAAATTAGTAGAAGGGCAAATTGAAGGGGGCGTGGCCATGGGAATTGGTCATGCTTTGTTTGAAGAGTTGCCTTTAGGGGAAGAAGGGCCAGGCACGGGTCAGTGGAACTTAAACCGTTATGATTTAGCCAAGGGTAAAGATGTAGGTGTATGGCAGCATACCCATACGTTACTCGAGCCTTTAAATGAAAGTACGCCAAGTAAAGGCATTGGCGAGGTGGTGATGATCCCAGTGGTGCCGGCCATAGCAGAAGCGGTATACCAAGCCACCAATGTGCGTTTTAGGTCTTTACCTATTACCGCTAAAAAAGTGAAAGAGGCCTTGCAGTCATGATCAAAAAAGTAATCGACATGCAAAGTATTAACCGTGCCTTTTCCGTTTTAAAAACCCAGAAAATTAAGGGGTTGAAGTAATCATGAGTCAAACTATAAACATGAACATCAACGGCCACCAAATTGGCCCGGTTGAAGTCAGTGATCACACTATGATGATTGAGTTTTTACATGAAAAACTTAATTTAACCGGCACCAAATTTGGTTGTGGTGCAGGTGTGTGTCATGCCTGTGTGGTGTTGGTCGATAATGACGACGGCACCACCAGTGTAGAGCGCAGTTGTATTTCGGGAGCGGGTTATTTTGACGGTAAAAAAGTGCGTACCGTTGAGGGTCACGCTAAAACAAATGAGCAAGGCGAAGTGAGTGAATTGTCGCCTGTGCAACAAGCGTTTTTAGAGTATTACAGTTTTCAGTGTGGTTGGTGTACTTCGGGTTTTGTGAATACAGCCACTGCTTTAGTAGAAAAATTGGCTAAACACCCAATCACTAAAGACCAGGTAGAAAAAACCGTTGAAGACGCATTGCAAGATAATATTTGTCGCTGTACTGGCTACGTTAAATATTACCAAGCGGTGAAAGAATTGATTTTAAAAACCCCAGGGTTAACGGTATAGGAGGTCACATGAAAATTATTAATCAAATATTTACTTCATTGGCCCTGCTTTTCTTTAGCGTACAGTTTGCCAGTGCTGAGACTTTTAATTCTGAGCAAGTGGCAAGAGGTAAGTATCTAGCGGTGGCTGGTGACTGTGTGGCCTGTCATACCGCTCCTAACGGCATGCCGTTTGCGGGTGGATTGCCCATGCATACGCCCTTTGGTGTGTTGTACAGCACCAATATTACTCCCCATAAAAAAACCGGTATTGGTGAATATAGCTACGCGCTATTTCGCCAAGCTATGCACGAAGGCAAGGGTCAGGTGGGTCATCTTTATCCTGCCATGCCGTATACCTCTTATACATTGCTAAACGAGGAAGATACCCAAGCCTTGTTTGCTTATTTTATGAGTATGCCGGCGGTAAATCAGGAAAACCTCGATAACGAAATTGGATTTCCGTTTAATCTGCGTTTTGGCTTGGCATTTTGGAAAGCCTTATTTGCTAAGGATATTGATTTTGAAAAAGACCCAAGCAAAAGTGTTAACTGGAATCGTGGCAATTACTTAGTAAATGCATTGGGACATTGTGGCGAATGCCATACTCCGAGAAATATCACCATGGAATTGGATGCCGAGCGAGCGATGCAAGGCAATGTGATTGCCGGCTTTGAGGCCAGTGACATTACACCTCTTAGGCTAGTCGCCCAAGGCTGGACACAGCCAGATTTAGAATCGCTTTTTAAGAATGGCTATAGCGAAAAAGGCACTGTATTTGGTGAGATGTCCATGGTGGTATATCACAGTTTAAGCCGCTTAAACGACAGTGATATGAATGCCGTGACCAGCTATCTTTTGAATAGCGATGTGCCAGTGAAGTCAAAGCCTATAATTGCCCGTATTCCTGATACAAAGGCCCCTGGCCATAATACTTATGTGAACATGTGCTCGGGTTGCCATGGCTTAGAAGGGCAGGGTAAACCCAATATTGCTCCAGCTATGCAAAGCAATGCCACTATCAATCGTCCCAGCTTGTATAACAGTGTGGCGGTACTGCTGCGCGGTATTCCTAGCCAAAAATACAATGCCACCACTGCATTTTATGCCATGGACAGTTTTGAAGAGTTAAGTGACGAACAGATTGCTGACCTCATTAATTATATGCGCACCGCCTGGACTGATGAGCCGCCAAATGCCAGCGCCGCTCAGGTTTTTCGTATACGTGAGGAATTGGAGGGGCAAGGCTTAATTGGTGTGGGTTCTGGACACGCTGAGTTTTAGTGTGCTAAGGCTTTATTACATCTGAATAAGCACCGTTGAATGTAGAATTTAACGGTGCTTATTTGTTTATGACAAAATAAACTTCCTGTTGTTTACCTGGCAATAAATCAATCACCTCCTAAGGGAAGTGTTGGTAATAGCTGGGCTGTGTAGTAGCTAGTAATGACTGCTTGCTAGAATTGTTAAAATATCAGGTGTAATGTTTTGTAAAATATTGAAAAGTTTTTAAAAAGTTATTCTTTTGTTTTTGTAAATCAATTAGTTTGAGCAGCTAAATAAACAAAGGAAGCACAATGAAAACAAGTATATTGGGTTCAGTGGTAGTTTTAATGCTGATTGTTGGTGTCGTCACGGGAGCGCATGCGTCAAATTACCCGGAATATGAGAAAGATATTCCTGACTGGCGAGTAACGGGTACCCCAGCAGAGCAGCTTAAAGCCTTGGTTAAAGTGACTCCGGGTACTCATCACTGGATGCCCGAAATAGCGTACCGGTACCAGAGTTTATACTGGGCTGGACAGCAAGGGAAATGGGAGTTTGCAGGCTATCAAGCTCGCTCTATGGAGAAAATGATTAAGCGCGTGGCCAATGCCAGAGCCAAGCGTGCGCCTGCTATCAAACACTTCCGTGAAAATGTATTTCCAGATCTTTATCAATCTGTCGAAAAAAGGAATTTTGAGGCACTTAAAGTATCCATTGCCAAAACGAGCGCTGAGTGTATGGCTTGCCATGCAAAAGAAGGCTTTGCATACATAACCGTTCCTGCCGTACCGCCAAAACCAAATAATTTGGTATTAGGTTTCCCTAAGTAGGCTGTGTTTTATAGTTGAGTGGATCTTTTCATAAACATCGTAAGACCTCTTACGATGTTGGAATTTAATTCTGAGGATTGAATGCATAAAGCCTAAAGGTGTTAAGTAAGTCCAGAGTCGCAGTGGATTTGACACTAAATTTTTTACCAGTATAAATTTATACGAATTTAAAATCATCTGAATTTTATTTCTTCGATTCATTGTCCATATCTATTACCGTATTTTCCAATAGTTCAATTTCCCTGTGTGCTCTATCCAACTTCATCGTTAACTCTTCTTGGCTTAAGCTAGTTTTATCCAGTGATAGATATTCCTGCTCAAGAAATTTATTTTCATTGAGAGCTCGCCTCAAAGTATCTTCGCTGTTTTTAAGGTCATCTTTTATTGCCTGTACTTCCTCGGCCCGAAAGCTAGTTTTTAACTCTAGCTCTTGTTTTTTGTTTGAAATTAATTTGTTTTCATATTTCATTTTTACTTCATCAAATTTCGCCTTGAGTTTGGCCTTGTCGCGTAATAAACGTTTTTCGCGAATCTCTAGCCCGCTCATGTTAAGTACTCTCTTGGACAGGTCGGCAACTTTCTTTTTCAAATTTTTAATACTTCGTTTGGACGTTTTTATTTCATTCTTTTGGATTAAGACTTTTCTTTTGGAGGTCTCAAACAACTTCTTTAAGGCCTTTAACTCTTTTTCAAGATGTTTTATGTCCAACTCATCGGATGACTCCAGTTGACCCTGTAGGTCGTTGACCAAGCTATCTTGCTCGCCAAGCAAATATTCCATCTGCATCCAATTTTGCTCTGAATCATCAAGAACGTGGCTCAAACATTGGTCTATGTCGTTGGATACCTCATTAAAGCCTTTGGAAATGCTCTCTTCAGCCTCCTTGTGCTCATTTATTTGAGCTTGTAGAGCCTCTATCTGTTCTAGCAGCGCTTCATTGATCAAGGTTAATTTGATGATAAGGCTATTTTTATCACGCCACAGCACCACGCTGACTAACGTAATGATAATCAGAACAGTTAATAGCTCCAGTATGATCATGTACTCTGTGGTCATGGGATGTCATCGCTCAGGTGGAAAAACCCTCTATATTCTAAACTTCCTTCTATACTTAATTTAAGTCTAAGTAACTGATTTTGCCTTTATATGAAGTTTTTGATCGTTGATGACAGTCTAGCCATGCAAACCATAGTGCGTCGCACTTTGGAAAAGGCCGGCTATCGGGATAATGAATTCAAGATGGCAAGCGATGGCTTGCAGGCATTGGATATCATTCGAGACTGGGAACCTGACCTTGTTATAACCGATTGGCATATGCCAAATATGTCTGGCCTTGAACTACTGAACGAAATCAAAAGCCAGATGCTGGACCTTAAGGTAGGTCTGGTCACCGCCGAAACAAACCCCAAGCGAGTATTGGAAGCCAGACAAGCCGGTGCGCTATTTGTGTTGCATAAGCCCTTTGACCTGCAGAAGTTTCAGGAGGTGATCCTGCCTATAGTGCAAGGGTCGGTAGAGGGTGAGGCTCTGCTCACGAATTACGACAGTGCCCAGGACAATACACGTTATGAGCTTAAACTACCTAGTATCCCTTCCCTGAGAAAGATACTCGATGGTTTTACCTTAAAGTCTGTGAATGTAAAAAAAGCCCCTGAAAGCCAAATCGATTACCAGTATTTGCCTTATGTTATGGCGCTGTTTAATGACAGGGAAAAAGACGTCATTAAGGCGCTTTGTATTTTAGATATTAGAGCGGCAGTTATTCTGGGGTGTGCGTTTGATAATGCCCCGACCAGCGATGTGGTAACAGCCATTAAAAATAAATCCTTAGATAAGCGCTTGCTGGATAACAATAAGCGCCTCCTAAAGATGATCAGTGCATTGTTTTATGATCCTTCCTCGGAGCAAGATTTAGATTTAAAAGGTGTTCATTTGATTCCTAAACCCTTCGATCGCTTGGATAAATTGGGTTCCAGTTCCAGTGATAAGCGTTTAGACCTGACGATAAGTGTAGAGGGCTATGGAGAAGGCCAGATTATTCTAATGCCCGTGGCTGACTAAGGGCGGAGGGCAAATGAAAGCCAATTTATTCGGACAATTCCTGATCGCTAACGGGGCTGCCAGTGAAACACAATTTTTCTCTGCGTTGGCGTTACAACGCTCTACTAATATCTTACTGGGACAGTTGGCAATAGAGCAGGGTATGTTGAATGTAAGCCAGGCCGAGGGTATTAATAAAAGGCAAGCGATTCAAAATAAGTGCTTCGGGGATATTGCTATCGAGCAAGGCTTGCTCACGGAGCAGCAAATTGAACAATTACTAAATATTCAAAAAACTCGTAATAAACGCATTGGCGAGCTGCTAGTTGAAAGGGGTGTACTGAGCAAAGAGGCACTGAACTTACAGTTGCGTCAACACCAAACGGATTGCGAAAGTGCCATTAAATATTTAGAAATGAATATTGCTCACCATCCTTTGAAGGAAATCTTGAATACGGGCATAGGCATCTGCGATTCACTTTTTATGCGGATATTGCATTCGCGCTGCCATGTTAAAAATTTGATAGATGATTACGCTAAAGAGACGGCCTTTACCAATACTTCCCATATGGTCATTAGTGGGGATGAATCCTTCAAGATAGCGTTGGCCTGCGATGATGAAACCCTAATTAACATTGCCAGCATATTTGTGGGTTTGGACAAACACGATGTGGAGATTGAACTTGCTAGGGATGTATTAGGTGAGTATTTAAACGTCTTAGTGGGGCAGTTACTTGAGGAGCTGAGGGTAGGGGACGAGGAAAGCGAGCGCTCGGTGCAAAGTATGTCTATCTCGGCAGCCGCTTTGTTGGATGATTGTGATCATTTTTTGGTGGTTGAAATGATTTCACAACTGGGTGGATTTGCCTTGCTGGTGACAGACTAATATTGATGCTTGCTGCTAAATTGTTATTGTCTGCTGTTTTTGTAATTTTGTTGCAAGCAATTTTCGGAAGAGAACAAATTCAATTAACACATTAAAAGCATCATCCTTGATGCTTTCATAAATTACTCGCAGCAATCAACATTGCTGCGAATACACTTGTGCTTAAAAGTGGTTACTTAAAGCTTTTGCTCAAGCGCTTGAATGGTCAACTTACCTACATCTGTGTGGTGCATCAAGTTGGTGTAGTTCTTAATCACGTTCACAGGACCGTATGCAATGACAGCAACAGGTGTGTGAGTGTGTGTACCGGTACCCCAAACAATGTTTTGATCGGCGGCTACTTTACGGCCAATTAAATCAAGGTGGTCGTATTCGCCGTATACGTAGAACTCTTCAAAATCTTCAAAGTTCGGGTATTCAGGATCATACAGGTACTGGTGTTCAGTATCTTGATACTTGTTTTCTTCGCGGGCCACAATCTCTTCGGCTTGTTCAATGGTAATCTTGAACTCGCTGTTCGCATTCACGACAGCCATGATGTCTGCTGCAGTTGGACGAGTCTGGTACAAGTCACCACCGGCTTCATACCACATGTTTTCAAAACTCATAGACTGGGCATATAGCTTGTCTAGAATTTCCAGTGGCCCGAAGTTGTAGTTAGGCTGGTAGTCACGGTCAGTAAAGGCTTCACCTTCAAGAGCGGTAGGCTCAGGAATATCTTTACGTGAATAACTGAAACCAAAGCCGCCGGTTTCGTGATCGGCTGTGATCACAACTAATGTATCGTTACGGCCCTGAACCCATTCGTAAACGGCTTCAATACTTTCGTCAAACTTCAACAACTCATGAAGCATAGTACCTGCATCGTTGTAGTGAGCAGCCCAATCAATTTGACCGCCTTCTATCATCAAGAAGAAACCGTCTGGGTCTTTAGCAAGAATATCCAAAGCCTTAATGGTCATTTCTTTCAAGCTTGGCTGAGTACGGCTTTCATCGTCTTTAGACGCTGTGTAAGCAATGCCGTCCATCATGGCAGAGTAATGAAACAAACCTAATAGTTTGTCGCCATTGGCGCTGTTCATTTGATCTAGGTTAAACGCTAATTGGTACCCGTCGCTTTGTGCTTCGGTTAGTAGGTTGCGATCATCGCCACGCTTAGATTTAATTTTAATGCTTGGTTCGTTAACCAAATCGGTTACGGCTTGCTTAACATCGGCATCAGAATTCACAGAAGAAGGAATCCAGTAACGCAAACCACCAGACAACATTACGTCAACTGAGTTGGCTAACATGTCAGATGCAATTTCATTTTCCATTGATCTGTGCGCTTGGTGAGCAGCAAATGAAGCCGGAGTGGCGTGAGTGATTCGGGTATCCGAAATCAAACCAGTGGCTTTGCCCATCTTTTTAGCTTTTTCAAGAATGGTTTCTACAGGGTTGCCTACGTAATCCAAGCCAATCATTTCGCTACCAGAAGACATGCCTGTCGCCAATTGAGAAGCGGAACAAGCAGAGTCTACAACGATGCTGGCTTCAGGGCCGGTAGAAGATAAACCCACTACACCCTTGTAGCTGAATTTTTCTAAGGCAGTTGTTCTGTCTTGATAGATTGAATTAGGCGCACGTTTTGCGTATTCCTGAAGCATGCCCACTTGCTGTGGGCCCATGCCATCACCAATCATCATGATTATGTTTTTAACATCGCCAGGAGGGAGCGGCGTATTTTCGTCACTCCAATCAATACAAGCGGTTAATGCGGATGCAGTGGCCACTGCAACACACAACTTTAAAATTTTATTTACTGCCACATCTTTTTCCTTTTACAAATACCTCGGAGTTGAGGAGGCGCGGCAGGGTACGGTTTGAGTGTTTAAAAAGTCAAGGAGGTGAATGTGATTTTGGTTATTAAAAAAATAAAAACTATTACTTTTACATGAGAGTGGCAGGGAATCGTATACTAAATAGGCAGGTCTCTAATATAGGACTTTATTTTTTTAAACAATACCCATTTTTGTTCATTTTGGAGAAATTTATTACCTTTATAGGTTTAAAACTAATCAAAAAATTTAAAATAAAAAGTTTTAATAAAAATTAAAAATAATTTTCAAAAAAAGTTAAAGAGAAACGTCTTAAATTGGGATTTGTGATCCAGTTCACTAATTTGTTTTTTGAAATGTAACCTAGCCGACAGCCTAAAAATAAAATAATTCCTCGTAGACCTAAATTAACATTGATTTTATTTTTGACATGATTATTATGCCGCGGGGCATAAGAAATGGATTTTTTATTTTGCTGTTTGCTACATATTTTAAAAGTTTTCGGAAGTAATAAAATGAAAAAAATCACAATACTTTTGACCGTTACTATTTGTTTATTATCTTTTTCATTTTCTGCTTTAGCAAAGCGCGAACGTGTTGTGTTGTGTACGGATCGCTCTTACTGGTATCCATTTGTTTTCATCAATTCTTACAAGCCAGATGGTTTGTATGTTGATATTGTAAAAGATGCCGCTGATCGATTGGATTGGCGTGTGAGTATTCGCCCCATGGATTGGAAAAAATGTTTGCGAGCAGTTGAGACTGGATCAGTGGACGGTATTTTAGGCGCTTCTTATAAAGCAAAACGCGCTGAGTTTTTGTTTTATCCACTCAATGCCGATAATAGTAAAATTGCACCTACCCGTTTAAGTTCTGCCGATTATGTTGTGGTTAATACAGTGGGCAGTAGTTATATCTTTAACGGTGATGTGAAAGATTTACCCCAGCCAGTACGCGTGCCTCGTGGCTATTCCGTGGCTGACGACTTACGTAAAGGCGGTATAGAAGTAGACGACAAGTCTTCTCGTGGAGATGAAGTAACCCTGATGAAAATGGTATCGTCCGGCAAGGGTTCGGTTGTGACTTTACGTTCAGTTGCTAAAAAATACATGGCAAGCCCTGCCTTTAGAGGAAAGCTGAAGGTTCAGGCGAAAACTTATAAATCGAAGGATTACTTTCTGGCCATTTCCAGAGCCTCTGATATGACGTTAGACAAACGAGAAGCGCTTTGGGGAGCAATAGGTGCGGTAAATGATGATGTCGATTTGATCGCCGAGTATCAGTCTAAATACTAAACTAATTTTTAAACATTTTTGCTACTGCATTTTATTCGAAATGCAGTTCGATGTAAAAAATAAAACGGATTAAATTTAAATATACTCACTCAGGGTAGTTGTTTTTACTGTGGGTGATGTTTGCTTGTTTTAAATTTTGTCTGTCTCTCATGGATTGAGAAATACAAACAATAATTTCATGTGGAGAGCGATAATGAAAATCAATATAAAAACTAATATGAAAAGAAACCTATTGTCATTGGCTGTAGTATCTAGTGTAGCGGTCACTCCGGCCATGGCCGAAGACTTAATTAATATTTCCCTGGGTAGTGGTGGTTTAAAAGTCACTAAGGGTGACAGCAAATTCCAAATGGGTGGTCGTGCCCAGTTTGATTTTGTAAAGTTTGATGAAGAAGATGATTTAGATAATTTCAGTGATGGCACTGACGTTCGTCGTGCTCGTTTATATGTGAAAGGCAATGTAGGTTCAGATTGGAAATATAAAGTTCAATACGACTTTGCTGATAGCGACATGAAAGACTTGTACATTAAATACACTGGGTCGGAGGCCGGTGATATTCTAATTGGTCAAGCTGCTCCAGCCATGTTCTTAGACAGCTACACCAGTTCTAAATGGACCACGTTCATTGAGCGTGCAGTAGTTGATAACTTTGCAGCAGCCCGTGAGCTTGGCTTAGGCTTTCAACGTGCAGGTGACAACTACTCTTTTTACACATCTGTAACTGGCGACAACATGAATAATGATGACATCGCTGGAAAAGACGAAGACGGAGATGTTATTCCAGCTGATGATACTGCCACTTACGCAGCACGCCTAACCCTTTCCCCTGTGCATGAAACTGGTAATGCGGTTCACCTGGGTTTCACTGCTGCTTATGAAGATCTAAATGGTTACTACTATGCAGCCGGCGCTCGCCCAGGCAGTAAAGTAGATGGTGGCAATAAACTTGTTAAATCTTATGTAGACAGTGCTGATGCGCGTTCGACCTATGGCGTAGAACTAGCATTCATGTCGGGCCCTCTTTCGACCCAAGCTGAGCACGTTGTAGTTGAAGTCGATGCAAACGGCACAGACGATGAAAAATATACAGCTACATACGGTCAGGTAAGTTACTTCCTAACTGGCGAGTCTCGCAGTTATTATGTAGATGGTGGTATTTTTGATGCTCCTACAAGTATGAAGAATAGCTGGGAAGTAGCGGCACGATATGAAGAAATGGACTTATCTGATTCCACAGCTTCTCGGTCTGGTGAAATGGAAACGTCTACTTTGGGCCTAAACTTCTACCCAAATAAAAATATTCGTTTTGCTATGAACTTAATTAATAGCAAAGCAACACTTAATAATAATACTGAAGAAGAAGTAAAACTGGTTCAATTACGCAGCCAGTTAGTTTTCTAAAATCTGTTTAAGCGTTAAAAAAAGCCCAGTTTATGATTCTATAAACTGGGCTTTTTTTGTTTGAGCTATCCATCAAATTTTTCGATCTTTACCCGTTAAAAAATGCCGCCTTTGAAAAATTTAGACTCTTATACTGGTTTTATTCAATACCGATATTTAGTACAAAGGAGGCACACATGATTAAGGTTCAAACAATTCTAAATGCTCAAGACGCCATGGATGGGGCAGGGGTTAAAATTAAACGCCACAGTCTGGTTCATAAAACCCTGGCTGACCCGTTTTTGCTGCTTGATGAAATTCGCAGTGATGACCCAGATGACTTCATTGCCGGGTTCCCACCACATCCCCACCGCGGTATTGAAACCCTCACTTACATGCGGGTAGGAGGGATTCGGCATGAAGATAATATGGGCAATGTTGGGCAAGTGTTAAGCGGTGGAGCTCAATGGATGAGTGCAGGTCGTGGGGTCATTCATGGTGAAATGCCCTTAAAAGAGCACGACAAAATGCATGGCTTTCAGCTATGGATAAACTTGAATAGCAAAAATAAGATGAACAAACCCCAGTATCGGGATGTGCCTAGCGGCGAGATTCCCCATGTTAATAATGAGGGCTACCTAGCCCATGTGATTGCGGGCAATTGGGTCTTAGATGGTAAACCCTACCATGGTCCCCTTGATAAATTAGAGGCGCAAAGCGCGTATTTAGATTTAGAGCTGGTAGCAGGTGGTGAATTCAAACAGATTATTCCTGCAGGGCACCAGGTAGTGGTGGTGGTGTACGAAGGGCAACTTAAAGCCGATAAAGTCATTAAGGCGCAGCAAACGGCTTTATTTGATGGCGATGGGGAATTGCATTTAACTACACAGTCAGGGGCCAAAGCTCTGATTTTGCATGGTTTGCCTCATAAGGAGCCGGTGGCCAATTATGGGCCTTTTGTGATGAATACTATGGAGGAAATTGACCAAGCCATTAAAGACTATCAGGGTGGTGTGTTGGCTTAAAAAGCAACTGGCTCAATTATAAATTGGGCCAGTAAAGACAGTGGAAGCCTATAAAAGCGAGGCTGGCTTCTAATGTGGTGTGCTTTTAAAGGGGTTCCATGTTGTTTTTTGAACGTAATACCCAAAATATATCCATGGCCAAAATGACCCCCGCCACCATTAATATGCTGGCAATGCCCAAATGCTGGAGTTCAACTGTAATAAAAACGGTTGCTACTACCAGGCACGTAAAAAGGAGTGAAAAAATAATGACCAGCGCTTTTTTATGTTCAGTTCCCACGGGTGACTCCCTACGTATATACATATTTAGATTTATTGTTGGGTTTAATATACCGAATAGAAGCTTAATAAAGGGTGTTTTTTTGTAACGATTTGCAAACGAAAAGGGTAGTGATTGCACAGTTACAGTGCGTTTTTGTACTTCTTATTCTAAAAGGTAATTTCAATACCAAGTGCACCTAACTTAGGCTTTGGTTATCATGCTGCTTTTAAAATTATGTGCCAATTCAGGTAACACAAGTTTGTTACCTAGGTGTTTTGATGTAAGGGCAAGTATTAATGTTTCGACTGGGTTTAATTGTAAATCCCCTTGCGGGCCTAGGGGGCAGCGTTGCTTTGAAAGGCAGTGACGGCGTGGCTGAGCAAGCTCTGGCTCAAGGGGCTATCCCGAAGGCTGGGCTTCGTACCCAACACGCCTTTAGTGTTTTAGAGCAGCTTAAGGATCAAATTCAGGTGATAACCTGTCCTGCTGACATGGGGGCTAACACTATGGAGGCCATTGGTTGGCCTTGCCAGATAATTGACTTGCCCCTATTGATTCCCAGTAATGCGCAAAACACGCAAAAAGCGGCACTGATGCTAAAAGACTTAGGAGTCGATTTACTGCTATTTGCTGGTGGTGACGGTACCGCTCGCGATATTTGTTCAGTATTGGAAGACGAGATACCGGTATTGGGTATCCCGGCTGGAGTGAAGATTCACAGCGGCGTTTATGGCGTAACGCCTCTGGCAGCGGGTGAGGTTGTTAAAATGTTGGTGGCAGGGGATGTAGTTGATTTAAAAAGTCAGGATGTGAAAGACATAGATGAAGAGGCCTTCCGAAATAACCAAGTAAGAACCCGCATGTATGGGGAAATGTTGGTACCCGAAGCCGGCAACTTTGTGCAATCGGTTAAACAAGGGGGCATGGAGCAAGAAGACTTAGTACTAGAAGATATGGCCGCTTTTTTATCCGGCGAAATGGAAGAAGATGTTTTGTATTTAGTGGGCTCAGGTAAAACCACTGCCTTTCTAATGGAGTACCTGCAGTTGGATAACACTCTGTTGGGTGTGGACGCCGTGTTAAATAGCGAACTATTGCAAAGTGATTTATCTGAAAGAGACATACTAGCCTTGCTTGGGCAACATGATGTAGCGCGTATTATCGTTAGTGTTATTGGCGGGCAAGGGCATGTGTTTGGTCGCGGAAATCAGCAGTTAAGTAGTGAGGTCATTAAAAAAGTGGGCCGTAAAAATCTAATGATCTTGTGCACCAAAGGTAAGTTGACTCAGTTGGCCGGGCGGCCTTTATTGGTTGATACCGGGGACATGAATTTGGATAAAGCGCTGACTGGGCACATTGAAATTATCACTGGCTATCAGGACAAAGTGTTGTACCCAATTCAATAGCCGTTGTGGCGTTGATTTTTATCACTGTCCTTCAAAGGATGCGAGTATGAAACCATTCTATTCGCATCCAACCTTTCAATTAAACCTCTATTAAGTTTCCCTGCTGGGTAAATACCAGTTTCATTTCCCTTTGAAAATACTTATCTAAATAGCCGTTATCAACAATGGCTGTTAGTACCTTAATGGCGGTGTCTTTGCTGAAAGGATGTAGCTTGTTGTAGTTTAAATAGCCGTGGTGGTGAGTTTTATCTTGTAGGCTTAGCTCTACTTGCACCCAAATATTGCCAGGCTCACAACTGAGCATGAAGTCTGGATGCTCATCATACTGGGTCGCGCTCCATTGATAATCCTGACCTTTATAGAGATGGGTTTGAAAATGCAATTGATCTTGCTGGAAAAAACCAGTCATTATCTGTGGGTTGTGTGCGCCATCTACTAATAACGCCGCATTTTCATGAGAAAAACCATCAAAGTTATTTGCTAGGCCATTCATGTTGAAAATCCTTTTTCCAATTAATGATTCAACTTTATAAAATCTATCTCATTCACCATAGACCATAAAAAATAATTGTTACAAAATTATTAAAATTTGTGATTGATCTCCAGTATCTTATTCATCAAATAAAGCAGGCATCAATTTAGATTTATAGACGCGACATGGCATGAAATACCAGTGAAGCAACTTCATAGTTCATGTTTTTGCTCAATCCTTGAAGTTGATTTTAATTCTTTCGTACAACGCATTGATTAACATGAAATGAAAGTTATCGCCTTAATTCCTTGGCCCTTTAAAGAGAATCGACCCGATACTTGGTATGCGTGGCGTTAAAATTGTAGCGGTTGTAGCGGTTGTAGCGGCGGCCTGACTGCGAATCGGTAATTAATAGAAACGCATGGCTTAAGGATAAAGTATTAGAACTGAATTTTTAACGGCTAACAATTCAAACGTTAATTATTACAAATAAAAGAACGATGGCATGCAAAATCCCTTTTTGACCGATTTCGTGATAGAAAAATGAAACGGTTAAAGACTTGGCCAAAAGTCACATTTTTAAATTAAATTTATATGCTTAGTTATACAGAGTGCTTTGGTAACGTTTTACACAGAATTTATGAAGCGCTTTATTTTACTTAACAATATTCCAGCAGCTGTGGCTGCATATAAATTACAAAAATTAGGAATTGGGGACAGCTATGCGTAATAAAAAAACAATACTGGCCGGGGTAATGGCTTCGGGCTTAATGCTATCAAGTGGCGCTCATGCCGGGATATGGGGCGATATAGGAAACTGGGTGGATGACAATATAGTCGACCCTATAGAGGACGCCATCGACTGGATTGACGATACCATTATTGATCCAATAGAGGACGCTGTAGAAACCGTGGTGGGTTACGCTGAATATCTAACCGTAATTGAAGGCACTATGTCGCAACATGGCTATATTGAATCAGACTCCACTTATTTTATTGCCCCAACAGAGGAAGCGCCTGCCAGTGGTATGTTTGATGTTATGACTTATAACGTGCACGGTTTTCCTGAAGTAATTGGCGGCATATCATCTTCACAAATGAAACAAGTGAGCAGCTTAATTAATGAATGGGATGTAGATATTGTGGGTATTCAGGAAAACTGGATTAACCACTCTGAGCTCATATCTAATTTAACTCAAGAAAATTATGGCTATCGTACGGATCACTTTGCCGGTGGTTTATTGTCCTTTGGCGATGGATTGTTAACGGTGTCGGGTTATCCGTTTGATTCTTATGATGTGGATCGCATTCAATTTAATGAATGCAAGGGCACCATATTGGAGTTGTTTGAAGGAAAATACGACAGTCCAGATTGCCAAACCGAAAAAGGTTTTACCATGACTAAGGTAAATATTACTCGAGACCTAGTCGTGCATGTTTATAACCTACATCACAATACCGGCGGAGATGCCAATGTGAATGGTTCAAATATGGACCAAATTGCCGAACACATGAATTATTACTCGGCCAACAACCCTATTATTATGCTTGGGGATTTCAACATGCGCTTTAGCAATGAAGAGCAGGCAGGTCAGTATGAAGACTTCATGGGGAAAACTGGATTAAGTTTCGCCTGTATTGAATTGGATGCCGAAAAAGACTACAGCACGTGTGGTAGCAAGATTGACTTAATTGGTTTGCGTGGCAGTGATCAGTTTGATTTGTCGGTATTGAATCAGGAAACTTTCAGCGATGGCGGTATCAGCGATCATAGCCCGCAATATGCGGAAATTTCTTGGAGCAATAAATACTATAATAGCGATCACAACTTATATGATGTGGCGTTTAAAGGTGCCCATAACAAGTACTTAGTGGCAGAGGGCAATGGTAACAAGGAAGTGAATGCTAATCGTAGTGCTATTGGCAGTTGGGAGCGTTTCACTTTAAATCTTTTATATTCACAAAATGATTTAAATTGTATTCAATCGGGTGATCAGGTGGCCATTAGCACACAAGGGGGTTATTACCTTCGTGCTGATAGCAATGGGAGCTTGGGAGCACAGGCTAGCGCCATTAATTCTTGGGAGAAATTTACCCTAAGCAACCATACAGATGGTAGTGGTTGCTTAGCAACGGGCGACAGTGTTTCTTTAAAAGGGGTTCATAATAAATATGTGGTGGCTGAGAGCAATGGCGATGCCAATGCTAATCGCAGTGCCATAGGGTCTTGGGAGAAATTCACTGTCACTTTTTAGATTTAGCCAAATTTAAATAACAGACAGCTAAAAATAAAGCCGCCTTTTAATAAACTTAAAAGGCGGCTTTATTAATGGGGAGGGTTAAATATTTCGCACACACCTCACCATATTATTTTCACGCAAAACATCTCCTTGCGGCCCCTTGTAAAAAAATAGGCCATTGGCATCTGTAGCTGAACTGGCTCCCGGCTCGCTTGCAACATCTAACTTGTCGTTACTGCGTTGAGAGCCCGCACCATGTACATCTAAAATACTGTTGTTCATGTAGCCCAGTGCTCGGCCGAAGGATACGTATGTGGCATTGCTGCCATCTCCATCATTGTCAACGTGAGTGGTAGATGCCCAGTAGTAACCCCAATCTATAATATTTTCTTCGTTGTTAAATGAGGCGGCGTTAAAAATAGGGTCCATGGCGGCTGCATTGTCCGTATCCGGCGACCTTGAGTAGTCAACGATGCTTTGCAATTCTTTCGCATTGGGCAAACGCCAATCTGTATGGCTGGCGGTGTTGTCATTTTCACATTGGTTTATGGCGTTGTCCCAGTCGGTGGACACGTTATCATTTTGTTGCCACATTAATCCGGTGGCTTCATCGCTGATGGTCTCGTTATTATTATCGGAAAATAAGTTGATGCCATATTGTTCATTACTGGTGACACAACGCACGTAAAATTCTTTTATGGCAGTGGGGTAACCTTTAATGCGCCCGTCCACATAGTTAACCCCAAACATAGTGGCATCGTTATTCATGGTGGTGGATACATACAGAGAAGTAGAAGCATATTGAGCATCTATTATACGGTCGACTCCCTCAGCAGGGCTGAAGCCATTGCTGGTTTGTGTGGCCTCAAGGTCACCAAAGGCGCGGTCAAATTTTTCATCCAAAAAAAGAACAAGGGAGCTGGTGTCGCTCCCTTGATAACTGCTGGCATCCTGGCCACTAAACAAAATGAGTGAGTAGGCTTCTTTTATATTGGGTAAGCGCCAATCTGTGCGATCGGACAAAGATAGGTTCTGGCAATATTCCACTGCTTCATATTGATAGAGCTTGTCATCGTAATTGACTTCTCCGTCCTCATTAATATCACTACCTTGTGTCCAAATAAGTGTCGTCACGTTATCAGTAACCGTGAGGCCGTCTTCACTTACGGTGTAATCTGGTTGGTGCCCAGAATAATCGGCATCATGGCCGGTACTGGTGCAGTTGGTCATCGCGCCGGAACCAGAGCCATAACAGAGGCTTTGATTGGTATCGACAATTGTGAAAGTTAAATTTGGGCTATCGGTTTCCTGAGACTCTGAGTCATCAGATACTTCCACTGTATCTGTCTCTTCAGTTAATGATTGAGTATCTTGCGAGGTGGAAGAAGCTCCGCAAGCAGACAATAAAGCACCCAAGCTTGCCCCGAGTAGGTATCTATTAATTTTTTGATTTTTCATTTTTAAAACCTTTGAGTGAGAAATATAAAAACGCATTATTTGGATATAAACTTATTTTAAAAAGATGCCTAAAATTTGCAGTAAGGGTAAAGAAACACAGTTACCTGAATTGGGATTGAGCTGCGTCAATTTTGGCTTTGTGTTTTTACATCCAGTAGCTTTATCCACTTTTCTTGCACATTTCCCCCAATATTGCTGCACCTTTGCACATTATTCTTAACACTAAATAATAAATAGAGTGTTGAGGTGTATGGTGCCAATCCCTTTTAAAAGACCGTTATGTTCACTTGTACAATACAAAAAAGCGTTATGGCCATTGGCTGCAACCGCTCTATTCATGAGTGGTTGCGGTGGTAGTAGTTCAAGTATTACCGATGATAGTTCTGACACCAGTACTGTGACCGAGGGCAATAGCCTGGTTATTAATGAAATTGTGGCTAAAGACAGTGCTGGCGGTGATGACTGGATTGAACTGTATGTCACGCAGGGCAGTATAAATTTAAGTGACTACACCCTTATTGATGATGACGAAGAAGGTGAATTGAAAAGTTTGCCGGACATGACAATAACGGCCGGGGAATTTGTGGTCATTAGAGCCATTGATGAAGACGATATAACCACGCAAGAAGATGATTTATATGTGGCCTTTAAACTGGGCTCCAGTGATAGTGTTAGTTTATATAACGGTAATGAGCTAGTGGATATTATCGAATGGGATAAAGGAGAAGCACTAACGGGATTTAGTTATGGTCGATACAATGATGGAATAGGGACGCTACAGACTCTTAGCCCCACCCGTGCTAGTGGTAACGTTCAAGCTAGCCGAGGTCCATTGGTGATTAATGAAGTTGTCAGTAAAGACGTAGACGATGGTGATGATTGGTTTGAACTTTATAATTCAGGTACGCAAGCGCTTAACCTTAGTGATTACACTGTGGTGGATGACACCGATGATCTTGAAGCGCTGGCATTGCCAGATGTGAGTTTGGAGCCTGGTGAGTTTGCGGTTATTTATGCCACTGAAACAGACCCAGGTGTTAACTATGTGCCTTTTAAATTGGGATCCAGTGACAGCTTAACTTTGGAGTTGGATCGCGTCACCGTTGATTATGTTGAGTGGGACGACAGTGACGCACCTCAGGGCTACAGCTATGGCGCCTACCCAGATGGTGATTGGTCTGCCCATACACTAAGTGTGAGTCAGGGCACAACAAATACCGATGTAACGGTTTTTGAAACTGACAGCGTTGAAAGCATTTACATTACTCTGGCCGATGATGATTGGCAGGACATTATAGATAATGCAGAAGACAAAGAAGATCACACCGCTAGCGTAACGTATAAAAACGTCACTCTTGAAAATATTGCCTTTAGAACAAAAGGGAATTCAACCCTGTCTCATGTGGCGACTATTCAAGAAGGCAGTACCGGTTATAGCCGTTTTAGTTTCAAAATCGATACGAACGAATACATATCGGGTCAGAAATTGTTAAATATGAAAAAGTTAAATTTTAACAATAATTATAACGACCCCTCCTACATGCGAGAAACCATTTCCTATAATGTGATGCGCGAGCTGGGTCTGGCCGCACCAAGAACTTCATTTGTGAATTTATACATTAATGACGAACTACATGGTTTATATACCATGGTGGAACAAGTGAATGATGAATTTCTCGAAGACAACTTTAGTAATTCAAACGGAGATTTGTATAAGCCAGACGATGCAGATAACGAAGGTTTAGTTGGCCATGATTTGGTTTGGATTGACGCCGCTTATGCCAGTTACACAGCAGTGGAATTAAAAACCAATGAAGATACCACTGAAAATACTGCGCTTATGAGTTTTTTATATGAAATTAACAACGGCAGCGATTACGACAGCGTATTAGACAGTGACGCTATGTTGCGTTATTTAGCCGCCTCCACGGTAATGAGTAACCTAGACAGTTACCAAGGGACACTGTCTCATAATTATTATCTGTACGAACAAGATGGTTTGTTTTCAATCATCCCTTGGGATTTTAATGAATCTTTTGGCACCTTTACCATGGGGTGTGGTGATGTGACCGAGTTATATATTGATGAACCAACTCAAGGAGCATTGTCAGAACGCCCGCTCATTGCAGCACTGTTATCCAGTGATGAAAATTTGGAAACGTATCATGCATATATATCTGCATTAATTAATGCAGGTGGACTTGATCCCGCTGTTATTTCTGAGGAAATAAACGCCTTTGAAATACTCATATCAACTTCGGTTGCCAATGACCCTAGCGCTTTTTATAGTTATAGCCAGTTTGAATCTGGTCTAGTGGAACTGCTCAGTTTTGCCATGGATCGAGCCGACAACGTACAGCAGCAGTTAAATGGCAGTGCGGCCTCCAGTGGTGATGGTAGTGGCTATTGTACTGATGCTGACATGCCTAGTGGCCCTGGTGGCCCACCTTAAACTTAAGCCCGAATAAATAATGTTAATTCTTAAACAGATATAACTGGCCTCTTAATCCATCTTGGGTTGAGAGGTCATATTAAAGTAGATAATACTTATTGTTTATTCTCTTAATTGAGTATCAAGGCTGAGAAATATGCAAAACCAGAAAAATTCTGTGAATTTACAATTGGCCCATGAACCTTACCCTGAAGCTGTTAATGATTGCTTAGGGGGTCCTAATCCTCTCATGACTCAGCAGGCGGTTTTAGCGCTTAAGCAATTTACGCCCCATGGATTGAATGACCTAAAAAATGCCAACTTAATGGATAGGGTAGACACCAAATATCTCATTCCCATTGAAAAGTTAGAATCTTTGTTGCCTGGCCTATTACCCCACTATAGTGCGCTTGAAATTAATGGTAAGCGTCTTTTTACTTATCAAAATACTTATTTCGATACACCAGATCTGGACTTTTACCATGCGCACCATCATGGGCGACTAAATCGCTATAAAGTTCGTCACAGAAAGTATGTAGACAGTGAGAAGGGGTTTCTGGAAGTGAAATTTAAAAATAATAAAGGGCGAACTTTAAAAACTCGAATTGCGTCTGACAAAGCCTGTGTAAAAGGAGTGCCTCAGCAAACATTTTTAAGTGAGGCTTTGTCTAATAAATTTTCAGGTCTAGAGGCCTCCCAGTGGGGAAGTTACCAGAGAATTGCTTTGGCAAATGAAACCTGCGGTGAGCGCTTGACCCTAGATCTTGGATTAATGTTTCGGTCTATAGATGGAGCGCGGCAGGTTGAGCTTCCACAGTTTTTCATAGCTGAGCTTAAGCAGTTTAAACATGATTTAACATCACCGTTTGCACTAGAGATGGCTCGCTTGGGTATTCGCGCCAGTAAATTTAGTAAATATTGCATGGGGTGTGCATTGATTACGCCCTCACTCAAAAGAAATAGTTTTAAACCATTGTTGCGACTAATAAAAAAGTTTCATTGATCCCATATCCATTTTTCACCTAATACTAGGATTCGCCCATGTTTACCACGCTGGATTCAGATTTTCTGTTTAAATTGATTCTTAATACATTTTCAATTTCTTTGTTAGTTTTAGGTTGTTATATGCGTGGCTTCTTTTCTCGGGAGGGAGGGAATAAAGAACATGCAACTTCCTTTATTCTATTTGCTGTCGGTGTCTTTAGTGTCACTAATTTGTTGCACTCGGTGGATATATCCATGGGGTTTGCTTTTGGTTTGTTTGCTGTTTTCTCTATGTTGCGTTATCGCACAGAATCTATTTCTGTTAGAGAAATGACTTACCTTTTTATGGTGATTGCGATTTCGCTATTATCGGCCGTCAGTACCGCCAGCTTTTTAGAATTAGGATTATTACACGGTGTGTTTGTTCTGTTTGCTATGTTGTGTGAGCGATTGGTATCTAGGGGTGTTTTGCTGGAGCAGTTTGTTCAATATGAAAAAATTGAAAATATCACACCAGAAAATTATCCAGAATTGTTGAGCGATTTAAAGAAGCGCACGGGTTTAAATGTGATTGACGTTAAAATAACGCAGATAGACTTTCTTAAAGACAGTGCCAATCTAGTGGTGCGTTATCTGCCTGAATTTAACGAGCCTCTAAATAAAAAACTGCCAACTTCAAGTATGTTGAAAGTTCAATAAGTGCAAGGTGACGTCTCGGAGTTATGATGCTTAGTATAAAGAATAACTACATTCTCTTGTTTACCCTCATGGGGCTAATTACAACCGCTCAAGGGCAAAGTTTACTGACCGAGTCAAATGAGGATTCGCAGAGTAAGACGCGGATCTCAGGTGTTATTATGCTCGACTATGCCTTACAGAATGGCATTAATAGGGGCAGTGATGAAAATAATACGGAATTTAATTCTGAAATAAGAAAAGCTCGAATAGATATAAAGCATAAATTAAAGAAAAACTGGTCGGCCAAACTACAAATTGGATTTGACAAAGAGCAAAGCAGTAGTGAAATTGGCGATGCTTATATCCGCTATAAACAGGGAAAAAAAGTGGCAATCACGCTAGGTCGCTTCAAAGAACCGTTTGGTTTGGAGAATACAACCAGTTCAAAGCATATTACATTTTTAGAGCGGGCAATGGTCGCCAATGCATTGTCTCCTGGTCGTAATATTGGCTGGATGGCAGCGGCAGCGCCCTCTGATTTCACTTGGGCATTCTCACTCATGGATATAGAGTCGCAAGAAGAGGGCTCAGCCCCATTCGCCTTATCCACTCGCTTAACGTGGGCGCCAATTAACCATGAGTTGCAAACATTGCATGTTGGCTTATCAGCGTCTTTAAGAGAAATGGATGGGGAAGCCTTTGAAATAAAAGAACGCTCAGAAAATCACACAGCTGACAAAATCATTGAAAGTGGTGAAATTGCGGTAGATCAAATGCAGCTATTGGCAGTTGAATTTGCATTTTTAGACGGAGCGATGTCTTATCAAGGGGAATATATGAGTACTGATATTCAAGCTGTTGATGCCAGCGAGGATGCGGTATTTGATGGTTTTTATATGCAAGCGGCTTACTTTTTAAGTCGGGATACTCACCAATACAAGAACGGAGCGCTTGATGGTGTAGAGCCCAGCTCCAGCGAGGGCGCTTGGGAATTGGCGTGCCGTTACAGTGAGCTAAGCACTCGAGAATCCACAGAGGGTAGCAAGTTGCAAACCAGTACGCTGGGCTTGAATTACTATTATGATCAGAACGTTCGATTAACCACCAATGTTGTGTATAGCCTTACTTCCGAGGCCATAAATGGCTCTGACGATGGCTTGGGCGTTGCTTTTCGTGCTCAATATCGTTTCTAAAATTATAATCTTAAGAAAATGGCTATTTTGAATTGTGAAAAAATAAAGGAATTCACTGACGAAAGCTGTTTCTGTCGCCATTTACCGTTATTCTAATAGGGGGTGAGTAGCGATACTTACCCCCTATCTTATTCAGTTGTTATCTTCAGGGCAAAATGATTTTTAGTATCCGCTTTAAACTATTCTCTACCTTATTACTTGCTACCGGCAGTGTGGTTCTGTGCATGTATTTAGTGATGCTGTGGAGTTTTGATCGCGGCTTTCTTGATTACGTGAATAAGCAAGACGAACATAAATATCAGTCGTTCTCTCAATCATTAGCGAGTCGTTTTAAAGAAGATGGTTCTTGGCAGCGGGTAACCAATAGTGGGCGGCTATGGGAATCTATGTTGAGTGATTCATTTGGTTTGCCCGCCCGCTTTGGTCCTTCTGACCGTGAGCGCGGGGGATTTAGACCGCCTGGTTTTTCATCTCGTCCAGGACCGCGAAAAAATAGCGAAGGCTCTGAAGATCCTAGTGATTTAGAGCATGATTTACACCGGTGGCAAGGCAACGGTGGGCCACCAGATTTTGAAGGTCGTGGCCATCCACCTGGTTTTAGTGAAGGGGGATTTGGAAGTCGACCACCGCCAATGAGCCACGATGAAATTATTCGCCCTTTATTGTTAGATCAAGATAAAAATGTACTGCATGGTCGAGTTAAAGATATTGCAGACCTTAAGCTTTTTCCCATTAAGGTAATGAATGAAACAGTGGGATATGTTGGGCAGTTAAAACGCAAAGAGCTATCAGACAAACTAGATTTGCTCTTTGTTGAGCAGCAGTCAAAGGCCTTTATGCTGGTGGCAGTGATGATGGTGATCATTTGTGTATTAGCGGCACTGCCGGTGGCCGCTCATTTTGTAAGGCCTATAAAGCGTTTAAGTGTGGGTACTCAGCAGCTTATTTCGGGGCATTACAAAACAGTAATAGAGATAAGCAGTAAAGATGAGCTAGGCCAGTTATCCGAGAATTTTAATTCCTTAGCGAATACCTTAAAAGAGAATGAGCAGGCCCGCAGGCGTTGGATTGCTGATATATCCCATGAGTTGCGTACTCCCTTGGCCATTCTAAAAGGAGAGATAGAGGCGATTCAAGATGGTATTCGTACCTCAGGACCTGATGCGATTGCTTCTTTGCATGCTGAGGTGGAGCATTTAAACCACTTAATAAATGATTTGTACGAGCTTTCCATGTCAGATATAGGTGCGCTAAATTATCAGAAAGCAAAAATTTGCCCATTATCTGTTCTGGCCAATACGGTCGAATCGTTTAAGGGGGAATTTAAAAGTGCAGGCATATCTTTGCAATTCAATGTGGGTGACTTAAATCTAGATAAGGTTACTTTGCTGGCGGATGCTGCTCGTTTAAAACAGCTGTTTAGCAATTTAATAAAGAATACATTAAGGTATACGGATAGCCCTGGAACCCTATTAATTGAAGCTGCCTTCAGTTCCACAGAATTAATTTTAAACTTTAAAGATTCATCCCCAGGGGTGAAAGAAAGTGAAATTCCTAGCTTATTTGAAAGGCTTTACCGGGTTGAATCATCGCGTAATCGCGCAACCGGAGGGGCCGGATTAGGATTATCAATTTGCCAAAACATTGTTGCAGCCCATGAGGGCAGAATTACCGCGAAGGCCAGTGAGCTTGGTGGAGTTTGGATTAGTATTGTCCTGCCATTTAAAAGTGCTTACCCAGTTAAAACCTAATAAAAGGGAATGCTAGTATGAGTCAAATGGTATTGATCGTTGAAGATGAACCCAAACTTTCGGCGTTGCTGTCGGACTATTTACAGCAGTCAGGATATAACACTCATAAAATCGAAAACGGCCTGGAAGTAAACGATTGGGTGAAGCAAAACAATCCTGATTTAATTTTGCTCGACCTCATGTTACCAGGCAAAGATGGCGTGGAGATATGTAAGGATGTACGCGGCTTTTCAGCTGTGCCTATTATCATGGTGACAGCTCGAGTGGAGGAAGTTGATCGTTTGTTGGGGCTTGAATTAGGCGCAGATGATTATATTTGTAAGCCGTTTAGCCCAAGAGAAGTGGTGGCGAGAGTGAAGGCTGTTTTACGAAGATTACAGCCTGCGGCCACCGACTCTCTAGTAGGTGGCATTGTCCTGGATGAGTCTCGATATAAAGCCAGTATTTCAGGTCATGAGTTGGTATTAACAGCAGTAGAATTTCAGTTGCTTAATATTTTATATACAGGCCAGGGGCGTATATATTCAAGAGAGCAGCTAATGGATCACATTTATAGCGATAACCGTGTGGTGAGTGATCGAACGATTGATAGTCATATTAAGAAGCTACGCAAGCGTATTAGCGAGGCGGTGCCAGATAAAGAAATTATTCATTCAGTTTATGGGGTGGGCTATAAACTGGAAGAAAATATGTAGTTGTTTTAATTTCTGCCGCTGATCCTTATGGGCCTGCCTGTCAGGCCTTATTCTTTTTTCTCGCTAGTTTCAAATTTCTTGCGCTTTTTAGTCTTATCCTTATTACAAAATAAATGATGTAAACCTTTTTACTTTAAAATATTGCGTTATTGAAGGGATGGTTATGAAATTGGAATCTGTCTTTACCGATTTTAAAAAGATTTTAACGGCAATGTTACTTGCAACCATTTGTATTGGGTTAGCTCAGGCTGAGCCTCCTCTGTACTCAGATATTCATGGCCCCAAGCATCTTGTTGAAATTCTGGCCATTAACGAAGATCAGCAAGCAGTGTTTGTATCCATAATGGAATCTCAGCATGTAAAAAGACTGGATGTACATGCTCAATATGAGGTGTCCCGAAAGGCGGAAAGGGAAGCCATGGAGGCGTTACACGGTGAGACAGTTGAACTGCTTCAGTGGGTTCTGTCGCCAGATCAGTTGGATGAATTTAGCGACATAGTAGAACACTCTCGACCAAGAGGGCCGCGACCCGGTCGGGATTGATTTAGGCAGTGCTTGACGATTTTATTGGAATATCTACTTTAAAATAGCAGTTCATCAATTGTTTAAATATTCCTTCACAACTTTAACCTCATTTACTCAACTCTACTGCTGTATGTGGCTAAACTTCCACTGAAGAGATTATTAAAATAACCGCCAAATAGGGATATGTAGAAATGTTTGTGATCGCAAATCGAATTCCAGTAGCAAAAGAATGGCACGAAGAGTTTGAGAGTCGCTTTAGAAAACGTGCGGGAGAAATAAACAGCCAGCCGGGTTTTGTTTCCATGCAAATACTCAAGCCGCTAGGTGATAATGCCCCTTATGTGGTGCTTACTCATTGGGAGGATGAAGCGGCTTTTGATGCCTGGATAAAAAGTGACGACTTTAAATTAGCCCACCAGAGTCCATTACCCAAAGAGGCTTTTACAAGTAAGCCAGTTATGGAGAAACACAGTGTGGTTATTTCTAGCTAAAGGCCTTTGATTACGGGCATAGGAGGTTGCGAGAATAGAGGGCAGGCTAAATTGCCTACCCAATTGAGAGGCTTATTCGTCGTTTAATATTTGCACTTCAACCATTAGGTCGTTACTTAATTTTTCCAATTGATCACGTACATCATCTATATCCAATTGCTTAGGCAATTGAATTTTAGCCTGTGTTTTAAACAGTGCTTCTGCACTCATGGCGGCACTTTCAAAATGCGTAGCCAGTTCCAGTACATTTACGCCTTGGCAGGCTAAAGCTTGTGCAATTTCTTTAACGATACCCGGGCGATCATTTCCGACTATGTTTAGTTGTACTTGGGTTGTTTGTTCGATTTTTTCTACTTGAGGTGCGTCTTGTTCTATATTGATAATCCAGCCCTGGTCTTGGAGGGCTTGTAGAGATTGCTGCAAGGAGGCTTGTTGTTTGTCGCTTATTTGAATGCGTACTATGCCTGCAAATTTCCCAGCTAGGTGAGCCATGCGGCTTTCTAGCCAGTTTCCATGATGCTCTGTAATGATACTGGAAAGGGTTTCAATTAGTCCTGGGCGGTCATCGGCCATGATACTAATAATTAAAAATGATGACATAAAATTCCTAACATATTCTTTTTATGGGTGGCCTCACTATAGCCTAGTGATAAAACTGATCATAGTGGTCTGCTAGCGGAAGCGGGCAATAATGTTATGTTGCTCTTTTACTAGTTCGCTTACTTCGGTGGCGGCTTCCTGGCTGGAGGTAGCGCTCACCGTATTATCTTGAGCGTTGCTACGAATGGTTTCCATGTGGGTGCTAATTTCATGGGAGCCTTGGCGCTGCTCTTGAACTGCTTGATTTATGCTGGTCATTTGTTGGTTTATTTCGCGTACGCAGTTGCCAACCTGCTCTAGGGTGGTGAAAGTTTGTTGAGCCTGCTCCGCATTGTTTGAAGCTTGTTCCCGGCTTTTATCCATAACTTCGGTAGTGGCTTGAGCGCCTTTCCGCAATTCATTGACGATGCGACGAATTTCTTCTGTGGATTCCTGAGTTCGAGTGGCTAAGTTTCTTACCTCGTCAGCGACCACAGCAAATCCTCGGCCTTGCTCTCCTGCTCTGGCAGCCTCAATGGCGGCATTTAGAGCGAGTAAATTGGTTTGTTCAGCAATACTTTGAATGACTTCTAAAAAACTATGAATGGATTCAGCTTGTTGAGCCAAGCCTTGTACGTTTTCAGAGGCCAGCTCAATGGTTTGTGCCATGCTGACTAAAGTCGTTTTAGCTTGCTGCATCTGTTGTTCACAGGTTTGAGTGTCGCCTTGGGCGTTGTCAGTTTGCTGTGCTGTTTGGGTGACTGAATCAGAAATGGCATCAAATTGAGTAGTCACTTGTTCGAAGGCTGCTGCAAATAAATTGGCGGCATCTAATTGTTCGGTGAGCTTGTCTAGACTAGATTGAGCTGAATGGTGACTGATGTCACTGGCCTTTTGAATGGGGACGGTTGTATCTTGTATGCGCTCGCGCAAGGTAATAAGTTGGCTGTTTTGATGCTCAAAGGCAAATAATATTTGGCCAATGTCATCGCTTCGACCGGTGTAAATATAAGCAGCTAAAGGATCGTTGTTAATTGAGTGAGCTTTTTTTAATAGCTCTTTAGAGCCTCTGTGATTAAAGTTTTGAATCAGTACTAGGGCTAAGATAGGCATGATGCCCGCTAATGGGTGAAAAAGGGTGGCCAGTGCTATGGCTATTGCTCCTAATGCCAGAGTGTTAATAGTGTCCCAGGGTAAATTTGACAATTTACTGGAAGCGGGTAGCGGACTTTGTTCATTGTTAATACGTTGGTAGCTGTTTTCGGCCCGGGTAACGGCATCCTTTTGAGGTTGGTAGCGAACGGATTCGTATCCTACAATCTTGTCATTTTCTTTAACTGGGGTAACAAAAGCATCCACCCAGTAATGGTCACCGTTTTTACAACGGTTTTTCACAATCCCTTTCCATTGTTGCCCTTTTTTCAAACAGTCCCAAAGCATTTTAAACGCCGCTGGAGGCATGTCTGGGTGACGCACTATATTGTGACTTTTATTGATTAACTCTTCTTTTTTAAAGCCACTTATATCTAAAAAATCCTGATTGACATGAGTGGTGGTGCCTTTGAGATTAGTTGAAGAAACGATGCGCTGTTGAGTGGTAAGCTTTAGTTCCTTTTGGGTTACCGGGAGGTTTTTTTTCATATTTTCAGGCCCGTGAATTAGTTCGTTCGTCTTATGTTTAGCCTAGCTTAAATTCCCCAAAGTATCGGGTGATTGCTTGTGAGTGCTACAGGCATCTGATTTACTTAGCGCCACTAATAAAAATATCAATAAAGGCGCGACATGACCCAATATTTGATGGCCATTGATCAGGGGACGTCCAGCTCAAGGGCAATAATATTTAATGAAAAGGGCAAAATTCAGGCTCAAGCTCAACAGGAGTTTAATCAGTATTTCCCTCAAGACGGTTGGGTGGAGCACGACCCCGAAGAAATATTGAGCTCGGTTTTGAAGGTTAGTAAAGAGGTTATAAGTAAAGCAGGTTTAACGGCAAAGGATATCGCTTCAATTGGTATTAGTAATCAGCGTGAAACCACGGTGATTTGGAATAAAGATTCGGGTAAAGCTATTTATAATGCCATTGTTTGGCAAGACAGGCGTACCGCTGATTTTTGTTCTGATTTAAAAGAGAAAGGTTTGGAGGGAGTGGTTAATGATAAAACCGGTTTGTTACTGGACCCGTATTTCTCCGCCACAAAAGTAAAATGGATACTGGATCATGTTGCCGGTGCCCGGGATGAGGCCAAAGAGGGAAATCTTTTATTTGGCACTATCGATACCTATTTATTGTGGAAGTTAACTGGTGAGCATAAAACCGATGTAACTAATGCCTCTCGCACACTTATGTGTAATCTCCATTCCCTTAAATGGGATAACAGCATGCTCTCGCTTTTTGATATCCCTGAGTCCTTACTACCTGAAATTAAACCTTCTAGTTATGTGTTTGGTCATACCTATGAAGAAATATTTGGATCTTCCATTATGGTTGGAGGCATGGCTGGGGATCAACAGGCTGCACTAATAGGTCAGGCTTGCTTTAGTGAAGGGATGGCTAAAAGCACGTATGGCACAGGTTGCTTCATGATGCTCAATACAGGTGATAAACCCCGTAAAAGTGAGCATAGGTTATTAACGACCGTGGCCTATCAGGTAGGAGATGTAACTCATTATGCTCTTGAAGGCAGTATTTTTATGGCTGGGGCGACTATTCAATGGATAAGGGATGGCTTAAAACTCATTGATCATGCCAGTGAAACGTTGGATATGGCAAAAGCGGTGGGGACAGATAACCATGTGTATATGGTGCCTGCATTTACTGGCCTTGGAGCGCCGTATTGGGATCCAAATGCTCGTGGTGCCATTATGGGGTTAACACGGGATACAGGCATTGCTGAAATTGTCACCGCAGGTCTGCAGTCTGTGTGTTATCAAACTCGGGATTTGTTGGAGGCCATGTCGAAGGATCAGGTCGTGCCGTCTCGCTTAAGGGTAGATGGTGGAATGGTAGTGAACGACTGGCTTATGCAATTTCTCGCCGATATTTTAGACCTACCAATTGAGCGTCCCGTTATTACAGAAACCACGGCCCTTGGAGTGGCTTACCTTGCTGGCTTGAGTTCAGGTATCTATTCCAGCCTTTCGCAGGTGAGTGAACTTTGGGAACAAGAGCATCAGTTTGATTCTAATTTAGAAGAAGATAAAAGAAGCCAACTATACGAAGGCTGGCTGGATACGGTAAACAGAGTGCGCACAGAGCGATAACCTTATCCGAATCTAAATGATGGCACGCCCATCGTTTGGTGCTTGGTAGGTAAGTAATAATTTAGTGTTTTGCTTCTGGTATTTTTTAGAGCAATTGCAGCGCAGGCATTTCTTACTTCAGTCCAAGGGAGTAAGATAGCTGGCAATAAAAACAAAGTAGTTATCAAGGAATGGTGACCATGCTGCAGTCTAAGAAGCAGGCGCTAAGATTACGCCGGGCCATGTTGGCCAACATAGGCGTATTTTTAAATGTATTGTTATGTTTGCTGGCAGTTTATCTAGGGTATTCCGCCCTCGGTTATTCCCGTGTTTTATTTCTTTCTTTGGGTGTCTGGTTTGGGCATTTCTGTCTGGTGTTGTTAATTGTCTTTGATGTTAATTTAAAGTTTTCTGATGCAAGTTTAACTTTGCCACAAATGCTGTGGGTGATCGTATCGCTTAGTATTACCATGTTTTATCTACAGGATATTCGTTCTCTGATGATAATGGGGTATTTATTGGTGATGTCTTTTGGCGCTTTTCGTTTAACGCTTAAAGAATTTTTTGGTGTCACCTTGTTTACGTTACTTTGCTATTTGAGCAGTCTTTACGCCGTTTATGTTTATCGCCCCCACGAAATTTATTTTAGTCATGAGTTATTTATTTTTTCCGGATTTGTAGTGTCGTTACTTGGCTTTGCCTTCATGGGGACGGAATTGAGCAACTTGAGGAATACCTTAAGTAAGCGCCACAAAGAATTAAAATGTGCCTTTACCCGTATTGAAGAGTTATCAATTACCGATGAGTTAACCGGTTTATATAATCGCCGCTATCTTTTACGGGTGCTAAATAAGCACCGAGCATTGGCCAATCGTAGCGATTACAATTTTGTGGTGTGTTACCTAGACCTTGATCATTTTAAAAAAGTGAATGATCAATTTGGACACAGCTTTGGGGATAAAGTACTGGTGTCTTTTGCTCGATTAATAGGCACTTGTTTAAGAGAAGTCGATATTGCTGGTCGCATTGGCGGTGAAGAGTTTGTGCTGGTGTTAGCTAATACTCGAATTGATACAGCTCACCAAGTATGTCAACGCATAGCGGATAAATGGCGAGAAGAAACAGCCCTTACAGAGCCCTTCCTGCCTTTGACACTGTCAGCTGGAATTGCGCAATTTAAATTCTCAGAAACCATCGATCAAACCATAGAGAGGGCAGACGCTCTGCTTTATGAAGCTAAAAACAGTGGGCGCAACTGTATTGTGGTAGAGCAGCAAGAAAAGCAGGTGCCATTCGATTTTGAGTTACACGCGGTTCCGATTAAAAGTAGCGCCGTAAACTAACCCAGGTTTGAAGGTTACTATAGGTAAAAACCTCGTGTTCTATTTGTTGGGGCTGAGAATGGCTCTGCATTATTACATTGAAATTGTATTGTAGATTAGGTACTAGGTACCAGTATGGAACTAGATAGTAGCGATAATGCCAACGTAACATTAGGGCTGCTCTAAAAACTGAGCTCTCTGCGCTCGCAAGAGTTTGGTGCTGAGTAACATCATTGCTAAAGTTAGATTCTAGTTTGGCCATGTTAAAGCGCCACTGAAAATTTAGACCCCGATTATCTTTCATGCGCCCAAATACAAGCCCCATCCCACTAAACTTTCCATCGAATAGAGTAGCAGTAGTGCTGCTGATGACACTAGCAGCAGGGGTGGTTTCCTGAGTGTAGTTTATACCAAACATATTCAGTGCCCCAATTTGCTTGGCACTTTCATACCAGTAAAACTGTAAGCGTTGTAATTGATGCTCAGTATTAATGATGCTGCCTGAACCAAGAGAGGTGCTGCTGTCATCATTCCCTAGAAAAGTTTGCGCTTCGTCCAGTTGGGTTTGAAACTGTTGCTTACTCCAATTTATTTCCAGCCAGGTTCCCTGATGCTTATGCCATTGATATACAGGAATCTGACTGCTGATGGCTAGAAACCCTGTGGCCTGTCTTATTTCAGCTTTTGGCCCCCTTGCTAACCAGCCAACACTTTTTCGACGCCAGAGCAGAGTGTCTAGTGACGCGCCGTATATATTCCCTTTTTGATCAGATGTATCGGTTAGATAAGAATGTTCACTTTGCTGGTAGCCAACTAAGACTGATAAATATTCTGCGACAACAGATTGGCTGAAAATCAGGCAGAGTATAAGTGGGGCGAAATTTAGAATGTTATTCATGGAGTGTGTATCGGCCTAGGAAATCAATTTAGTAGGGTTGTGTTACATAAGATTACAAAACCACTCATTAACGACACTGTAATTGTCTTAGTAACTGTTTATATTCCACTAATCGGTTTCCTTTATGAGTAGCTGATCATTGTGTGACTCGTTAGAGTACTTATTGGCGCCTTATTGGCGCCTTTTTTTTATCTAAATTTCCTTTTATAGGGCTTTTTGCTCTGTACTAATGATTTATCTGTGTTTACACTTCGCGAAAATTATTTGAAAGGTTTGTTGCATGACTCAAGTGACTGAGCAGCACGCGAATTCGACCCAAAAACGGGTCATAAGCTGGTTGTTATTATTGGCTTGTCTATACGCCATACTGCTCTCTGTAGGTATGGTGGGTTCTGGCTTTAAATGGGCCTCTGGCGGTACTGAAGGTGCAAAAGAGTTGTTTGCTTTTGCTACTAACCCGTTCCTCTCATTACTTATTGGTATTCTTGCCACCGCCTTGGTTCAAAGTTCAAGCACGGTAACGTCGGTTATAGTGGGTTTGGTGGCAGGTGGCATGCCCATCGAAGCTGCTATCCCTATGATAATGGGTGCAAACATTGGTACCACCATCACCAATACCCTAGTAAGTCTGGGTCATATTCGTAAGAAGTCAGAATTTCGTCGCGCCTTTGCTGCTGCCACAGTGCATGATTTTTTCAATCTGATGTGTGTGGCTATATTTTTACCGCTTGAACTTATGTTTAATATGTTTGAAAAGGCCAGTGCTTGGCTGTCTACAGCCATGATGGGCGGTGACTCCATGAGCATGAAGGGCTTTAACTTCATAAAACCTATGACCAAGCCTGTTATTAGTGAGATAAAGCATTTTCTGGCAACGGTTCTCCCTGATAAAGCGGCAGCGATTACTCTTGCGGTACTAGGGGTGTTGCTCATTTTTGTAGCCATTACCGTAATTGGTAAAGTGTTGCGTAACCTAATGGTAGGGCGAGCCAAGAAGATATTGCACAGCGCCATTGGGCGTGGGCCTATAAGTGGTATTACTAGTGGTGCCATTGTCACGGTTTTGGTTCAGTCGTCTTCAACTACTACTAGTTTAATGGTGCCGTTGGTGGGTTCAGGTGTATTTAAACCTAAAGACATCTACCCCTTTACGCTAGGTGCTAATATTGGAACGACCATAACAGCCTTGTTAGCAGCCACCGCATTATCGGGCGCTGGTGCTATTGCAGGTCTGCAAATAGCCTTGGTGCATTTGATGTATAATTTAAGTGGTGTCATCGTGATCTATGGCTTGCCATTCTTACGCGATCTACCATTAAAGGGTGCTGATCGTTTGGCAAAAGTTGCCACTGAGCGTCATTCTTTAGCGGCATTGTATGTGTTGACCGTGTTCTTTTTGATTCCCGGTTTATGTGTGTTTGCAATGTCGGCATTTGGATAAGGGAAGGGAGAATCTCATGGGTAAGAAACGTATAAAGGAACTGCAGAAGCAGGTTAAAGAAGCTAAATCCACGTTGGCTTCTTTAGAAAAAAAGGCCAATAAAAAGATCCTTAAGGCTCAGCACAAAGTAATTGAAGAGCTTGAGACTCTGATTGGCCAAGAGAGCCTGCGTCGTGAGACCTTGCTTGAATTGAGTGAGGAAGCCTGGCAAGAAGCCAAAGAGCTAACAGAAGGGCTTATTGGTAAAGTGAAAGCTTTGTTAAAGAGCTAGTGCGCTCATGTTATTACGTTAATGCAGCTGTTTGCCTATATTAACGTAATAGCACTTAATTGGGCCTTATAGCCTCATAAACCAAGCCCTATTTTCTGGGCGTTTAAAGTACATTTGTGCTGCCAATTTTTTAATCTCTTTGTTGTTGCCGTACAAATTTAACAGCTGTGTTAAATCCTGCTTAATGCCTTCGTAAGAAAAACTTAGATAGTTATCTTCATCGCGATATTGCACTGTAAATTGCTCACTTAGATCAACACCCTGGTGATGTAGCTGCTTGCTCAATAGTTTTGTTGTGCTTCGTAGGGCCAGCTTCCTTAATAATGAAGCAATGCCATTTGAGTCCTCAAATAACCAAGCATCGGCATAAAACGCTTTATCCAGCATTTTCGCTTTTATAGCTATAAAATCCCCTGCTGGATCTTTTCCTTGTGCGTGGCGAGGTATTTTACTGGTGGGGGTATAAACATAGTCGATGGCATAACTGGCATCTCCGTTAGCCTGCTTACGGGCATTGCAGGGGGCCACTAGATTGTTATCTAGAATAACTTTGAAATTCACTGGCCAATTGTCAGCTCTTTTTACGCCTACTTTCACTTTTTCCACTGAGTTGTGGCCTAGGTGGCAGCGAGCAATATTTTCAGCCAGTGTGAGCGTTAGATATTCTGCCCAATTGTCAAAATGATAACAGGGGACTTTAGCGGCCATGGTGCCTCCGAAGATACGAGGATTGTGTGGTTTTTCTTTATTGGAAGAGTTTTAAATCCAGGCTGGGGTAAAATCCCGAATGTAGAATCTCTACTGTGCCAATGAAATTATTGTAAGTATAGACAGAGTAGGGAATTGGTGAGGGAAATGTCTCAACTCTCTACATGAATAGAGAGTGAGCTGTGTACAGGTGCGACTACTTCATTTCTTCCTTCACATAGTTCATAGCTACTTCATGGTGGTTCTTAGCCTTAAACTTATCCAGAACCTGAACCAATTTGCCCTTTTCATTAATGATAAAGCTGGTGCGATGAATTCCATCGTACTCTCTGCCCATAAATTTCTTTAAACCCCAGACGCCATATAAATCAGCAATGCTATGGTCTTCATCGGATAGTAGAGTGAAATTTAGTTCATCTCTATCTTTAAAGCGTTTAAGGCGTGGATGAGCATCTGGGCTGATGCCCAAGGCTGTTATGTTTAATTTTTTCAATTCTTTTTGGTGGTCTCGCAAGGCACAGGCCTGGGTGGTGCAACCCGGGGTCATGGCTTTGGGATAAAAATATAATAATACAATTTGACCGCGGTAATCTTTTAGGGAAACAGGGTTGCCATTTTCATCGAATGTCGTGAAATTGGGCGCCTGTTTGCCGATATCTGGGCGAATCATGTTGAACTCCATTGGTATTCGCGGGTAATTGGCTAGGTTCGTTCTAGCCCTTAAGTTTGAGTTTGAGCGGTGTTTTAGGTACGCAACAGCAGGGCAGTATTTCGCCTTTATTTATCCACGCCATAGGTTCTTGTAAGTAGGCTACTTCGCCTTCTAAAAGATCAGTTCTGCAGCCTCCACAATAGCCATCTCGGCATTGGTAGGGCACCTGAATCCCTTGGGCCTCTAAGCTTTCCAGTAGACTGCCTGCGTAGTGAAACTGCAGTGTCTGCTGAATGCCTTCAACACTCATTGCATAAATGGGTTTTTCAAGGCCGCCAAATTCCAGCTGTGCTTGATCTTCAGGGGCTTCTGGGTTTTCAATGGGTAAGTAAAGTTCGTTTTGCTGTGCCTGGCTGCTGACAGTTGACTCGGAAGCCGTATCTTCCAGCTCAAAGCTCTGTGGGTCTTCAGGTTCGTTATCCAGTATGAAGTCGCGAGATTCCTTAATCTGGCGACCTTGCTTGATAATGGGTGAAGATACAGGGCTTTTTTCTTTCATTGCCAGCATGCCCGCTTACCTACAGTTCTATGTCGCTAAAATCTTCAAGAGAGACTTCGCTGTCAATGGCACCGACTAGGTAAGAAGTGATTTCAGACTCTTGCGGGGCCACCTGAACATTGTCACTTACCAGCCAACCATTCATCCATGGAAGAGGGTTACGCATAACATCATAAACAGGTTCAAAACCAATGGCAGATAAGCGTTGGTTAGCAATGTATTCGATGTATTGGCATATGATTTCTTTGTTCATGCCAATCATTGAACCGTCTTTAAATAGGTAGTCTGCCCACTCTTTCTCTTGTTCAACTACATCCAGGAATATTTGCTTACCCTCGTCCTGCATTTGAAGGCTGATTTCAGCCATTTCAGGGTCATCTGACCCTGACTTCCATAAATTAAGAATGTGCTGGGTGCCAGTTAAGTGTAAGGCTTCATCTCGGGCAATCATCTTGATAATTTTAGCGTTGCCTTCCAATAAACCGCGCTCAGCAAAAGCAAAGCTACAAGCAAAACTCACATAAAAACGAATGGCTTCTAGTGCGTTGACAGAGCATACCGCCAGATAAGTTCGTTCTTTAAGCTTGCGCTGGCTCACTTCAATGCTGCGGCCTTCTACTTCATAGGTGCCTTCACCCTGACTATAAAGAAGTTGGGTGGTTAAAATAACTTCATCAAAATAATAGGCAATACTCTCGGCTCGCTTAAGGATCGCCGGGTTTACCATAATGTCGTCAAATACTTCACCTGGGTTGGTGAAGAGGTTACGCAATATATGTGTGTACGAGCGGGAGTGTATGGTTTCGCCAAAGGCCCAAGTTTCTACCCATGTTTCAAGTTCAGGCAGTGACACTATGGGCAGAAATACTGCGTTGACACTACGTGCAGCCATAGAGTCTAGAAGTGTTTGGTATTTTAAGTTGGAGATGAAAATGTGCTTTTCAGATTCAGACAGGCTTTGCCAATCGGCACGGTCTTTCGACACATCTACTTCTTCTGGTCGCCAGAAAAAGGACAGCTGTTTCTCAATTAGGTTTTCAAATGCGGCATGTTTTTGCACGTCATATCTGGAAACGTTCACGTTCTCGCCAAAAAACATAGGCTGTTTCAGGGCGTCAAAATTCTTTCTGTTAAATGTTTGGTAGGCCATGAGTTGTCTTTTAAATAAATAAAGAAATAATTGTTTGTAAAATTATAGGCGCTCTAATTACCAACCAATATTTGTAACTTGGTTGGTAAATGCTTCACTCTTTAAATTTTACAAGCGCCACCGGCACAGCCGTCATCTAAGTCTTCTTGCGCATCATCAGCACCGTCACGGGTGTTATGATAATAAAGTGTCTTAAGGCCTAGCTTATAAGACGTAAGCAAATCTTTTAAAAGTTGCTTCATAGGGACCTTGCCTCCGTCAAACTTGCTTGGATCATAGTTTGTATTGGCAGATATGGCCTGATCCACAAATTTTTGCATGATGCCAACAAGCTGTAAGTACCCTTCATTATTCGGGCAATTCCATAGCAGTTCGTATTGATCTTTTAGTCTGTCGAATTCAGGCACTACCTGTTTCAATATGCCATCTTTAGAGGCCTTAATGCTGATGTAGCCACGAGGCGGTTCAATACCATTGGTGGCATTGCTAATTTGCGAAGACGTCTCCGAAGGCATAAGCGCAGTAAGCGTTGAGTTTCTAAGGCCCGTAGTTTGAATCTCGGTGCGCAATGTTTCCCAATCGTATTGCAACTCAGTGGTACAGACCTTATCCAAATCTTTCTTATAGGTGTCTATTGGTAGAATGCCTTGGGAGTAGGTCGTTTCATTGAACTTACTGCAGGCCCCAAACTCCTTCGACAGCTGATTTGAGGCTTTTAATAAGTAGTATTGAATAGCTTCAAATGTTTGGTGTGTCAGTTCGTTGGCTGAACCATCCGAGTATTTAACGCCATTTTTAGCCAGGTAATACGCGTAGTTAATGACACCAACACCCAGGGTACGACGGGCCATGCTGGCGATTTCAGCCGCTGGCATAGGATAGTCCTGGTAGTCTAAAAGGCTGTCTAGTGCGCGTACAACCAGGTCAGACAGCTCTTCAAGCTCATCTAAATTTTCAAGGGTACCAAGATTGAAGGCCGCTAATGTACACAGAGCGATCTCACCTTCTTCATCGTTAATTTCTTGAAGCGGCTTGGTAGGCAAGGCAATTTCAAGGCATAGGTTAGACTGGCGAATTGGAGCGTGCTCAGGGTTGAAAGGGCTGTGAGTATTGCAGTGGTCAACATTCTGGATGTAGATGCGGCCGGTACTGGCACGCTCCTGCATCAAGATAGAGAACAGCTCCATGGCCTTAATGGTTTTCTTACGAATATTGGTGTCATTTTCATATTTAAGGTAAAGCTCTTCAAACTTATCCTGATCTTCAAAGAAGGCATCATACAAGCCTGGTACATCAGATGGGCTGAATAAAGAAATGTTGCCGCCCTTAATCAAGCGAGTGTACATAAGCTTGTTAAGTTGAACGCCGTAATCTAAATGACGGACTCGGTTCTCTTCTACGCCACGGTTATTTTTCAACACCAGTAACGATTCAACTTCCATGTGCCACATAGGGTAGAACAAGGTGGCTGCACCGCCGCGAACACCACCCTGAGAGCAGCTTTTAACAGCCGTTTGGAAATGCTTGTAGAAAGGGATGCATCCTGTGTGGAATGCTTCACCGCCACGAATAGGGCTACCTAGGGCGCGAATACGTCCGGCATTGATGCCTATGCCTGCTCTTTGGCTTACATATTTAACAATGGCGCTGGAAGTGGCATTAATTGAATCCAGAGAATCACCTGTCTCTATTAATACACAAGAGCTGAACTGGCGAGTTGGGGTTCGTACGCCGGCCATGATAGGGGTTGGCAAGGATATTTTAAAAGTAGACACAGCGTCGTAGAAACGACGAATGTAATCCATGCGGGTGCTTTTATCATAATTAGCGAATAAACATGCGCCAATTAATATGTACAGAATTTGAGGGCTCTCATAAATCTCACCAGTAACACGGTTTTGGACCAAGTATTTGCCTTCCAGTTGCTTAACGGCAGCGTAGGCGAAATTTAAATCTCGGCTGTGATCTATGATGTTATCCATTTCATTAAAATCGGCTTCGCTAAAATCAGTTAGTAGATTGCGATCATATCGGTCGGTGTCTACCAAGCGAGCAACATGCTCATAAAGCTTTGGCGGCTCAAACTGGCCAAAAGCCTTTTTACGTAAATGGAATATATTTAATCGTGCAGCCATAAACTGATAGTCAGGCGTAGTTTCTGAAATTAAATCGGCCGCCGACTTAATTAGAGTTTCATGAATGTCTGATGTGGTGATGCCTTCCATTAATTGGATTTGTGCGCGCAACTCAACTTCGGATACCGATACGTTATCCAAGCCTTCAGCTGCCCATGTCAACACTTTATGGATTTTATCCAAATCCAAAGGTGCACGATTTCCGTCTCGTTTTGTCACATGCAGAGTGCTGTTCATTATTGGTCCCATACAAATAGCCACCCAAATAGATAATTAGGCGGTTTTAAAAAATAAAAAATCAGGAAATTGCTGAAAACTTAGTGGTCTGCTCTTTATCACCAACCTCTTATTATCATTCGGGTGGTTATAAAGTGTGCGTCTAATACTGCGTTGAATCCAGCTAGACACATCATATGTGGTTTAATTCTCAAATCAACCCCATATATAGTGTTTGGCACAGACGAGCTTGTGGATAAAGTGTGTGTAAATGGTGGGTAAACGAGCGAGGTTAGTAGCCGTTAACTAGTTGGCATCAGTCGTAGCAATAAGAAGCTGTATCTGCGGGCAATATGTTCTACGATTAGACCCCTGAAAACAAAAATAAAAATTCTGGCGTAGTCAGACTGAAAGAAAAATGCTACGGACTGTTCACATGGCCAACATAGGTCTAGATTTATTAATAACCAGTATATTTACCTTTTTAGGATGACATATGGATCAGCGCTCAAATTCAGATGAAAGTTGGCGTATTTTGATTGTCGAAGACGATGAGCGCCTAGCGAGTCTTACCCGTGACTATTTAGTCTCTAATGGGATGGCAGTGCAGGTGGAGGGAGACGGTGGTGTAGCCGTTGAACGAATTAAAGAAGAGCAGCCTGATCTGGTTATATTAGATTTGATGCTACCAGGTGAGGATGGATTATCAGTTTGTCGATTGGTGCGGCCTCATTACAGCGGCCCCATTATTATGTTAACGGCAAGGGATGATGATACCGACCAGGTGGTTGGGCTTGAAATGGGGGCTGATGATTACTTGTCCAAGCCGGTACGCCCGAGGGTTTTACTGGCGCGTATTAATGCGCTCTTGAGACGCTTAAAAGACGTGCACCCAGCACAAGGGGCGCAAACTGAAGGGGACGAACAAAATCGAGTCACCATTGCCAATCTGGTAGTTGACAACAGCATGCGTGAAGCGTGGTTAAACGAAGACCCAATTGATTTAACCAGCGCAGAATTTGATTTACTTTGGTTGTTAAGCAGTAACGCTGGTCGTGTATTAAGTCGAGAAGAAATTTTTACCGCCTTGCGCGGTATTGAATATGATGGCCAGGATAGATCCATTGATGTGCGAGTAAGTCGTATCCGTCCTAAAATCGGTGACGATCCTTTGCAGCCTAAACGAATTAAAACCGTGCGCAGTAAGGGCTATTTATTTGTTAAAGAGTTGTGAGTTGAAGCTGCAGCATTAATAAGTATTCAGAGGCCTACGCGTTTTTGTCTCGATTTACCAAAGCCCATTTATTTCTTAAAATAAATGGGCTTTTTGTTAATGGCTTTAATGTAGACTTTATCCGGTTAGCTGTAATTTTTTCTACTTAATCTTTGCCAATTCCCCAATAAGGAGAGGCTTATTTTTTCTCGTGTGTATTTAGGTGTTTTGACCATATTGTTGATGGTGGCGATATCCACTATCAGCTCTTTTTGGTTTGTGGGGCATATTAATGAGAAACAACAAAAGCAAAATATTCTCGGTGGAATTTTGTTGTTGGCTGCCAGACAAATTCAATATGATGGCGGAGGAATCGATGAGGTTAGTGAGTTATTAGGGGTTCCGTTAAAAATTGAATCTATAGATGCGCTTGACCTAGGGCGTATTGAAAGGGAACGGCTGCGTCAGGGAGGTTTTTTGCAAAGAAGTGAAAGTGATGGCTCTTTAATAGTATTGGTTAAAGTGAACTTAAATAGTAAGGATCAAATTTTAGTTGGCAGCTTTCGCTATTTTCGTACCTCACATATACGCGGCACGGTCTCCTTAATTCAAAAGAAGGAACAAAGAAGCCCTGGTTCACTTCGCCAGATGACCAAGAACCAAGCAATACTTAATTCTTTACCCATTCGAATATTAACAAATGAAGAAGCAGATTTTTTGGATTTAGATTCATCAAAAGTAACGGCGCCCAATCATGTTGCGCGCCAGGAAATTGGTGGGGAAAGTGGGCGGTTTTACAGTTATATTCCTGAAACTGGTCAATTCATTGAATTAGGTCCGGTGGTCTTTCAGCAGAAGCTAACATTGCAGTCAATACTGGTGGTTATTGTATTGGCAGCGATATTGGCAGGTATTGCTGTGTATTGGTTGGTATATCGTTTCGAATTAAATTTGCAACACCTAGAGCGAGCCAGTTCTCGTATAGCATCGGGCCATCTAAATTCCCGGGTTAAGGTAGAAAGTCCGGATGCGTTTGGGCGCTTGGGTGAGGCCTTTAATCGGATGGCAGAACAAATCCAACGCTTAATGGGAGTACAAAAAGAAATGATTCGAGCCGTTAGTCATGAGCTTCGCACGCCCATTGCCAGAATGCGGTTTGGTGCACAAATGCTGGAGGACTCGGCTCCTGACGATTTTTTAAAGAAGCAGGTCCAAGATATGGATCAAGACTTACAGGAATTGGACGAGCTGGTTGATGAAATATTGACCTACGCTCGACTTGAGGAAGGGGGGCCAATACTTGAATTTAGAGCGGCCAACATGCTTGATTTAGTTGATCAGGTTGTCGAGGAAACTCGTAGGCGCACCGATAAGGTGGATATCCAGTGGCATAGCCAAACCACACACCAAGAGCATATTTTTAGTGACATAGAATACAGGTACATGCACAGAGCCATACAAAATTTAGTGGGGAATGCATGCCGATACGCTAAAGGCCAAGTATTTGTTGAGTTCAGTTTTGATAATGATATTTGTCGAATAGATGTAGAGGATGATGGTGAAGGCATTCCAGAAAAAGATTGGGAAAGAGTTTTTTCTCCCTTTACCCGTTTAGATGACAGTCGAACACGTTCTTCTGGCGGTTACGGATTAGGATTATCAATAGTGCGCCGTATTATTTATTGGCATGGAGGCACATCATTGGTGGGGCGTAGCCGTTGGGGTGGTGCAAAAATGAGTTTGCTTTGGCCAAAAAGCCATCAGGGTTATTAAGAGGGCAGGGCGATAAATAGGTTGGACGTGCAAATTTTATACGCTATTTGCAGATGGATTGTTCTATTTTGAATCGAGAATGCCTTCCTAATAACAAACAGTTACAAAACCACACATTTACATAACAGATCTTTCAATAGAAAACAGACATTATGTTTTGGTGTTTCCCGCAAGGGGAATACGGTGAGAATGTAGCGAGAACTTCGGTTCTACTTTAACCCGCCCTTAGTTGGCGGGTTTTTTTATGCCTAAATTTAGACAAGTTAGGTGTATCTAGGAAGTGGGCTGTAACGAAAGCTCATTCACGAGAGGTAGGGTTTAGATGAAAGTGTCAGTTTTGCCGTGACAGTTTACGCGCGCTTAATGCCTTCTAAGTGCTGATGGCAAACCCTTTGTGCAATATTCTTAAAGTCCTGAATGAAAGCGTTATCAGCTTGCTCTGCTCGTACGGCTGCAAAAAGAGTGCGCCATACGCCATGACGACCTAGTGGCTTTTCTAAGACAAACCCTTGTTTGACATAATCGTGAACTGCCCAATTAGGTAAGCAGCTAATGCCCCTGCGGCTGGCCACCAGCTGTACCATCATCATGGTGAGCTCTACTTGCCGAACACTGCCTGGTTCGATTCCTGCTGGGGTTAAAAAGCATTGAAAGATGTCTAAGCTAGAGCAGTCTACTGGGTAAGTGATTAAGGTTTCCTGGCTTAAGTCATGAGGCTCAATGACGGCTTTTTCTGCTAACGGATGATCCGGTGCCAGCACTAACATAGCCTGGTATTTAAACAAGGGCATGTAATGGACGTTATCATCATTTTGAGGATCACTCGTCACCACTAAATCAAGCTCGCCATTCTTTAATTTGGTTAAAGAGTCATAGTGAAAGCCACCGAGCATATCTAACTCAACTTCTGGCCAATGACCACGGAACTCATTTAGCGTGGGCATGAGCCAGTCATAACAGCTGTGGCATTCGATGGTGATGTTTAATCGTCCCTTTCTGCCTTGGCGAATCCTAGATAAGTCTCGTTCTGTAGACTCTATTTGTGGCAATACTTGGTTGGCCAGTTCTAGCAGCCTTTGTCCGGCGGGTGTAAAACGTACCGGTTTGGTCTTGCGATAAAATAAGGACTGGTCAAGTCGACCTTCAAGCTCTTTTAGCTGGTGCGACAGAGCTGATTGAGTTAAATGAATTTGCTGTGCGGCCTCGACCAAACTGCCTGTCTGATGAAGTGCCATAAGCGTTTTGAGGTGTCTAAGCTCAATATTCATTGTTAGCCCTAATTCTAATGTACTAAAGGCATGTATTAGAATCCTATTATTAGGAGAATTCAATAAAATTCAGTAAACAATGAGTTTTGTTCATTTAGGTTTGATCTTAGGGTGAAGCTTGGCTGCTGCTGTAAAGGAGCTGTGAAGACTGCTTTAAAGACTAGACTCACCTTATTTGTGGGTCTCAGGCTGGGTGGGCTTTGATTGTTCGAGACCTAAATCGGCTGGCAGGCTACAATGCGACTCTCAAAATTGTTATCTATAATGAAGTGTTATGTTTTCTTTTTTTGAAAAATTGATCAACCCTTACCCTCCTGAAGAGCCCGTACAATCTCCCAGTACAATGTGGGCGTTTTGCCGGTTTTATACGCGAGGCATGGGCTGGCCGTTATTCTTTATGGCACTTTTAACGGCCATTATTGCAGCATTTGAAGTGTATCTATTTGGCTTTATGGGGCAGTTAGTAGACTGGTTGGTGGATAAAGATCCGCAAACCATGCTGGAAGAAAACGGCGCTCAACTCTACTTCATTGGCTTCATGTTGATGGTAGGCATGCCGTTGTTAGTGCTGTTGCATGCCATGGTGATTCACCAAGCCTTAATGGGGAACCTTCCCATGTCGATTCGCTGGATGGCGCACCGCTATTTATTAAAGCAAAGCATGGCCTTTTACGAAAATGAGTTTGCCGGCCGCATAGCTACCAAGGTTATGCAAACCTCGCTGGCTGTACGCGAAAGTGTCATGAAGCTGCTAAATGTGATGGTTTATATACTGGTGTATTTCTTTACTATGCTGGTGATTATCGCTCAGGCTGATATGCGCTTAATGATTCCTGTTTTAGTGTGGATGATGTTATACATCCTGGCCCAATGGATTTTTATTCCCAAATTAAAAGGCATTGCCACCGAGCAAGCTAATGCTAGAAGTGACATGACAGGGCGCATTGTCGATAGTTATACCAATATCAGTACCGTTAAGCTCTTTAGTCATAGTCAGCGTGAAAGTGATTATGCTCGACAAGGCATGGATGGCTTTTTACAGACAGTTTATGCACAAATGCGTTTAGGGGTTGGCCTAAATGTCAGTGTGAATTTTATAAATTACCTGCTGGTATTATCAATAGGAATGTTGTCTCTGTATTTGTGGAGTGATCAGCTCATTAGTATTGGCGCCATAGCCGTGGCCATTAGTTTATCTTTACGTTTGAATGGCATGGCACAATGGATAATGTGGGAAGTGAGTGGTTTATTTGAAAATATGGGCACAGTGGTGGATGGCATGGCCACCTTGTCTCAGCCTCAGCAAGTCACCGATAAAACAGGAGCGCCTCTTTTAAATGTAAGTAAGGGAAGTATTTGCTTTGATAACGTAGCGTTCCACTACGATGAAAAACACAAAAAAGGCGTGGCTCAGCAGGCGGTTTTTAAGCAACTTATGCTGGATATAAAGCCTGGTGAGAAAGTGGGCCTAGTGGGTCGAAGCGGTGCCGGGAAGTCCACATTAGTTAATTTGTTACTGAGATTTTACGATATCCAAGGAGGCAGCATCAGCATTGATAATCAGGATATTGCTGGTGTACAGCAAGAAAGTTTACGCGAAAAAATTGGCATGGTGACTCAGGATACTTCTCTTCTACATCGCACAGTTCGTGAGAACATCTTATACGGCCACCCAAATGCAACTGAGGAAGATTTAATTAATGCTGCCAAGAAAGCAGAGGCCTATGATTTTATACAAACTCTTACTGATCCCAATGGTGGTAAGGGGTTTGACGCTCAAGTAGGTGAGCGCGGCGTTAAGTTATCTGGAGGTCAGCGCCAACGTATAGCCATTGCGCGAGTCTTATTAAAAGATGCACCCATTTTAATATTGGACGAAGCCACCTCCGCCTTGGACAGTGAAGTAGAAGCAGCTATTCAGCGCAGCTTAACCAGTTTAATGACAGGTAAAACCGTTATCGCGATTGCTCATAGGTTATCAACCATTGCCGCCATGGATCGCTTGGTGGTGTTGGATGAAGGGCAAATTGTTGAGCAGGGGACCCATAAAGAATTGGTGGCCTGCGAAGGTATATACAGTCAGCTTTGGAAGCACCAAACCGGTGGCTTTATAGGCGAGTAGGCAAATATTTAAATAAGTAAATTTACTATCAGTTGGTTAATGTTAATCAACTCTTTAATGTATTAGGCTATTTAGGCTGAGTTTCTTTAAGTCGTAGAAAGCAAGAGACAGTTTTATGATTTTTATTTCCCATAGCGTGTCTTTGAATGAAGATGAAATTGAAATGACTGCCATTCGAGCGCAGGGCGCGGGTGGGCAACATGTAAATAAGGTTTCTTCGGCCATTCATTTGCGCTTCGATGTACGAGCTTCATCCTTGCCCGACTTTTACAAAGAGCGTTTGTTGGCGTTGCAGGATTACCGCATGACAAAAGATGGGGTGGTTGTCATTAAGTCCCAAGAGCATAGAAGCCAGGACCTCAATAGGCAGGCGGCGTTGGAAAGGCTTTTGTTGTTGATACGTCAGACCACCGAAGTGAAGAAACCTCGTCGAGCTACAAAGCCCAGCCGTAATTCGCAAAGAAAACGCGTGGATAAAAAAACTCAAAAAGGGCAGACCAAGCAAATGCGAGGTCGAGTTAGTTATTAGGCTAAGGGGATATGTTGTTGGAGTGATTGAAAATCAACGGTGACATTTCTTCCTCCATCAAACTCTACAAACTGATACCTCCAGTTCATCTTTTTAACAATTCTATCTACTAAATTTAAGCCTAAACCAAAACCATAATCGCCACCAGAGTGGTCGGTGTTTGCTGAAGCATCGTTGGTGTTTTTAATGACAACACTAGATTGATAAAGGCTAATGTTTACCTCCCCTTGTGTTGTGTATTGGAAAGCGTTTCGTATTAGATTACTTAAGACGATAGAGCAGGGGGATTTAGCCAATACCAGCATTTTATCTTCTGTATCAATGTTGAGGGTAATGGCCTTACCCTGCAATAAATATTGGTTATCCCTGACCAAAGACGTTATTAAATGGGAAATATTAACTGCGCAGACATCCATTTCTTGTTGCTCTTCTCGACTTAGCCACAGCAGTGTCTCCGTCATTTGTTGCATGTCGAGAGCGGCCCTGTCGATACGCTCTACACAGGTAATGGCTCTTTTATCAATTAAAACCCGGTTTAATAGTTCAGAGTTGCTTTTTATAACAGCGATAGGTGTCCGTAATTCATGGCTGGCATTTCGTAAAAACTCTTGCTCTTGGTCAAGGACGTTGGCTATTCGGCTAAAGGTGGCTTGCTGTAATCTGGCAATACGGTTTAGTTCTTCAAAGCCAAAGGTAGGCGCGACATTGCCGATATCTTCAAGTGTTAAAGAGTCGGCCCAGTTGGCTAAGCTTTCCATGGGTTGGGTTAGGCGTTTAATCATTATTTGTACAGCAATGAGTATCAATATTAAAAAAGACAAGGCCAAAGGCCAGGTGAGGCTAAGGATAGCAAATACCCGCTCTTGCACAGGGTTCTTGATCGGATCGATATCAATCTCTCTGGTTAAATAAAAAAAATTACCGTCGTACAAGGGTTTCGCCACAACAAACGCCACAGAATTTGGAATGCCCAAAGGTACCTCATCACGCTTGAATAGCTTTACGTCGCGTAATTCTAATTGTGTGAGGAATTGCAGGTCAGGGAATTCAGACTTAACCCAGCTAGGTGTTTTTTGCCATCCCAGATAACCATTAAAATGAATAGAGTGAGGGATTTCAGGCGCCAGTTGGTTTTCGTAAGCCTTTGAAAAGGCCTGCATTTCTAAGGTGAGGCTCATTAGGTTTGATTGATCAAGCCCGTGCACAAAATACCAGTTCATTATAAAGCTGTATCCCATGATCACCAATATAGCGACCATGGCTTGCCATTTAATGAGGTATCTTTTGAATGAACGTAATTTAGTCATAGGTCTATTCTTTGTTGTGGCCTTTATATCTTAGGGGTAATTGCTCAGTCTTGTTTATGGTAAAAGCGAACGCCTTGGCCCACGACAGTGTGGATTAACTTGAATTCATTTTCCTCATCAACTTGTTGGCGCAGTTTAAAAAGGTGTACTTTAAGTGCGTCACTGTCGGGAATGTCATCCCCCCATAATGCTTGGGATAATTGACCACGTGAGACCACATTGGGTGAGTGCCTCATTAGAATTTCAAGTAAAGTCCAACCCGATGGCGATAGCTGTATTTGACGGCTATTTCGTTGTGCCATTTTCTGCTTAAAATCTACTTCAAGGTCCCATAAAAACAGCTTTTGAACCTGGCCACTATTGCGTTTACACAGCACCTGAATTCGGGCTATGAGTTCTAGCATCTCAAATGGTTTAACTAGATAATCATCGGTTCCTGCATTAAAGCCGGCTAACTTGTCATTCAACGTATCTCTGGCGGTAAGCATTAATACGGGAATGGAAAAACCTTGTTCCCTCATGATTTTGCACATAGTTAGGCCGTCCATGCGGGGCATGCTTACGTCTAGAATGATGGCGTCGTATGTGTCTTTCCCTATAAGTTGTAAGCCTGCTAAGCCATTGGCAGCATGGTCGCAGCATATTCCTTCCAGTTCTAGGTAATCGATGATGGTGGCTGCAAGATCATAATTGTCTTCAACCAACAACAGCTTAAGCCCCATTTTATATCCTTAAATTTATGGCGTTGTGGATGTACATCAAAATATTAATTACGCCCGATTAAGGGCGAAAAACCTAGGCGACTTTAACGTTAAAGAAGCTTGCATATAAAACCGGTACAACTCCTAACGTTAATAGTGTGCCAATACCCAAACCAAAGGCCAATACATTAGCCATTCCATAAAAAACTGATGTTGCATCCAGCATAAGGGGAAGCAAGCCCATTATGGTGGTGATAGTTGTCATGGCAATGGGCCTTAATCGAGTGATGCAGGCATTGATTATAGCTTGGTAATCAGTGACGCCAGCGCGGCGTTCAATATCAACCCTGTCTATTAACACAATAGCATTATTAATGATGATGCCAGCCAAACTATAAATACCCAGAGTCACCATGAAACCAAAAGGAGCATCCATGATCAGCAACCCCATAACTGTGCCTATCATGGAAAGTGGAATGGTTAGGATAATGATAAGGGCGCGTCTATAGGAATTAAACTGAATGATGAGTAATACAATGACAATGCATATGACCATGGGCATGTTGGTGCTCATGGCCTTCTCAGCATCTTTGGATTGAGTGATGACACCATCATATTCAATGACATGGTTAACGGGTAAATTCTCAGCCAATTTTTGTATTCTGGTGTCGACCTTAAGTTGTAAATCCTGTGCACTCATACTGGTGCTAGTGGCGAGTACACTGACAGTACGGAACATATCTTCACGAATGATTTTAGAATAGTGATTAACCGGTATAAATTCGGCCACCTGCATTAAAGGAATTGATAATCCAGTGCTATTTGAATAAATAGTAACCGTTCGCAACCTGTCTAAATTAAAGCGTTCATGGCTATTGGCCTGAAATACCACGGGAATGATGTTGTCATCTTCGCGAAATTGAGTAGCCTGCGCTCCGCTAAAAAATCCCTGTAAGGCATTGGCGATATCATTAGAGGTGATTCCTACACGACGGGCGCGGTGTTGATCAATTTTCACCAGTATTTTAACTGTGCGATTTTCCCAATCTGTTCGAATGTTTTTAGTATTAGGGACAGAGTGTAAGACATCCATTATCTCTTTGGCTTTTGCATAAATAATGTCTTTATCTGGTCCTTTAACTTGGATTTTAATGACGCTTGAATCTGAGGGCCCAACAAACATACGTTTGATTCTTCCAGAAACATTAGGGAAGTTTTCGATAACCCCAAGATGGAGTTTCGCCACCATCCCATTCAACTCAATTTCGTCCTTTACATTGACGATGACAAACCCCTTGTTGTCGGCAGGATCTTCAGGGTTTAGGGAGCTAACAAACCGAGGTCCGTTAAACCCAGAGTAGCCAGAAAAGCTTTCTATTTCAGGGAAGTACTCTTCATTACTTAACCAAGTAAAGACGTCTTTCATTTGGCGATTGGTTTCTTTGGCCGATGTACCTTTAGGTAGGTCTATGTACATCATTATCTGCGTCCGGTCCGAGTCAGGGAAAAACTGTTGTTCAACAAAGCGCAGGCCACCTAGGGCAATGATAAATACCACTATTACAGCAGACATAAAAATTATTTTGTGGGCTAGAATCCAATGTAAAAATTTTTCATAAAGTGAATAAAATGCAGGCTGTTTTAATTCTTCATTATAGGGGGTTGGATGGGCAGGGGAGTCTACTTTAATAAAAAAATAGCATAATACAGGGGTGATGCATAACGCCATCACCCAACTGGTTAGAAGTGTTATTAAAATGACCAGTGACACCGATCGGGTAAACTCACCCGCTACGTTTTCGGCTAACATCAAGGGTAAAAAAAACAAAATAGTCGTGGCCGAAGAGCTTAGTAATGGCATAGCAAGTTCTTTGCCCCCCTGGCACATGGCTTCAAATCTTTCAGTTCCTTTTTCCAATCGTCGTTTAAAGTCCTCGGCTATTACAATGCCGTTGTCTACCAATAATCCTAGGGCAATGATCAAGGTCGACATGGCCAATTGCTCTAATACCATTCCTGTCATTTTCATGATGGCGAGAGTTGCCAGCATGACAAAAGGCACAATAGAGCCCACGATTAGGCCGGTGCGTATGCCCAAAAACAATATCACGACCAATAATACGATGATAAGAGTTTGAAAAACGTTGTTGGATGTATCGCGAATACGACGCTTAACCTGTACCGACTGGTCGGTGGCTATGTCAATTTTATAACCTATAGGCAGTGTGCTTTTTATGTCGTTGACTTTAAGTTTTATAAGCGCCACGTAATCAATTACATTTGTATCTGGCAACATAGCTACCGAGAATAAAAGTGCAGGTATGCCATTGAAGTAAGCTGGCTGATGAGGCGGGTCAATATAATCCCTGCGCAAATTAACAATGTCCTTAAGAGCAAGGGTGTTTTGAGTGCTGGGAATAGTAATAAGTGTATTGGCAATATCATTAACGTTGTTAAAGTTACCTGTGGGTTCAATGACTAGATTTCGAGCTCCTGTGTCTATTTGTCCACCTGGGCTAATGATGTTTTGGTTTCTTAACTCATTGATTAAAAAATTCTGAGAAATACCCAGCTGTGACAATTTGGCGCTGGCGGCTTCCAAGTAAATTCTTTCATCTTGAACGCCAACGATTTCTATTTTTTTGGTTCCTGCTACTGAATAAAGAGTGTCGCTAATGTGCTTGGCAATATCATTCATTTGGTTTAAACCAAACCCTTGGGCTGTTAATGCCAGTGTGATAACAGAAACATCACCAAACGAATCATTCACATAGGGAGTTTGAGTGCCCTCGGGTAAATTGGCTTGGGCTTGATTTACTTTGTTGCGAACGTCTTGCCATATGTTATCTAAATTAAAATAGCGGTCATATACCTCCACGTGAATGATGGATTGTCCTGTCTGTGAAGTAGATGTTATTTTTTTAACTTCAGGCACTTTTCGAATTTCTTTTTCTAGGGTTCGAGTGATTAGTTGTTCAACTCTACTGGGAGACATCCCAGGATAAGACGTACTGACGGTAGCCTCGCGAATAGTCACTGTGGGGTCTTCTTGTGCGGGCAGAGTAAAATATGCGACAACACCATTAAGCAGTAATAATGCTAACAGCATGAAAACAGATTTTCGGTAGCGAAACGCAACTCGTGTAAGATTCATATTAAGCACCGTTAGTTAAAGCGTTTAACTTGTTTATTTAACAAGCTTACGGTTTGGCCATCACGCAGAAATGATATGCCGGCACTAGCAATTACTTGACCACTTTTTAATCCGCTTGAAACGAGTACCTGATTATCAATAATATTTTCAATATTGACGGTTTGTTTTCTTACTGTTTTGGTGCTGGTGTCATAGATAAATACATAGGCGCTTTGCCCAGCTCCAGCCCCCAATGCGCCGATGGGTAATCGGTAGACATCCCCTTGATGACCCGTTATTCCTATGCCTTTAAAAGTGAAATCTATTTCGGCGGTCATACCCGCTCTTAAATGAGCTAACTTTGAATTGATGGCGACAGTGACAGGAAAAGCATTGGCTGTTTGCGCTCGAGTGCTTATTTCACTAATGGTGCCGTTAGCCTTAATGTTAGGGAATACAGGGAATCGAATAGCGACTTTTTCGCCATTTGATAGATTGTGAATGAGCGTTTCAGGAACCAGTATTTGAATTTCTAAGCCGTTCACTCCTTCAATCTCGAAAATGGTTCTGCCAGGTGTTACTTGCATAGAAGGCTCTGCAAGACGCTGGGTAATTTTTCCATCATAAGGCGCGTATAAGCGAGTATCCTGCAGATCTTTGCTGCTAATTTCTAACTGTGACTTGGCCAAATTAACTGAGCTGTTTGCTGTCTCGTAGGCCGATTTAGCGCTATCAAAACCCGAGTCAGAAATAAGGCCTTTTTGCGAGAGTTCGGTATAACGTATGAATTCGTTATTGGCCTCAACTAAGGCTGACTTCGCCTTTTGCAAATTAGCTTGTGAAGATTGCTGGTTCATTTTGTAAACACGTTGATCAAGAACAGCCAGCGAATCCCCTTCTTTTACTATATCCCCTAGTTTGACAAGTACCTCTTGGACTTTACCGCCCACTTGAAAGCTAAGGCTGGTGGAATCGACTGGCTGTACCGTGCCGGACAATCGCCTAAGTTGGTCGAAACTGCTGGTTTCTACCTGAATCCAGTCTATAGGACGAATTACTTCGCTTTTGTTAAGTGGGGGCTCTTTGCAAGCACAGAGAAGTATTCCCATAGACATGATGGCGATTAGAGTACGCATAATAGAAACCTAGTTTATGTGGCGATGTACAAATTTTGCTGCATATCCTCTTCTTAAGGTGAAGAGCTTTAGAGGCATGTATCGCGATAATTTGAGGCAGTATGGCTGCTATGGGGTTAACACAAGGTTAACGCTCGAATAGGGGCGAGTCATCTTGCTAATTTGGCTATTGGAGAAACTAAATCACTAGCGCACTAGATAAGGATTAATTGGCTATGGGTTGGAGTTTTTTGAGCTTGGTTTGTACTTTTTGAGCACGCAAAAATTTGCTGTGTATATGTAAGTCTTCAGGGGTAAGCGTTAAGGCTAATTGCCATTGCTCTAATGCTTTTATGATTTTTCCTTGGCGGTAGTGGTGACTGGCTTTTTGGTCTAGCTCCTTTGCTTGTGCCAGTCTTAGGTCTTTAGCCAGAAGTAATGCTGTTTGCACTGAGTGGCCATGGAAAGGCTCATTCGAGAGTATGTTTTGTAGGCGAATTAGAAGAGGGAAATCCTGCTCATTAATGGCAGCGTTGAGTTGATTAAGCAAACTGTGTTGGCGGTTGCTTAGTATGCTTTTATTTTGTTGGCTTAAACCGTCATTGATGTCTTGTTGCATTTTTCCATGGCCCAGCATCTCGTTAAAAGTAATGGCTGCTTGAAAAGTTCTTTGTGCATTTTTGTAGTCTTTTATGGATAAAGCTTGAATCGATAGCTGAAGAAGGTTTTGAGCCAGTTGTTGTTTGTGATCTTGTAATTGACTGTCTTTATCAAACCAATCAAAAGAATTATTGTGAATTCGATTTGATAGGTTTTGTTGTTTAAAGGCTATTTGCAGTAGGTTGGCCTGTGCTAGTGCTTGAGCTGTGTCCAGTAGGCGCTGCTCTTCGCTTCTCGCTTGCTTAAGTTTGTCCTCCAATTTACTTATTTGAGGCGAAGGGGGTTGTGTGTTTTTAAGTTGATTAATGATGTGACCTATTTGGCCCCATTCTTTTTGTTTGATAAGTCTGTTCGCAGCAGCAAGTTGTGTTCGCAGGTGTTTGACTGCTTTTCCTTTGATTTCTTTAACGTAAGCCTGGTTGTAGTTGGGTACGGTTTTAGCCTGCTGTAACGCTTTTTTATAATTGTGCTCCTGAATAAGTTGATCTGTATCTTTATACCAAAAAACGGGTGTCGTACTGCAGCCGCACAGAAATACAGTGATGAATACTAGTTTAATAGCCGTGTCGGTCAGGAAGTGCTTAGGCATATTCTTGCATTTCCCTTAGTTCAAGTTCTTGTTGCATGAGGATTCGATTAAATTTTGCGGCGAGGCCAGTGATAGTAAAAGCAGTGATTGGGTCGGACTTGCCCTTTACGATGTAGCTTTGGCCAGTATCAGAAATCAATAGGCCGTGACATGCAGGATGATCATATATGCTCGAGCTAATTAGCAGGGTATCGGCTGCTGCAAGGTCACATAAACGAGCCGCTAAATTGACAGTGTCTCCGCTTATGGTGAATTGCATGCGCTCTTTGCTGCCAATGGTACCAGCTAACATTTCTCCGCAGTGTAAACCCAAGCGGAATTCAAGAGTGGGTAGCCCAGCCTGCTGCCTATGATTATTCATATCTTTAGTAAGACGGATAAAAACCTGTGCTGCGCAAATTGCATGAATGGGGTGTTTGGGGTCGTCTACATGAACGCCAAACGTTAACATGGCACCATCGCCAATGTAATTATCAACACTGCCCCAGTAAAGTTTACTTATTTGATGCAAGAGTGAGTAATATTGGTTGAGAATATCCGCAATGATTTGAGGGCTTTCGCTCTCACTCAATTGGGTAAAGCCAACGATATCTACAAATAATACAGAACCATTTACCGTTTTTAATGGTCTTTTATGCTGGTCTAAATCAGACAGGATATCCTTAGCGATGTCTTTTGAAATATATGAATTAAATTTGTATTCAATTGATTTTTTATCCCGTAGACCTTGCAGCATATTGTTGAAACTACTGATTAAATCGCCAACTTCATCATTTCCAACTTTTGGCAAAATAGGGTTTAAATTACCGTTGGCGACTACCTGGGTAATGACTTGTAACTCTTTGAGAGGGTTAGTGAGTTTTCTTGCGATTAAAATAGTAAAGATAAATGCAAGTAAACCCACCACAGCACACACCATCCCTAAAATCTTTTGACTGTTAATAAGTGAATTGCGAATGGCGCTATTATCAATATTAAGATGAATGTATCCAGCTTTCACCTTGTGAAAAATGATGTCCGACGTATAGGCAAGGGTAAATTTGTTGTGGGTATCCCTGCTTGCCTTTGCCACAATATCTTGGTTTTCATCATAAACGCTGATGCTGTGTATATTCACGCTGGTGCGCACTAGGTTATCTAGCATGGATGACAGGGTGAATGTGTCATCCGCCATTAGCAATTCAGCCGAACTGTTGGCGGCTTGTTGGGTAATGGTATGGGCAAAGGTATCGGTTTGTTTTTGTAAAAGTTCGTCAAGGTTGAACTGTAAAAAAAACCACACAGATCCCGTTGCCACTACCATTACGGTTGCCATGGTGGATAGCATTTGCCAAAACAAAGGAAATCGCAGTGTTTGTAAAAGGCGTTTGATTTTAAGGTGTTGATTGATCTTCATTGTTCAGGCGGAGGTTTCCGATGTGCAGGTTTTGTTATTCAATAGATAATTTAGCAGGGCGTCTGTGACGTCTTACTCAATAAATTGAGTCATTAGTCCCAGTCGTCTCCATAGTTATGTAGCAGTTCCTGTCCTTGTAAAATGTCACTTAGGGCAACCACCGTGAAATCATCGTAATAGGCAACATTAGGCTGTTTACTGTGGTTGATATATTTTAAGTCGTTTTCAACTTTAAATTTGTCCTGGCCATCATTCATCCATAAAACATGTAATCCGTCTTTTTTAACGGATTTCCCTACTAAAGTGCCGATGATGGCGTCTTTTTGAATGTTGTTAGTGGCAAATAAGCCTTTGCCATGAAGGTCACTGTCTTTAACTTGTGTGATATTAGTTAATTCTGTGTTCATTCATTGTTCCTGTTATGGGCTTGAATACCCAATAGTGCATTCATGCCCAGTAGTACAAAGCGCATCATATCTTGAATGGGAGGATTTGGCGCGAAATACGCTAAGGCAACAGGATGTGCTTGGCCGTATAAGATACGAGCAAGATCTCGAGCGCTTAATTCTGATTTCATTTGTCCTATATTTAACCCAGCCTGAATAGTTGGCTCAATGATATCCAGTACCTTGTCTTGAAACTCCATATATCTAGGCCAGCTATCGTCCCGTACTGAGGCGCTCCACTCAAGCCATATAATAGTCATGTTAGGCTTTTGTTTAGCTAACCTTAAAAAGCTAAATGAATGGTTTTGAAGGGTTGAAACCGGATCAAAAAGGGCGTCTTTACATTGGTGAAACTGTTTGGCTATGTCTAAAAAAAAGTGTTCAACTTCTGTTAGCACAGCATCTACTAAATCTTCACGGCTTTTAAAATAATTAAACACTGTGGGCACCGAAACCCCTGTGGCTTCGGCTATGTCAGCATGTGCTGCGCGGCCAATGCCACGTTTAGCAAACACCGTTACGCCAGCATCTAATAATTGCTGTTTTCGTTGCTCGGGGTCTAGGCGAGTGCGAGCAGGCATAGGCTTATTTAGATTTATTTCTCTTCCCCTTGGCGGTAGGCGCCTGGAGTCATGCCGGTCCACTTTTTGAAAGCGCGATGAAAAGTACTGGGCTCTGAGAATCCTAATTTTTCAGCCACGGCCTGAATGCTTAGGTCACCCTGCTCAAGATAAAATAGCGCAGTATCACGGCGCATTTGATCTTTGAGCTCTTGATAGGTTAAACCTTCTTCTTTTAGTCGTCGTCGTAACGTTTGTGGGCTAGTAAAAAGTGCGCTTGCAACAGTATCAAAGTTTGGCATATCAAGGGACAAATCATCACCGATAATCGCTCGAATTTGAGCCACTAGGCTATTGCCTTCATCGGGCTTAGCCAGTAAATCTGCCGGACTGTATTTTAAGAAATTGCGTAAAGTGGTTTCATTTTGAACAATTTTTTCAGATAAAAATTTAACCGGGAAGCGCAAACCTGTGTATTCACCATCAAAATGAAAGTCGCAACTAAACAGGCGCTTGTACTCAAGGTGGGATTCAGGAGCCGGGTAGCGAAAGCTGGCTTCTAATAAATGAATACGGCGGCCAATTAGCCAGCTACCAAAGCGATGCCAAATGACCAAGATGCTTTCGATTAAGAATCGATCAGGGTCGTTAAGGTTGGATTCATCAATCATTATCGTAGCAGTGTGTTCATCAACAACAAGTTTAATCTCAGCTAGGTCCAAAAATAGAGCATAGAAACGAAATGCGCGGCGCAGTGCTTTCTCAAGATTTGGGCAGTGAATGACGGCATGGCACATCATGGCGAAAGAGCCTATGGGGCTAGTTTGCTTTCCCAAACCAGCGTATTCGTCTTGTAAGTCAAACCATATATTCTGTACAAGCTGAGTGTATTGCCTAGCAGTTACTCGGGACAATGGCTCGTATAATACTTCTTCTAGAATACCAGAGCGCATGAGCAGGTCAGGCAAATCCATTCCTTGTTCTTTTGGTCCACGCAGGGCCGCCATTACATAATGGTAAGGAATTGAAAATTCTAAGATATCCATGTGTCTATTTAACCTACTTACTGGGCAATAGTAATGTGCCTTATAGCCTTGAAGCATACACAAACTGGGGCTTTTCTGCAGCTGGTATCGCATTCGGACATAAGTAAATCCATTATGAATAAGGAGATTTGGAGTAGTTTAGCTGCGTAGGAAAAAGTGAGGCTAATGACAGGCTGCAGTTTAGGTGCGCATGTTTTCCATTGCGGTTTTTTTGATTATACCGTTATCTATATGCGAGGTTTGAGAAAGATAAGGTTAATACGAGAACGAGGCGTCTTGCTGGTTGTTTATCCTAGTTAATTCGAGCCAATGGGTGATTGCTAAGGCTTGCCTGCGGTGAGAGTCTTTATCTTTAACAAAAGGTTCAGATATTAATGCCGGTTCGCCAACTCTATCAGCATCAGGATGTACAAGGCCTTAAAGTAGGGCGTTTCAATAAAGGGATTAATACTCAGTTTATTGTTTATCGCCTAGGGGATACTGTCATTGATGCTGGTCCTAGCAATCAGTGGCGCCATGTTTCGGCTTACTTGAATAAAGCACCCGTTAAGCAATTGCTGCTCACTCATCACCATGAAGATCACAGTGGCAATGCGCATCGTATTGCAAAGCAGTTTTCCCTTACCCCTAAGGCACCCAGGTTGGCCCAGAATAAACTGGCTAACGGATACGCAACGCCCTTATTGCAAAAGGTGGTGTGGGGCAGTCCGCAACCGGTACAAACTCAAGTGCTTGCGGACATAGAATATCTGTCCGATGGACGAGAAATTATACCGGTTCATACCCCGGGCCATGCCAAGGATTTAACCTGCTTTCATATGCCTGAGCAGGGTTATTTTTTTAGTGGTGATCTGTATATTGCCAAAAGCATCAAAATGTTGCGCAAAGATGAAAATCTAAAGGAGCTTATTCAAAGTTTAAAACGTGTTCAGACTTTGGATTTTGATACAGTTTTTTGTCCTCATGGCGGTGTCATAAAAGATGGTAAACAAGCCTTGATGTTAAAACTGAATAATATTTTGCAGTTGTGTTCAGAAGTTAAAGAGCTGGCCTCGAAGGGGTGGTCGTTTAATCAAATTTGCGAATACCTATTAGGCCCCGAAGATATGATTGCTAAATTAACCAAGGGCAATTTTTCAAAAACAAATTTGATTAAAGAGTGTGCGCTACAAAATTTGTAATTTTAAGCGCCCATATTGATTTTTTGACCTTTGTTATGGCGGAGGTTAAATTACCTGGGGCTTTAAAAACTTAAGGGTCATTCGGTCACTTTCACCAATGCCCTTAGCGCGTTGGATGTTCTCATCGCCTTTCACGCGCAAGGTTGGCGGTAGTGTCCATACTCCGTTTATGTGTGTTTTATTATCTTTCTTATTGGCATTAATTTCCGACTGCCCCACTAAAATGAAACCGGCTTTTTTCGCCAGTTTCATAACATACCAGCTGCCCACATAACCGCTATCTACCATTTGTTGCAAATTAAAGCTGTCGGGAGCTCTGTGTTCAACCACACCCAGCATTCCGCCAGGTTTTAAGGCTCTAAAAAATGCATTGAACGCCACTTGCTCGCTGTCATTTCTCATCCAGTTATGAACATTGCGAAAGGTGAGTACTCTGTCTACTGAATTGACAGGAGCAATGTTTAATTGGGAGGGTGGTTCGAAGTCGGTTACCGTCACCGAGCCATAACTGTCTGGGTTGTTTGTTATCTTTTGCTCGAAGGCTATTCGAGATTTTCGGAAAAAAGCCACCTTAGAATCGTTTGGAAAATGAGCTGCATACAGTTGTCCATTATTTTTTAGACGCGGTGCCAGTATTTCGCTATACCAGCCGCCACCGGGCCAGATTTCCACTACGCTGTGATTGGCTTTGATTTCAAAAAAATCCAGTGTTTTCTGTGGGTGTCGATATTGGTCCCTTAACTGGCTTTCTTCACTTCTGTGATCTTCGGCCATAACAAGTAGGGCGGTTAGGCAAAGTATTGCGGTGAGGACTAGTTGTTTCATTATTCGGTTCCGCAATTACAATTGAATTTAAGTATAGGGTAACTTAAGTAATAACGGATGGCTGCTTTAAGTCGGGGGCTTTCTGAGCCTTATAATTGGGTTTGCCCGTCTATAAAGGGCTGTTTTTTGGTTAAGATGGCCTAAGTTGATTTTTCAGACTATTAGCGCCCCTCTATTTCTGGTACTTTCTTAAAAAAATAATAAACATTCTCCCGTATAGGTTGTTTTAATGAGAGACGGCAGCATTTTATTGCGCCTGGTTCATGAAGCCATGTTGCAAATGGATATAGATGTCAGCAGCATCTACCGCAAATGCGGTGTGACCTTGTCTCACACCGAAGATAAACAGGCCCGCTTGGAACATAATGCCAATACGGCATTTTGGCAGGCGGCAGAGGAAGTGACTCAGGATCCATATATTGGCTTACATATAGCCGAGCATATTCCACTGTATAAGGGGCAAGTGCTTGAATACTTATTTTTAAGCAGCGCCTCTTTTGGTGAGGGTTTACAAAGGGGCTTGAGCTACCAGCGTTTAATAACCGATGTGGCTCAGTCTTATCTAGTGATTGAAGAAGATGAAGCTTGTCTGGTATTGGATACCAAGATGGGTGACAAACTTAGTCACCACTTTAGTGAGTGTACTATGGTGGGGATGATACAATTTTTTCGCAGCCTGACCGATGAAGTGTTTAAGGCTAAGCGCATTGAATTCATTTACCCTGAGCCTGCTGACCTAACCGACTATAAACGTATTTTTAATTGCGAGCTGGCTTTCAATCAATCAAGAAATGCGATTTGTTTTGATGCGCAAGTGTTACAGACAAAATCTCCCCATGCCGAACCCGAGCTATTAACACTTCATGAAAAAGTGGCGGGAGAGCACCTGGCCAAGTTAGAACAACAAGACATGGTGCTAGAAGTAAAGCGTGTGGTGGGAGAGTTATTGGAACAGCAAGAAGTGAGTCTGGACTTGGTCGCCGAGAAATTAGGGATTACGGCTAGGAATCTTCGTTCTACTCTTGCCCTAGCCGATACCAGTTTTAATCAAATATTAAGCGAGTATCGATGTTTGCTGGCTAAAAGATTGTTGGTGCGCACCAATGAATCGGTGGAGGAAATCGTATATTTAACCGGCTTTTCTGAACCCAGTACCTTTTATCGTGCCTTTAAACGCTGGACCGATATGACGCCTATTGAATATAGGAAGCTAAAAAAAGGCAGTCGTCACTAAGTTATTTATTAACACAGCCCTTGTCTAAGGGCTGTGTCCTATTCGTATTTATTCTCCATTCTCCTCTTCAGTATTGACCCATGTCTCCCCTTTTTCTGTCGCTTAAGCCAATGTAAGTATTAGGCACTGCTTTACTCTATGGTTTTTGCGCCTGTTGTATTTTCAGGTGGCTCTCTTAAATTGGGTAAACATATGCCAGCTTATAAAGCGCCTTTGACCGACATGAAGTTCTTGATCAATGATGTTTTTAAATTTCAGGATCATTATCAGAACCTACGAGGGGGTGAAGAAGCCACCCCAGAAATGATTGATGCCATTTTGGAGCATTGTGCTAAATTTTGTGAAAATGAAATATCACCATTAAATCAAAGCGGTGATGAACAGGGTTGCCGTTTTGAAGATAGGAAGGTGGCAACACCGGATGGTTGGAAACAGGCATATGATCAATATGTTGAAGGGGGCTGGCAGGGTCTTTCCTTTCCGGTGGAATACGGTGGCCAGGGATTGCCCTTATCGTTAGGGGTATTTAAGTCGGAGATGATTGGTACGGCTAACTGGAGCTGGGGAATGTATCCCGGTTTATCACAGGGCGCGATGAATACCATCTTAATGCATGGTGATGAAAAGCAAAAAGATTGCTATATGCCGCCTATGGTAGAAGGTCGATGGGCCGGTACTATGTGTTTGACCGAGCCGCAATGCGGCACCGATTTAGGCCAGGTTAAAACCCGTGCTTTGCCACAAGAAGACGGTAGCTACTTAGTCACTGGCACCAAAATATTTATTTCTTCTGGTGAGCATGATATGACAGAAAACATTATTCATATTGTGTTGGCCCGACTACCAGGTGCTCCTGAAGGCACCAATGGTATTTCTTTGTTTATTGTTCCGAAAGTTAACGTAGATGAAACGGGTAATTTACTGGAGCGTAACCCAGTTTATTGTGACTCCATTGAAAAGAAAATGGGCATACATGGATCGTCTACCTGCGTGATGAATTTCGAAGGTGCTAAGGGCTATTTAATTGGCGAAGAAAATAAAGGTTTGCATTGCATGTTTACTTTTATGAATACCGCGCGCATAGGTACAGCTATTCAGGGCATAGGTTCATCTGAATTGGCCTATCAAGGGAGTGTGCCGTATGCCAAAGATCGTTTATCTATGCGTTCACTAACGGGCATTAAGCAGCCCGATAAAGTTGCAGATGCTTTAATTGTTCACCCGGATGTTCGACGCATGCTGCTGACTCAAAAAGCGTTTTCTGAAGGTGGGCGAGCCATGCTGTATTTTGCCTGCCAGCTGGCCGATAAAATGATGGATTGCCATGCCAAGGGTGACACAAAAAATTATGATAAATATGATGATGAGTTGGGTTTTTTAACCCCTATCTTAAAGGCGTTTCTAACCGAAGCCGGCAGTGAATCGGCTAACTTAGGCATGCAAGTTTATGGCGGCCATGGTTTCATTAAAGAATGGGGGATGGAGCAGATTGTAAGGGATGCTCGTATCTCTACTTTATATGAAGGCACCACAGGCGTTCAGGCACTTGATTTATTGGGCCGGAAAATATTGTTGGGCAAGTTAAAAACCTTTAAAGGCTTCGTTGGCCAAATAAAGCTGTTTATTAAACAGCATGAAAATAAAAAAGAAATGAAGCCGTTTATTAAAGTGCTAAAGCGTCACCTTCGTCAGTGGCAATGGAATACGGTTAAAATTGCCTATAAAGCTAACAAAAATCGCGACATGGTGGGCTCGGCCTCGGTAGATTACCTTATGTACAGTGGCTATATTGTCATGGCATATTTTTGGGCAAGAATGGCGGATGTGGCTTACACCAAGATGAAAGAAGAAAAAGGCCTTACTCCATTTTACGTGGCCAAAATTCAAACTGCTGAGTTTTACTTTGAGCGTATTTTACCTCGTACTCTGTCATTGCAAAAAACCATGCAAGCCAGTCCAGATTCCTTAATGGGAATGTCGGAAGAAGGTTTTTCCCTAGGGGAATAAAAGCATTTATCTAGTTTAAAATTGATGCACCCTTGGGTTTACTAAGCGGTGCATTTTTTATGAAAATATTTTTAAATGCCTTCCCTTTTTCACACTCCTTAATGTGGTTGGTAATAAAAAATAAATCTGTTCAAGCAAAATATTCCAGTAATGCCTCTGGTTATGAACAATAGGCGCTACAGCGTTTCTCTTCAAAACGAATTAACTTCATTTAAGCGCTACCTAGCGTTGAGGGCTATACTTTATACCCATAAAGGCCCCTGTGCCGTTATGAAGGAGTATTCACATGAGTGTTGTATCCCGAGTGGATGAGTATTTGGAGTCTCATCACATAAAGTATGATCTTGTTAATCATGCCCATAGTAGCAGTTCTTTAAGCTCCGCTAGGCTGGCGCAAATATCGCCAATGAAACTGGCTAAAGCTGTGGTGCTAGAAGATCATGAAGGTCGTCGCATGATGGCGCTGTTACCCAGTACTCACAAAATAAGTTTTCATAAATTAGCCGAAGAAATGAATCGAGATTTCCACCTGCTTTCTGAGCAGCAAGTTTATGAAATGTTTAAAGACTGCCACCCAGGAGCCATACCGCCAGTGAGTCACGCCTATCATATGGATGCAGTTTATGACGACTTACTGGCCGAACAAAAAGACATATTTTTAGAGGCGGGTGATCATGAATCCTTGATCCACTTAAAACAGGACGAGTTTATTAAGTTGGTTCAGAATTGCCGTCACAGCCGTTTTAGTGGGGAGGTTTATCACTAGCAGCTAAGGCCTACATCATCAGTTCTTACAAGCAGCTTTGGCTTGTCTGGGCTAAATTGACCTTATTAAAATAGCATCAATAAGGTCATTTCAATGCGTTTTTTAGAAGACTCCATGGAAACCCTCACTTGCGTAGACGGCTTAAAACTGGACATTCATGTTTGGCAACCAGACGCGCCTAAGGGAGTGATTTTGGCCATTCATGGAGGACTAGCTCATGGTGGTGATTACGTGACCCCAGCAAGCTACTTTAAGGCGCAGGGTTATGCCATGGTCAGCTATGACTTACGTGGCCATAATAAGCAAAAAAAGGTGTACGTTGAGAAGTTTGATTATCTACTTGAAGATACTCTTTTCTTTTTACAGTGGGTTAAAAAAACCTATCCAGGCCTGCCTGTTTTTGTAATGGGGCACTCAGTGGGTGGCTTGCTGGCCACTCATTTGGGCTTGGGCTTATTTAAAAATGACCCAGATATTCTGGGTTATATTATTTCATCTCCATTTTATGTTAATGCCACTCCCGTTCCAAAAGTGATGCAAAGTTTATCGACTCTATTGTCTAAAATAGCGCCAAAAATGACGGTGCCGCTTGATGATGTTATGGATTATCTCACTCACGATGAGGCGATCACTAAGCGTCATCGCATCGACGAAGAAGATTTTACACGTGCACAACAGTGCTCTATGAGATTTGCCAAAGAGCTACAAGGGGCGCAAACCTCACTCCCGCCCAAAATGAAGTCATGGAATTCGCCAATGTTTGCTGTAGTGGCGGGGCAGGATAAGTTGGCTGATAGTGCTGGCACTAGGCTTTTGTTGGATGAAATAGAGCAGGACCTTCTGACTTATCAATTTCATCAAAATAATTATCATGAAAATTTTAATGAATTAAATCGATTGGATATATTTTCTGATATTCACGATTGGATGAAAGAGCTGATGGGTGAAAAAATAGAATTAGAAGAGAGGGTGACTGCTGTAATCGTTTAGCGGTTATTGTTTGGCTTAGTGATTGATTTAGCAATTTATATCGAATATAAAAAATGAGTCTAACTTAAACCTATTTTCTGATCGTTGTAGGTGGTGCTATTTCCATAACAGATATAGTGCCAACCGCAGCCTCATATGGTTCTCTAATTTTGTTTGAAAAGCAAAATACCCTCCTAACCACAGACTCGTTTAATAAGTGACTGATCCTGGTCGACTATTTCCAAAGCCACCAGTGAAAATTCGTCACTATAAGCTAAATATTGGTGCCGTAACGTACGTTTCGGTCTAATATTAAAATAAGGAATATAGATATACACTGCTAGAAGTTGGCTATTCATTACTCAAATGGAGCACAGGGATTATGGCTAGGAAGAAGGGAAGTAAAAAGCAGAGGGAAGCGCGGAAGAATTTACTCCAGCAACCATGGTGGCAGTTCAAGGATAATTGGTTTTTCGTGGGGGTCTTTGTGGTTATGGTGCTTTTTGTAGGCCTGATTGTGACAAACTAGCTCCGAATCTACTGTAGAATCTAGGATAATAAAAAACTATAGGGTAGTAAGCATGACTGAATATGAGGAGTTGGAAAAAGCTATTTCAATAGCCACCAATGCGCATCAAGGGCAGTTTGATAAAGGTGGTAAGCCTTATATTCTTCATCCTCTGCACCTTATGAATCAACTTATGTTTGATGTGCCGTTGGCCGTGATTACAGTGCTGCATGACGTGGTAGAGGATGGCGTCTACACATTTGATGATTTAGTAGCCGAGGGCTTTTCCGATAGGGTGCTAGCTGCGCTGATACTGCTTACTCATAATGATTTGGATGATTACCTTCAGGATTATATTCCAAAGGTTTGCAGTAATCATGATGCGATACGGGTGAAAAGAAAAGATTTAGAGCACAACTCAGATATCACTCGACTAAAAAGTGTGCGGGACAAAGACCTAGAGCGGCTACAAAAGTATCATGCCGCCTTTACTATGCTAGCTGAAGCGGAGGTGAACTTTAAATAAGGGTTAGATAGTTAGCCCGATTTTGGTTTTCTATTGCTGGTACTGCTTTTCTTTCTAGGCTTCTTTTTACTAAATGGGTTGTGGCTGCTCTTTACACCTTGTAAAGCTTGAGGGATATGTTCTTTGGCCTGACCAATTAGGGAAAACAAGTGGCGGTTCATAGGCGCCATAAATCCTTGATAGCTTATTTGTTTCTCACTGATGGCATTTAACTGATTCTCCCACTGTGCGGTCATGTCCGGGGTGATGGCTGACTCAGGCAAGCTGTTAATAAGCGCCGAGCCCACTTCCGTTGAATGTATTTGTTTGCCTTGGCGTTTGAGGAATTTACGTTTAAATAATAATTCAATAATGCCCGCGCGGGTCGCCTCAGTACCCAGGCCATCAGTTTCCTTTAGCGTTTTCCGTATCTCTTTGTTTTGCACATAACGCGATATACCTGTCATGGCCGATAAAAGAGTGGCATCGGTAAAGAATTCAGGTGGCTGAGTTTTTTTATCGTTTATTAGTCCTTGCACGCATAACCATATTTCACCGGCTTTAATGTTAGGCAGAGAAAGTGGTGCTTTGTCTTTTTTATCTTCCCCATATAATACTTTCCAACCAAGGCTCTTGGTCAAACGAGCCTGAGTTTTAAATATTCCACCCGCAATAGTGGCTTCCAATTTAGTTTCACTAAAGAGGTAAGGTGGATAAAACTGCATTAAATATTGGCGGGCAATATGATTATAAACTTGTAGCTCTTGCTTACTAAGCTGAGCGGTATTCATGTTTTTTTGGCTGGGTATGATGGCATGGTGCGCATCTACTTTTTTATCGTTAAAGGCTTTACTTTTTATTGAGTGATTAGCGCCTTCAGTAAATTTTGTAAGGCTTGGGCAATTGTGATGTATAGAATTAATGACCATGCCGGCTGCTTTATGTTGTTGCTCGGGTAAATAACGGCTATCCGACCTTGGATAGGTAATTAATTGATGGCGCTCATACAGAGCTTGGCAAATATCCAGTACTTGCTTGGCACTTAGGCCAAACTTTTTGGCGGCTTCTATTTGAAGTGTCGAAAGGTTAAAGGGCAGCGGGGCGGCTTGCGATTTATCTTTTTGTTCAACCCGTGTTATATATGCCTCTTGCCCTGATATACGAGCGCATACATTCTCAGCCAATGGCCGGTGCAATAAGCGTCCCTCTTCATCTTGGTAATTGGCGCAAGCGTCACTGGGGTGCCATTTAAGTTTTATAGTGTTGTCTTTGTTTTCAGCATTCGGGGCTATGTGTGCCTCTACCTCATAAAAGTCTCGGCTAATGAATGCTTTTATTTCCTGATCTCGCTTTACCACTAACCCTAATAATGGGGTTTGCACCCGGCCCACCGATAAAACTCCCTTATAGCCTGCCTTGCCTCCCTGAATGGTATAGGCTCGGGTCATATTCATGCCATAAAGCCAATCTGCCCTTGAGCGGCACAGGGCTGATACACACAAGGGGATAAATTCCTGATTACTGCGCATTTCATTTAACGAGCCTTGTACGGCTTGCGGATTTAAATCATTTATTAAAAGCCGTTGAATAGAGTCTTTTTTGCTGCCTTTCACCCCCAGGTAATCAATGACTTCGTCTACCAATAACTGTCCTTCTCTATCGGGGTCACCTGCGTGTACTAGGTTATCGGCTTTTTTAACCAGCTTACGTAATACGCTTAATTGCTGGCGTGTTTGGCTTTTGGGTTGCAATTGCCACTGTGCTGGCACGATGGGCAAATGCTCAAGTTTCCAAGATTTATAGGCCGCATCGTAGGCATCGGGTTCGGCTTGTTCCAATAAATGCCCAATACACCAGCTCACTACGTCGCCATTGCCAAGCTCTATATACCCAGGTTGTTTATTATGGGGCTTGGGCAGCACGGCCGCTATGGCGCGACCTAGGCTAGGTTTCTCGGCTATGTACAGTTTCATAAGTGGCCTTGGTGATGGGCGTAGGTGTTACGAGAGCGTTGCTCTCATCCATGCTTTAACTGTATATATAAACAGGTAAATATTCAAGAATGCATGAACAATCAGCGCTCGCTCGGGGCTGTCTTGCAAATGAACTGTGTTAATATGCCAGACCAAATTTTTAAGACTTAAGTTCATGCCAGTTACCCATTTTATAACCCATCAAGTACACAAAGACGCCGATAAGCCTGCCGCTACCTTAAGCTTTTGCGAAAATGAAGCTTTGGTTGAAGATTATGGCCAAAGGGTAATGGGGCAGCTAAAGGGTATTTTCATTCAGCGATCCGGTAAGCGTTATGGTCGTTTTAGTCCTGAGGTCACTGCGTTTAAAGCGTTAACCTTGGATTGGTTAAGAGATAAACAGAACTTTTTGTCTTGGTCTAAGAAAATTTGTCATATGTTTGCCGACAAAATGGACAGTACAACGTTAGAGACCCAAGGGTACTTAGCCTTTATTTATGAAGAGCTGGTCGATGGCGATAAGCTTTATGTGTTTCATTTACGTGAAAAAAGTAACGTGGCATTAAACAGCGAAATGGAGCTAACCGAGACCCGCTTTATAGATTTCTCCAACACTGGCTTTGCCTTGAGCATTGATACCACCGCATTATTAGAAAACGCTAGTGGTGAATACCTAACCTTTAGTTTTGGTCGCGGCGATAAAGCGGTGCAGAAACTATTCTGTGAGGTAACAGGCTTCAGCGACACACTAGACACCGAACAAGAAACCCAAGAATTTTTACAAATAGTGGAAGAGTACACGGCCACTATGCCCACTGATCAAGCGAATGAAACCCGCGCCAGTATTGTTGATTTTTGTGTGGAGCAAGACAAGCATGGAGAGGCGGTTGAGTTTAAAATATTGTCTAGCCAATTAAATGATCAGGCTCCAGAAAAATTTGAAGAGTTTGTTATTCAGAAGCGTCAAGAAAATCGTATCAATACTGCGATCAGTGAGGCAGATCAAGAGGGCGAGCAAGCCTCTTCAAAAGAAGCGAAGACTGAATTTATTCCCGATAGAAAGAGTTTAAAAAATTACATCCGCTTCAGTGGTAAGAATAAAGATGTAACGTTAAGTTTTGCTGCCACTGCTTTAGGGGGCGACATTAACTTTGATGCCAACACGAGTGCATTAACCATATCGAATTTGCCTTCGCGCTTATTAAAGCAGCTAAAAGCTCAAGCGAGTTCAGACTAAATTTGTGTTTTTAACGTGGGAATAGCCGCTTACTGCTTAGGCAACCCAATCATTATTAAATAGCCATTGTTAAGGATAACAAAAGTGATAAAAAGGATTTTATCTTGGGGCTTTTTGCTTGCGTTGATAGTGAGTGAATGTTCTTTGGCGTCAGTTGCTAAAAGCTATGACGCTAAACAGCAGGCTTATCAGCAAGCCATAAGCAGCAATAATGTTGATGTCTTAAACGAATTTATTGAAGAATATAAACTTACCGGCTGGGATAAAAGTGCCCGCTGGTATCGAGATAAGCTGCTAGTAGATACGGCCAAAAAGAATGGCAGTGTCGGTGCCATTAATACCTTCCTGACAATCTATCCTAATAGCGCTTGGTATGATCATGCCGTTCACTTTCGTGATAAATCAGCGTACAGACAGGCTAAGTTAATTAACACTATTGAGGTGTTTGATGATTTTCTAAGCAAGTATCCTAGTAGTCAATGGCTGGATAAAGTTGAAAAGCTTAAAAGAAGGCTGTTGAATCTAGCTATAAATAGAAGTAAATCTGCCAAGTTAAAAGAGTTCCAGCCAGAACTGCTTTCATCTATAACAATAGACAAACCAGAGTCGGCCGAAGTGAGAAGAAACCAGGCAGCATTGGCTATTTATGATGATATTCGTCAGAAAAGAAATAAAGAGAAACTGGCTAAGCAAAAGAAAAAGGAGATACGTCTCGCTTTGAAACGCTACTGTCATAAGGTTAAAGACCAATTGAGACGAATTGACGAAGGGCGGCGTTGGTATCGATTAGACGATCAAGGTGAGCGCTACTTTTTATCTGGTGCGCAAATAGATGCTTCACGACAAAAGCTGATTAATAAAAATATTGAAAAATGTAAGTTGGATTCTGCTTAACGAAAAATTGTAAATGTAGCCTTTTGTAAGGCTACATTTAGTGCTTAAAGTTTAAGGCTTTTAAGTTTAGAGCTTTAAACGCTTAGTAGCGGTAGCCTAGGTTTAAACGGTAAACCATAGGATCTAAATCATAATCTACAGTTAAATCATCTTTGCCTTCGCCTGTAAGAGTGGCGGTGCTACCA
>JBALXQ010000028.1:0-78289 GCA_036960565.1 Bermanella sp.
GCAACAAAACTGGATAGGCTGGACGGAATTAAGGTGAATTCTTGTGAAAAGTCGCGTATTAAGTGGTTTAGAAGAAAAAGGCTTGAAGCAATCACAAATGCAAAGTGATGTATTTGCTTACGCACCTAGACCTGAGAAAAATAGTCCCGAATAGAAATTTATTCCTTGGGTCATTAAAAACGGGCTTTGTGTTTCAAAGCCCTTTTTTATCGCCTTAAGCTTTTTTAGCCATCATAGAAAATAGCAAATTAGGGGATAAGCGCTTTATCCATAAAGCCGCCATAGACAAGCCTTTTCCCACTGCAATCTCCTTCACGCCTTTATTCATTTTCGCCACAATCACTTGAGCACACTTATCCACATCCATGCCTGATGCAATATCATCATCGTCTGAACCGAAGTCACTGCCATCCCCCACCACCGCATTTTTAGAAACATCGGTTTTAATGAACCCTGGTGTAATGGTGCTCACACTGATGCCGTGCTGAGCAACCTCTGCACGCAGGGCATCAAAGAACCCCATCACTGCATGCTTAGCCGCACAATAACCAGTGCGCAGTTTAACGCCAACCTTACCGGCCACGCTTGAGGTCACCGCTATGTGTCCACTGCCCTGCGACACCATATGCGGCAGTACTTCCTTAGTTAGTGCAATTTGCCCTAATACATCCACATCTAATAAGGTGCGATAGGTAGCCAAACTGGTGTCTAAACAAAGAGAACGCTGGGAAATTCCAGCGTTGTTAATTAACACATCAATGCGATCAAAATGTTTAAGAACGGTATTAACCTTATCGCCCATTAAATCCACTTCTAATACATCCAGCGGTAATACCAGCACATCCCTGTCTTTGGCCCCCGCTGCGAGGCAGGCTTTTTTTACTCGCTCTAACTCAGCCTCTCGTCGAGATGACAACACCAACTTGGCGCCTTGTTTTACATACTGTTTGGCCAATGCCTCACCAATGCCACTCGATGCGCCCGTTATCCATACTACCGCCATACATCACCTTTATTATTGTTATTCAAATCCGATAAACACTATCTGGTAAAGCCATTAATCGTGCAAGCAAAGGTCGCTTACCCTGACCCTCTCTGAAGAGGTGGGCTACTACGCCCACTTAAAATATAACAACAATCATCATTAATTTAGGGTTATAAGCCCATAAACGGGTACAATTATTGTCAATTCATTCTATATAAGAATGAAAACTATGCCTTATTAGCCTCTTATCAATATCATCAAGAATAACTAATCTAGCGTCATCAAAATTAACCGATGCAAAGAACATGGCAAATTACCTTAGAAGTCTCATTACAGCCCTTTTGTTAAGCACTCTTTTAGTCGTCACCAGTGTTTACGGCATGACCACTTATAGCAGTGAGAACGCAGGGCCATTACATATTCGATCTCAATCACCTGTACACGGGCTTCGCTATACTCCAACCCCCTTAGGCGCTTATGCACTTAGAGAAGGCCATACTCGAGTTTCGGTGGGCACAGATGTAAGTTCGATATGGGCCAACGGTGACGATTTTATAATGGATTTTAATATGACCGACACCCGCCTAGATTTAGAACATGGCCTGGGAAGTGGTTGGACATTACGCGGCTCTATTAGCGAGCGTCGCATTGTAAATGCGCATTTAGATCAACCTACTATTAACTTTCATAATGCTGTGGGATTGGGCCAAGATGGACGCCAAGATGTAGAAAAGCACCGCGCCTTAATAGAGATTCCAGAATACGATATATACGTGACGGATTTTAATAACCAAGCTTTTTCACAGCCCATCATTGCAGGTGTCTCTAAACAGGTTTACCACAAACAAAACCTAGCGATTGCGGTTACCGTACAAGCCCAAGTAGAAACCGCATCCGCCAGCTGGACCGAACAAGGCAGCATTGATACGAGCTTGCAATTAGATGCATCAAAGCGCTTACAGCAGTTTAGCCTGCATGGCTCTTTTGCCTATACCTGGTTTGAGCAAGATGATTTTCTAGGCTTGCCTATGCGCGATAATTTATACCACGCCTCTAGCAGTTTTCAGTGGCATCAAACTAAAAATGGTTCTTGGTTTATACAGTATTTAGTGAATGAAGGCGCGGCTGATGGCGCTGGCGAATTAAAGAAAGTAAATCATGAAATGTCTTTGGGTTATCAAAGGTATTGGCAGACCGTAAAAGCAGAGTTAGCCATTACCGAAAACCTGTTCCACCTTTATAACAGCCCAGATATTGCCTTTCATGGCAGTCTTACGGTGGCTATTTGAATTTAAACCGCTCCCCTTTTCCCTGTGTTGTTATGGCGCAGGGATTTTTTTATTTAAGCTTTAATCAATTAGTGATGCGCTTGCGCCTAAACGCTCTACAAGGAAATCGATAAACAAACGGGTTTTATTCGCAAGGTGACGACCACCGGGATATACCGCGTAAATATCAATGGCTTCTCTTTGATAGCTTTCTAACAAAGACTCTAACTTGCCATTACGTAAGGCATCTCCCACCAACCATTTAGGCACTGTCGCAATGCCATAACCATTTAGTAAGGCCTCTCTGGACGCCTCTGTATTATTGGTAAGCAAGCGTCCATCTACGCTCACCACTAATGGCTTGCCCTGATCAAAAAACTCTAGTTGGTGATAATTATTACGTCCGGTGTACACAATCACTTCGTGGTTTTTTAATTCACTTGGATGATTGGGTCGCCCATGTTTTTGTAAATAACCTTTAGATGCCACAGTCACAAATGGTGTACAGGCGATCTTTTTTGCCATTAAAGATGAGTCACTTAAATTGCCCATACGAATGGCTAAATCTAGACCCTCTGCCACCATGTCAACAACTCGGTCATTGAGAGACAGCTCAATTTTTATATCTGGGTAACGCTGAAAGAATTCCCCCAATAAAGGAATAACGTGTAAGCGGCCAAAGGCCACCACGGTATTAATCCGCAAGGTGCCTTTAGGCTGTGTTTGCAGGTGGCCGACGTTTTGTTCGGCTTCTTCAATATCTTGTAAAATGGTAATACAGCGCTCGTAATAGTCTGCCCCTACTTCAGTGAGATGTAGCTTGCGGGTACTGCGACTTAATAACTTCGCCCCTAACCAGGATTCTAACTCAGCAATATTTTTACTAATGGTGGGCTGAGTCGTTTTCAATTCGCGGGCAACGGCGGAAAAACTACCAGATTCCACGACCCTAACAAACATATTCATGGCTGCAATCCGATCCATGCTGACCTCTTTAGGGTAATCCGTCGGACCACCCTCATTAATAGAATATTGGAATGAATTATATTCAATTAAAGCTACTTTTCACGAGATTAGGAATAGATATATGATTAGCTGATGAATAACCCACAGGAGCCCTTCTAAATGGCCCTAGATCAGCGCTTGGCCGAGCTAAATACACAGGCCTGTAAAGAATTGCCCGCACAAGAGATTGCCGTTATGCAGCGTGCCTCTGCCACGTTACGAAAAAGTGGCATCACCGAGCAGTGCCTACAAGCGGGAGAAAGCGCGCCAGAATTTACTGTGAAGGACCAGTATGGCAATTCGCTCTCACTCGAGGGCTTATTAAAAAAGGGGCCTGTCGTGATTAATTTCTTTAGGGGGTTTTGGTGTGATTACTGCAAAGCTGAGCTCAAGGCTTACCAAGAATTGTTGCAAGCACTGCAAAATTTAAATACTAGCTACCTGGCCATTTCACCCAACACTCCAAGCGATAACCCATCCCACACTATAAATAATTATTTTCAAATTACCGATACCGACAATCGCATTGCCAAAAAATTTGGCATCGTTTACGAAGTAGAGCAAGGTCAAAAAGAATTATTTAGCCAATGGGGTGTTGATTTAGCAAAATTAAACCATGGGAAAAAATGGGAGCTGCCCTTACCCGCCACCTACATTATTTCAAAACACGGCTGTGTGGATTTTAAATTTGTTCATAGTGATTACCGTAAGCGTTTAGAACCATTAATCGTATTAGAGCGTTTACAAGAACTGCAGGCATAAAAAAACCAGCTTAATAAGCTGGTTTTTTATAATCTGTGTTACATCAATTATTATATGACTCGAGTACGACTTCCCATCGCTTCAATCTCATAAATATTGATATCGCCATTCATAACCCGCACTCTGACGTATTGAATTTCCTGTGCCTCATTGAACTTACACAATACCTTCCCATCTCCTACGGAAAATTCAGAACAATTCACGTCAACAGAAGCGACGCCTGTAGTATTCCAAGTTTCACCATCTATGGAAATCTCGATATATTTACTGGGATTAGATGTATTAAATGATGAATCATTAGTATAAATACTTAGCTCAGTCACTTCAGCAATTGAACTCAAGTTAACCGTCACCGCATCATCTGCGATATTACCAGCCCAATATAAAGAAGTAGTGTTATCGCCGTCTGTGGTAAAGGCTGCACTGTTTTCATCATAAGTGGCGGACACTTCGGCGCCATTAGTTGGTAAGGCTAAGTTTCCCGTTATGGTGTTGGAGCTTGTGCTATGACCTGATCCACCACCGCCACATGCAGTCAGTAAACCCAGCATTATAGAAATAGAAATGAGCTTCATTTTAAAATCCTTTTTAAAATAATGAGCAATGCATCCGACTAGACATAGAGCCTTAGGAATATTGCAGGCATAAAAAAACCAGCTTAATAAGCTGGTTTTAGGAATAATGGTGCCCAGACGCGGAATCGAACCACGGACACGAGGATTTTCAATCCTCTGCTCTACCGACTGAGCTATCTGGGCATCAAACAAGCTGTTGCTCGTTGAGGTGCCGTATTAAACCCGCATTCGCTTTTAGTGTCAAGCCAGTCTGTATTTAATTAGTCTTATAATTCAGCAACATACACCTATTGATTATTTTATAACCGGAGGTACGAAGCCATCGGCCTGATCCACCGCTTCACCGGCTAAAAACTTAGCCATTTGCTCCTGCAAATATTTACGGCTGGTCATGTCCATCATATTTAGGTGCTGCTCATTAATGATGCGGGTTTGGTGCTCTATCCATTCCTGCCATGCCTTTTTGCTGATGTTGTCATATACATCCTGGCCTTTGGGCCCAGGGAAAGGCGCTTTAACTAGCCCTTCTAATTCAGCCTGGTAGCGACGGCAAAATACTAAACGAGCAGTGTTATCAGTCATGTCACTCATACCTATAATGCTTCCAACAATTTTTTCACAGGTGCAGCCAAACCAACACTGGCGGGTTGCTTAAGGTTATACCAAAGAATTGAAGCTTCGCCTATTTGATCAATCTTTGCCTTTATTGTCACCCGCACAGGATGGATATCTAGATGGTAATGGCTAAAGGTATGGCGAAAGGCATCGCTGGGTTGTACTTTTTTCACTTCACAATTTTGCAGCTGTGGGTGTGCCAATACGTCATCTTGTAAATCTTGCTGTGGGAAAATCCACAACCCCCCCCATAAGCCAGAACTAGGCTGTTGGCGTAATAAAATTTCACCCTCATGCTCAATAATAATCATGCGAGTACTCCTCACAGGTTTATCTTTTTTAGGCTTACTAAATGGGAAGTCTTTCACACGATTTAACGCATACGCTTCACATTGCGCCACTAACGGACATATTTCACATTTGGGTTTACTGCGAGAACAAAGGGTCGCCCCTAAGTCCATCATGGCTTGTGTGTAATCGCCAGTGCGCTCCGCAGGAGTATAGCGCTCAGCCACCAGCCACATGTCATCCATTACTTTTTTAGCCCCAGGCCAGCCTTCTATTGCATGAAAACGCGCCAATACTCGCTTCACATTACCATCCAATATACTGCTGGCTAATCCCATGCTAATGCTGCCAATGGCCCCTGCTGTACTGCGACCAATACCAGGCAGAGCAATTAATTGCTCGGTATTTTTAGGGAATCTGCCGCCGTGCTCATTCATCACCATTTGTGCGCACTTATGTAAATTGCGTGCTCGGGCGTAATAACCTAAGCCAGTCCAATGATGAAGCACTTCGTCAATGGGAGCTGCCGCCAACGCTTTCACGTTAGGAAAGGACTTCATGAATTTTTGATAATAGGGAATCACGGTGGTCACTTGCGTTTGCTGCAACATTATTTCAGACACCCACACACGATATGGAGTTTTGTTTTTTTGCCAAGGCAAGTCGTGACGACCATGCTCGTCAAACCAATTAAGCACAGCCTGGCTAAATAAAGAGGAAGTATTCATCACAGCAAACTACAGGGGATATCGGGGCAGTAAGCCTACCTTAATGACGCTAGGGATGCGAACGGCATGGGCTACAATTCTTGAATATAGTTCAACAGTTCATTAGCTGGCATGGGCTTGGCTATGAGAAACCCCTGACCATATTCACAGCCGTTGGTTTTTAAAAATTCAAGCTGCTGTTGGGTCTCTATGCCCTCGGCCACCACTTTCAATTGTAATTTGTGGGCCATGGCAATCACGGCTGCAGTGATTTCCATGTCGTTTAAATCATCAGGTATATCTTTCACAAACGAGCGATCTACTTTTAAGATATCAATAGGGAAACGCTTTAAATAACTCAAAGAAGAATACCCAGTGCCAAAATCGTCAATGGCAATGGAAATACCCATTTCTTTAATATGGCGCATGGTAAGAATGGCAATTTCCACGTCGCCCATTAGGGTGCTTTCGGTAATCTCCAGTTCCAACGCATCCAACGGACACCCTGTTTTTTCCAGCGTTTCTTTTAAACAGTGTATTAGGTCAGGGTCACTAAACTGTCTAGCCGAAAGGTTTACCGCCACCTTAGCCTTATCAGGCCAGGCCCCCATATCAATTAACTGCTTTACCTGCGAGCAAGCATGATGCAAAACATACTTACCGATGGGAACAATTAAGCCGCTTTCTTCAGCGATAGGGATAAAGCGATCTGGGCCAATCATTCCCTTTCCCTTGGGCTGCCAACGAATCAGGGCTTCAGCACCAATGAACTTATTATTGGTTAAATCTATTTTGGGTTGATAATAAATGATGAACTCGTCTTCACTGGCTATGGAGCGACGTAAATCCTTTTCAATCTCCAAATAGCTCATCATTTCCTTATTCATGGCTTCGGAGAAAAACTGATAATTATTGCGCCCCATGGCTTTGGCCTGGTACATGGCCATGTCTGCATTACGCATTAAGGTAGAAGCATCATCACCATCACTTGGTCCTATGGTAATGCCAATACTAACGGTGTTACTCACTTCTTGATTATTCAGCATCATGGGCTGACACAAGCGTTTTAATATTTTGTCGGCGATATAGCGCACACCATTACTGGAATCGATATCGCTTAACAAAACGGTGAATTCATCTCCTCCAATGCGCGAGACCGTGTCACTTTCGCGAATGCTGCCTTCTAGGCGGTGGGCAATTTCCACCAGAAGCTGGTCACCTGCTTCATGCCCAAGGCTATCGTTAATACGTTTAAATTGATCCAGGTCTAAAAACAACAAAGCCACAAACGTGCCGCGACGCTTGCTTTCACTAACCGCTTTATCCAAGCGGTTTTTAAATAAACGTCGATTTGATAAGCCGGTAAGCGGGTCAAAAAAGGCGAGGTTTTCCATTTTAAGCTGGGCATTTTTTAAATCGGTAATATCACTGATGGCGCCCATATAGCCATATATTTCGCCCTTGCCATCGTGCAAGACACTGGCTTCTATTATGGTCCAGGTCACCTCATTGCCTTTTTCAAAACCCACTTCCACCACAAAATCTTGGTGGTGCTGCATTAATGCTGCCCACGCCTTTAGAGTGCGCCGACGATCTTCAATACGAATACATGAAAGCCATTGTTCCAGATTGGTCATGGGTTCGCCAATACCTGTAATTTCTTCCCAGCGACTGTTCACATAGGTTATTTGATGCTCCAAATTTATTTGAAAAATACCCACTGGAGACACTGCAGATAATTGCCTGAATTTTTCTTCACTGGCGGCTAGGCGATCGTTTTCCAACTCTACTTTATTAAGCATATCGTTAAAGACATCCACCATATCCCCTAGCTCATCGCGCACGCCTTTTTCTGCCCGTAGGCTATAGTCTTGCTGCTCACTAATATTGCGCGCTGTAGTGGTGATCTTCTGAATGGGTTTAATCAACACCTTTTGCAAGTAATTGCCAATAAAGAAAGACAGGAAGATGATTAACGCCACCACAATGAGGATGTAAATAACCTGTTGCTGCCAGCGTTCATTTAGCCACTGCAGGCTTAAATTCATATAAAGAGTGCCCACCTGAAGGCCATCTAACTCAATAGGGGTGTAAATTTCTATATGGTCACTAATGCTGATTTTTGAATTTTCAGGATTTTCAGGGCAGGGAATTTGATCGATCATGGTGAAGTGATGCAAAGCGAAAATGTCCTGACCGCTGTCGTAAATACAGGCCATGACCACATTGGGGTTTTCACCCAGGGCTTTAATATTCGCTTCGGCCTGATGAACATCGGCAAATACTAGGGCTGCCGTACTCCGATTAGCTACTATCCCAGCCAGGATGCGCATGTCTTCTGAAACATTTTCTATTTCAAGGTAACGGTCATAGCTGAGCAAAGCGACGCTGGTGAGCACCACAGCAAAAACACTGGTTAATACAATACTGGCCAGTAGCTTGGTCTTTAGATGCAACGGCGCAAAAATGCTCATTGATTTTTACCGCTATGAATTTCGCTGGCTACTTCCAATAGGTTAGCTGCGAAGGTTAGTCCTGATAATTCAGCCAACCCCAAATTTATATGTAAACGTACTCTTTGCTTTTCTAATACAAAAGCCACCATGCCAACATCCCAGTGCTGCTCACCATCCACAACGGTTAATACGCTGTGGGATGCTAACCACTTACGCAGCACACTAGGTTTAACAACATCAGGCTTGGACAATATTAAAAGGTGGCAATTTTCACCCTGGGAAAGAGATTCAATAGATAAGATGGTCACCGGTTTATTAAAAACTGTGCGTCCAGACATCTTCTTTAAATTACCGTCATAACTATCCGGACCAAGCTGACACACCTGAAAGCTATCGGCTTGCTTACGGGCTTCAGGCCAAAAGACAAATTTACTAATTTGGTAAAGGTAGGCGGCTTTAATTTGGTGGGTTTTCAGTTCAGCCTGGCATACAGATATCTGACAGCACATGAGTAGCACTGCCATAAACGGCACAACCCATCGCTGCTGCCACCCCTTGGCCATATATGAAATTCCTAAAGCATTAAGAACGCAGCGCCAAAGGCACTACCATTTAAAGATTAGGCTGGATTACAGGGTAAAGCAAACGGGGAGGTTCAGGCATGTGCCCCGTAAATACGGGGCCTTCAAGGGTGAAATTTAATTTTTAGTTCAGAGAGTACTTAAGCGGGCGATGGTTTTTTCAATGCCGTCACGCTGTATTTGTTCAGAAAACTGAGCTCGGTAAGTTTTAACTAAACCAAGGCCTGCAATATTGGCATCGTATACCAACCATTTATCTTGTTTCGACTTATACATGCTGTAAATCAAACGTATTGGGCTGCCCCCAGCTAAATGAATATTCGACTTAACTTTTGCGGTATTCACCCCTCTTTTGGACTTTTTAAACTTAGTTTCCCCATAGGTCACATCTTGGCCGGTATAGGCTTTAAAAGCGCCTGCATAGGTCTTAATTAACAACTTTTTGAAGCCACTTACAAATTCGGATTTTTGCTCACTTGAAAAGCTTTTCCAATGCTTGCCCACGGCCATTTTAGCCATACGTTTCTGATCTATTATGGGAATAATATGGGTTTCAATAAGACCCGGTAGAAAAGTAGGTGAGGAAGCTAGCTTGGCTTTATTGGCTAGAATCTCAGCCAATACCACATCTGAAATGCCCTTCACCAGTGATTGCGGGTCATCTTGTTGCGCTTGAGCAGGCATTACAAATGCCGCCAACAAAGTCAGTACTGCGAATAATCGAGCCATATATTTTCTCCTTTAATTCTTAGCCTAGTTTAATACCGCCAATGTTGAACATAAAGACGGTAATGGCTAATTAATTGTTTCGTCAGCTGGACAATGTCAGCCCTGACGCTTCCATATTCCCTGTGCGTGTATAAACCCATACTCTAACAAGGTTTTATATTGAGCATTTTCGTCTTTCACTAACAAAGTACACTTTTGTTCACTGCTCCACTGACAAAGGCGCGTAAGCATTTGCCGGGCCACACCACGCTTACGCGTAGCACTACGCACACACAGCTCTTCTAATAGATAGCAGCTTGGACCCTGCTGCGCTTTAAGAGTTGCACCGACTATTAATCGATCATTAAAACGCCCTGCCACTATTTTGTAATCTTGCTGCTTTTTAGTGGCAATGTAGTCTTGCGCGGTGTGTTCACAAACACCTTCAAACCATTGAACTGGGGCATCTTTATAAAGCTTTTCTAAATCTAACCAATCTTGTTCTGATGGAGACTCTATCCATTCAATATGTACAGGCAAGGTAACTTCCTCTAGCTTTACAAGGCGTAATAAGCAGGCTGAAAAGGCAAAGTTTTCTCATCATGACAACCCTTGCCAGTTAGTTAGCGCGCTATTCTATCCTACCCCTCTTCGCTACCCAATAGGATTAAGGCACTCAGCTAACCTTTACGGTACAATGCTGATTTTATCGTCAGCGCGGAGACAGCCATGACGGAGCGTACAGCGTCAGTAGAACGCAATACTCTCGAGACCAAAATTAAGGTCGAGATTAACTTAGATGGAACCGGTAAAACCAGTTTTGATACTGGTATGCCATTTCTTGAGCATATGCTGGATCAAATTGGCCGCCATGGCCTAATTGATATGAATATCGTTTGTAAAGGCGATAACCATATTGATGATCACCATAGCGCCGAAGATACCGGCATTACCTTGGGCCAAGCCTTTGCAAAAGCCGTTGGCGACAAAAAAGGCCTGCGCCGTTACGGACATGCTTATGTGCCATTGGATGAAGCCTTGTCTCGCGTGGTCATCGACTTTTCGGGTCGTCCAGGCCTTGAATACAGCATCCCATTTACTCGCGGTGCCGTTGGTGGCTTTGATACCGAACTGTTTTATGAGTTCTTCCAAGGCTTTACCAACCACGCCAATGTCACCTTACATATCGATAACCTAAAAGGTCGTAATGCTCACCACCAAGCCGAAACCGTTTTTAAAGCATTTGGCCGTGCATTGCGTATGGCATTAGAAGTAGACCCTCGAATGGAAGGCATGATTCCTTCTACTAAAGGTTCTTTATAATTTTAAGCGGCACTTTTTTACAAGGCTTTAACCAATAAAGGGTTATCTGTACGTAATTTAAAGTGGTGTATTTCTTATGGGGCTCTAACCACTTATTAAGTGTTATCCCCTAAGGCAAAAATAATGAGCAGTAAAATTTGTGCCGTTATCGATTACGGCATGGGCAATTTACATAGCGCCTCTAAGGCTCTGGAATATGTTAGCAACAACACAAAAGTGTTGGTAACTTCAGACCCCGACATTATCTTAAAAGCCGACCATGTTGTGCTACCCGGTGTGGGAGCTATGCGTGATTGTATGGGTGAAATTAAACGCCTAGAAGTAGATCAAGTAGTGGCTGAAGTCGCCAAAACAAAACCTTTATTAGGTATTTGTGTTGGCATGCAAGCACTCATGAATCACAGCGAAGAAAACAACGGCGTGAATTGCTTGGGTCACTTTGATGGCGAAGTAAAATTCTTTGGTGAGCCTTTAATCGGTACGCAAGGCATTGAAAAAGACCAGAAGCTAAAAGTGCCACATATGGGCTGGAACCGAGTTAAGCAAGTGGCCCACCCCCTGTGGAACAATATACAAGATGATTCTCGCTTTTATTTTGTGCACAGCTTCTATGTCGATGCCAAAGATAAAAGCCAGGTAAAAGGCTTTGGTCACTACGGCAAAGATTTTGCCGCCGCCATTAGCCAAGACAATGTATTTGCCGTGCAATTCCACCCAGAGAAAAGTCACACCGCCGGCTTACAGCTGTTAGAAAACTTTCTTAATTGGGATGGGCAGGAGTAAAGAATATGGCTTTAGCAAAACGCATTATCCCTTGCCTAGATGTCGACAATGGTCGTGTGGTTAAAGGTGTGCAATTTTTGGATATCCGCGACGCCGGCGATCCAGTTGAAGTTGCCAAGCGCTATGACGAACAAGGTGCCGACGAAATCACCTTTCTCGATATTACAGCCAGTTCTGACGATCGCGCCACTACGATTCATACTGTAAGAGCCATTGCCGAACAGGTGTTTATTCCGCTGACAGTGGGCGGTGGTATTCGCACCATTGAAGACATTCGTAATATGTTAAATGCCGGTGCCGACAAAACTGCCATTAACAGTGCCGCGATTACTAACCCTGAGTTTGTACGAGAAGCGGCTGAAAAATTTGGCAGCCAGTGCATCGTGATTGCTATTGATGCTAAAAAAGTTAGCAAAGATGGCGAACCTGGAAAGTGGGAAATATTTACCCACGGTGGCCGTAAACCTACTGGCATAGACGTTGTAGAGTGGGCTATTAAGATGACACAATATGGCGCCGGTGAAGTGCTACTAACCAGCATGGATCAAGACGGTGTTAAACGCGGTTTTGATATTGAGCTAACACGTGCAGTGAGTGAGGCAGTCAATGTACCTGTTATTGCCTCTGGCGGTGTTGGCAACTTGCAACACCTAGCCGATGGGGTGACACAAGGTAAAGCCGATGCAGTATTAGCGGCCAGTATCTTTCACTTCGGTGAATATACCGTTCAAGAAGCCAAAGAGCATATGCAAAAAGAAGGGATTGAAGTAAGGCTTTAAATGCAACTTTTTCGTAAAATAAAAAGGCGAACTATTTAGTTCGCCTTTTTTACGTCTGTTGAAATTAGCTTATTCACTCTGTGTCAGAGTAGTTGTCACAAGCCTTTCAACAACTTACGAACCGCCGCCACATGTCGGCGACTTACCGGTACTAGTTCATCTAAATTATTTAAACGCAAAGACACGCTGCCATCAGTTTGCTTCTCTAAACCTGCAATGCTTTTAATATTGATCAAAGCATTGCGATGAACCCGTACAAAATACTCACTAAATTCTTCTTCCAATTCTTTTAACGATTCATCTATTAACAGCTCACCATGCAGATGAAAGACAGAAACATATTTTTGATCAGCACGAAATAAATGAATATTTTCTATGGGCACCAGCTCCATGCCGCTGTGGGTTTTCACACTGATATGAGAGCGAGTATGCTGATCATTAAGACTTAGCGCTTGTACCTTATTAACTTTTTTAAGCTTACTTAAGGCTTCTTTTAAATCCTCCAAGCGCACCGGTTTCAATAAATAACCCACCGCTGAGACGTTAAAGGCTTCAACAGCATATTCGTCATATGCGGTACAAAAAATTACCGCCGGTGGTGTTTCCCAATTTGCTAAATGTCTTGCCGCCTCTAAACCGTCCATAACCGGCATTTGAATATCCATCAGCACGACATCTGGCGCTAACTTTTCAATTAGCTCTAGAGCATTTACGCCGTTATCGGCTTCGGCAATGATGATACCCAACTCTGCATTTTCGATGATTCTACGCATGCGGCTACGCGCTAAGGTTTCATCATCCACTAATAAAATATTCATGTACTTTTTCCTACAGCATCCTGCCCTTTATCATTTTCAAGCAAGACATAAGGGTAATTAATCTGCATGATAAACTCTTGTTCTTTAACTCTTGTGTCCATCTTCACGTCTTCGCCATATAAAACGTTTAATCTGTGACGAATGTTTTCAAGGGCCATCTGGTTGCCCTTTTCATGGCGCTCTGATAAAGCTTGTTTAGGAATAGGGTTACTCACCAAAATATCCACACGGTTCAAAATGTGGCTGATGACCACCTCTATAGTGCCCCCTTCTAAACTTGGTTGAATACCATGGTAGATGGCGTTTTCAATAAGTGGCTGCAATGTCAGCATAGGAATTTTAACACCCAGCGGTGCTTCTATTCTCCAAATAACTTTTAAGCGCTCATTAAGCCTTAGTGTTTCAATATGAACATACTTCTCACACAACTCAATCTCTTGCTTTAACGTCACTTCAACGCCCGCTTCTTTTAAACTTGCCCTAAACAGTTCAGACAAGTCTTCTACGGCACGCTCTGCTTTATCTGGGTCTACATGAATTAGGCTGGCAATAATATTCATACTATTAAATAAAAAGTGTGGCCTAATTCGACTTTGTAATGCCTGTAATCTTGCTTGAACTTCACTGCGAGCTCGTAAGCGATTTTGCAATTGTACATGAAAGTAATGGAGTAAAAGACTCGCTAAAATCGCAGCAATAAACTGGTTTCGAATGAGCCAATCCCACCCGTAGTTGGAAAATAGAAAGTAATTCAGACCCCACATGGCCAATAGGCTAACTGAAAAGTTCACCATTAAGATAATGCACAGACTCAATAATAATAATTGGTTTAAGCTCAATGAGCCCACATGTAAACGCACCCTGCACAAACAAGCGGCGCTTAATAACACCACCCACTGCACATAAAAAGACAAGGTGCCAAAGCCCTCCCAGCTAAAATCCAGGCCACCACTGGATAATAGAATTAGCACCACCACTAAGGCTTCGCTAAATAATACCAGCCACATGACAGCCCGAACCTGACACAAGTCTGGAATAAGATCGCTGGCACGTACCGTGGGCAAGCTTTGTAGCATTAAGGGTTATCCTTGGGTAAATCATTCGAGCGTCGGCAAGATGAAATATGGGCATTTTTCACAGCATACTGGCAAATCTACCTGCTAGTCTCAAGCTCCTTTGCTTAAGCCTATGCATTTGGCTGATAAGCGGCAATCCCATTTCATTAGATGATTGATCAACTAAGGGCTAGATTCACTAGGTAATGCCCTGACCCTATACCTATATACCAAGGCTATTATCTATATGGCACTGTAATTAACGCGGATCTTCTTTACCTACATATCATGGCTGTGATCTGTATGGCACTGCAATTAAGGGGATCTTCTATACCTGCATAGAAGGACTACAATCTGTATAATGCGCGCAATTAAACGATTAACTTAAGCCTGTTTGGGCTTGTGGATAAGAATATGAGCAACGATAAAACTAACTCAGCCTGGGGCGGCCGCTTTTCAGAAGCCACTGATGCCTTTGTTCAGCGCTTTACTGCCTCAGTTGAATTCGACCAGCGTATGTATGCTCAGGATATTGAAGGCTCAGTTGCACACGCCACTATGCTGGCCAAAGTCGGTGTATTAACGATTGGCGAACGTGACGACATCATTAAAGGCTTGGCCGACATTAAAGCCGATATTGAAGCCGGTAACTTTGAGTGGTCTATTGCCCTTGAAGATGTACACATGAACATTGAAGCAGCGCTTACCAAAAAAATTGGTATCACAGGTAAAAAACTGCACACCGGTCGTAGCCGTAATGACCAGGTAGCCACCGACATCCGTTTATTCCTACGCTCTGAAATTGATGTATTAAGTCGTGAGTTAACACGTTTGCAAGAAGGCCTAATTACTCTGGCTGCAGCGCAAGCCGATACTATTATGCCAGGCTTTACTCATTTACAAACGGCTCAGCCTGTTACGTTTGGCCATCACTTATTGGCATGGAACGAAATGCTAGAGCGTGACTTTGCGCGTCTACAAGATTGCCGTAAGCGCGTAAATGTATTGCCATTAGGTGCTGCGGCTTTAGCGGGTACAACCTATCCAATTGATCGTCACTACACTGCTGAGCTATTGGGCTTTGACGCCCCTACAGAGAACTCTTTAGATAGCGTATCGGATCGTGATTTCGCCATTGAGTTTTGTGCCGATGCCGCCATTATCATGATGCACTTAAGCCGCTTCTCTGAAGAACTTGTATTATGGGCCAGCGCTCAGTTCAACTTTATTGAACTACCCGATCGCTTCTGCACTGGCTCTTCAATTATGCCGCAGAAGAAAAATCCAGATGTACCTGAGTTAGTACGTGGTAAATCTGGTCGCGTATTTGGCCACTTGTTTAGCTTGCTAACCCTAATGAAAAGCCAGCCTTTGGCTTACAACAAGGATAACCAAGAAGATAAAGAACCTTTGTTTGACACCATTGATACATTAGCCGGTAGCTTGCGCGCTTTCGCCGATATGATGCCAAGTGTGGCGCCTAAAAAAGACGTGATGCGCGAAGCCGCCCTACGGGGTTTTAGTACCGCCACCGATCTTGCCGATTACCTTGTACGTAAAGGTGTAGCCTTCCGTGACAGCCATGAAGTGGTAGGTAGCGCAGTGGGTTATGGCGTTAAAACAGGTAAAGACCTTGCGGAAATGACGCTAGAAGAGCTTCAACAGTTTGGAAGCATGATTACTGCAGACGTATTTGATGTATTAACGTTAGAGGGCTCTGTAAGTGCCCGTGATCATATTGGTGGCACAGCGCCAAACCAGGTTCGTGCAGCCGCTAAACGCGCGGCCGAAAAATTAACTCAGCGTTAATCTTGATCGCCCCTATTCATTAATAATGAAAATATGGGGCATTAAAAAAGCCGAAGCGGCTCTTTATATAATTAAGAGTCACTTCGGCTTTTTATGGCCAAGGATGGCCTGTACCCTAAAATTGCAGGAGCAAAATTTTAGGGTATCTGTCTTTTAGCGCTGCTTAGGGCAGCTCTAAAACACCGTCCATTTCTACTTCAGCATCTTTAGGTAATTGCGCAATACCAATGGCCGCACGGGCTGGGTAAGGCTGCTCAAAATACTCTGCCATAATTGTATTCACAATCGCAAAATTACTAAGATCCGTTAGGAAAATATTTAACTTAGCGATATCTTGTAAAGAACCACCAGCCGCTTCACAAACCGCAGTTAAGTTATCAAATACACGACGCACATTTGCTGCGAAGTCACCTTCAACCATTTCCATGGTTTCTGGCACCAGCGGAATTTGACCAGAAAGGTAAACAGTACTACCCACTTTTACTGCCTGTGAATAGGTACCAATGGCCTGTGGCGCTTTGTCGGTATTGATAATTTCTTTCATGATCTGTCCTGTATTTTTCTTTACTAAGCCAGCCTAAGGCATGGCTTACACTGCATTTGTTTGACGAGTAATTTTATTAACCGCTTTATTCTTTTTAAGTTTACGCATGACATCGGCCAAGTGTTTACGACCTTGTACTCCAATACGTAAACTCACCACACTTAAGGTGGCATCTTTATCATCTACGCTTATTTGCTCGAGGTTACCATCGGCTTCACTCACCAATGCAGCTAATTTAGCCACTAAGCCCCGGCCACTGCCTACCCATAAACGCAAGGTTACCGAGAAATCTTCTCGAATGCTGTCATCCCAAATAAGCGGTAAACACTTATCGGTTTGATCCAACATGTCCTGCATATTTTTGCAGTTACTGGTGTGTACTACTAAGCCACGACCCGCGCTTGAATAGCCTACTATGTCATCCCCAGGAATTGGGCTACAACACTTGGCATAACTCACCACACCACCTTCTTTACCGCTAAGGCTAAATACGCCTTCGCTATTCACCGAAGAAACACCGTCTTCGTCACCTAAGGCAAACATGGCAATACGACGGGCAATAGCCTGTGGTGCACGAGAGCCTAGACCGATCTCTTCAAGAATAATATCGAAATCGATGGCCCCAAATTCTTTAACCAGATGCTCTAGATGGTCTACTTCTATTTCATTTAAATCCAATTGATACATAGATAAAGCACCGCTTAATAAGCGCTTACCTAGGGATATCGATTGATCGTGTTTTTGATTTTTAAGGTAATGACGAATATTACTTCGCGCCTTACTGGTCACCACAAAATTCAACCAGGAAGGATTAGGACTGGCACCTGGTGCGGTAATAATTTCCACTGTTTGGCCGCTGTACAACTTAGTACTTAACGGCGCTAACTGCTGATCTACTCGACAACCCACACAGGTATTACCCACGTCACTGTGCACACTATAAGCAAAGTCCACTGGGGTACTTTCTTTAGGCATTTCAACAATGCGCCCTTTAGGCGTAAACAGGTAAGTGTCGTCTGGGAATAAATCCAGTTTGACCGATTCAATAAATTCTTGCGGGTTACCAGCACGCTGCTGAAGTTCAAGTAAACCTTGAATCCACTTACGGGCACGCTGGTTACCAATATTTTCGTCTTCTTCGTCTTTATAAAGCCAATGGGCTGCAATGCCATTATGGGCCATGGCTTCCATTTCTTCGGTACGAATTTGAATCTCTATGTGAACGCCGCCCACTCCAACAACAGTGGTATGCAAAGACTGATAGCCATTCGCCTTGGGAATGGCAATGTAATCTTTAAAGCGACCGGGAACTGGCTTATAAAGGTTGTGGATAAAACCTAGGGCACGGTAACTGCTATCGGCGCTATCAACAATAATACGGAAGCCGTATACATCCATAATTTGGTTAAAGGATTTTTTCTGTTCCTTCATTTTTCGGTAAATACTGTACAGGTGCTTCTCACGGCCCATGACTCGGCCTTTCAAACCTTCTTCTTTTAAGCGCTTCTTAACGGCATCGCTTATTTTATCCACCAACTCACTGCGATTGCCTCGAGCCGCCTTAACGGCCTTTTGAATCATCTTTGAGCGCATTGGATGCTTGGCGTGAAAGCACAAATCTTCTAGCTCAATGCGGATATTACTTATGCCCAAACGATTGGCAATGGGGGCATAAATCTCGAGAGTTTCACGGGCAATGCGACGTTTTTTCTCTGGGGGCATAGCATCCAGAGTGCGCATATTGTGTAGACGGTCGGCCAGTTTCACCAAAATCACACGAATATCTCGTGCCATGGCCATGGCCATTTTTTGGAAATTACCGGCTTGTTTTTCTTCTTGGCTTTCAAACTTAATATGGGTCAGTTTAGAAACCCCATCCACCAGCTCGGTTACCACTTCGCCAAATTGCTGAATCAACGCCTCTTTAGGAACGGCGGTGTCTTCGATAACATCGTGCAGCATCGCAGCCATGAGACTTTGTGAGTCCATGTGCATTTGCGAAAGGATATTGGCCACGGCCAAGGGATGGATAATATAAGGATCACCACTGCGGCGATATTGCCCATCATGGGCTTGCTCGGCGTAATGGTAAGCCCTGCAAACCTGATTGATTTGCTCGGGCTCAAGATAGCTGCTTAGGCGCTCGGCCAGTGCATCTATTGTTGGCAACCTAACCTCCTAGTTTAACAATGCTAAAGGAAAAGGTGCCGTCATACTTATGCTTGCTCTTCGGCAAGAGCGGCAGCTTCAGCAGCAGCCATCGTTGCTGGCGTCACTTTACCCGCTGCGATTTCGCGCAACGCGATAACAGTTGGCTTATCATTTTCAGGATCAACCAAAGGCTCAGCACCCTGCATAACCAATTGCTTGGCACGTTTAGAGGCTAGCATTACTAGGTCAAAACGGTTGTCTACATTGTCTAGGCAATCTTCTACGGTTACACGAGCCATATTAATTCTCTTGATTTGGGCGAGTAGATCGCCAATTTGAACGTTTTAAGATCAACAGTTTACAAAATACCAAGCAACTACGCCATTTATTTATGTACACGTCTCCATGGATGGAGGAGATAGAGCGAAGCAGGATGCCAGAGCCGAGGATGTATGGTCAGGAATTTTGCTCCTGACAATTCCTAAGTACTGGCGTCCTTACCAGCAATGACGCAATGCCATGAATGGCAAAGCGCGTCGCGTAGTAGATTAAGCAAATTTGCCAGAGCCGAAGATGTACGATCAGCATTGTAGGCTCAGATAAAAGCACAAAGATGATTAATCCAAGGAATACACTAACTAATTCAACAATTCGCCAATCATCTCTTTATGCGTATTGCTCTGTGGGGCTATGCGTAAACGTCCAGCATTAAAGATAGCCTGAAGGTCACCTAAAGCGGTTTCAAATACGTCGTTCACCACTAGGAAATCAAATTCGTTATAGTGACTCATCTCACTTACAGCTTCCTCTGTACGAGTGGCAATGACTTCATCACTGTCTTGACCACGCCCTTGCAAACGGCTCAATAAAGCTTGTTTGCTTGGAGGCATTATGAAAATACCCACTGCATCAGGCATCAGGCGGCGCACTTGCTGAGCTCCCTGCCAGTCTATCTCCAGAATAACATCCACGCCCCGGGCCAATTGTTTTTCCACAGCACTCTGGCTAGTACCGTAGTAGTTGCCAAACACTTGGGCATGCTCGAGAAAATCACCGCTGGCTATCTTCTCTTCAAACTGAGTTTTTTCAACAAAATGATAATGCACGGCGTTTTCTTCACCATCACGCATGGGCCGAGTGGTATGACTCACGCTCACAGCAATATTTTCACTGTTGCTCAGCAATTCTTTTAACAAACTGGTTTTGCCGGTGCCGGATGCAGCGCTGACTATGTATAGGGTGCCTTGGCTCATACTGCTTACTCTATGTTCTGTAATTATTTAACGCATGACGACCCGTAATTTCGGCTCAATCAATGTTGTGAATTGGCTACTGGCCATTTAAATATTGAACAATATCACTCAATATTTTGAATCTGCTCTCGCATTTGCTCAATCAATACCTTCAACTGCACTGCTATTTGCGTAGTGAGATGCGAGATAGACTTAGAGGACAAGGTATTAGCCTCTCTATTAAGCTCTTGCATCATAAAGTCTAGACGACGCCCAATGGCGCCACCCTGCTTTAGAATTCTACCTACTTCTTCAAGATGTGCTTGCAGACGATCAAGTTCTTCATCCACGTCAGTTTTTTGTAACAAGATCACCATTTCTTGCTCGAAGCGCTCTTCGTCCACTTTAATCTGCACATCTCGCAAACGCTTTAATAGGCTTTCACGCTGAGCTTGAAGTATTTGAGGCAGGATTGCTTTTACCTTAGAGACTTCCTCATCTATGCCGGTCATGCGCTGCTCAATAAAAACCTTCAATGCACTACCTTCACGCTCTCGCATTTTAACCAGGTCAGTTAGGGCAGAGTCAAACCCTTGTAAGGCATCAGTTTTTACTTGACCCATATCCAATTCCGGCTGACTCAGAACTCCTGGCCATTTTAAAATTTCTAGGGCATCCAGAGCATTGCCCGGCCCGATAAGAGCATGAACCTGATCCGCTGCCTGATTTAACTGGCTCACCAACGCTTCGTTTATGGTTAATTCTTGTTGCCCGGTATTGGCAATATATTTCAGGTTACATTCTACTTTACCGCGGGTAAGTTTCGCTCTTATGGTATCGCGCAAATCCCCTTCAATGCTTTTTAGAGAATCAGGCAGGCGAAAGTGAAGTTCCAGATAGCGGGAGTTTACTGAGCGAATTTCCCAGTAAAAAATGCCCGCAAGCCCTTCGTGATCAGCCCTAGCAAAGGCGGTCATGCTTAAGATCATTTGAGCTGTCCCATTTAAGCGCGTGAATTAACCAATAATGGTCAGTATTTTACCTTGGCCAGCCACAGGGTTCCACAAACGAGGACGATTAATGACTGGCAATGAAAACGCCCCTGTAAAAAGATAGGGCCTTTTTCCTTGGCGCAGCCCTCAGGAAAGCTATAATGCTGCCCATTAAAACGTTTAAACCTTATTGCACTAGGACATCTCCATAATGAGACCAAGCGGCCGCGCACTAGACCAACTTCGTGATGTTAAAATCACCCGCAACTTCACCAAGCACGCTGAAGGTTCTGTATTGGTTGAATTTGGCGATACTAAAGTAATTTGTACCGCCAGTGTTGAAGGTCGCGTACCGTCTTTTCTACGGGGTAAAGGCCAGGGCTGGGTGACGGCTGAATACGGCATGCTACCGCGCTCCACCAATTCGCGCATGATGCGTGAGGCCGCCAAGGGCAAACAAAGTGGCCGTACTGTTGAAATTAGTCGCCTAATTGGCCGCTCTTTACGCGCTGCTATCGACCTTGAAGCGCTTGGCGAAAATAGCATCACCATTGATTGTGATGTTATTCAAGCAGACGGTGGTACTCGTACCGCTTCTATTACCGGAGCCTGTGTGGCCCTAGTAGACGCTGTAAATCATATGCTGAGTAAGGGCATGATCAAAAAGAGCCCAATTAAATATATGGTTGGTGCGGTTTCAGTTGGTGTTTATAAGGGTGAGGCTGTACTAGATTTGGATTATGCCGAAGACAGCAATGCTGAAACCGATTTAAACGTGATCATGGCCGACAACGGTGGCTTCATTGAAATTCAAGGCACCGCCGAAGGTGAGCCTTTCCAGCCTGAAGAATTAAATGCCATGCTGGCATTGGCTAAAAAAGGCATCACTGAGATCAACCAATTACAGCAAAGTGTGCTGGCATAATATACGCTTAACTCAATAATCTTTATTAGGCAGGAGTGATTCATGGGATCCACTGGAGCTCAAATTGGCTTGTTATTAATTAATACCATTGCAGGTTTCTATCTGTTCATTGTGGTATTGCGTTTCATGTTGCAAGCGGTGCGAGCGGATTTTAACAATCCTATTAGCCAATTTGTTATTAAAGCCACTAGTCCGGTATTAATTCCTATACGTAAAATGGTGCCGGGTTTCGGCGGCTATGACATTGCGTCCCTAGTACTGCTGGTGATTGTGGAGTTAATTGCCATTAGCGTCTCCACTGTTCTAGTGGGTTGGCCCATTGATATTGTCAGTATTGCTGTTTGGGCATTGCTGGGGAGTATTGGACTATTCCTAAAGCTTTATTTTTGGGGTTTGCTCATCACTATTATTGCCAGCTGGGTTGCCCCACAAAGCAGTAACCCAGCGCTTGTATTGTTAAGACAGATTATCGATCCGGTGATGGAGCCCATTCGTAAAAAGATGCCTGACATGGGCGGCCTAGATTTAAGCCCTATGGTTATCATGGTCCTCATTATGATTTTTGAAATTATTTTGAAGAACATGGCCATGAGCACCGGTGCTCCTGGTTTCATTATTGGCCTTTAATTTCAGCTCCGACTGAATATTGATAATTGGTCTTATGGGCTGCGTGGCGTACACTGCGCAGCCTTTTTATTTTCTATCTTTTTTATGGACCCAATTGAATGCCGCAATCGAATTCTGCCAATTCAGTTGGCGTAATCACGCCGCAAATAGCTAAGTTTGATGACCCTCTGACATTGGTCAGTGGTAAGACTCTCGCCAGCTATGAATTAACTTATGAAAGCTACGGTGAGCTCAACGCTGACAAAAGCAATGCCGTACTTATTTGCCATGCCCTGAGTGGACATCACCATGCAGCCGGCTTCCACGAAGGCGATAAAAAACCTGGTTGGTGGGATGCTTGTATTGGCCCCGGCAAGGTTATCGACACCAATAAATTCTTCGTATTGTCTGTGAATAACCTTGGCGGTTGTCATGGCAGTACTGGCCCCACCACCACCAACCCAGAAACGGGCCAGCCTTACGGCAGCGACTTTCCTATGGTGCGTGTGCGTGATTGGGTAGAAAGCCAAGCCCGTTTAGCCGACCGTTTAGGCATAGACAAATTTGCCGCGGTCATTGGTGGCAGTTTAGGAGGCATGCAAGCTTTACGATGGAGCATTCAATACCCAGAGCGCCTTCACTACAGCGTAGTCATCGCTTCGGCACCTAAATTATCGGCACAGAATATCGCCTTTAATGAAGTAGCCCGTAACGCCATCATGAAAGATCCAGAATTTCATAATGGTCATTACATGGTGAAGAATGCCATACCCAAGACCGGCTTAATGACTGCTCGCATGCTCGCTCACTTAACCTATTTAAGTGACGATGCTATGGGTGAGAAGTTTGGGCGCGACATGAAAAGCGATGAGGTGAAATACAACTACAGCCCTGAGTTTCAGGTTGAAAGTTATTTGCATTACCAGGGTGAAAAATTCAGCACTTCATTTGATGCTAATACCTATTTGTTAATGACCAAGGCGCTGGATTATTTTGACCCAGCCCAGTACTACCAACACGACCTGGCTAAATGCTTAGATGAAGCCACTTGTAAGTTTTTAGTAGTGAGTTTCACCACCGATTGGCGCTTCAGCCCGCAGCGTAGTGAAGAGATTGTCGATGCGCTAATTGAAGCCGATAAAGATGTCACCTACGCCCGTATAGAATCTGAAAAAGGCCACGATGCTTTCCTTATTCCGATTCCAAGATACATAAATGTATTTGGTGCTTACATGAACCGCGTGGTGAAGGAACTTAAGTTATGACTTTAAGAAGTGATTTAAACATCATTCAAAGTTGGGTAAGCCCTGAAAGTCAGGTGCTTGATTTAGGCTGTGGCCACGGCGAACTACTGTCTTTTTTAAAACAGCACAAGCAATGTAAATCTTACGGGTTAGAGATCAATCCAGATAGCATTGTTAGCTGTGTAGAGAAAGGTTTAAACGTTATTGAGCACGACTTAAATGATGGCCTAAAGCATTTTAAAAATGGCAGCGTGGATACCGTCATCATGACGCAAGCACTGCAAGCGGTAGACCGCCCTGATTTATTATTAGAAGACATGTTGCGAGTAGGCAAAGAGGCCATTATTACCTTCCCTAACTTTGGTTACTGGCGCACGCGCTTGTTTCTAATGTTAAAAGGTAAAATGCCCATGTCTAAAACTTTACCGTTTAACTGGTACGACACACCCAACATTCACATGTGTACTTTTCAAGATTTCGAAAAATTATGCAGTGAAAAGGGTTTGCATATTTTAGATCGCACCGTGGTAAACAAGGATCATCAAGAATCTTTGGCTATTCGATTGTGGCCCAACCTTCTAGGTGAAATCGCTATTTATCGTGTATCACGTTAATTAATTTTAGTTGAAGGAGCTTTCCATGCGTTTATTCGTTTCTTTATGGCTTTGCTTAATGGCAACTTTTGCCATGGCCGAACAAAAGAAAGTGTATGGCGATATTGAAGTGCATTATATCGGCCTCACCAGCTCTGAGCTGGATAAAGATGTAGCCAAAAGCTACGGCATCCCTCGAAGCCGCGCTCTTGGTTATCTGAGTATTAGCGTATTAAAAACTGGTGTGAGTGAATTGCCAGTGGCCTGGAACGCTAAGTTAGAAGGAGAGGTTTCTAACTTAATTGGTCAGACCCGAGAATTAAGCTTCACTCGTATTCAAGAAAGCAATGCTTTGTATTTTTACAGCACCTTTGATTTTTACGACTCCGATATGTATCGCTTCCACTTAAGAGTCACACCTGAAGGCAGTAAAAAAGCCCTAGACGTGAAATTCAGTCAGCGTTTTTACCAAGGCGAATAAGCAATATGTCTAAACAAAAAGTGGTACTGGCCAGTGGTAATAAAGGCAAATTAGTTGAACTGCAGAATGCCTTAGATTCTTTTGACGTAGAATTAATTCCCCAAACTCAGTTTGAGGTAGAAAGCGCTGAAGAAACTGGTCTCACCTTTGTTGAAAATGCCATATTAAAAGCTCGCCACGCCAGTAAGATTACCGGGCTACCAGCGCTATCAGATGACAGCGGCCTGGAAGTCGATGCTTTATTAGGTGCGCCTGGAATATACAGTGCTCGTTTTGCTGGCATTGATTGCAGCGATGAACAAAATAACCTTAAGCTATTAAGTGAGCTTAAGGATGTTGCCAAAGAAAGCCGATCTGCTCGCTTTCATTGCATCTTGGTTTACGTTCGCCATTGGCAGGACCCTACACCTATAATTTGCCAAGGCAGTTGGGAAGGGCAAATTAAAACTGAGCTGGAAGGTGAAGGTGGCTTTGGTTACGATCCATTATTTTATGTGACCGAACTTAACTTAAGCGCCGCGCAATTAACCAAAGATCAAAAAAGTAAAATTAGTCACCGTGGCCAAGCCATTAAACAGCTTAACCAAATTTTTAGATTGTAATTTTAATGCCATTAACTCTGCCTCCGCTGTCCCTTTATATTCACGTTCCTTGGTGTGTTCGTAAGTGCCCATATTGTGATTTTAATAGTCACAAAGCCGATGAGACTCTGCCAGAGCAAGAGTATATAGAGGCGCTATTGGCCGACCTGCAACGAGATTTGCATTGGGTACAAGGGCGAGAAATTCATAGCATTTTCATCGGCGGCGGTACCCCTTCACTATTGAGTGTGAAGGCTTATGAAGAGCTATTTAAGGGCCTAAAAGAAAAACTGATTTTTAGCCAGAATATTGAAATCACCATGGAAGCCAACCCTGGTACCTTTGAAGCAGAAAAATTTAAAGGCTACCATGACCTAGGCATTAACCGTTTGTCTATCGGTATTCAAAGCTTCCAGGATCACCAACTAAAGCACCTTGGCCGTATTCACAATGGAGCAGAAGCCATAGCCGCCGTTAGGCTGGCCAAAGATGCTGGCTTTACTAATTTTAATTTAGATTTAATGCATGGTTTGCCCGATCAGTCATTAGAAGATGCCCTCAATGATATTCAGCAAGCCATAAACCTGGGACCAACCCACATTAGTTGGTATCAACTGACCATTGAACCTAATACCGAATTTTATAAATATCCGCCCAAGCTGCCTCAAGATGAAACACTGTGGGCCATTCAAGAAGCTGGCCAAACTCTATTAGCCCAACATGGCTTTAATCAGTATGAAATATCGGCTTATGCACAATCAGGTCGCCAGGCTAAACATAATATTAACTATTGGCAGTTTGGCGATTACCTGGGTATTGGTGCTGGCGCCCACGGTAAAATTACTGTCATTAAAAGTCCCGCTGAACAAAGCACAATATTACGCACTAGCAAGACTCGTCTGCCAAAAGACTATCTAAATAAGAACAAAATTCATTCACTTAATAGCGAAGAGATTTCGCCAGAAGACCGCGACCTTGAGTTCTTTATGAATGCTTTACGTCTGTATCAAGGTACGCCCTTTGAAATCTTTGAACAGCGCACCGGCCTTAGTATTTCACACTGCAAAGCAAAAATGGAAAACGCCATTGAAGCTGGCCTGTTAGAGCCCGGAGACGAAATAAAAACCACCCCTAAAGGCCAACTATTCTTAAACGAACTATTAGAAAAATTCCTATAGGCTGTCACAGATAGCCCTAAAGGATCTTCACGAAAGTGCGCCATCTTAGCAAATGCTAATGCAGAAGAACTCTCCCCTAGGCATGATGAATCAAGTCTAAAAATAAGTGGGAGAGTAAACATGGCGAATCAAACCAATAACGTATCCAGTACCTATGATTTAATTAGCCAGGCAGCCCAGCGCTCCCCTGACGCCAATGCCATTACATTTGTAAAAACCATGGCGCCAACCTTCATTGATGAAACCATTAGTTATTCCCAGTTATTAGGTCATGTAAGTCGCACCGCTCGCATGCTGCGCGAACACCTTCCTACTGATTCAGACAAACCTGGTGTTATCTCTTTTTTACTGCCTAACATCCCTCAAGCCAGCTTTCTCTTGTGGGGAAGCGAAGCCATTGGTATTGCTAACCCGCTAAATCCCTTATTAAGTGAAGACGCCCTCACCTCTCTAATGGAAAAAGCTGGTACAGATATTATCGTGGCGCTTGGACCAAATCCTAACAGCGATATTTGGCAAAAATCGGTAGCGGTTAGTCAGCGCTTGAGTAAAAAACCGAAATTAATCTCGGCGCTAATTCCCGCTGGCGCCGAATTTGATCATTACGACACGCTATTACCTCAATTTAAAAGCACTGAGCTGCCCAAAGAATGGCTACCTAAGCCTGACGATATTGCCGCTTATTTTCACACAGGTGGCACCACTGGCACGCCTAAACTCGCTCAGCACACCCATACAAACCAGTTAACAATGGTTCATTCTTACTTGGGCTCCATGAACTTGTCCGAAGGCGATACCATAGTAAATGGCCTGCCTATGTTTCATGTGGCGGGTAGTTTAGTCATTGCCCTAGGTTCGGTGGCGGCGGGAGCTAATATGTTGCTACCGACCATTGCTGGCTTTCGTGATCCCAATGTCATCCAGCGTCACTGGGATATTGTGGACCACTACAAAGTGAGTGTGAGTGGCGGCATTTCTACTTCAATCGCCAGCATGGCTGGCATTCCCATCGGCCAAGCCGATATTAGTTCGTTAAAGTGCATGATCACGGGTGGCGCACCAACACCTATTAGCGTAGCTAAGGAAATAATGACCTTAACTGAGCGCCCTCTCTATCAAATATACGGTTTAACTGAAGTGGCTGGCGGCATTGCCCTGCCTAATATAAACGAAGCCCCTGTAGTGGGCAGTTCAGGTTACATTTTAGACAGTGTCGAAGTGCGCATTAACAGCAAACAGCAACAACCAGGTGCCGTAGGAGAGATATGTGTGCGCGGCCCCATGGTCTTTTCAGGCTACCTGGGAGAAGCTGATTCGCCGCTTAAAGATGGCTGGCTACATACAGGTGATCTTGGTTATTTGGATGATAAACGTAACCTATTTATTACTGGGCGAGCCAAGGACCTAATCATCCGCAGTGGCCACAATATAGATCCCGCCGTTATTGAAGCGTGCTTGGATTCTCACCCAGATGTTTCCATGTCGGCAGCTGTGGCCAAGCCCGATCTTTATGCGGGAGAATTACCGGTGGCTTATGTGCAATTGCACCCGAATGCTTTGGTAACTGAAGAAGAACTACGAAGTTTTGCGATGGAGAATATCAGCGAGCGCCCAGCATGCCCTAAGTCTGTCCATATATTAAAAGAGCTGCCCGTGACCGCTGTCGGTAAAATCCACAAGCCAAGCCTTAGAATATTAACGGCAGAAGACGTGGTAAATGAGGCACTAAAAGAATTTAAGGTACAGTTAAATTCTAAGTTACTTGAAAGTGGTGTTATCGCCATTCAGGTAGATGTGAATTCAGCCGAAAGGGATTCAGTCCAAGAACACTGCATCACTATGCATGAAGCACTTGGCTTGCAATTCACCTTATGTGAAGTAGAAACGGCATAAGCCAAGAAACTAGAAAGTCCCTGAAGTTGAGTAAGCAGGGGCTACTTATTCAATTTAGCCCGTTTCCCTTTTAATCTCGATAACGATACCGCATCCATTCCCAAGTACGAGGCTAAATGATATTGCGCTACTTTACGCTCAATGAGCCAATGCTCATTTTGTTCAAGCCAATCAAACCGCTCTTGAGCATTTCCTGTTAACAAAATGCTTTCCCTAACCTCATTGCGTAAAAAAATTATCTGAGTAATTTGCTCAATTAACTGCGCCACCACCGAGTTATCTTTCGCAGCACTCATCAAATCATCAATGGGTGTACGGTAAAGTATGGATGGCTCCAGTGTCTGGATATTATAACGGCTGGGTGCTTGGGTTAAATAAGCGCTTAAAGAACCCACAACCTGACCCTCATAAAAGAATGACTTATTCCATTCTTTACCTTGATGGGAAGTATAAAAATAACGTACTAAGCCTTCTTTAATGACGTAGAAATACTTTTGATCCTCACCTGCGCGTAACAGACTGTGCTCTGAATCCACGATGATCTCTTCGACCAGTGGTAGCCAAGCATCCCAGGACTTGGAGTCCTGTATAGAATAACTGGATAAACTTTTCTTAAAGACTTCTGGATCAACCATCATTTAACATCAGCCTACTATGCTAGGTTGGCCGCTAGTAGGCCAACCACTAATACATTACGGATACAGCGGGAAAGCTCAAGATCAAGACACAAAAAAGGCGAACCTAGGTTCGCCTTTCAAAAGTCGAATAACCAAGAACGGATTACTGTGCGCCTGCCGCTTTCAATACATCGCTATAAGGCTTGCCAGGTGCATGCGAGGCCATCACGCTCATAGCACTTTCACCCGCTAGGTTTTTGGCTGAAACGTTATGCCCTTCATCTTTAAAGAAGGCTACAAATTCTTCAAAGGTGTCGGCAGTCATGTATTGATAAGCTTTCAACAAATTAATGAAATCTACATCGGTACCATCGTGGCTCTTACTTTCTAGAAAAAAGCGCATGCTCTCTTCTGTCCATTCGCCACCAAATACTTTTTGTTTATCTTTTTTCAACATAATCAATTTCCTGTCATTAATTCGTTCAAGCTCTAATTGGGGTTTTCTTAGCTCATCCTTTTTCAGCTATTGCGTTAGCTTACTTTTTTGAAGATGAGATCCCAAACCCCGTGACCTAGGTTCTCGCCACGTTTTTCAAATTTGGTTAAAGGGCGAAAATCCGGGCGGGGGTGATATTCACCTGCTGAAATCACATTCTCGTACCCGGGCGCTTCATTCATAACTTCCATCATGTGTTCAGCGTAATTTTCCCAGTCGGTGGCCATATGGAAGTTACCGCCGGTTTTTAACTTTTTCCGCAAGGTTTCAGCAAACCCCAGCTGCACAATACGGCGTTTGTGATGACGAGATTTATGCCAAGGATCAGGAAAATACAATTGCACTGTTTGTAAGCTGTTATCCGCGATGCATTGAGCCAATACTTCTATGGCATCATCCTTGAAAACCCTCAAATTCTGTATATTGAAGTCATCAGCATCCCGTAAAATCTTACCTACACCCGGCGTATGAACTTCGATACCAATATAATTTAGATCAGGATTGGCCTGACACATTTCGATTAGGCTTTTACCCATACCAAAACCGATTTCAAGCACCACTGGATTATCATTACCAAATATTGCTTGGTAATCTAATATACCCGCATCAAGCATTAAGCCTTTATCGGTAAAATGCTGCTTGTAACCTTCACGCTGAGCATCGGTCATACGGCCGGCACGAATTACAAACGATTTAATACGCTTAGCATAGGTTACCTGCTCAGCATCAGCAGGCGTCTTACCTGTGTCGAGCGGGTCTTTTGAAGGCTTTTTATCTGTCATCTTGATTTCCAAAAACTGTATCTACTGCGCAGGCGGCCCATATTAATAAGCCCCAACCTCCCAAGAAAGCCAAGCCTCCTATGGGCGTTATAATAGCTAGGGTACGAATGTCGGTAATCGCCATAAAGTATAGGCTACCGCTAAACATCAGTATGCCCATTATGAAGCTGTAAGCCGCTGCTTTTAAACCAGCCCAATTAGGCCACTGCTGAAGCGCAAAAGCTAATATCAAAATCATGAGGGCATGAAACATTTGATATTGAACACCCGTGGCAATCCAGCCCAAAGCCTGTTCACTAAGCTGTGCTTTTAGAGCATGACTGGCAAATGCCCCCATCAGCACGCTCAAAGCCGCTAATGAAGCACCAACAACTAGTAATATTTTATTCGATTTCATAAGGGTGGCAAAGATACTGAGATAAGCAGATAAATCAAGGGCAGAAGGTAGGATTAATACAAACGAAACAGGCTGCCGAAGCAGCCTGTTTGCACATCTCAGTTAAAGCGCTTTAAGCTTCTGCGCTTAACATGCCTTTAACTTTGTTCATGGCATTTTTTTCTAGCTGACGAATACGTTCAGCAGATACACCGTATTCAGCGGCAAGCTCATGCAAGGTCGACTTTTCTTCCTGTAACCAACGGCGCATCAAGATATCTTGGCTGCGTTCGTCCAGCTGCTTCATGGCTTCGGCTAGTCGAGCAGTTGAATCTTGCTCGTAGTTATCTTGCTCAACCATAGCAGCAGGTTCAAAGCTGTGGTCTTCAAGGTAGTTTGCCGGAGCCTGATAGGCACTATCATCGTCATCCGCTACCGGGCTATCAAAAGTGGCATCATAGGCCGTTAGTCGACCTTCCATTTCATGCACATCTTTAAGCTTAACCCCCAAATCATTGGCGATGTTTTGCGCTTCATTTTCGTTTAACCAACCTAATTTTTTCTTGGCACCACGTAAATTAAAGAACAATTTACGCTGAGCTTTAGTGGTGGCAACTTTAACGATACGCCAGTTTTTCAATATGAATTCGTGTATTTCAGCCTTAATCCAATGAACTGCAAAGCTCACAAGGCGAACACCCACTTCTGGGTTAAAGCGTTTTACCGCTTTCATCAAGCCAACATTACCTTCTTGAATAAGGTCTGACTGATTTAAACCATAACCACTGTAGCTACGGGCAATATGAACAACAAAACGTAAATGAGAGACAACTAGATGACGAGCAGCTTCTAGATCACCATCAAAATAAAGGCGCTCTGCGATTTCTTTCTCTTCGGCCGCTGTTAAAACAGCGATTCCGCCAATGGCATTTAGATAGCCATCAATATCACGACCAGGAGTTAAACTAGCGATGGTATTGGCCATTAAACTTGTGTTCATGTACTTGTACTCTCCTTATTGACGAGATTTTGTATCTTTTACAAATATTAACTGATTTGCAGTGTAGCACTGAGTTTTTAGAGCGCCAAGGCCGTTTAAAGTTCTTTACACGTTTATTGTGAAACTCAATGTTTCGCAGCGGCCACCAATAAATTTTAGAGTATTAAATTTGGCCAAAGTTCTGTTCCAATCATTAATACACCATAAAAAAATGACTTTTCGCACACTTTAACAAACTTATCTTTTGTCACTACAGCATTGGCAATTAGGGATTAATCCGTACCAAATGCCTTGAGACTGCCAACCATGCGCCTAACCAGCCTAATACCACTCCATCAAAAATTAACAGCAGGCTATCCTCTGCGCCCAAACCACTTAATACAAACTCACTGCCATAAAGGCTAATAAGCTGCTCCACCGGACCCGACAGCCAATAAAGCCCAATGGTTAATAATAGCCAAGCAATTAGACCGCCACCTAGGCCGAACCACAGCCCTGTGTATAAAAAAGGACGGCGCACAAAAGCATCTGTTCCGCCTACCAACTTCACCACCAGTATTTCATCACGGCGACTTTCAATGGATAGACGAATGGTATTGCCAATAATAAGCAAGACGGCCAGGCCTAAGAGAGTTGCCAAGGCCCACACCAAGCGCTGCCCTAATTCCATAAATTGATACAAACGCTTCACCCATAACAAATCTAACTGCACAGATTCTACCTGAGGGTATAGCAACAACTTATTCTGTAGCTTTTCCATGGCCCTAGCATCTTGGCTGGCTAAATTGGGCACCACGCTAATGACGCCAGGCAAAGGGTTGCTCTGTAACCCCTGTACCACATCGCTTAAGCCTGTGGCAGCACTGAACTCTTTTAAGGCCTGTTGTGGGCTAATATAAATGGCGTCACTTACCTGATCTAAACTGGAAATCCCCTCGGTTAGCTTATTAGCTGCTCGAGACAAAACCCCTTTTTTTAAATACACGCTAATTTGACTACTTTGATCCCACACGCGACTGAGTTGCTTCACATTCTCAAGGGATACAAACAAGGTCATGGGCAGTGCTAATGCAATCCCCAGCACCAACCAGGTCATGACACTTGAGCCAGGGGAACGTAACAACCTTAATAAGCTGTCTTTGGCGGTTAACCTATGGTGCTGTAAATAAGCTTTCCACTGACTGTTAACCGTCACCTTGCTATGACGAGCACCACTTTTTGCAGGCGCTGAAGTAGGCTTTTTCGACTTATTACCACTCATGACAATGCACCGGCAGGACGCTCACCTTCTAAGCGACCACCATTTAAGCCAATCACTCTGTGGTTTAATCTATCTATTAAAGGAAGGTCGTGACTGGCTATTAGTACAGAAACACCGACATCGTTAAATTGCTCAAAGAGCCTCATAATCTCAGCGCTTAAAGCCGGATCGAGGTTACCTGTGGGCTCATCGGCTAGAATTAAACTGGGTTTATTCACCACCGCACGAGCTATGCCTATACGCTGTTGTTCACCACCGCTTAGTTCTATAGGCGACTGCTTCTCTTTTTTTAACAGCCCGACTTTATCAAGTGCAGCTCGCACACGACGTTCCAGATCACGACTACTGTAACCACTTATACGTAACGGCAAAGCAACATTTTCAAAGACACTGCGATCAAACAGTAACTGATGATTTTGAAAAACCACACCCACTCGGCGGCGATGATAAGGAATTTGACTATTGGCAAGACGAGAAAGGTTTACACCATCCACTAGCACTTGGCCTTGAGTGGCTTTTTCCATAAGCATGATTAGTTTGAGCAGAGTACTTTTTCCAGCCCCTGAATGGCCGGTAAGAAAGGCAATTTCGCCCTGATTAATTTCAAAGTTCACGCCACTTAACGCGTGATGGCCACCTGGGTAGCTTTTACTAACGTTATCAAATCGAACGTGGGCCACAAGAGAGTTACCTATTTATAATTATTATTTTTTAAACTAGGGCTTTTAAAAAAGCCCTAGTTAGTCAGGCACTAGGCTCTGACAGAGTTAGTCTTTAGCAAATAGTGCATCAATAAACTGATCTCGATCAAACGGACGTAAATCATCAATTTGTTCGCCCACGCCAATAAAGCGCACGGGTAATTGCAGCTCTTTAGCAATGGCAAAAATCACCCCGCCCTTAGCGGTACCGTCTAGCTTGCTCAAACTGACACTGGTAACACCCACTACCTGTTGAAAGATTTTGGCCTGACTCAACGCGTTCTGTCCTGTGGCCGCATCTAATACCAACATAACTTCATGAGGGGCAGAATCATCTAGCTTCTTCATCACACGAACTACTTTCTCCAGTTCCTGCATAAGATGGCCTTTGTTCTGCAAGCGCCCGGCAGTATCAGCAATGACGATATCAATACCTTTGGCCTGAGCAGATTGTACCGCATCAAAAATTACCGAAGCGCAATCAGCACCTGTGTGCTGTGCCACAACCGGCACATTATTGCGTTCACCCCAGGCTTGCAGTTGTTCAACCGCTGCAGCACGGAAAGTGTCACCGGCGGCTAACATCACAGACTTGCCCTGAGATTGAAAATGCTTAGACATCTTGCCTATGGTCGTGGTTTTACCCACACCGTTTACGCCAACCATTAAGATGACATAAGGCTTTTTACTGCTATCGATTTCCAGTGGCCCCTGGCAAGGCAACAAGATATCACTCAGGCTAATTTTTAACGCTTCAAACAACGCGCCACTGTCTTTTAATTCTTTACGACTTGAACGCTCTGTCAGATCTTTAATAATCTCTTGCGTCGCAGCCACGCCTACATCGGCCATTAATAATTGAGTTTCAATTTCTTCCAGTAAGTCGTCATCAATCTCTTTTTTACCCAGCAATAAGTCACCTAAACCACCGGTAAAACTATGGCGAGTACGAGATAACCCCGTCTTAATTCGGGAAAAGAAACCTGACTTACTTTTCTCTTTGACGTCAGCTTTCGCAACCACTTCGACCTTTGGCTCTTCAGGCGGGCTTTCTGGTACGGGCTGAGTTTGAGTTTCTGGCTGCTCAACTATTTCTACAGATGCCTCTGTAATAGCTGGTATTTCTTCAACAGAATTGTCTTCTACCGCACTATTCTGGCTCTCTTCAAGAGCAGTTTTAGCGGCGGCTTCTGCGAGGGCTGCTTTTTTCTCAGCCTGTTTTTTGGATTTACCCCAACCGAACATGGGCCAATTTCCACCTAATAAAATAAAAGAGCTATCCTAACATTAGTCGCCCTTAAAAACCGCTATGAGTTCAAGCCCACGCATTGCAAAAGCCTTAATAAAAGGCGTTTATAAGCACCTGGATCACGACTTGTAACTTAATAAACGAAATATAAACTAATAGGTCTAAATTAGACCCCGACTAAACCGGTAAAATATATTCAGAATAATATCAACCACGCCAAGGACGGTCGCCATGGAGAATCAAAGACAAGCACAGTTTAGCCGCATGAGTTTGAATGTACTGATGCTGGTATGCATTATCTTAATTATCATCCTAGCAGGCCCGGGCACTGGGCCCGATCAACTCCAATTGCCCGATGCGCCCAAAATCAATGTGAACGTATGGCAAAGCGATAGCGGCGCTAAAGTCTGGTATTCCCCTCACCTCAGTCGCAACATTGAACTTCAACTTTGGTATCAAGCGGGTTTTCGTTACGATAGCCAAAATAAAGGCCGCGCCAACCTACTCGCCCAATTGCTAAAATATGAAAGCAAACAGAGAGCACTTCCAGTAAAAATAGCCCTAGATCAAGATTTTATTAAAATAGCCCTAAGCTTAAGCTCGGACCCACTTGTATTAAAAAAACAAATCTCCAGCATCAGCAGACTGATTTATCATCCGCAGCTCAGCAATAACTGGTTAACTCAATTACGCAATGCCCAACAAAGCCTAACAGATCAATTACGCATTAAAGCCTACGGTGACCACCCTTATGCCGGCCCCAAAAAAGGCTCTCAAAGCAGTTTGCAAAATGTCACCCGCTCTCAGATACAAATTTTTCATCACCAGCATTTACACCCCAAGCGACTTTTTGTCAGTATTGTAGGGGATATAAGTGAGCAAACAACACAAGTCATTATCGAAACCTTGCTGCCCATATCTAAGCACTCCGTGGCCAAGGATTTATTTGTTAGCCCTCACAAGAGCCAACAAGCTAATACCAGTGACATCTCTGTATTAATACAACCTGGCATTGAAAACCTAAAAATGGCACAACAAAAAACACTGTTGGCCAATCATTATTTATTAAGCCAAGTCCTCAATCAGAAACGACCTAATCAGGTTAAATATCATCTAGGGCAACTCAATAACACCTTCTATATTCAAGGGTTAGCCCAGGTTCGTAAGCTTCTCAAACAAATCGAGCAAGGAGAGTTTGATTGGGATATGATGCTGCGCGCCAAGCGCCAGCTAGCAAGCAGCTGGTTAAGGCAGGTACAAGATGCCCAGAAGTTAAGCCGTTATTTGGTGCATTTAAACGCCTATGATTTACCCATTAATCATATGGCCAATAACCTTACCGACCTGCAAGAAATAGACATTGATAGCTGGCAGCAGGTTTCGTCACAGTTATTAGTGGCTTTAAACAAATAACCACCTAATTTATTTTCAAAGTATTGATCATGGCAGCTAAAAAATCAGGCAATCGTTTACGCATTATTGGCGGGCAATGGCGCAGTCGTTTTCTGCCCTTTCCTGACGTGGAAGGCCTGCGCCCCACCACAGATAGAATACGTGAGACCGTATTCAACTGGTTACAGCCTGTAGTTCCCGGAGCCAATGTACTGGATATGTTTGCAGGCTCTGGAGCTTTGGGGTTTGAAGCCTTATCCAGAGGCGCACAAAATTTAACCTTGTTAGAAATGCACGCTAAAGCGGCCAAACAGCTAACTGAAAATGTGCGAACTCTGAATACTCAAGACGCAAAAGTAGTTCAAACTGATGCCCTTACCTGGCTTAAACAGTGTGAAGAAAAGTTTGACCTTATATTCCTAGATCCCCCTTTTAAGAAAGGGTTACTACCTGAATGCTTGGCATTAATTGAATCTAAGGATTTATTGAATCAAAATGCTTGGATATACATTGAAAGCGAGCAAGACCTAAATAGCCTGAACCTGCCTAGTAATTGGCGATTACACAGAGAAAAGAAAGCAGGGCAAGTTAGATTGTGTCTATACCAAGTTCAAGGAGAGTAGCTCTAGGGGAGTGGCACAATATTAAAAAGGTGCCCATTAGGCATCTTTAAAATATTTAGATAAGCTGTATCGCTAGCTTGGTAAAACCGACAGTTGATCCAAAGAAAGTCCCAGCTGCTCTACCAGCTTAGCCACAGGCCCTCTGAACTCTTCCTTTAGAAACGGCCTTTCCATAGCAAAAATTTGATATATCCCAGCATTTAATAGCTCTCGACTTTCTTCTTGCTCATTTTCAATCAGCAAATTGCTGTGGATAAAACCAAACCAGGAGGTGACCAAGATCCAAGTATTAAGTGCCAAGGCCCTTAAATCCGCATCATTGGCATTCAGCATTCCACTTTCACGCAGACCAAAATAAATATCCTGAGTGGATTTAAGGCAACGTTTAAAGAAAATATTGTAACGCTTATGCAGCTCTTCATCGTTTTGCAGTAAATGCTGTAAATCACGATGTAAAAATCGGAAGTCCCAAAGCCCCTGAAATATGCTCTGTAGGTAAGTTAACTTATCATTAATGGTAAGCACTCGATCGGTAGGCACTTGTAAATTTACATCTACTCTCTTTTCATAAATTAGGTAGATATCGTAAATTATTTGCTGTTTATTCTTAAAGTGGTAATACAAGTTGCCAGGGCTAATACTCAATGCAGCTGCAATATGATTGGTTGTCACATTGCGCTCGCCCTGTTCGTTAAACATTTCTAAGCTAGCTTGAATGATGCGATCCCGTGTCTTCATATCACCTCTTTTCCTGCTACGGTCTCTTTCAATTTGGATCCTTTTTAACTACTACCAAGATTCTTATCATCTAATTTTTACGTAAATGATTTCATTTTATTTTCACCTAGGATGGATTTTCTCAGCCACAGACGGTCGCTGCAACTCTATTTTTATCACTAGGGCTCTTTGCAAGGTGCATAAACACTAGCTATGAAAAATAGTGTTGACCTTTAGAGTAATGACTCTAATAATAACATTGATAATAAATAATGAAATAGCAGCAGAGGATTTGATAATGGTCGCTACAGCCACCCAGATGCAAGATGAACAACAGCATATAGAACATTTGGCAAAAGTCTTTGCCAAGCAAAAAACTGCTTATGCCAAGGCACCCTATCCAACTGTTGATGAGCGCCGTGAAGATTTAGATAAGCTAGCAAAGGCTTTGGTTAAGTTTCAAGATGAAATTGCCGAGGCCATTAATGAGGATTTCAGCTGTCGCTCAAAAGATGAAACCCTGCTGGCTGAGATATTAGTAACGCTTGAAGGCATTAAATACAACAAGAAAAATTTAAAAAAATGGATGAAGCCAAGCAAACGCCACGTCGGTGCTTTATTTGCTCCTGCCCATAACCAGGTTCAATATCAGCCTAAAGGTGTAGTGGGCATCATCACTCCTTGGAACTACCCTATTCAACTGTCAGTAGCGCCATTAGCTGCTGCTCTGGCTGCCGGTAACCGTGCTGTTATTAAGATGTCTGAATTTACCCCAGTCACCAATGAAGTCATGATTCGCATGATCGCCTCTGTCTTTAATGAAGACCAAGTAGCCGTTGTGCTAGGGGAAGCCTCTGTAGGCGCTGAATTTTCAAGTCTGCATTGGGACCACTTAATATTTACCGGCTCGACTATGGTAGGACGTCACGTAATGAGTGCCGCCGGTAAAAACCTGGTTCCGGTAACTCTAGAATTGGGTGGTAAGTCTCCGTGTATAGTTACCGATAACGCTTCGGTAAAAGGTGCTGCTGAAAGTATTATCTTTGGTAAGGCCACGAACGCGGGTCAAACTTGTATCGCTCCAGATTACATCCTTTGCCCTGAGCACATGCTGAAAGACGTAAAAACTCAAATAGCCGCGGCTTACAAAAAGAGCTATCCCACCCTTAAAACAAACGATGATTACACTGCCATCATCAATGAGCGCCAGTTTAATCGCTTACAAGGCAACCTAACTGATGCCAAAGAAAAGGGTGCCACGGTTGATGCCTTAAATAATGCCAACGAAGATTTCAGCGGCACTCGCAAGATTCCATTAACTCTGGTGACCAATACCACAGATGATATGCAAATCATGCAGGATGAAATTTTTGGTCCACTTTTGCCTATTGTCACTTACAAGTCCCTGGATGAAGCCCTGACTTTCGTCAATGAACGTCCACGCCCATTGGCCTTATACCTGTTCAGTAACAACCGTAATGAACAAGACCATGTAATGAAAGTTACCCACGCAGGTGGTGTTTCTATCAACGATTGTCTTACCCATATAGCTCAAGACGATATGCCGTTTGGTGGCGTAGGTGATTCAGGTATTGGTCATTACCATGGTAAAGAAGGCTTCTTATCTTTAAGTCATGCTAAATCAGTGCACCGCAAGGGTTCTATCAACAGTGGTAAGTTTGTTTATGCTCCTCACGGGCGTTTTATGCACAAACTAATCTACAAATTCGTTATTGGTAAATAATTATGGATCGCCGCCAGTTTTTAAAACTGGGGGCAGCCAGTTCGGCTGTCCTCACCGCCACTAGCCTCACCGCCAGCTTAAGTGGTTGCAGTGAATCAATGCCGCTCAATGGAAAGTGGCAAGTGTTGCGTGAAGGAGACCGTACATTTTTACAAGCAGTGGCCCCGGTAATGCTTAAAGGTGCATTACCAGAAGACACTGCTGCCAGACAGCTGGGCATAGATAACATGCTGGCATATATCGATATCGCCATCTTTAACCTAGGTCCGCACAATACTAAACAGATGATAGAGCTATTCGATTTGCTGAACTTCAGTTTAAGCCGTGGTTTAACCACCGGCGTGTGGAGCAAATGGGATAAAGCCGATGAAAAAGAAATTGAAAATTTCCTAAATAGATGGCGTGAGAGTTCATTGTCTTTATTTAATTTGGCCTACAACGGTATCAACAAACTTATGTGTGCCACCTGGTATGGGCAACCTGCATCCTGGGGCCAAATAGGTTATCCCGGACCACTCTACCCTGAACTTCTAATCACCAAGCCAACCATCAGCTAAAGGCACGGTAAGCAAACTTAAAAGGTGCCCTCATGGCCATAGCCGACATATTTAAAGACCGCGCAAAAAGTGAAAATTGGCAATTAACCGATGCCGGTAAACTTTCCCAAAACATGACAGTTGAAGCAGATGTCATCATCATTGGTACAGGAGCCGGCGGCGGTGTGAGTGCCGAAGTACTGAGCCAAGCTGGCTTAAAAGTGGTAATGATAGAAGAAGGAGGGCTTTACACCTCTGACAACTTCAACATGGACGAACTGGATGCTTACGGCACCCTTTATCAAGAAGGTGCAGGCCGCGCTACCAAAGACGGTGCCATCAGTATTTTTCAAGGTCGCGCAGTGGGCGGCACTACGGTTGTAAACTGGACATCTAGTTTTCGCACACCTACGCCAACTCTTGACCATTGGCAAAAACATCATAATGTTCAGGGCTTTAGCTCTGAGGAAATGGCGCCCTATTTTGATCAGATGGAAAAGCGGCTAAATGTTAGTAAGTGGGCCATGCCGCCTAATGCCAACAACGATATTCTCAAGCAAGGTTGCCAAGCCCATGACTGGAGCTGGGCGGTCATCCCCCGTAACGTCAAAGGTTGCATGGATTTAGGCTATTGTGGAATGGGCTGCCCCGCCAACGCCAAACAAAGCATGTTAGTGACTACAGTGCCCGAAGCATTAAAGAATAATGCTGAGCTTTTTTATCGCTGCAGTGCCGATCGTCTGGTTTTTTCCGACCATAAAGTTGATAGCGTCGAGTGCCTAGCAATAGGCGAAGATGGACAAACACCCACTGGTGTTAAACTCACCTTTAAAGCGCCACACATAGTGCTCTCTGGCGGCGCCATTAATAATCCAGGTTTACTGTTGCGTTCCAACGCCCCCGATCCCCATGAGCGAATCGGCAAGCGCACCATGATTCATCCTGTAAATGCCAGCTTGGCGCGTATGGATCAAAAAACTAACCCGTTTTACGGGGCCCCTCAGTCTATTTACTCTGATCACTTCCAGTGGCAAACCCAGGGAGATATGGGCTTTAAATTGGAAGTACCGCCCATGCAGCCGGTTATGGGTGCACAAATAATGGGGCTGCATGGCTTTAAGCTTGCCGATACTCTGCAAGATTTATCCACTATGCAAAGCACCATTGCCTTAATGCGCGATGGCTTCCACGAAGAAAGCGTGGGCGGCACTGTGGAACTGGATCATGGTGGCAAACCAGTACTGGATTACCCGATAACAGATTATATGTGGAAAGGATTGCGCAAGGCACACCACAAGATGGCGGAGTTACAATTTGCTGCTGGGGCCAAAAGCGTCATGCCACTGCATCACGACGCCAACTTCTACTCAAATTTGAAGGATTGCCAGCAAGCTATTGATACCTTACCGGCTGAGTTACATCGCCACCGTTTACTAACTGCTCACTTAATGGGCGGTTGTAGCATGGGTGAGGATGCAAAAGAGTCGGTGGTTAACAGCCAGGGACGTTTCCATCATATTGATAACCTGTATGTAATAGATGGCTCCGTATTCCCGACAAGCATAGGAGCCAACCCGCAACTGTCTATCTATGCACTAGCCCTTAAACAAGCCAGCGCCTTAGTTAAAACCATTAAACAAGCTTAGACCTTAAGTTTTGGCATCAATTAACAGCACTCAACCAGCAAATTGTTGAGTGCTGTTTGCAAATTGATTACCATGCCGCCAGTTAAAAAACCCATATCTAAATAGTAGCAGCGCCCATAGGCGGATTTCATGACTAAAGTTATTTATCCCGGCACGTTTGATCCTATTACCAACGGCCATACCGACTTAATAGAACGTGCTTCACGCATGTTTGACCACATAGTAGTAGCAATCGCTGAAAGCCCACATAAAAAGCCTTTGCTGGACTTGGATGTGCGCTGCCAGTTGGCCCGTGATGTATTGAGTCATGTGCCCAACGTGGAAGTGGTGGGCTTTAACATCCTGCTTGCCCACTTTGTCGAAGAGCAGAATGCCCAGGTCATTTTACGTGGCTTACGAGCAGTTTCTGATTTTGAATACGAGTTTCAATTAGCCAACATGAACCGAGCTCTAGCTCCTGATGTAGAAAGCGTATTTTTAACCCCAGATGAAAAGCACTCTTACATCAGCTCCACCCTTATTCGTGAAATTTCTCGCCTTGAAGGTGATGTGAAAAAATTTGTTCATCCTTTGGTTGAACAAGCTCTCATAGAAAAATTTCGCCCTGAGGCGTAAAATGACCAAGCATGTGCCAAATCATTTTGGCACATGCAAATTGTAAAAACTGCTTGGAGGTACCCCCCATGGCTTTAATCATTACTGATGATTGCATTAACTGTGACGTATGTGAGCCAGAGTGCCCCAACGAAGCGATTTTTGAAGGCGATGAAATTTACGAAATTGATGCCAGCAAGTGCACAGAGTGTGTAGGTCATTACGATGAGCCTCAGTGTCAGCTAGTCTGCCCGGTAGATTGCATCCCTTTAGACCCTGATAATAAAGAGTCACAAGAAGAGCTGCAGGCTAAATACGAAAAGCTTACCAGTTAATAGACGTACACCCCCATGCGACTATTCTTGAAATAAAGAGCCATCAACAAACCTCCTTTTTAGGAGGTTTTGTGTTTTTATAGCACCTGCTTTCTTATAACTGCTTTTGAATTAAGGATAAAAAATGAAAACCAGTATTCTGCTATTTTTTATAACGCTCTTCCTTAGTGGTTGCTCCAGCAATACTCCAGGCGTCACGCATACTGGTGCAGTGGCCAGCGCCCATCCTATGGCGACCCAAGCCGGTATTGATGTGTTAAAACAAGGTGGCAATGCTTTTGATGCTGCCGTGGCAACCGCGGCGGTGCTAGCCGTTGTTGAACCTTATAGTGCGGGCATGGGTGGAGGTGGCTTTTGGTTACTGCATGATGCCAAACAACAAAAAGATATCTTTGTAGATGCCCGAGAAAAGGCACCGTTAAAAGCGCATCGTGACATGTACTTAAATAAGAAAGGCAATGTCATACCCAAGTTATCTATCGATGGTCCCATGGCGGCTGCCATTCCCGGCCAAGCTGCCGCGTTTGCTCACTTAGCAGAAAAATATGGGAACCTATCTTTGAAACAGTCTTTAAAGGCTGCGATTCATGCCGCACAAAACGGTTTTACGGTAGACCATCATTATCAAAAGTTGGCCGGCTACCGTTTAAAAGCCTTGCGCCAATACCCGGCAGCGGCTCAAACCTTTTTAGACAAAGAACAAAATATTCCAAAACTGGGATACATCATTAAACAAACTCAACTTGCCAACACCTTGCAAGTGTTAGCCGAGCAAGGGTTTGATGGTTTTTATAAAGGCGACGTTGCAAAAACGCTAGTGGACTCAGTGCAAAAGGCTGGCGGTATTTGGCAGATGGAAGATTTGCAAAAATACACAATCATCGAACGAGCCCCTATAGTCAGCCAATATCAAGGTTTTACTTTTACCAGTGCACCACCACCTAGCTCTGGCGGCATTGCCATTGCACAAATGCTTAATATGTTAGAAAGCCAATTGGATATAAATAATTGGAAGACGCTGACAGAAGTAGACCAAATACATCTTCTGACCGAAGTGATGCGTCGCGCCTATTTTGATCGCGCCCACTATTTAGGTGACCCGGATTTTATCGACGTTCCGGTTCAGCAATTATTAGATAAAAAATACAATGCCACTTTTGCCAGCTCCATTGATATGTCAAAGGCTACCAGCAGTGCAAGCTTAGGTACTGAACGCCAAATAATGGAAGGCTTTCACACCACTCACCTAAGTGTATTGGATAATCAAGGCAATCGTGTCAGTGCCACTCTTAGTATTAACTTGCCCTTTGGTAGCGCCTATCTAGCCGAAGGCACTGGCGTATTGCTCAATAATGAAATGGACGATTTCTCATCCAAGCCAGGAGTGCCCAATGCTTATGGATTGGTAGGCAATGAGGCCAATGCCATTGCCCCAGAAAAACGCCCACTATCAAGCATGACGCCAAGCTTTATCGACAGTGAAAATCAAGCAGCCATACTGGGCACTCCAGGTGGTAGTCGAATCATTAGCATGGTGTTTTTGGGAGCGCTTGAACATATGCAAAACAAGCCCGTTACCGATTGGGTAAACCGCCCCCGTTTCCATCACCAGTATTTGCCTGATGTCATTCAACACGAACCTAATACTTTTTCGGATGACGTAAAAAAAGCACTTGAGAAAAAAGGCCATGTGCTCAAAGACGTTCGCCGTCAATACGGTAATATGCAGGCAATATTGGTAAACAAAAAAACGGGGCAAGTGAGTGCTTCCTCAGACGAGCGTGCAGTAGGCGAAGCTCAGGTTCAGTAGTCATCAATAATTAACGCAGCGGAATAACATGGGTTTTTGGTTAAAAAAAATAATAGGCTTTTGGATGATGCCCATGAGTTTCTCCATGGCGCTCATTATCATCGGATTATTATTCCTCATTTTTAGTCAACGCCAAACACTGGCCAAGACCCTCTGCGGGCTTGGCGTGTTTGCCTTACTGCTGTTTAGTTGGAACCCTTTTAGCACGGCCTTGCTACGCCCCATAGAACAGTATCACCGTGCTTTTGATATCAACCAAGAAGTAGACTTTGTATTAGTGCTGGGCAATGGCGTAGTCAGTGATGAAAGTGTGCCCAAATACAGCCATCTTTCAAGTTCAGCTACTGCACGATTATTGGAAGGACTGAGGATTGCCAAGGCTCAACCTAACAGCACGTTAATAGTGAGTGGCTACGCCGGTAAAAACAGCATCAGTTGTGCACAGGCGTATGCTGAGATGGCCATTGATATGGGCATTAACCCTGAACGCATTATCAAGCTTGAAGACCCCAGAGACACCCATGAAGAGGCCCTTGCCGCCAAGGAGATTATTGGTGATGCTCGTCTGGCTTTGGTCACCAGTGCCAGTCATATGCCCAGAGCCTATAACTACTTTGCTTCCCAAAATATAAGCACCTTCACTGCCCCCACTTTTTACTTGGCTAAATACAGTGAAGATAGCAATTTAAGATTCAACGCTGAAGGCTTGTTAAAGAGTGAACGCGCTATTTACGAATATATTGGGTTATTGTGGCAATGGTTCAAGCATTAATGGATTTGAACGAAGAGGCTAACTCTAAGCATCTTTTCATTATGTTTAGTCCCAGTTCAAGTAGAACCCGCACAATGTAATAACTGCTTATTCTAATGAAAGTATTTTTTGCCAACCCCTTCTCACCTTTAATCATCCAACATGGCAGATTCAACAACAAAGCCTATATTTCCAGATATTGATTATTTAATGTTTGGAGGATAGGTCAATGAAAGGTCTAGGAATCTTAATCTTAGCAAGTACTCTTATAGGCTGTGGTCAGCAGCCCTTAAAGAGCCAGAGTTCCGGCTTTGCACTTCAGCTAGAAATAAATGAAACCAGACTAAAGGCGAGAACATTGGAAAATAGCCTTGCCGAAATAGATATGGCTGAATTTGGCATCAGGGGTTACTAGCTCATTTAAATAGCACGGCCAGATCTTCAACTGTCTGTATGGTTAAATTTGGAGAGAAGTCCTGCTGCCACTCACGACTGCCATCTTTAAGCCAACAGGTGTGCATGCCTGCATCAAAAGCCCCTTGCATGTCATGCACAGGGTGGTCCCCCACATGTAAGCATTGATGGGCCAAAATATTAGTGCGACTCAAAGCATCCTGAAATATATCGCCATGGGGCTTTGGCTTATTAAAGTCTTCGGCGTTTAAACAAAATTCAAAATATTCGCCCAAACCTACCGCTTGTAAATCTGCATTTCCGTTAGTGATAGCAATAAGGCGAACATGCTTTTTAAGACGGCTAAGGGATTCAAGCACACCGTCGAATAGTTGAACTTGTTGGCGAGCTTTAAAAAATTCGGCAAAGCATTCTTTGGCCAGCTGCTTTGAATTTTCATATTTAAACTCATTAAAAAGATGCTCTAGAAAAAGTTCTCTGGCTTGGCTTACCTGATGAATCAAATGGGGATTAGACTTAATAAACTGTATTTTACGAGACCGCATTTCGGCGCGGGGCAATTGATCAATTACTTTCTGTGTGTGTTTAGCCATCCAGCTTTGCATGGCTTGTTCAGCCTTGATTAAAACGTGGGTACCATTCCAAAGCGTATCATCTAGATCAAAACTAATGACTTCTATTTCTTTTAGGGAGAATTTTTGCAGGGGACGCTCTGACATTTTCAAGGCTCTTTTTCTCAGCAATATTCTATAAAAATAGAAAACCGCTTAATAAAATAGTCATTCAATCTTTATAATAGAATGTCCAATCGACGACTAATAACCTCACTCACGTAATCTAAAAACAAGGTATCCATATTACTTTTAAAATAGTCGTCTTGTTTATGGCCAATAGATAAAATGCCCAGGTCATTCTTCAACAGGCAAGCCGCCATAGAGCCCACTTTACTTTTCTCATGAAAAAACAACTCCATTTGCTCATCACTTAACTGCCCACAAAAAGCCTGCTTACGGCCAAAATGACGAACCAAATGATGCTGCATTTCAACTTCGGTAATACATTGCATAGTCATCGCTGGCACAAACAAGGTTATACAAGCGTAATCCACCTCATATACCGATCTCATGCATTGCTGTAACGACTGCTCAACTTCTTCAATGCTTTGCGCATCTAATAGATCAAGCGTGAGACGACGGGTTTGTTCAAACAGGCGGTCATTACGACGGGCATTTTCCACTAACTGCTTTAACCGTTCGTGCAGTTCATTATTTTTATTACGCAATAATTTAGATTGATATTCAACTAAAGAAACGGTCGCGCCCGTTTCATGGGGAATATCTAACTGCTGCACCACTTCAGGGAAAGTACGAAAGAACTCAGGGTTTTTACTAAGGTATGCCGCCACCTCACGAGCATCGGGCTGTGAAGCCTGTTGCTGTGTGACGACCTGTAAAAGGTCAGGGTAAGAGCGAAAGAACTCAGGGTTTTTTGCTAAAAAAGCTGCCACCTGGCGAGCATCTAATGTGCTTTGTTCCACTTCCATTCTCTTCGTACCTGTCCTATTTATTGTTTTTCACACAAAAGCATTTTCAACAATTTGCTATTAGACCTGAATGCGCCCTTCAAATACTCGCTGTGCTGGACCTGTCATTAACACATCCCCTTCACCATCCCAGGAGATAGTTAGCGCACCGCCGGGTAAATTGACAATGACTTCATCATCGACCAATCCCCATTTATGCGCCGTCACCACAGCAGCACAAGCTCCGGTACCACATGCCAATGTCCAACCAGCGCCCCGCTCATACACACGTAGGTTCAACTCGCCGCGATTCACAATCTGCATAAAGCCCGCGTTTACGCGCTTGGGGAACACGGTGTGACTTTCAATCTCAGGGCCAATTTGATTTACCAGTTCACTTTCAAGGTTATCCACCAGCATCACAGCATGGGGATTTCCCATGGAAACAGCGCCCACTTCTACGGTGTGAGTACCTTCATTTAAAGCCACTTCCACTGAATATTTTTCCTGAACTTGTTCCGCTAAGAATGGTAAATCAGAAGGCGTAAATTTGGGCTTGCCCATATTCACTAATACTTCGCCGTTATCCTGAATGTCCAAAGTGATTATGCCCGAGTTAGTTTCTACTAAAATCGGGTTTTTGGCGGTGAGATGAGTGTCGTGAACAAAGCGTGCAAAACAACGAGCACCATTACCACACTGCTCAACCTCAGAGCCGTCGGCATTAAAAATTCGATAGCGAAAATCTACATCCGGATTGCTTGGGGTTTCAACAATTAAAAGTTGATCAAAGCCAATACCAAATTGTCGGTCACTAAGTTGCCTTACCAGCTCAGGTCGGAAAGCGAAATGCTGAGTGGCTAAATCCACCACCATAAAGTCGTTTCCTAAACCGTGCATTTTGCTAAAGCGCAATAACATAGTGACTCCCAAGCCTAACTATAAAAACATTCTAAAAGAGTTTTATTCGGCAACTATTCAGAAATGATAGATTCTAACTGTAACTGATCCTGAACCGTCTCACGACGACGAATCAAGTGTGCCTTATCACCATCTACCATGATTTCAGCTGGCTTATTACGAGTGTTGTAGTTAGACGCCATGGCAAAGCCATATGCACCCGAACTTTTCACTGCTAACAAGTCGCCAGCTTGAATCGCTAGGTCACGATCCTTACCCAAGAAGTCACCGGTTTCACACACAGGCCCGACCACATCATAAGGCTTAACTGGCACATCCTGACGATTCGACACTTCTACAATTTTTTGCCAAGCACTGTACAAAGCTGGACGAATTAAATCGTTCATACCGCCATCAATAATGGCAAAGTTTTTATCACCATTACTCTTTAGAAATTCAACTTCAGTAACAAAGATACCGGCGTTGGCCGCAATTGAACGACCCGGCTCTAATACTAACTTTAAGTTGCGGCCTTTAAGCTTAGGCATGATCGCATCAATAAATTCTTTAGGGCTTGGCGGAGTTTCATCATCGTAAACCACACCCAAGCCACCACCTAGATCGATGTGCTCCAGAGTAATACCCTTCTCACTTAAGGTATCGATTAAAGCCAGTACTCGATCAATGGCATCCAAGAATGGAGTGATTTGAGTAAGCTGGCTACCTATGTGGCAATCCACTCCTTTAATTTCAATACCTTCCAACTGGTGGGCACGCTCATAAACCGACACAGCTACTTCAATATCAACACCAAACTTATTTTCTTTTAAACCGGTAGAAATATACGGATGAGTCTGTGCATCTACATCTGGATTCACACGTAGAGAAACAGGCGCCTTAACACCCATTTCCATAGCCACTTCGTTTAAGCGTTCAAGCTCCATGGCCGATTCCACATTAAAACAGTGCACGCCTTTTTCTAAGGCAAATTGCATCTCGCTTGCTGTTTTAGCAACTCCGGAAAATACAACCTTAGACGCATCGCCACCGGCTTTTAATACACGCTCAAGTTCACCACGGCTCACAATATCAAAGCCTGCGCCTAACTTGGCCAATACATTAAGTACCGCTAAGTTAGAGTTGGCTTTAATGGCATAACAAACCAAAGCCTCTTTGCCTTCCAGAGCATTGGCATAAGCCAAGTAATGATCCTGAAAAGCCTTGCGTGAATACACATAAAGCGGTGTGCCATATTGAGCCGCCAAATCACTAACGGCCATATTTTCGGCGAATAATTCACCATCTTGGTGTTGAAATACATCTGTCATGGGGTGTTACTTCTCTATATGTCTTTGCATCGCTTTGATGAATATGAGTGTAGGCATTGAAGGATTTAGCCCACTCAGCTTAAATAGATGGCTTAGTCTCAACAGTCTTTTCGGGCTGTTCTTTGGACAACTCTTCCAGCGGCTCTTCGGGTAAGAAAAGCGCGCCTTTTTGCCCGCATCCTGCCACCCATAAAACAGCCAATATCACCAAATAGCGCATGCTTTTTGCTCAAACTAAATAAACACGGATTATAAGCCTTTCCCCTCATTGTGGATAGAGAGTGTTCACATTGGATACTTACAGGTGCCAGATGCACGGGGACGGCACTCATATGGGCTAATCACAGATTTTAAATTACGGAATACGGAGTATTTAAACTGGTGAATCAAACGCTAGGATACAGTGTCTGCAGGGCCTTATTTAGCTGATGTTCAAGCTTGTGTTTATAATTCAAGTAACTGCTGGTTTGCAAAACATGCTTAGCATTACGGTTATGCAGCCGATCGGCAATGGATAAATCTGTGATATAAATTGGGTAAGGCTTGTGGTGCTCACGCAGTTTTACTAAATGGCGCACAACCGCTTTATATATGCCATCTCCGTGCTCTAGCTGGCTAAACTCATCCTCATCACAATATAGGATAAACCCTATTTTATTTTGAGCATCAAAATCCACCTGAGCATGCACATCAAAAAATCGTCCCTGCCCTAAGCCTTCTTTTGGACGAATGCCTCGTGTAGTAAGCGGCCCATTATTTTGTGGTAACAATATTTGGTAGAACTCGATGGGGCGCTCCTGAACAGACTCGGGGTCCTCGAAACGATGGCGATTCTGGCGATATTCCACCTGACGCAAAAAGTGATTTAACGGGTTTATCAGTGCCGCCTCATTAAACATGGGGGTACTCCATTGAATTAATGAACCACGTTCGTCAATCACATACATACTCGCCGATCGATCCTTTTTCAGGTAATACACCTGTAAACGCCCAGGGCGAACATTCTCACAGATCATCTGAATGACAGTGCCCTGCAAGGCCTGACTATCCAGCACGATTTGGGAATAATAAGGCTGAGGTTTGGCTAGCTGCTTGAGTAAGTCGTGGGCTTTGCCGAAGTGATAAATAATCGGCCGCCCTTCGATGAATTGCACCAAATGGTATTCACTGGCCACTTGCAGCACATAGCGACTGCGTAATCCGCGCTTATTTCCATAAAAACAAGAGCGGATGCCCTCCAGTACTTCTTGAATTCTTTGCGAAATAGCTTTGGCTCGACTGGAACAAAAACAATAAACACTGACTTTTGGCGGCGCTTCAGTATTTCCCGGAGGATACGAAACCAAATAATCCTCAATGACACGTAACAAGGCATTTTGCCCCTCGTAACGTGTAGCCAGCACCTCACGCCAAGAGTTGTAAACTAACTGATCTATGGTTAATACCAAGTTTTCTTTAGAAGCGCTAAACCCCAGCGAATCGGTTAAATTCGATATCTTGTGTATACCGCGCCGGGTGTAGTGGCTCATGGGATCCACGTAAACATTAATGTACAGGTTAATGATTTTCGGCACAGGAGAAAGCTCAAAATTAGTTTGAACGTCACCAGCCACAGGCAAATCTTTAAAGGTCGCAATAATCTCTTTTAATTCATAATCCTGACCTTGCCCGCCCCCCTGATACATAACCATATTAGTGCCCTTAGCCATGACTTCATTTACATGGCACCAGGCTAATACCTCAATTAGGCTTTGGGATTTTTTAAGCGGTGTCTCTTTACTACCAGGGCGTTCGATACCGCAAAACAGGCTCCATTTCATTAGAGGGATTCGAGTTCGCGCATTTTCACGGTGTAGATGTAGGCTGAGCTTTTCTTGCTGAATATCTCGGCTGATTCCCGGGTTAATGAAATCCACCTTACCCGGCTTACGGTCAAAGGTGGCGTATAATTTATGCCCCAAAAGCGTCATGTCGCGGGCGGTTAAGATGCTCTCCTCTTGAAAGCGTCGACCAAATTGAGATAAAAACTTATAACTGTGGATAAGTTCATTCACCAAAGACTTACGCTCTTGCATAACAGCTTGCACCTGCCAATGGGCGCGATTATCCAAATACGCCAGATGGCCATCCCCCCAACCCCATCGCTTGATAAGCGGCTTAAGTAAGTCTCGTTTCCAGTTTTTGCGACGGCTCGGTTGACTCATGGGGGTATGGATTTTGAAATATATACAACGACGCACTAACTCAATACGCCCATCTTCATCATTTTCGTGTAAATAATTTTCCAGCCACTCGCATAGCAATAGATAGGGATCAAGTTGATCAAGCTTGGTGGCCTCGTTAAAAACGTGGCTTTTGAAATCAACACTCAAGGCTTGTACGTCTGGATAACCACTGGCGTAAGCTTCGGTGAGAAACAACTTAAGGATGGATTTATAGGGACTGCCAATGGCCTTATAAAGCTGCCATAAGCCGGCTCCGACAAATTCACCTGCTGGAATCTGGCCAACACCGCCAAAATCTATCACTTCCTCCGGATTTACAAAGCCTTGCTCTTTGAGGGTATCGGCAAAATTTTCATAGTTCCTTTCATGCTCGCTGGGTACCACCCACCAAATAGGGTAACAACCAGCCACGAGGATAGCTGTGCGATAAAATTCATCTAGCAATAGCTGATGCTGAGCACTGCCGCAATCCTCGCCTCCTAGGTCATTACGCTCTCCCCGCATAAATTTTTGCGCATCCATAAGGAAAAAATGTACCTCTAAACCCAGAGTCTCGGCCCAACCCTCTATTTCAGTGGCTTTATTCTGTAATACAGACAATTCCTCTTCATTGAGCTCAGGGCTATGACACAACCAAATATCCAGATCACTGCCACCGCTGTGACCCAAAGAACCACAACTGCCCATTAAAAACAGGCTCTTAACCTTAGGCTGGCCCGAACGTCTTTGCTGGTACTGAAAAGTAGTTGAAATGCTGGCTGCTGCCCGAAGGGTATCTTTATTTGGACTAAATCTAGCCACCCCACAAGGGCAATCATGATCGACAAATCCGGGTAATTTTTCGTGGTTAACGTGAAACAGAAGCGCCAGAACTTCCAGGAATACCTGTTGGCGATCACTCAACGCCAGCTGGGTGCGTTCTATACGGTGATTGTTGTAAATAGAGAAACGTTTCACCACAGACTGAACCAAATTGTGATCGAAACGTTCACCACCACAGGTGAGCTGAGTCATATCATGACCTCAAATCCCAGATGCACCTCAAAATAACCAATATAATTAAGGTCAAATAGGCAGAAGTAGCTCGTAAACAGATTAAATTGAAATAAAAACCCATCTTCTTTCCATAGAAAAAGACAAATGGCGTCAGACTGGTATAATGCCCGCCGCTGTAAATTCCCAAGACCTGCAATTCAGTGCAGTGCCTTATTGGAAGTATAGAAGAGCCTTAGACATTCATGTCTAACCCGAAGAAATAGAGTGAGCGTAAATTAACCACGCTCAAAAAATACTCAATTTTCTTGCTATTAGGGAGGCTTTTTGATATAAAACGCAGCTCTTTTTAGACGGGTAGCCGTACGCTCCAAGCAGAATTGCTTACAGGTAGCATACACTCTGGCCCCGAACGAATTTTTTTTGATATCGATTTATTAAGTCGGGGCAATAACAATGGCTAAAGTTTGTCAGGTTACGGGTAAACGCCCTGTAACAGGTAATAACGTTTCTCACTCTAACACCAAGAGTAAGCGTCGTTTTCTTCCTAACCTTCAGAACCACAAGTTCTGGGTTGAAAGTGAAAACCGTTTTGTACGTTTACGTCTATCTACTAAAGGTATGCGTATTATTGATAAGAAGGGTATCGATACAGTTCTTACTGAACTTCGCGCCCGTGGCGAGAAAGTTTAAGGAGATCCATCATGGCGTCTATTCGTGAAAAAGTTAAATTAGTATCATCTGCTGGTACTGGTTACTACTACACCACTACTAAGAACAAGCGTACGCACCCTGAAAAAATGGAAATGAAGAAATTCGATCCTAAAGTTCGTGCACACGTTATGTTTAAAGAAGCTAAAATCAAGTAATTGATTTCATGCGTATAAGAAGCCTGTTCAGTGAAAACTGACCAGGCTTTTTTTATGCCCAAGGATGGGCGGTACCCTAGATACGCAGGACGCAGTTTCTAGGTTTTTTGCAGGCTCAGAAATTAGAGTAATTAAAGGTCCTAAGTTAGAGCTATTGCGGCTTTAATATATGTATTGTTACAAACTCTAAATTAGGGAATGTTGCAAACCACAAAATTAAGATTATTACCTATGCCCGAACTCCCAGAAGTTGAAACCACTCGCCGCGGCATAGAGCCTTATATTAACCAGCAAAAAGTATCAAAAATGGTGATTCGCCAATATAAATTACGCTGGCCAATACCTGAGCACCTGCCCGAAACCCTAAAGGGACTAACCGTATTAGCCACTAAACGCCGAGCCAAATACCTGTTAATTGAATTGGGAAAGCGCAATAAATTAACCGGAACCCTCATTATTCACTTGGGCATGTCAGGCAGTTTGCGTGTATTAAGTCAGCCCTACTCAGAACCCGCTAAGCATGAACACTTTGACCTAGCCTTTAATAATAAACACATGCTGCGCTTTACCGACCCAAGAAAATTTGGCGCTTGTTTGTGGATGCCAGCCAACGAATCGCTCACTATGCTGGATAACCTCGGTCCTGAACCCTTGGATAATACCTTTACTTCTGATTACCTGTTTCAAAAAAGCCGTAAGCGCACCGCAGCCATTAAAACTTTCATAATGGATCAAAAAATAGTGGTGGGTGTTGGCAATATTTACGCTAGCGAGTGCTTGTTTTTAAGTGGTATTAATCCGCAAAAAGCGGCAGGTAAAATAACCAAAGGGCAATACCAAAAGCTGGTCAGCGCCATTAAAGAAGTCTTAACTAAAGCCATTGCAGACGGCGGCACCACGCTAAAGGATTTTGTCGGTGGCGATGGTAAACCCGGTTACTTCGCTCAACAATTAAGAGTATATGGTCGTAACAACCTACCCTGCATCAATTGTGAAAATAAAATTAAGCAAATTACTCAGGGACAAAGAAGCACTTATTTTTGTGCCCGCTGTCAAAAGTAGCGAGGCTTATGCAACCACCTTTAACAAAAAGCTGATATAGTCCAACCAAAGGACAAATTGTTTTACGAGGAAATATAAAAATGATCAGGCTTCGTAGTCGCATTCAGCACAGCATCATGATTCTTGCCAGCTTGCTAATGCTTTTTTTACCCATTCAAAGTCAGGCTGCCGAAATAGATGAAACCCCGTCTGCCGCCGCCATGGTATTTGATGGAATAATCGTACGCCCACTTACTTTTGTAGTGACCCTAATCGGCTCTGTTTTTTGGGTGATCACCCTGCCATTTAGTGCCTTAGGCGGGAATGCTGGAGAAGCTGCTGAAGTATTAGTATTAGAACCTGCTAGAGCCACCTTCTTACGTTGTCTGGGCTGTACTACCAGCGGTCGTAAAGTTGAATACGAAGATTAATAGTATAAATGCCGGGTACTCTTTACCCGGCGTGTTAGCCTTCTGGCAAGCTCGATACCTACCTTAAAAACCCATCTCCACTAATATCTCTTCGTAACCTTGCTGGTAGCTGGGGTATTTAAATTGATAACCCAAGTCTTGCAGGCGCTTTGACGAACAGCGCTTACTGCCGCGTCGTGACACACCCGGCACATCATGATCGGGCTCCACATCACCAATACGATCTTTAAGCCATTCTAATATTTCGAAAAGTGTCACTGGTTGTGGGTCGGTTGCTAGGTATAAGTCCTGTAACTTAACCCCATTCATATCTTGTTCGATTAAATATTTTAAAGAAGCTATGCAATCATCGCGATGAATACGATTGGTCCACAGGTCGGGTTCTGGATCACAGTGACTTCCCGATTGAGCCTGATTAATAAGGCGATTACGACCTGGACCATAAATGCCACTAAATCTAACCACTGTATTGGCAAACCCGCTATCGTGCAATTTATTTTCCGCTTCAAGCATTTTTTTACCGGCAAAAGCTGTGGGCTCTGGAACGGTATCTTCATCTACTAAACTGCCATCATGGTGAGGGTACACACTGGTACTGGAGACAAAGAATATTCGTTTAGGGGTGGTGTGCTGCTGTTTTAATAAAGCAAGAACATGCACCATGCCAGTCACATAGAATTTGTCATAGCCTTCTTCTGAAAAGTCAGGGCTGGCAATGCTATAAATAAGATAATCCAGATTTTCGGGGATTTTACCGATCAGTGTTTCCATATCGCTGACATCGGCAGTGATGGTGGTCACCCCTTCGCCCACCGGTTTATCATTGCGCCTTAATCCCCACACTTCATGCTTTTGTGCCGCCAGCTGTACGGCTAAACCGCCGCCAATATCACCACTGCCAACAATAAGAATTCTCGCCATTACAACTCCTTGCTTTATTTTTCCTAGATCCATGGTTTAAGCTAGTCACTTAATTTTACAATGACATGACCTAAACCCGAGCCCAACAAACAGCCCATGACCCTATCGGAATTGAAATACATAGTTGCCCTGGCACAACAACGTCACTTTGGACGCGCTGCACAACACTGCTTTGTGAGCCAGCCTACGTTAAGTGTGGCCATAAAAAAGCTAGAAAGCGAATTGGGCATTAGTTTATTTGAACGTTCAAAAAGTGCCGTCAGTGTGACGCCTGTGGGCGAGAAGATTGTACGCCAAGCTCAGGTGGTGCTGGAAGGGGTGCGTTCATTGCAAGATATTGCTCAAGGAGGCAAGGACCAGCTAGTGGGCCCAGTTAAAATGGGAGCTATTTTCACCATCGGTCCTTATCTTTATCCTCACCTAATCCCCCAAGTTCAACAACTGGCGCCAGAAATGCCGTTGTACATAGAAGAGGATTACACGCGTAATTTGCGTCGTAAATTGCGTGATGGCGAATTAGACATCATCATCATTGCCCTGCCCTTTACGGAGCCAGATGTGGTGAGCAAGATACTCTATGACGAGCCATTTGAGGTGCTTTTACCTAAACAACACCCTTGGCTTAAATATAAAACTATCGACCCTAACCTGTTACCTAATAGCAATCTTATGCTTCTAGGAGACGGTCACTGTTTTCGCGACCAGGTGTTGGAATACTGCCCGGCCCTTACCAAGCAGCCCAATAACCCGATTTCAAATTTCACTCAGGGCAGCTCTTTGGAAACTTTACGGCATATGGTGGCATCGGGCATGGGGATAACCGTGCTGCCCAAGAGCGCCACAGGTGCCTCTAGTTACGCCAGTGGCATGTTAGAGACACGCCCTTTTAAAAGACCCGCTCCAGCTAGAACAGTAGCTATTGCCTGGCGTGCCAGCTTTCCGCGACCTAAGGTCATCGACCTTATTAGCCAAGCCGCCAGCTTATGCCGGCTCTTTTAGGATACTTATGCCTGCCGTTTTAGAGCATTCATTAGGGCAAAGCCCAGTCACAGAATTAAAGAGTGTTGGCGCCAAGATGGCCGAAAAACTGGCCAAACTGGGTATTCATCATGTCCAGGATTTATTATTTCACCTGCCCATGCGTTATCTGGACCGCACTCGAGTTACGCCCATTGGCACACTTCAGAGTAATGTTCACTGCGTCATTGAAGGTGAGGTCATGCTAAGTGATGTGGTGTTTGGCCGACGCAGAAGCTTGGCTGTGCGCATTCAAGATGGCACAGGTACTATTACCCTTAGGTTTTATCACTTTAATGCGGCCCAGAAAAATATTCTGAAAAAAGGCGCGAACATTAGATGCTTCGGCGAGGCCAGACGAGGCAGTGCAGGCCTTGAACTTTATCACCCTGAATACCAGGTGGTCGATCCAGCAAAGCCCTTTAAAAAAGAAGATACACTTACCCCAATTTACCCCAGCACAGATGGGCTTACCCAATTACGCTGGCGCCAACTCATGGATCAGGTGATAGCCCTACTTAAACAGGGGCGCGCTATAGATGACTTAATTCCAAGCCAATACTTAAGTCCTTATGGCCTACCTGATCTCAAAAGCGCATTACTGTATTTACATTTGCCGCCGCAATCGGCCAACCTTTATGAGCTTGAAGAGTACCAACACCCAGCGCAAAAACGCCTTATTATGGAAGAGTTACTGGCCCATCATTTAAGCCTGTTAAAAATGCGCCAAGCCGTAAAAAGCGATCCAGCACCCAAGTTGGCTCCTTCAAAAGCTCTGTGCGCGACACTCTTAACACAGCTGCCTTTTAGCCCCACCGGTGCCCAGCAGCGAGTCACCACAGAAATTCAAGAAGATATGGCTACCGGTCGTCCCATGCTGCGTTTAGTGCAAGGAGACGTAGGCTCAGGAAAGACTCTAGTGGCTGCCATGGCCGCATTGGGGGCTCTGGAGCAGGGTTATCAAGTGGCGCTCATGGCGCCCACCGAAATTCTAGCCGAGCAGCATTTAAAAAATTTCCAAGCCTGGTTTAAACCCATGGGCATATCCATCGCCTGGCTTGCGGGCAAGGTAAAAGGCAAAGCTCGCGAAGCAACTCTTAGTGCCATTAAAAATGGCGAGGCCCAATTTGTAGTCGGCACGCATGCTTTATTTCAAGAAGATGTAGAATTTCAAAACCTTGGTTTGGCCATCATAGATGAGCAGCACAAGTTTGGCGTTCATCAACGTCTGGCGCTCAAGGAAAAAGGTAAGGGGCTGAGCCCACACCAATTAATAATGACCGCCACGCCTATTCCGCGCACGCTCGCCATGAGCGCCTATGCCGACCTAGATACCAGTGTCATAGATGAGCTGCCGCCGGGTCGCACCCCAGTCAATACAGTGGTTATCGACCAGATACGCCGCGAAGAAATCATGATGCGTATTCTCAATGCATGTCAGCAAGGCAGCCAAGCATATTGGGTCTGTACTCTAATTGAAGAAAGCGAAGCTCTAGAAGCCCAAGCTGCCGAAGTCACCGCCCAGGAATTACAACGTGCCCTGCCCGGTATACGTATTGGACTAGTGCATGGGCGCCTTAAACCTAAAGAAAAGTCCGAAATTATGGAGGCCTTTAAGGCTGGTGAGTTGCAGTTACTCGTGGCCACCACCGTGATTGAGGTGGGGGTTGATGTCCCTAATTCCAGCCTCATGGTCATAGAAAACCCAGAGCGCCTTGGACTTGCCCAACTTCACCAGCTAAGAGGGCGCGTAGGGCGAGGCACAGCCAAGAGCCATTGCGTATTGCTGTATAAATCACCGCTTAGCAAGCAAGGAAAATTACGCCTGCAAGCCATGCGCGATACCACGGATGGCTTTAAAATTGCCGAAATAGATTTGGAAATTCGTGGCCCAGGTGAAGTACTCGGCACTCGGCAAACCGGGTTAATGCAAATGCGCATTGCCGAATTACAGCGAGATGGCTATTTGCTACCCGATATAAAAAAATGGGCGCTAGAGTGCCAGCAACAAATACCTGGCATCACCGAGCAATTAATTCAGCGTTGGCTCGGCGAAAATATCCGCTACGGACAGGTTTAGTCCCATACACAATGGGACGGCTACTTTTCTTAACCAATTCCCCCTAAGTAATAACAAATCCTCCTAAAGAAATGCCTCAAATTGTCTATAGTTAAAATTAAGCGTCTATCATTAAGAGAGCCTAAAGCACTATGGGATTACCTAAGAAAGTCCAGGATGTTTTGGACGAATGGAACGTTGAATACCAAATTGCCGAAAAAGCATCATTAATGATCAGTTCACCGGTGTTTAATATGTCTGAATTATCAGAAAACAGCGCACAGCTTTCATTTCTTGAAGATAAAAATGGCCGAATACAGGTGATTTTTCCGGCTAATAGAATTTTGGATTTAAAGAAAATAGCCATTTTAACCTCCCGTGAGTTTGGGCCTTGTTCTCCTGACAAAGTTGAGAAAATGCGTCACAAACTTAAGCTACAAGCCATTCCAGCCCTACCTCAGGTAACGGGCTTAGAAACCTATGTAGATGAACACCTACTTGGCCTTGATCACATCACCATGGAGCTAAGTGATGACCAGCAATTACAGATTCCCATTGCCGATTTCCAGACTCTAGTCAGCAGTGCACGCATTGGTGATTACAGCAGTGAAGTCCCCAGATTATTATTGCCAGGAACCGAGTGGAACAACAAAGATGTGACACAAATAAATAGCGCAGTACAAAGTTTTACACAACTTAGAATACATCAACGACTCGAAGAAACACTGGATATGCCGCCCATGCCGGAAACGGCACAACGTATTATTGATCTACGCATGGACCCTGAAGCAGAAACAGAAGAATTAGCCAAACTAGTGGAACACGATCCAGGATTAGCCGCACAAGTAATAAGCTGGGCCAACAGTCCTTATTACGGCGTAGCCGGTGTGATCGGAAATGTAGAAGATGCCGTCATTCGAGTATTGGGCTTTGATCTGGTGATTAACCTTGCACTGGGGTTGTCTCTAGGGCGAACGCTCTCCGTGCCCAAAGAAGGCCCTCAAGGCTATACTCCATTTTGGCAGCAAAGTGTGTACACCGCCGCTATGATGGCTGAAATGGTTCGAGCCATGCCACCAAAACAAAGACCCAGTCAAGGCATGGCTTATCTGTGCGGCTTACTGCATAACTTTGGTTATCTGCTTCTCGGCCATGTATTTCCACCGCACTTTAAAATGGTGAATCAGCATGTAGAAAGCAATCCACAAATGAACCGCTATTACATAGAACAGCATTTATTAGGTCTTACCCGAGAACAAATAAGCAGTAATTTATTTAAGCAGTGGGGTTTGCCAGACGAAGTATGTACTGCCATTCGCTATCAAAATGAGCCTTCGTACAAGGGTGAGCACAGCATGCTCAGTCAGATGTTATACATGTCATCCAGGATGTTACGACAACATAATCTTAATGATGCGCCTCTGGAGTCGCTTCCAGAGGCATTAGAGAATTCACTTAATCTGGATATGGATAAGGCTAAAGATGGCCTTGAGAGGGTACTTGATTCCAGGGACGAGTTACAGGAAATGGCACGTCAGTTGACTGGGTAGGCATAACTAACGGCTGCATTAATAGCGCGCTCCTCAATTCACGGAAGTAGCCTTGTATTGAAGATTTGGCATCTTCTACCCAGGGCTTTAGTTCGGTGGATACTCGAGCAATCACAGCTAATTCCTTATTTGCTACCGTGCGAAAGCTATAAAAATAAAATGCCGCTAATTCGTCATGCATTTGTTTTTTTACTTTTTTACTTTGTAGCTTCCAGCGTTTATCTACCAGAGTTTCCATCTGCTCGACGGTCATCTGATTAAAACCCAGTGCATGACAGGTTTTCCAAATTTGCTCTCGTAACTCCAAATTCAATTGCTCACTCATGAATTGAACATCAGCCACCAGTTTGGATCTTTCCTTATTCGGCGTTTGAGTTTGTAATTTAAAGAAATATTCCCGCAATTCTTCTCGTTCAAGAGGATTTAAAGCTGCGCTTTCCAATTGATCCTGAAATTGCCAAACAGGAGAAGACCAAGCTTGCATTTCTGGCTTAGGCATCTGGTTTGAGAAGTGCGAAATTAAATTGCCTGCAACTAGGTTCTCATCCATAAAGTTTAAACGAGCCTGCAAGGCAAATTGTAAAGAGGTGTTCACCCCCATAACACACACGGGCCGAATAGATTGCCACAAGGGTTCAACCTGAACACTGAGCTCTTCAATTTTTTGCGGGGCCGATGCCGACCACGCCAGTTGTGCCCACAACAATATAGGCAAACAAATCAAACGCATTTAAGTTTTTTCCTCAATTAATCCCGCTTCTTTATTATCGAAGCAAGATTGATCAAACTGGTTTTCCGATTTAGCCACAATGCAAGAAACGGTAGCGTCCCCTGTTACGTTTACTGCGGTTCGCAACATGTCTAGCAAACGGTCAACACCAATAATAAGTGCGATTCCCTCCACAGGTAAACCCACCTGAGTTAGTACCAATGACAACATCACCAGTCCTACTCCCGGAACACCCGCGGTACCAATAGAGGCAAGTGTTGCTGTGGCAATAACCGTTAAGTAATCCAATGCGGTTAAATCGATACCGTAAGCTTGTGCAATAAATACGGTGGCGACGCCCTGCATGATGGCCGTACCATCCATGTTTAATGTGGCACCCAGGGGCAGACTAAAAGATGCAATGCGATTATCTACGCCTAAACGATCTTCCACCGCGCGCATGGTAATAGGTAGAGTGGCATTACTTGAAGCCGTGCTGAATGCAAACAGCTGAACGTTGCGCATTTTTGTAAAAAAAGTAACGGGGTTAAGTTTGGCCAAGGTCATCAATAAGGCAGGGTAAACCACACAAGCGTGTATCAGTAACACCAATACCACTGTTACAAAATAAACAATCAATTCATCAATGGCGCCAATGCCCTTATCCACAATGAGATTAAACAAAAGCGCAAATACACCGTAAGGCGCCAGCTTCATTAAAATGCTAACTAAATTCATCACCACGGCATTCCAGTCTTCGAAGTTGGCTTTTAATCTCTGTCCGGCTTCGCCACTGTGATTCATAGCGACCCCTAATAACAAGGCAAATACGATGATTTGCAACATCTTGCCCTCTGCCATGGCAGAGATAGGGTTAGTAGGGAAAATGTTAATGAGGACTTGGGCGAATGAACTGCCTTCACCAATGCTTACTGCACTGTCACTGTGTAAGTTCGCACCGACTCCCGGCTGAAACCACAATGCCATTAGCATGGCCAATGAAATAGCCACGGCAGTAGTCAGTAAATATAAGAGAATAGTCTTGCCGCCAAGGCGACCTAACTGCTTGCTATCCCCGAGACTTGCGGCTCCGCAAACCAGGGAAACAAATACCATAGGGACTACCAGTAATTTAAGTGTGGCGACAAAAATTTTGCCCATCACAAAAAACAACCCACCGGCTAACCAGTCCTTTGCCAGAACATCCAGCCAGTCGGCATAGCCAATTGATAAATTAGCTATTAAGCCTGTGACAATAGCCAAAAACATGGCCAACAGAATTTTCTGGGTAAGCCCCATGGGTTGTGTCATAAAATTACTTTTTATTAGGTTTTAGATATTTAGTTAAGCCTTGGAACCACATGACTTCGGCAAAATTTCCGCCAATAACAAGGTCTTTACTTTGAATGCCAGCCATAAACGCATTTTTATCCTTGGCCGTTAAAATAGACATTCCCGCCGCCGCATCTTTAAAGGTAAGAGTAAATGTAGGTTCTTTGGTTAGGCCGGCTGAAGATTTAATTTTACCGCCTTTAACGGTGAAATTACGTCCGCTGCCACTGGCAGTTTGGATTTGAAATACAATGTCTTTATTGGCAACGTATTCCGCACAGGCAGGATTTTTCTTAACTGCTTTTTTTAGTAACTGGGCGAATGCCCATAATAGAAACTTAAACTTTAACATCGATACACCACTTGAAAATAAAAATAAAATAAACAAGCGCTTGCGCGCCGTGGCATCATACCACGACCGCAAAATGCATCAATCTCAGCAATAAGGAGGTTAGCTATTTACCGCTTCTTTAAGAGCCTTACCTGGTTTAAAGCCAACTGAGTTGCTGGCTTGAATGGTAATGGCTTCACCCGTTTGAGGGTTCTTACCCTGACGTTCTTTACGGTGCTTATGAACAAAACTACCAAAACCAATTAGGCTTACCGTGTCTTCTTGGCGCAGAGCTTCTGTAATTTGATCGGTAATAATAGAAATTATTTCACCGGCCTTGTCTTTACTGATATCTGCTTGCTCTGCTACAAATGACGCTAATTCAGGTTTACGCATTATCGATTGTCCAATTTGTTATTGTAATTATTTATACCAGCTTGCTGGTAATTCCTTATTGAGTTTCATCTTTTCAGCAACACACTCTCCGGTCAAGGCATAACCGAGTAAATTGCCTTCAGAATCTTTAAAAAGTGCCTGTAAATGTGGGCTTTGGCCCTCAATATTCCAGCTTCCTTTAGACTCATCTTGCGGTGGGCACGTCACAATAGGCAGTGTCGGTGTTTTCACCATTACTGGCATAACCGGGTATTGGATTTCATTTTCCTGGCCTGCCAAAGTTTTTGCCAAGGCTCTTGCACCATTCATGAGCGGCAAGACATACAGTAAATTAAATCCGGCTACCTGGGCACAATCTCCCAAAGCATAAATATTATCGTGACTGGTTTTTAAGTGTCGATCTACCTCAATAGCCTTGCCCACTGACAATCCTGTTTGTTTGGCCAACTCAACTCTCGGTCTTAATCCCACCGCACTTAGTACTACATCGGCTTGCAACACACTGCCATCATCCAATACTACCTGCACACCATCTTCAGTTTTTATTACCTGGGTAGCGGCTTTACCTAGGTGCAAAGTGACACCCAAGCTTTGCAAGGCGGGAATCAAGGCCTGACCACACTCGACAGGCACTAAACGAGATAGCGGCTGTAAATCTGGTGCAGCTATTTCTACCTTAAAACCGGCACTCGCAAGATCATGAGCATATTCACAGCCCACTAAACCAGCACCCAAAACTACTACTCGCTTTTTACCTTTCACAGCCTCATGGAATTTGTGGTAATCCATTAAGTCATTCACGTGCATCAGATGCTCATTGCCAGGAAACGGCAAATTAATAGGCTCAGCCCCTAACGCCAACACTAGGTCGGAATACTCAATTACATCTTCACCAATAAACAGTTTCTTTTGCTCGGCGTCTATTGAAGTGACTTTCTGGAAGGTACGAATTTCAACCTTTAAAGTTTCACTCATGGCACCAGCATCGTTCATGGCAAGAGCATCTGCATCCTTGCCCTTGCTGAAGCCTGTGGATAACATTGGCTTGCTGTATTGGCGGCCGTCATCACTGGTGATCATAATGATCGGGCGTTCGCTGTCGTGTTTGCGAAATTCTTTTACTAAATTATAACCGGCCAAGCCTGTGCCTAAGATTACCAAGGGAGCAGTCATTGAGTATTCCAAATAGAGCTATATTACATAGAAAAACAGCGCTAAAAAGCGCTGTCAATTTTGATTAGATTTCAACCATTTCAAAATCATCTTTACCTACGCCGCAATCTGGGCATAACCAGTCTTCTGGCACATCACCCCAAGCAGTACCTGGTGCTAGGCCTTCTTCTGGGCAACCTTCTGCTTCATCGTAAATCCAACCACATACGATGCATTGCCATTTTTTATGTTCTTGCGCCATTGTATAAACTCCAGAAATAAGCGGCGCAAACTGTACACAATCTAGGGCATTTACTCAAATATCGCCCACACCTTTAAAAAACTATGCTAAAACTCACTCCCAACAAACAGTGTGAATAGTCACTCTAAAGTTAATCCTCTTAATCTAGGTGAATTAGAAAGCATATTGATTCCAATATTCTTAGGAGTCGATTTATTAATACCCAAAATACCTTCCTCTTATGCACTGTAAGCCCTCACTAGTAAAGTTAGCGCTTACTTTCAATAGAGACTAATAATTGCTAACTAACCAAATCAGCTCTTGATTTACCCGTATTGATATCGCATTGTGCGCCTGCACATAATTAGCCTGGTCAATATGTTGTTATCCTTCTCACCCGCCTTACGTCAACAAGCTTGGTTAGCTCTTACGCCCATGCCTCGTAGTCTTTTACCAGTGCCTTGGCGCAACTGGCTACTAGACAAAGGTTCGTTAACCCTAAATCTTAAAAATTTGGCCCCAGGGCGTTTCAGCGTAAAAGTACTCAACTCGCTTTTTACCCGCGCGAGCCTGTCTGAAGCCAATGCATTGAGCATTCCACCTCGGCAGATGGTGTATGTACGCGAAGTGGCACTTTGTATCGATGAAAAACCAGTGGTATTAGCCCGCAGCGTCATTCCACGTACCACTCTCACTGGAGCCGAGCAGCAATTACTGCTGTTAAAAAACAAACCCTTGGGTGAATACCTTTTTACTCACAAAAGAATGACTCGCAGCAATGTAGAAGTTAAACAAGGGCATGCCGATCAAAGGCCTGTTTGGGCAAGACGCTCCATCTTTCGTTTAAATAATAAGCCTTTGTTAGTAAGTGAGTACTTTCTAGCAGAGCTGCTTCACGTTAAAAAGTAATGCAGGCCAATTACCATTAGAGGTAATATGGCTCTCACTTTATTTCCAACACCATAGACACACATAATGAATTGGTTAACTGATCGTTATCCCCGCCTACCATTCTTCATTCAGCTTATGCGTTTAGATAAACCTGTAGGTATATATCTTTTGCTATGGCCCACCCTTTGGGCATTGTGGATTGCAGGTGATGGCCACCCCAGTATTGCAAATTTGGTGATATTTGTTCTTGGGGTAATTGTGATGCGCAGTGCTGGTTGCGTCATAAATGACTTTGCTGATCGTCATGTGGACGGGCATGTGGAACGCACCGTTAATCGCCCTTTGGCGCAAAAAGTGATTAGCAGTAAACAAGCGTTAATACTTTTTGCAGGCCTGTGTATAACTGCCTTCATTTTGGTGCTATTCACCAATACCTTCACTATTTACCTGTCATTTGGCGGCCTGTTATTGGCCGGTATTTATCCATTCATGAAGCGCTACACTCACTTGCCTCAAGTGGTACTGGGAGCGGCATTCGCTTGGGCTGTGCCCATGGCGTTTGCGGCTGAACAAAATGCGTTACCGGATGTGGTGTGGTTAATCTACACAGCCACACTCACCTGGACCGTGGCCTACGATACTCAGTATGCAATGGTAGACAGAGAAGACGATTTGAAAATTGGCGTGAAAAGCACAGCTATATTGTTTGGTGATGCCGACAAGATGATCATAGCTATATTGCAAGCCACCACTCTTGTTAGCTGGCTGATGATTGCATCAAAGATAAGTGCCAGCTGGCCTGTTTACTTGGCCATTACTATTTCAGGTGGGGTTTTTCTCTATCACCAAAAATTGATTAAATCTCGTGATCGCGAACTGTGCTTCAAAGCCTTTTTACACAACCACTGGATTGGCGCCATTCTGTTTGCAGGGCTTTTAGGTCACTACTGGCTATAATAAAAAAGCACTTTGATTGATTAAAATACACGCTAAATCTAATTAACTACCCGTGACATTAGAGATAAATCTCTGACTGTCACACATTTGTAATATTTAAGCTGTGTAATACCCTAGTCACTTAATATTATAGAGTTCATCTATGAAGCAGCAGGGAAAGAAAATATTAATCGTAGATGATGAACCATCCATCCGCGACATGATTGCAGTGGCCTTGGAAATGGCCGGATTTGAATGCATCGAAGCCGATAACGTTAAAGATGCCTATTCCATGGTGGTTGATGAACAACCCAGCATGATCCTATTGGATTGGATGCTGCCCGGCACCAGCGGTTTGGAATTTGCCAGACGGCTTAAGCGTGATGACCTGTGTAGCGATGTCCCCATTATTATGCTCACCGCTAAATCTGAAGAAGATAATAAAATATTGGGGCTAGAAGCTGGCGCCGATGATTATATTACTAAGCCGTTTTCCCCAAGAGAGTTGGTGGCCCGTCTTAAAGCAGTATTGCGCCGTACCACGCCTCTTGGCATGGAGGAACCTATTGAAGTTGAAGGTTTAAGACTCGACCCGATACGACACCGAGTTAGTGCCCAAGATAAAGCTCTGGATATAGGCCCCACCGAATTTCGTTTATTGCAGTTTTTCATGAGTCATCAAGAGCGCGCTTATAGCCGTACCCAGTTACTGGACCAAGTATGGGGCGGCAATGTTTATGTAGAGGAACGGACTGTAGATGTTCATATCCGACGCTTACGTAAAACGCTAGGGCCTAATTTTGACCACCTTATTCAAACGGTACGAGGTACAGGCTATCGCTTTTCAAATAAGGATCACTAAGCCTTAATGAACTTTCAAGATTGGCGAACCGCATTCTGGCGACTGGCAATATCGGTCGGTTTTGCTGGTTTATTGGGCTGGAGCTTGGGCTTTACTGCGTGGGCTATTGCCATCACACTTGGGGCGAACCTAGGTTGGCAATGGTATCAATTGTACAAGATGCAGCAGTGGCTTTTGAACCAGGACACTACCGAGCCTCCTGAAAGCACGGGCATTTGGGGCTCTGTATTTGATGATATTTATCATTTACAAAGGCGGCAACAAAGATCTCAAGACAAATTGAAGGCGGTGCTTGGCCGTATTCAAGACGGCACGGCTGCTCTTAAAGATGGCGTACTCATGGCCAATAGCCAGGGAAACCTTGAGTGGTGGAATCATGCTGCCACACACCTGCTAGGCCTAAGGGAAAACCAAGATGTAGGACAACCTATTACAAACCTTGTGAGAGCGCCCGAATTCAAAAAGTACTTTGATCAAGCCGACTATGAAGAACCCTTTGAGATGGTTTCCCCCACTAATCAGGACCTACACCTGCAATTTAACGTCACTTTATTCAGCCAGAAAGACCGACTTATATTATGCCGAGATGTGAGTCGAGTTAAGCAATTGGAAGCCATGCGCCAAGATTTTGTAGCCAATGCCAGCCATGAACTTAGTACGCCATTAACCGTAATTGCAGGATATTTAGAAACCTTTCTCGATCATAAGGAATCACTGCCCAGTCGTTGGGGGCGTGCCTTAAAACAGATGCACCAGCAAAGTTTGCGCATGCAAAGCTTGATACAAGATTTACTCATGTTAAGCCGCTTGGAGAACGGGCAAACTAAAGACCACACTCAGGTAGATGTACAAAGCATGCTGCGTAGCCTGCAGGAAGATGCCATAGCCCTGAGTGGCGATAAGCACCACACCATTAAGCTTAACGCCGAGCCGATACAAATGCTGGGAATAGACAGCGAGTTAAGCAGTGCCTTTAGCAACCTAATTTTCAATGCGGTGAAATATACCCAGGCCCAAGGCAGCATCCACATACGTTGGTGGAGCGATGAATGCGGCATTCATTTAAGTATTAAGGATAATGGCATGGGCATAGACTCGCCTCACATCCCCAGACTTACCGAGCGCTTCTACCGCGCGGATCCCAGTCGACATAGTGAAACCGGCGGCACAGGGCTAGGCTTGGCCATTGTTAAACACGTATTGCTGCGTCATGAAGGGCAGTTACTGGTTGAAAGTACGTTAGGTAAAGGCAGCAGTTTTATCTGCCATTTCCCGCTTTCTCGTAGGGTCGAACCAGATCGTTTATTGGCTTAAAGCCATTATTTTTCGAGGGGAGCAAATAAAAGGCAACCAAGCTGCGTGAGTTAACGTATCTTGGCCACAAATTTCGATAGGGCTTCAAGTTTCTCTGGGTCTTGATCTTCATACCGCACCAACATATTAAACAACTCACCACTAATGCGTTTATCAGGCGAAACTAAGGAACACACAAAGCAATTCACGCGAGCCACAATGTCTTCAGCCTTACTCACAATATCCACCACCACCTGATCAAATAAGCCCGGAATACCTTCATCACGTTTAACCACCAGTAGCATTTCATTAAGGTTAATATCCTTAACAATGCATCTTAGTTCTTTACCTGCAGTAGTGCGCACATGAGCTAGAGCTAGGTTTTTATTGGTGACTTTTTTAGCTTTTTGAGCAGCTGGGTTTTGACTAAGTAGCTGTTCCGTTTTCGAGCCTCCCGTTAATAAACTGGCGTTACCCGCTGCCACAGGAATTGCTTTCTTGGTGGGTGCTGCTGGCGCCCCTGTTAACAAGTCTGCACTTTCATTTTGCTGGGCCTGACGTGCTGTTTGAGAAGGACTGAACTTGTAAAATTTATATATTAAACGCGCAAGCTTGGTCCCCAGTTGTTCGTTGCTGAAAGGTTTGCCAATATAATCATTCACCCCAGCTTCCACGGCCTTAATAATATGACTTTTTTCACTGCGACTAGTGATCATTAAAAAGGGGGTTTTTTCATACTTTTCATCACTACGCATCCAACTCAGAAGCTCTAGGCCACTCATGTTAGGCATTTCCCAATCGCACAAAATCACATGATAGGTGTTTACCTTCATCATGCTCTGGGCTTTTAAGCCGTCCACTGCCTCTTCAACCTTAAAGGCAGGATACTGAGCACGAACCGCTTTTTTAACGATATCTCGGATGAAATTTGCGTCATCCACCACCAAAATATTAAGAGCCTTCATGGCCACTCCAACCCAATCTCCTAAATTGAGCGTAGCACAGGAAATTCATCCCACTGCTTATCTAACTCGTTTCAATGTCATCAAAAAACGCCTCATTTTAGTGCTAGACAAATGAGCGATATGGTTCATTATGTATAACGCTCTTTAATTCATAACCCAGCAAAAACCCACTCAAATCCCCTGTAAGCTATTCGCCCACTCAAATGTAAGAGATATCGTACAAGACTCGTAAGATATACCCAGAAGTGTGCGCAGGACTTAAGCCTTTTTAATGAGTTATTTAGCTATCCCCCCCATAAACACTGACTTGGCCAAATTTCATCGCTTCGTTTAATATATTTTCCCGACCGCGAATGCCTGAAAAAAATCCTCAATTTGCTAAATTAGATCTCGTTCAGGAAGAACTTATAAGGAATCACAGATCAGGATGGTCTGTAAAAAAGGACTGCCGGCAAGGAAGTACGGCGAGCAAGGATGACCGATCAGGATGATCGCACTAAACAAGGATAGCTGATCAGGACGATCAGATAATGGATTGATGGCAAGGACGTACGCCAAGCACGGATGACTGATCAGGATGATCACCAACATGGAATGTTAAAAGGACTAATAATACCGCTAATGGAAGGTGGACCTAGGGTGCTTTGACAGGAAATAACCGGGATGGCTATTTCCTGTCATTTTAAATTAACCCGCTCTGAACCTAACAACCCCAACCCGCGTAACCTCAAAACGATTTGTACACTTCTAGTCTTTCAGCTAATCAAAACTACCACAATTTATTTAACCACATACCTAAACGCCAGCCAGCCGTTTCAATTTGTTGCTTAATAACTTCATCGGCCATCGCCAAATACTCAGCGGACAACGCAGAATTTTCTTTTACTTGGTAGACCTGACTCACGGCAATAGTATGGCTTTGTTCTGCCCACACTTCTGGTTTGGCCAAACTAATTTTTCCCATATTAGTATTTAATTCAGCACTAGCATCTTGCCAATCAAGTTTCATACGTTTAACTAATTTGTTATCCCAGAATTTATGCAACGAAATGGCTTTACCCTGATATTTTACTTCATACCAGTTACCGCCTCTGTCTTCGCGCAAGCCAGCGTGTAGCGGCTGATGAATATCACCAATAATATGAATTAACATACGCAGGGCCAGTTGCTTGTCTTTTTGTTTGCCGGCAGTGAGCACTTTTGAAAAAGTATGTATTGCCTGCACCACACACTTATCTTTGCGACAATCCGTTTTACGGTTATAAACTCGAGCTTGTTTTGACATATTTACGTAATGCAGCGGTTTTAAATAATTAAAGCGTTCGTCACTTTTAATATGGTCGGCCCAAACGCTGGCATTCACAAAACGTTTTTCACCTGCTCCCAATATGCGTTCTACATTTTGTTTTGCATAAGGTGTAAGTTGTTGCCAAGCAATGGCTGCTACCATTTTATGGGCAAGATCACTAAAGGAATAAGCCGGCTGTGACAGTAATAATGTCATGGCTAAAATGAGGTTTAGTTTGGTCATGGTAATTCAGTTTTTATTATTTTGGTGAAGTATAGAGAGTTTCCTCGTATCTTTTAAGAGCTCAATAATAGACCTTCGTCTCAATTCTTATGATAACGCTCAGCCAAGACTCCCAAAATAATAAAAGCAACCAAGATGGTTGGAGCAAAGTAAAGGTCGGGTAAGGCTGCGATAATTTGCTTTAACTTGCTAACACCCCATACCGTAAGCGCGCCATAACCCAGAGTACACAAGAGTACAAATGTGCCTACACGTAAAATAAAGTGGTAGGGCTTTACAAATAATCGCACCGTACGATTTATAGTATTTCCGTATATCACCAGAAAGGTTGCCACCAAAGCAACGGCAACTTGAGCCGAGTGTGGTTTTAACCAATGAGTGCATTGAAGCAATATTTCATTTAACCAATCCATACTATTTCCTCTTTACATGGCGCACAGAGCATCTACTAAAAATGAGATACCTTAATTAAAGTTCACGCCAGAGCGCTGACTTCCTGTTTCTTTTTGTTATTCAATTAATTGTCACATGAAATACATACCTTAAAACCCTGCATAACTCTTTGTTATATGAGGATATTAGTTAATTTGTTGCGCACTACACTTTGTAATAGATAACCATTAGAAATAAGCATTATGCTGGTTACATCAGATGGTTCTAGGTACCCCCTTATTTTTGAAACAGTTTGTGCCAAAATTCACTGCATCAACTCAATAAAGATTAACAGGAGCGCCACATGCAGCCACCGTATCGCCTCGGCGCTCTATTAGTTAGAAAGCGATTTATAAATCACACTCAGTTAGACCAGGCTTTACAACATCAGCAGCAGACAGGCTTGCAACTTGGCGAGGCCCTGGTTGATTTGCACATTCTTAATGAAAGACAAATAGAGAGTGCTCTGCGTAAACAAAGCCGTATTCGTTTATATGCTGCTTGCATTACCTTCTTAATGGCGCCGGTTAGTTGGTGTCAGGCCAGCAGTGAAATTGAAAGCCTCCCTGAATACAGCTACACCCAGGTTGCCGATCAACAGTATAGCCACGACACCGATAACGACTATTCGGTACGCCCATGCGCTTCGGAACTTAACCTAATGAGTGTAGCAACCGGTGTTGCTTGGTACATGTATCAAGGTGGTATGGAAGACAATAAATTTAGTGATGTCCCTGTAAAAATAAATCTAGCCGCTAATAAAAATGACTCATATAGCGTGCAAGTCAGCGTTAGCTTTTAATAGCCTCTCAATATAATCTGCTTACAAAAAAATGCTAAGCCAGAAAAAGTCTTTGATTGAGTCATTTAAATGTCAAAGGATTTAGTGCGGTATGAAGGAACGTGAAACACACAGAAAATATATTTCTTCCATGTGTTTAGCATTTACGGATCGTTAGATTATCAGGGAATTAACGCGCTTCCCGGCGTAATGCAGAAGAGGTAAATTGGCTTTTCTTCAATCCGGCATCGAAGTCAAAAGGGCTACGTTCATTGTCTAGTCCCTCAACATAATAACGACCTTCCTCCAGGTTATAATTCATTTTTAGGGTTTGCGAGACTGTGGGCACTTCATAATAATTGATGGTATGCGCTTCTGAGACATGCACCATTTCCCCTTCGCCATTGTATTCTTCGGCTAATATAATTTGCCAGGTATCTTCGTCAAAGTAAAAACGACGCTTGGCATATATATGATTCATGCCCAGTCGCAGTGTGGCTTCTACTACCCAAACACGATGCAACTCATAACGCAGTTGATCTGGGTTTACATGGTTTTTGCCAACTATCTGATTAACTTTTAAATCGCCCGAATGCACTTTATAAGAATTATAAGGCACGTATTTTTCTTGTTTTCCGACAAGGTCCCAAGTGTAAAAATCAGGGGCCCCATTAAACATGTCAAATTGATCTATAGTGCCAATGCCGTTGTTATCGTCACTAGTGTCATAGCTAAGGTTAGGAGTACGTCTTACCCGGCGCTCTCCTGGTTCATAAAGCCAAGCTTTACGGGGAGATAAAACTTGGTCTAGAGTTTCGTGCACCAAAGTCAGGCGTCCGGCTTTTTTAGCCGGTGACAGTGCCCTACGTTTTACATAAAAAATTTTATTGTCTATATCTTCTAGCGTTACACCAGGCTGGCTGTAAGCCATGAAGTACTTATTATCTACCATCATCAATATGCTGCTGCCAGACGATGAATTAATGGCAATGCCCGAAACCGAGCGATACTGCAAGCCTCGAAACCTAAGAGAATGATTCCATAAAACTTCCAAACCACTTTTAGGAATGGGAAAAGGACTGGCTATTTGAGTATTTCGAACCCCAGTACCATAACGCTGTAACTCAGCAGTTAAGGCATTTTTTCTCAAAGCATCATAAACAAATTGGGGATAGGCTGCACTGCGGTGAGAGGGGTATACATTTATATTAAAAGTGGGGAATTTTTTGAGAAGAGTTATTTGTCCCTGCGTTAAATTTTCCTGATGTTCCTGCCAATTATTTACATCAATTCTAAATTTTATTTTGTCCTTAGAAAATGGATCTGGGTGAAACATGCCCTTTTCATAGCCTGCTATAGGGCTTGTTATGCCTCCGTTCCAACGGGGAATCGTACCCGCTTTATTACCCGCTCTAACCGCGCCGGTGGGGGTGAGTTCTTGGCCCAGTTGTAATGCCTCATTGCTTCCCACTTTTGCCCATACCGATCCGTTTAAGGAAAATAAAATCAGTATCGCCAGTATCCTGGTTAATCGACAATTCATCGTGCCCTCCAATTAATATGTTATGGCATTTTACGACCATTAATTTCGCGCGCATATTATTGGCATTTAGTGAGGACAACAACAAACAGGAACCGCTTTTTGCATTTTTATACATTTAGCATTGATTTGCATTCATATAAAGAATGATTAACCACCACCGTTCAAACTAAAGCATTAGGAATACTTAAAGCCAAGAAACCTAAACTCGATAACCGCCACCTAGAATAGAACCGATAGGGGTACGCGCAGAGTTATTATAGGTTTCGGTGTTGGAATATTGAGTGTTAGAATTTTTTACAGAGTAATTCCCCTGGCTATCCGGCAGCCTATTAACCAACTGGCTGTTGGTCACATCCTGAGTGGTAAAACGACTTTGCTGTAATACTTGGTTAACATAATCGGCTTTATAAGATTCATCGTGCTGCCAATTAAATTCAAATTCCTTAAGCTGGCCCACGTGCTCGTATTGCACCAGCAAGCGCCGATTTTGAATTAAACTATTTTTACTTTCCTTGGTGACATCATCCTGTTGATTAACCCAGCGACTAACCTGGCTTATCTCCATGGCAAACTGATATTCATCTTCTTTATCTTGGCTATTTCTAGCCGTTTGTTGGGAGGAAAAGTCTGCCTTAAAATCGGGCAGGTTTTTAAAACCCGAGCCTTTACTGTCATTTGTGTCTGCAGCAGAATCACTACTGGCCTGAGAGGAAAAAGCCGTCACACTTTGCTCTATGAATTGTTTAGCAACTGTTTGGGTGGCCCCCATTGTTTGCAGCTTAGACATGCCCGCTTGAGTTTGATCAAACAAAGCATGAATGCCAGAACTAAAAAACTCGAATAAGGTTTGCCGCTCCCGGGCATTTAAGGCGCCTTCACTTTCGCTGGGCATGCCCATCACATCCACCCCGGATTTTATGTTTTCCAATAACCATTGATAATCGGTACCACTGGCAGACTTGGCTTGCCCATCTTCTCGGCTCAAGGCTAGGTTGTGCTTACGCTCTATGCCCGAGTTACGATCAAAGCTCAGCCATTCGGCATTAACTTCTTTACGCCCCATGGGGCTTTGCAGTTTTTCAAACTCCACCCGCTGCTTAACATCCCCTTTTTCTTGCTGAATACTCAACTCTACATCGGCAATGCCAGATTGATTAGCAAAGGCAAAAATATCTGCCGCCGATTGCTGATTAGAGAACAGCTTATCCACGGCCGAGCCTAGGTCATTCATGAAGGCTTTAAAGGTGGCCAGCTGCCCGTCTTGCAAGGGCCCATCGGCCTCTATCTGCATGTCTCTTATTTGGCCAGAGCTATCTTGGCGTAATGCTACCCGAATTTGCACACCGGATTTTAATTCGAGCTCAAGGTTCAGCCCTGAGCCCACGAAATTACCGCGACGGCTAGGTTGTGACGCAGCCGCTGCTTCACTTAAATTGCTAGCAGGAGGCTTTTGTTTTGTGGGGTACTGGCTTAACGCCGTATTTATAATTGATGACAGCAATTTGTATCCAAGTAAGTCTTATAAATGGAAGTACCTAAAGGATATCGGCCGATTTGGACATCACTTGATAAAACCAGAACCTAGATAGATTGTCCTACAACTCCTTTGAAAATCTCATTCTAATACCTATTCACGAGACCTTTCTTGTCATGATTCGAAATATGAGAGCTATAATATAGTCAGTTAAAGCCCTGCTAACTGCGGATTTCTTAATGAGCATCAAACTCGAACAACAATTAAAGGCAGTTACCAACGAGCTACTCATTCACCAGCTTACTCTGGACAATGTTGGCGCCTATATCTACATGAAGGATATGCAGGGTCGCTATACCTATGCCAACAAAATGGTTCGCGATTTATTTAATCTAACGCTAGAAGAGCTTGTGGGTAATGATGACAGCCAGTTTTTCTCTTTAGAACAATCCGGTGAGTTAAAGATTAATGACAATATTGTATTGAATCAGGGAGTTGCCCTAGAAAAAGAAGAGCGCAATGTCATTAGTGGCAGCGGAGAAGTCCGCTATTACTGGTCTATAAAAAAACCTCTGCTTGATGATCAAGGAAAGGTCATGGGTTTAAGCGGGGTGTCCACCGATATCACCGAGCAAAAGCTGCTACAAATACAATTGAAAGAACAACAGACGCTCCTCGATACCATCATCAATAATGTTGATGCCTACATCTACATGAAAGACGCCAACTGTCGGTTTCAATTTATTAATGAAAGAACCGCTGAACTATTTGGCACCACTCCCAAGAAAGCTATTGGCAAACGTACCAGAGATATTTTACCTCTCGATATCGCCGATAATTTTGACATCATGGATGAAGAAATTATTACTCGCGGAAAAAAAATAGAAGGAGAAGAAACCATCACTGGCGATGATGGTCTTGTAAAATATTATTGGTCGACCAAGGTTCCCATTAAAGATGAGCAGGGTCGAGTGGTCTCCTTTATTGGTTTTTCAACAGATATCACCAAGCTTGGTGAACAAAGAAAAGCGCTTGAAGAAAGAGCCTCAACCGATGACCTGACTAAGTTGGCCAATCGCCGATATTTTATGAGCACAGCCACCAGCGAGCTGGCCCAGGCAAAGCGTAACAAACAGCCGTTGTCACTCATGGTAATTGATGCCGACTACTTTAAAGACATCAATGATAATTTTGGTCATCACGTGGGCGACATTGCCCTTACTAAGCTGGCCAATACTTTTTTAGCCTGTGTGAGAAAACACGATTTAGTGGCGCGTATTGGCGGGGAAGAGTTTTCCATTCTATTACCAGATGCCAGTTTAAAAATGGCATTAAAGGTGGCTGAAAAACTGCGTAAGAAAGTAGAAGACTCACACTTAGGAGATGAAGAGGATCACCCCATACCATTAACAATTAGCATTGGCGTCACCACTATGGGCTCGGATGACGACTCTCTGGATAAGGCCCTTATAAGAGCCGATGAAGCGCTTTATATGGCTAAAAATGGCGGTAGGAATCGGGTGTGTTCGAAGTAGTATGTAGCTTATTATTTGATACCATTTTTTGGTGCTTCTAGGTCGCTCCCTTTTAACCCCACCACTTTCAATAGGTACTCTTTAGCATCTACATCCATGTTGCTTAATAGGGATCCACTAGCCTCACTTATAATCGTATAACGGGAAAGATACCTTTCAGCCATTCTACCTAGCTCTTCTTTATTGGATATAATGAAAATACTTTCAATTGAAGACTCCGAAGGTAATGCTTCAATTTTTAAAGCAAAGGAAGGAGTTCCAAATGGGGACATATCTTTTTCATCAACTAGCACTTTCTGACAGGCTTGATTTCCAGGCGATAGATTACCGATCTTATCTGCTCTGTATGCTTTGATATCCCTTTCATGGCTAAAAATAGGATGCACTATTTTCAATTTAGGAGCCCTAACAAACTGTGGGAAATCTCCTTTATTTCTTACGCAATAAAAAAATTCATATCCTATAAAGTTTTCCGAGTTCTCTGAAGTTGAAATATTATTTTCAAAATGTGCGAGTCGCCCTTTGTTAGATAGCTTCAGATACCTCTTAATATCAATTTCTTTGGTTTGGCTATCTTGATCAAAAAATAGTGAGTTAATAGATATTTTTGGGTCGTGTAAGGTTATTTCTAAATTTGGACTCAATAAGTTATATAACTCCATATTTACTTTTATTCTATTCGAGTCATTTAGTTTTTCTTGACTAGGACTACTACCGATATAAGCCCCAATCATTGAAAAAATACCAGCGACAACAGCAATTACAAATGCCCCTATATGCCTTTGAATTACTTCCTTCAAGCTAGCTTCCTTAATTTCCAAATATCAAACAAATAAAGCTCTATGGTCCATGCCTAAATAACTAGAATAGATTTACCCATATACAGCAAATACAGAATGCCATAAAAATAAAGACTTCAGAAGGATAGGGATTTTGTATATATACCAGAAACGAAAAAAGCCCGCTTATTTCTAAGCGGGCTTTTTAGTATTAGTGGTGCCGACACCAAGAGTCGAACTCGGGACCTACTGATTACAAGTCAGTTGCT
>JBALXQ010000086.1:0-8376 GCA_036960565.1 Bermanella sp.
TGATATTTGGTAGCTACGGGCGGACTTGAACCGCCGACCCCAGCATTATGAATGTTAATATTCCGTGTTATTAGAAGAACGTCAGTGTACAGCAATAGATTATAATGCTTAATAAAATGATATAAAACATCATGTTACAAGAGCCTTGATTGTTCATAGAGGTTTTCCTATTATCCCTCCTGTATATTCACCTTGGACTTAATATGGACTTAAATACAAGTCTGGTCTTTTTGTTACATGGAAGGTTTAATGAAGACAAAGCTAACTACTACCAATATCAAACAATTAGAAGTGAGAGAAAAAGCCTATGAGGTGGTAGATACCGACCTTAAAGGCTTCTTGCTCAGAGTTCAGCCTACCGGTCGTAAAACCTTTTATTTCTCTTATCGCGCGGCAGATGGTTTGCGGAAGCGAATCAAGGTTGGTTCTCTGGGCCAAATTACCGTAGCTAAGGCGCGTGATTTGGCCGAAGGACATGCCGCTGACGTGACGAAGGGTGTAGATGTTCAGGTTGCAAAGCAGACCAATAAAAATCAAGCCACAGAGCAACGAGAGAAAACGTTAGAGCGCTTTATTGATAATTATTACAAGCCTTGGGTGCTGGTAAATAGAAAATCCGGTCAGGAAGCGTTAGATCGAACAAAGCGAAACTTTAAGGACTTCTACAGCTATCCCCTTGATCAAATCAATGTACTGCTGATAGAAAAATGGCGTACAGCAAAGCTGGAGGCTGGATTGCAGTCCGTAACAGTGAATCGGGCAGTAGCTGGTCTTCGTGCGAAATTGTCAAAAGCAGTTGAGTGGAATGTTATTGATGAGCATCCATTAGGGAAGTTAAAGCCGCTCAGAGTCGATAGATCACCTAAAGTGCGATATCTAACAGATGCGGAAGATAAAAGACTTTTTGCCGCCCTAGAAAAGAGAGATGCAGAGTTAAAAGATGATCGTAAGCGGGGAAATGAATTCAGAACTAAAAGAGGCTATTCACTATATCCCGATCTAAATAAAAATCGTTTTGCAGATCGCTTGGAGCCAATGGTAGTGCTTTCCCTTAAGACAGGAATGAGGAAAGGGGAAGTGTTTGATCTGGAGTGGCCTGATGTTGATTTGAAACGTAAAACGTTGACAGTTAGAGGCGAGAATTCAAAATCTAGCCAAACACGCCATATTCCTTTAAGTCCCAGCGCTTTGGACGTGTTAAAAAACTGGAAAAAACAGTCAGCAGATTGTGATGGTCTAGTATTCCCTTCTGATGACGGAGGTAGGTTGCGTGACGTTAAAAAGTCATGGACCAGCCTGTTAAAGAAGGCAAAAATTAATAATTTCCGCTGGCACGATATGCGTCACGATTTTGCATCTAAACTGGTGATGAAAGGTGTTCCCTTAAATACTGTTCGTGAACTCTGTGGGCATGCTGATTTGAATACTACACTACGTTATGCTCATTTAGCGCCAGACCATAAAGCTGATGCGGTTGAGCTACTTGGCTAAAAACTTAAATATTCAATTTTAGAGAATGGATTTACTGGTTAAATATGGAAATTAAGAGGCTTTACTACACACTTGATCAGGCAGCAGATTCTCTCGAAAAATACAATATTGAGGATTTAATGCACTTTATCGAAACTGACCAAATTCCAGCAGTTATTTTCTGCAAAGGGAAAAAATTTGCTGCCGTGAGGAAGGCGAGTGACAAAATAGATTGGGTGGCTCATGGGTTTTGTTATTACAGCGGTTTACTTTCAGTGCATAAGAGCTGGATCAAATCCTTGTGGGAAAAGGGCAGTATCGTACTAAACAAAGCTTCGTACCCTTTAAATCGCCAAAATATCCAAAACTGGAGTAAGCGCTACCCATATAAGCACGAGTCGTTAAAAGTAGGGTTCAATGCTTGGCATCCATTGGAGCTTCATGAGATACCACCGACGGAATTATATTTGATACCTTTCGCTGTAGAGGGTGTTTCCATTGTTGGCATGATAGACAAATTTGCAGAGAGCATTAGTAAACCCAGCGGGATAATGATTAACGGGCAGCCAGTTTCCGAACCTAAAAAAGAAATCTGGAAGTCTGAACTTAAGGAGAGAGATCGATTTGCCTATAGTTTTATCGAAAATGGGAAATTCACTATTGATGACTTAAGACTAACTTCTGAAGTGGTTGAAAGGCTTGGAGTTAAGAAATCCTCTATCTCAGTTGGAGGTGGCGATAGCAAACCTTCCAAGGTGGAGAGTGAGCTGAATTCACTTCCTTGGAACGATAGCCAGAAAGGAGGTGCCAGAATTAATGAGCCACTTGAAAGATTGTTCCGATACAGCCCCAATCAACCAGCTAAAAATTATTGGCGATTACTCCGCGAAGAGTATGAGCAGTTCGATCCAGATAAGGTGATTGAGCAAGTAACTAATGGTGAAATCCATTGGTATACCCGATCAGATGAGCCAAAAGTTATGGCTTACAAGACCTTCGAAAATAAAATATCAAATATCAAAAAATTTTATAGAGAGAATCGAATAGAGGTTGATGGTTAGTTTCTAAGTGTAGAAATCTAGACCAGTTCTTACGGGCCGTTTTGTGCCAGAAGCGGTCATTGGCTCCGTAGTTGTTTGCATATAGTTTAACTGATAGATTGAGCTTTATGGGTTCAAAATGCCCACAGGATGATGCTCAATCAGGCCATGGATAGGTTCTCCTTTGCCTCTTGTTATAGCCTTACATGTACATCCAAATGGTTACCTTGCAAGGTCGAAATATATAAATTCTAAATGGAGAAAGCATGAGAATCATAATTACCATTTCAGTAATGTTCTTTCTAACTGCTTGTGGTGCCACAATTCAAACACACGAATCATATTCAAAACCAGTTGGTGTAGAGCAATCCGCCTCCATTGGTACTGAGCTGTATCGAGTCAAAAAACAGAGAGACTTGCCAAATGCTTTTGGTAAAGCCGATATCTTTGGAGGGAAAGTTGATGCTGGATACACTGAACTTAGGTTTATGGGTTTAACACCCGAAGGTCTTACCATATTTAGGCTCACAGACATTGATATCGAGTCTAATGAAACAACAATGAGCAGGTACGGTAGTAGCACTACTGTTGTAAAATCAAACACAGCTGCAAACGCCTCAGTGTCCAACAACTATGCCTATGGTACCGCTAATACAAACACTACTATTAGCCACTATGAAAAGCCGAAAGCAACGGAAACTCAATTACCACTTAATACAGTTGAGTTCGTGTTTAATCCCGGAGAAAAAATACTAAAACTCGAAGGCGTTTCTGTCGAGGTAAAGCAGGTTACACAATATTTAATTACTTATGTGCTCCATAGATAGTTCGGCATTTAATCGGATAGAGCGGCCCCATGGATATTCTACAATACTTTGCCAATGACCCTATGAAGCTGCTCTATCTTGTTGGTGGCAGCGGCGGGGTACACTACTGGATCAATCAATGGCGCTATCGTAACAGGCTGCAAGTTAAGATTGTTTCTGAAACATATAATGATCTTCAGCAAGACTACGTGACGGTAAACCTAAAAGTGGAGTGCATAAACTTAGGCGATATGGTTGTATCGCTTCAGCCCTTGGTAACCGTGAAGGCGTTTTGCCCAGAAAAAACTAAGCGTATTTTTAATCTTAACGTCACTAGTGCTGACCGCGTTCTTCCCCCTCATGAACCCAAAATTATTGAGTTTTCTGAGCGCCTTGGATTTGTATTCCTATTTACGGGGTATAGGCGATACAGGTTCTCCGTATCAAGAGGGTTGGCTTGTAACAAGTATGTAGTAGGCCCAAGTGGGCAAGAAATAAACTGGGTAAAGTATCAATTGGGTAAAACCTTATTTCGTATATTCGGTATTTACCCCAGTAAATCGAAGTAACAAAACAATCAACGTTCGCCCTTCGGTCCGTTATTGGGAGTGTTATTGAACCTCAGTGAGCGACCGCATTGGGTCGATAGCTGCCGGATTGTAACTAGCCCAGATATACCGAAGCGCTAGATCAAGTCTTAGCCACTACATTTTAAGCGAACTATTTTCTCCCGACTAAGCTCCCGACTAAATAAAAATACCACTAATAATCCCGCCCTGCGCCCTATACGCCTCCCGGCTCAACACCTCTGAACAATGATGGCCTCGCCAAAACGGCAAAGTTAATCAATAGCAATCAGAGGTTATATATGAGCATTAAAAGAGCACTTTCAGAAATTGAGACTTCTCAATATATCGGCATGAGCCGTTCCTTCCTTCGTCAGTCTCGTATGGATGGCATTAGAGATAATCGCACTCCTGCGCCTCCATTCATTAAAATTGGTCGTTCTGTACGTTATCTAAGGGAGGATCTGGATAACTGGCTTAATCACTTCTGCAAGCTGGAGCACCTTGGTCAAGCATCGGAGCGTTCGTAATGAAAACGAGAGGCTTCTTTATAAGGTTTAGACCCGTATACGGAACTAAACCCGTATACGGGATTGGTATAGGACTAAACCCGGTTAAGGGCGTGTTCTTATACGGGGTTAAGCCTGTATACGGGTTGATGTTCGGTTTGATTAAGCGAGTTTTAACCGAAACCCTTCGGTCGTTTAACCGAAATCAAACCGAAACTGTTCGGTCACCTAACCGAACTTTAACCGAACTTGGCTCGGTCACAGACCGAGTATTTAACCGAGCTTTAACCGTAATTGACCGGATGGCATTCCCTTATAAGGGTTTTCCTTTAAAAGGCTGCGCTTGTTGTGGAGGAAGAATGTGATGAGCTATGAAGAGAATGAAGAAAAAAAGAACCTCGCAACGCAGTTAGTTGAGATGGTAGCTCATTATGAACTTTTTCATGATGACTTTAATAAGGGGTATATAGCGTTAACTCAAAGTGGCCATATCGAAAACTGGCCTTTAGATGGGGATATGTTCAAAAGCTGGTTGGCCCATCAGTATTATGAAGACAATAAAATAGTGCCTAGTAAGAGCGCGCTAGGGGATGCCGTTTCAACTTTACGAGGTCAGGCTCAGTTTAAAGGGGCTCAATGCACAGTCTACAATCGTGTAGCTAAATTCGGTGATGCTTACTATATCGATTTGGGTGATGCCGACTGGAATTGTATCGAGTTTCATCATGGTAACTGGACGGTGCACCCCAAGGCTCCGGTAAAGTTTATTAGAGGCCCTGCATGTCACGCAATGGCAATGCCGAGGCGAGGAGGTGATATTGAAGATTTATGGGGCTTTCTAAATATCAAAAACAAGGGTGATCAGTTGCTGGCTCTTACATGGATGCTGGATTGCTTTAGGTCAGATACAGACTATCCATTGCTTATTATTGAAGGTGAGCAGGGCAGCGCAAAATCATCTACTCAAAAGCGTATCAAGGCGTTGATTGATCCTTCTGCTATGGAATTGAGAAGCAATTTTAAAAAGTCTCAAGATGTAGTCATTGCGGCCCAGAATGACCACTTACTGAGTTACAACAACCTCAGCTATCTAAATTCGGAGCTTCAAGATGTGTTGTGTAATCTGGCTACGGGCGGGAATTTCGGTACACGGGAGCTTTATACCAATATGGGCGAGGTCATGGTTGATATACGGCGTCCCGTTGTTATGAATGGCATTTCTGGTCTTGTGTCTGCACAGGATTTATCCGAGAGATGTATACATCTTGAGTTGCCAGCAATTCCAGATTGTCATCGAGAGTCGGCAACAGATTTGGAGGCGAAATTTAACAGTTTATATCCTTCACTTGTGGGCAACCTTTTTGACCTATTTGCTAACGCGCTGGAGGAACTGCCCTTTGTTGTTACTAAGAGCAAGCCTCGCATGGCTGACTTCTATCGATTGGGTATAGCTGTTGCGCGCGTGCTAGGCCTTAATGATGAAGACTTTGTGGAAGCATATAGAGCTAATCAGGCTTTAGGGGTGCGCAAAGGGTTGGAATCAAGTCCAGTGGCTATAGCGCTAGAAGCGTTTATGGAAGATAGTCCGCTAGGGTTTTCGGGCAATCTTAAACGGTTGCTTGATCAGCTTTGCCGTTATCGTCCAGATGAGTCATTAGGGTGGCCTAAATCTGCAAAAGGGCTTAAGTCAGCACTGCAACGGCAGCAAACAGCATTTCGTAAAATGGGGATAGATATATATTTTGATCCAATGAGGCAGGCTGATGGCTACCGAGTGAATATTGAAAAAGAGTAAAGTAGGTACACCATGTGCATAGTGTACATGGTGTACATGGTGTACATGGTGTACATGGTGTACCTAAGTTGTTCGGACTTGTTAATTTGACGATGGATAATAGGATGAAGGCCTGCTATCGACACGAAAGCGACCAGGATATTGATCCACGACTATTCAGGTTCTGTTTGGTCGCTAACCGACACAAAGCTGACTTTACTTGTTAAGGTTGCTTGATCGCGCAAAAGGCGGTCATCTAAGTGCTTGTTTGCGCTTTAGAAAAGACCTTATCGATAACCTCATCAAACTCACCAGACATGTATTGTTCGTTTGTTAGAAGTGATTGGTAGTCTTCCTCTACGGCCCCTTCCGGTAACTCGAATGGGTATCCATCAATAGCCATCGCCATATCAAACCGCAACTTGCTACCGCCTACCGTCATTTCATCAAAGGTTTGTGTTTTTAGACGCTTAAAGAGTCGTTCCTCTAAGGCCTTTTTAAAGTCTTTCTTGTCCATGCTCTTCGCTCTATGTTTCGGTGATATTTTTATCTATCTTGGTAGCCTTAACGTTTCAAGCAGGGGCGCAGCTTTATCGCGCCCCTTGACTTGTTAACTTCATCTTTAACTGGTTCTTTCTTTGTTTGTTTGAGTTGCACTAGATACGGCTTTTATCATTTGAGTTACCTGTTCGACAACTTTAGGATCAAAATTTGCCTGATGAACCTTCGTAAAAGCACTATCACTATCAAGGTTCCAATTCTCAAAAATGGATTTCATGTCAGTTTGGCTAACATCATTTCCATAGACTTCTAAATACAATTTCCCAAAATTAATCGCATGCATTCTATCGCTTCGTTTCAGTGACTCATGCATATATGCGTTTCCAATGTTATATGCATGCTTTGCAAATGCACCAAAAAGTGAAACGATAATTAACCCCTTTAGTAAAAGAAAAGAGAAAAAGAACCAGTCGATATTTCCTTTAGCAGCTGAATTAAACTCAAAACCACCGTAAATCAATGCGCCTATTGCCGACAATATTGCAAATCCAAGAGAAATACTCCCATGCTTATTCCACTCTTTAGCTTTATCTGCAAAATCCGTTTCTTTTTTCTCTAGGACTTCTACTGCAGATTTTACAAACTCAGGAACCTTTATCTCAATTTTTTCCTGAACTTGCCTTTGGTGTTCTTCCTGCAATATTCTTATGTTATCTCGAATTTCTTGCTCTTTCTTAAGTAACCCATTTTCAATGCTTTTGAATTTATTTTGCCTGAGGTGTATTTCTTTTTCGGTTTCAGATACTTGCTGTCTTAAGTGCTCAAGTTGAACAGAGTATTGCTCTTCTCTGGCTCGTTGCCTTGTTTCAAGGTAGCGTTCTCTCTCTTCCAATTCTCTAATTCTATTTAATGCATCGCTTTCAATAGAGTTTTCAAATTTTTCAGAAAGGTAATACTTGTAGTCACTATCTAAATCTTCTTCCTCTTCTGATATTTCAAGGAGCATCCTACGCTGTTCTTCAGGGAGTGATTTTAAGATCCTGTTTCTTGTTTGTTTGTTTGAATTTTTAATCGTTTTTAATAATAAGCGTCTATCAAGGCCGCCTACAATTTGATTGGTTAATTTCGGATTGGCAAATGTTAAGAGCTTACTGATTTGTCTAGGAGTTAATGAATTAAATATTTTGGCTATTGCTGGTGATTCTAGTGACTGAAGAGTTTCAACAATCCCCCTTTCTGGCATATGGCCAAAGAATAATGATATTTCTTTTTCATTACTCCGAAAAATCAGTTCATTGAGATCCGCAGGTGACATGTGCTTCCACAAATCAACCAGATCTTCTCTTGGTAAATTACTTATGCGTATATTCTTGATGTCCATACCATTTCCATGAAGTTAACGCCGCAATAACCGGCGCAGCTTTGCTGCGTCCGGCGCCTTAGGCGCGTAGTTGATTGCCTTGTGTACGCCCAGCATGGGCATGAACTAATGAGGTGAAAGTCCTCTGTAGGAAGATCACCGTCGAAAACCATGTTGTGATTAGACGATAACTACTAGCGAATGGCAAGGGCTTAACCGCGAGGTTTGGTCCGGAGGAAGCCCCTAGCAAAACTGCGAGTTGATGAACAAGAACATCATATGAGGCGTAGGCTGAAGGCGAGTTGGCACAAGACGACGAAGCCATGTGATCTAACGGCCACCGTAAATGA
>JBALXQ010000087.1:0-8031 GCA_036960565.1 Bermanella sp.
GCTGCGTTATTAAAGTCGGAATGTTATTTATTCGGCTAATATAATTTCGGGCATCGCTAATGTTTTCAATTTGATGGATATTTACCAGAAAATTTGGAATTTCACTGTGAAGTCCAAAAAGCTGGTTCACTGGGTAGTTGTGGTGTCGGAAAACGTAATGTTCTTTGTTTTGCGCTAACTGATAAATTAATAGCTCTACGCTTAATGCTAAGTCATTATTTATCGCTTTAAGTTGAATCTCTTGTGCATCTTGTAAAAACACGTTGTTCTGTTTCTGTTGTTTGGTTTGTTCTTGCTCTGATATGTCATCCCACTGATCGTAATTGGTTTTTAGTCCTCTGTATGATTGAAGCATTGGGCTGCTATCCAGTTCCCAAAGGTTGTACTGTGCAATTAGCTTACGGGCAGCTTGTTCGTTAAGTTGTTGCTCTTGTGGGCTGTATTGAATTTCAACTATTAGTGGTTGGACTTGAGGCTTGGTAGCCAGTTGGCAGGCTGTAAGTGACATGCACAGTAACATAGTGCCAAATCTTGAAAATAGGGAGTGAGTCATTTTAATAATCCAGCTTGGCGTGCATGTAAAAAGGCTTCTTGAAATATTTGGAAAAATTGTAGCAGTTCTTTTGTTTGAATGGGTCTGTTTTGCTCTTTGAGCCAGTAAGCTAGGCTTTCAAGTGTGCTTAACCCGTTTTGGGCTTGGTTACGTCTTAACCTGTAGGTACTTGGAGTGCCTTTAATACTGTATTTTCGCATGTTTTTTAACCACGGGCTTTGGCGCATCATTTTGTGAGATTCTTGCCAAGTGCTATCAATCCAAAGGAATCCTTCTGTGTCTGCATCTCTATCTTCGCTTAGCTCTATGGAAGGAAGGTTAGATGATTCTTGAGGGTAGATAAGCGAGTGATTTTTAAATTTAGCTTCAAGTTTCTCATTGTCTAACCTGTGCCAAGGAATACCTTGTATATCCGTGCACATCTTTAGTAGTCGTCCTGTGCTGTTTCGTCTGGCCATTTCTCTTGGGTGAAATAAAATCGAACAGTTTTTAGGCAGTTGAATGCTGGGGGAAATTGCGCATACGCAGTAACTTATGGGTAATGTGCAGTGAATACAGTAATTTGTTGGCACTTTTTTGGGCATTCAAATAGGATTGAGTTAGATGAGTGTGAAAACTTAATTGGCATTTGTACTAATTATGCAAGGTAGCAGGCATGGTAGCAAAATTTCTAACGGTAATATTGTTAATTATGGGTGTTGGCCAAACTTGGGCAATTCAACCAGTAAATGGCAGTTATCAAAAGCACTATGCCACAGATAGGAAGGTGGATCATTGGTTGATATTGGGAGCCATAGAAAGAATTAAAGGTGAGGTGAAACCTGAAGCTGAAATTAGAGTTTCAGCAAAAGTACAAAGTTGGCTATGGCAACTTCCAGCGGGGATTACTAGTGAAACCGCTTTTGATCAAATTAGAGGGCAGGTAGATGCTGATACGGTTTCTCTGTTTGAGTGTCAGGGGCGAAGTTGTGGGCTAAGTAATGATTATGCTAATCAGGTTTTTCAGCATTCTATTTTGTATGGTCGTGACAGCAATCAGCACTATTGGTTGGGTCTTGATAAGGCAAAGAATGACATGCTGTGGTTGGTATACAGCATTCAGCGCAGCAATAAGCGCGTATACGTCTATGTGGAACGCATTGATCTTAACGCCAAAGAAAAGGGGGTGTTTGATCAATACATAGAAAAAGGTGAAAACAAAACTTTATTCGAAACCCGCTACAGTGTGCTGTCAAAACTAACTGGTTCCGCTCAATTAAATATTAGTCAGATTCAAAAAATTAAAAAGCTACTGCAAGAAAACCCCAATAAGAAGTTTGCTTTGGTCGTGCATCGCTATGGGCCAGGTGAAAATCAGTCTTTGTTAGATCAATCTCAGCAAGAGTCTCAGGAATTGTTGGGTCAATTAGCGGCCACAGGCGGCTTTATAAAGAATTTATACGCCCATGGTGCAGGGGCTATGTTACCTCGGGAAAATATGGGTGATCGTATTGAGTTGGTGGTTTTAAAATAAATAATGAAAACAATATCCTTGGTGTTGGGAAGTGGTGGGGCGCGTGGTTATGCCCATATTGGTGTGATTCGGGCAATTGAGGAGCGTGGCTACGAAATTAAAGGCATTGCAGGTTGCTCTATGGGGGCTTTGGTAGGTGGTTTTTACGCTGCTGGGAAATTGGATCAATTTCAGGATTGGGTGAGTTCCCTTAGTTATCTTGATGTTTTGAAGTTGGTGGATTTAAGCTTTTTGTCAGATGGAGCTATACGCGGTGATAAGGTTTTCTCGCTGCTGAGCGAAATGCTGGATAAAGTCAGTATAGAAGATTTACGTATTCCTTATACGGCCGTGGCAACTGATTTAACTCATCAAAAAGAAGTCTGGTTTAACTCGGGGCCTTTAGAGCGGGCTATTCGTGCATCTTGTTCTATTCCCTCTGTCGTGCGACCTGTGGTGATGGGTAATCGGGTTTTGGTGGATGGCGGGGTACTGAACCCTTTGCCGATTGCGGCGAGTATTGCCGTTCATGCGGATCACGTATTTGCTGTTGATCTAAGTGCTGATGTTCCGATTCCTATGAATAGTGTAGGGGAGACGGAAGCTGAAAAGGTTTCTCATGTTAAAGACAAAGAGGGTTGGTTTGCTCAGGTGCGCAATAAAGCATTTTCCTTTTTAGGTCGAGAACCCTATGAAGCGCAGGCAGCGATGGATGCCAACTTAGGTAAGCTTGGGGTGATGTACCAAATGTTTGAAACCATGCAGGCTTCACTTACTCATTATAAAATTGCGGGCTATCGTCCGGACTTGCTCATTCGGGTTCCCAAGGATTCGGTGAGTATGTACGAATTTTACCGGGCTGAAACACAAATTAAATTGGGTCATGAAATTGCCACTCTAGCCTTGGATGCCTTTGAATCCGGTGAAGCCAATACATATGGTCAGCTTTGATGACTGCCTATGAGTTGTATTTTGTACGTGATTGATTGTCCATAGCTGAAATAATTCCCTTTTTGAATTCCCCCATGAGCTAAGATAATCGTGTAAAATACGCCAATTTCCAATTAGATGAGTCCGTTTGTGAGTACAAATTACCCTCAGGCTGTGCAGCAGCTATATACAATTCTGGACTGGATTCGCTTTACCGCCAGTGAGCTTGAACGTAATCAAGTCTATTACGGGCACGGAACCGATAATGCGTGGGATGAGGCCACTTTACTGGTGACAGGCAGTTTGCATTTGTCCCAAAGGCTCACTGATTTTCAGTTGCAATGTCGTTTAGTTGAAGATGAACGAATGTTAATTGCGCAAAGAGTAGAGCAGCGCATTGTTCAGCGTATTCCTGTGGCCTATCTTATTAATCAGGCGATTTTTTGTGGCTTGCCATTTTATGTGGATGAGCGGGTTCTGGTGCCACGCTCACCTATAGCGGAAATCATTTCAAGTCGAGTGAGTCCGTGGATGGATGGCAAGGAGCCTGTTCGCATTTTGGATTTGTGCTGTGGCAGTGGTTGTATTGGTATTGCTGCCCTAAAGGAATTCCCTGATGCGCAATTAGATTTAGCCGATTTGTCACAAGACGCATTGGATGTGGCGGATATTAATATCCAGAACTATGGATTGTACGAGCAAGTTGCCGCTATCCACTCAGATTTGTTTGCTAATTTGCAGGGCCCTTATGGCCTTATATTATCTAATCCTCCCTATGTAGATTTGGAGGATTTATCTGATATGCCGGATGAATATCATCACGAGCCTGCTATGGGCTTAGGCAGTGGTAATGATGGCTTGGATATTACCCGTCAGATTTTGGCCAATGCCTTGGATTATTTGGCAGTGGATGGTGTTTTGGTGGTTGAGGTGGGAAATTCCTGGATTCATTTGGCGGCGGCCTTTCCTGAGGTGCCTTTTAATTGGATTGAATTTGAAAATGGCGGTGATGGGGTGTTTGTCTTTACCCAAGAGCAGCTACAGCGGCATGTACACCACTTCCGTGTATAATGCGTCGTATTATTTAAAGTCTTAGAGAAAGCAGTCTGCATATGTCTGGAAACGCATACGGTAAGTTATTTACGGTGAGTACTTTTGGTGAAAGCCACGGTAAGGCCTTGGGCTGCATCGTTGATGGGTGTCCTCCTGGAATTGAAATTAGTGAAGAAGAGATTCAGGTTGAATTAGATTTGCGTAAGCCTGGCACTTCAAAGTTTACCACGCAGCGTCGTGAACCCGATCAGGTTCAAATATTGTCTGGCGTATTTGAAGGTAAAACCACGGGTACGCCCATTGGTATGTTGATTGAAAATACTGATCAGCGCAGTAAGGATTATGGGGATATAGCCCAGAAATTCCGTCCCGCCCATGCCGATTATGGCTATACACAAAAATATGGCTTCAGAGATTATCGTGGCGGTGGTCGCTCTAGTGCTCGGGAAACGGCCATGCGCGTGGCTGCTGGCGCCATTGCTAAGAAGTTTTTGGCGAGCAAAGGAATTCTGATTCGTGGTTATTTATCACAGTTAGGGCCAGTAAAAATAGAGAAGGTTGATTGGGACCAGGTAAAGCAAAATCCATTCTTTTGCCCAGATGTGGACAAGGTATCGGAAATGGAAAATTACATGAATGCCTTACGTAAAGAAGGGGATTCAATTGGTGCAAGAATTACGGTTGTAGCCAGTGGTCTAAAGCCAGGGCTAGGCGAGCCGGTTTTTGATCGCCTAGATAGCGAACTGGCTCATGCTTTGATGAGTATTAATGCTGTGAAAGGGGTTGAGATAGGTGATGGCTTTGATGTAGTAGAGCAAAAAGGCTCTCAGCATCGCGATGAAATTACGCCGCAGGGGTTTTTAAGCAATCATGCTGGTGGTGTCGTGGGTGGTATTAGCACGGGTCAAGATGTTATAGCGCATATTGCATTGAAACCCACTTCCAGTATTACTGTGCCAGGGAAAACCATTGATTTAGACGGTAACCCAACTGAATTGATCACTAAGGGTCGCCATGACCCTTGTGTTGGGATTCGGGCAACACCTATTGCAGAGGCGATGATGGCTTTGGTAGTTGTGGATCACTACCTGAGGCACCAGGCACAGAATGCTGATGTGCAATGTTCAACTCCGGTAGTGCCAGCTCAGGCGCCTGATGTATAAATGCTAAATATCAGATTTATTCTTGGGAGTGCTTAATGTCGCACTCCAATTCTGAAAAGGTGCCTTATTGGCGCCTTTCTTCGTTTTACTTTTTCTATTTTGCTTTACTTGGCTGTATCTCTCCTTATTGGGCTTTGTATTTGGATGGTCGTGGCTTTAGTGCGGTGGAAATTGGCGAGCTAATGGCTTTGTTTGGTCTGGTTAGGGTGTTGGCGCCAAATGTGTGGGGTGCGCTTGGTGATTATACGGGTCGGCGCATGGCGTTATTGCGTTTGGGTTGTGGTATATGTTTTGTGATATTTGCCAATATTTTTTGGGTAAGCGGCTTTGTTTCCATGGCTTTTCTTATGATTGGTTATGGTTTTTTTTGGGCGGCTGTTTTGCCTCAATTTGAGGTGGTGACGCTGAATTACCTTAAAGAGCGTACTGATGATTATTCGCGCATAAGGATATGGGGGTCTATTGGGTTTGTGGTAGCGGTACTTATCTTAGGGTTGTTGTTTGATTTTATTTCCCTTCAAAATCTCCCTGTATTTATGCTTGTGCTGTTGCTGGCGATTTTAATTAGTAGTTTAGCGGTTAAAGGTGAAAAGAAAGTGGTGTACGAAGAGGCTGGGGAGGGCTTTATGGTTTTGCTGTTACGCCCTCCAGTAATCGCTTTTTTGCTGGCTGCCTTTTTGATGCAATTAAGTCACGGAGCATATTACACATTCTTTAGTTTGTTTTTACAGGAGCATGGTTACACGAGCTCCTGGATTGGTTTCTTGTGGGCGTTAGGGGTGTTGGCTGAAGTGTTGGTTTTTTTGGTGATTCATCGCTTATTTCGGTCTGTAACTTATAAAGCGGTTTTGTTGGTGAGTTTGATTTTGGCTGTATTGCGTTGGTATATAACGGCTCATTTCGCCGATGACTTATGGTTGCTGATACTTGCCCAGTTAACTCATGCGGCTACTTTTGGTGCTATGCATTCAGTGTCGATGCATTATATTCACAAGTATTTTAAGGGGCGTCATCAAGGGCAGGGTCAGGCTTTATTTAGTAGTTTAACTTATGGTGCTGGTGGGGCGCTTGGGGCGTATGTGTCAGGGCAAATCTGGATGCAGGATTTTGGTGTGACTATGTTTGAGTGGGCGGCTGTAAGTGCGTTGGTTGGAGCGCTAATTGTTGCTGTATTTGTCCCTGCTGAAAAAGTAGCTAAGGCGACAGCTTGAGCGTTTAAGATCCGCAGTAGATAGGTTTAGTGAATGTGGTTTGTGAATTTAAAAAAGGCGCTTTAAGCGCCTTTTTTAAAATTGAGGTTACTGGTCGTGGAAAGTCTCGCAGGCAAATAGAGTGTTTTCCATTAGGGTGGCGACAGTCATTGGGCCTACGCCGCCGGGAACTGGGGTGATGTGACTGGCACGCTCTGATGCTATTTCAAAGTCTACGTCACCTACAAGTTTTCCGTTCTCGAGGCGGTTCATGGCTACATCAACGACGACTGCGCCAGGCTTAATCCAATTGGCATCAACTATGCCGCGTTTGCCAACCGCTGCTACCAGTAAATCGGCTTGTTCTACGTGGGACTTTAAATCCTTGGTAAAGCGATGGCAGACAGTAATGGTGCAGCCTGCCAATAGTAGTTCCATTGCCATGGGTCTGCCGACAATGTTTGATGCGCCCACTATGACGGCGTGCATGCCTTTAACTTTGATATCGCTGGCTTCGAGCATGGTGATTATGCCTGCTGGAGTGCAGGGCCTTAAGGCCGGCATGCGCTGAACTAGTCGGCCTACATTGTAAGGGTGAAAGCCGTCTACATCTTTGTCTGGTTTGATGCGCTCAAGCAGTTGAGTGCTGTCTAAGTGGCTTGGGAGAGGCAGTTGTACTAATATGCCGTCAATTAGATCGTCTTCGTTGAGTTGGTCGATCAGGTCTAGCAATGTTGTTTGATCGGTGCTTACTGGTAGGTCGTAGGCGGCCGATTTAATGCCAATATTTTCACAGGCTTGACGCTTTTTTCCCACATAGATTTGAGAAGCTGCATCACTACCGACCTGAATAACTGCCAGGCCAGGGGCGCGCTTTCCTGCTTCTACACGAGCGGTAATTTTTTTGGCGACACTTTCACGAATTGTGGCGCTGATGGCATTTCCATCTATGCGTTGTGCACTCATGGCATTCCTAGGCTAGATCTAAATTTGGAGCGATTTTCTCATGCTTCGCCACCAATAAAAAGCAAAGACTAAAAATGATGGAACTGCTTGTTTTATAAAAATAAATACCCGAAATAGGTTGACGAAATGTGGGCTCATACGTAATATTCGCCGCACTTGATGTACAGCGCGTTAAGTGACAACCTTGGGTTGTATTATTTTTTTTAGCTTTGCTTTAAAAATGAGCGCCCGTAGCTCAACTGGATAGAGCATCGCCCTTCTAAGGCGAGGGTTACAGGTTCGATTCCTGTCGGGCGTACCAGTTGTCTAGTGTTAGCTGAAATTGTGGTGGCCGTAGCTCAGTCGGTAGAGCGCAGGATTGTGATTCCTGTGGTCGAGGGTTCAATCCCCTTCGGCCACCCCAAGCGGATGTGGTGAAATTGGTATACACGCTAGATTTAGGTTCTAGTGTCGCAAGACGTGAGAGTTCGAGTCTCTCCATCCGCACCAATTACTTTCTTGTAAAGAAGGTGGTGAAAATATTGTGTAAGCGGGAGTGGTGAAATTGGTATACACGCTAGATTTAGGTTCTAGTGTCGCAAGACGTGAGAGTTCGAGTCTCTCCTTCCGCACCAATACACAATAGATAGATTCCTTAGATAGATTCCTTAGATAGATTCCTTAGATAGATTCCTTAGATAGATT
>JBALXQ010000029.1:0-72813 GCA_036960565.1 Bermanella sp.
TTGGTTGAGTGGGGTGAGTTTTAAACATTTAACGTTTGATGTAATAAAGCGCTCGTTAATACTCAGCATGATTATTGGCAGTGCTTTAACTCTGCTTAATCAAACGTCTGCCATTTTTGGCCAAGGTGAATTCCAACTGATTCCAACTGTATTTATGTTTATTACGCCGTTTATCGTTATCACTCTTTCACAATTAGTCGCAGCTGAACAAGCAAGAATAGATTGCATTAATGGCCAAAATATAAACCCCGATATTAGCTTTTTGAATATCTTGGTTAATCGCAACATTGGAATGAGAGCCCTTATTATTGCCTTAATAATGGGCTTAACCAACTGTACCTTAATGGGCCTAATTAGCTTAGGGATAGATGGAAGTTTGAGTCTTCTGTCTGAAAACCTAGTGTTTCAGTTTTTTATATTACCTCTTTTATTTGGCGCCCTCTCTCAAGCCATAACTATAAAACGTCACTTAAAGCTGGCAATGAAGTCCAGTGCATAATTAACAAAGTTAAAATTTAATTTATTTCATTAATTGTTGGAGTCAAAAATGAAAAGTGTGAAAAGCAAAAAACCACCTGAAATTATAACTCAAGTCTTGCCCGCTCAAGGGGCCTTAATGGCCACGCAAAAAGTATGGCTTGAAAATGAAAATATTCATATTCGTTATGCTCAACTAGGCAATCCAAAAAATCCCACTGTGATATTGCTTCATGGTGTGCCTGAAAATTTACAAGCCTGGTACGGCGTGGCGCCATTATTGGCAAAAAACTATCATGTACTAGCGTTAGATTTACCTGGGTTTGGTGGTAGTGACCCGCTTTCATCTTTGGCTAAATATAACTCTCGATATTTTGCTGAGGTGTTTGTGTCATTTATGGATGCTCTAAATATAGATAAAGCCAATCTGGTGGCCACTGATATTTCCTTGTTGCCTGCACTTCTTGTGGGGCTTGAGCATGCCAATAGAGTAGATAAATTAGTGGTAATGGATGGTATTCCATTTGTGCGACCACAACATGCATCATGGGAATTAAGAAGTTTTGCCAAAAAAGGATCAATTCTGGGTAGGGCGCTGGTGGAATGGTTTCCGTATATATCGGCGCAGATTGCTTATTTAAAGGGGTTTTATCGCGGCCACTCTATTCCAAAAGAAGTGCGCAGGGAGTTTATGGCAGATGGTAAGATGAAAACCAATCAGCAGGCATTTTTAGCGTATTTTCAAAACTTCTCTATGTCTCAGCAATATTTTGAATCACGTGTTCATGATTTTAATAAAGAGGTATTGGTGTTATGGGGTAAGCAAGATCGATTCATTGATAAAAAACTGGCGTTGGAAATAGATCAAAAACTACCTAATTCACGTTTGGATATTATTGATAAGGCAGGGCACTATTTACATATGGATCGCCCTGAAATGGTGGCTCAGAAAGTAGCGGTGTTCTTAGGTAATTAATTCGTTAATAGGGATGGCCTAATTCCGTCTGCATGGAACGCCGGAGATTAGGTCTGCCAAAATCGTTTTAGCTTATTAAGGGCATTTAAAGCATAAGTGTCACGCTGTTTGTCGGGCTTGATAGTGGGTGTGTATAGAGGAAAGATTCAGCGCCCACCGTGTAACTTCTTTTAGCTTTGGCTGTACTTGAAGGACTAAAGACCAGCAATCAAAATTGGCCCCTTGCAATTGGCTATGTAAATGAGTGTGTTTCCTAAATGGGAAATGGTCACTATTTTTAATAACTTGGGATCGTTAATTTGGCAGGCCTTATAATCAGAGACTCTAATTCTACCCACTAGTTAACAGTCTTGGTTGGGTTTTCATACTGAACTGATATGTCTGGTTCTCACATGGCTGCTACTCTATAAATAACCCTATATATACTCGGGCTTTAATTTGGCTAGGCGTAAACCCTTATTACTTGAGATTGGTAAGTAATGTCTCCCTTCAAAAAAATTAGGTTTAAAGCCATTAATGAGATTCAAAAAATTAATTCAGAGCCACAAATATGAGCCTTGATAATCCATTGGTACTGGTGGTTGACCCTGATCCCATACACCAGGAGATACTGGACAGTATGCTGGGGGGGAGTATGACGCTTATCCTAGCTAACTCGGCTAAAGAAGCGCTTGAATTATTCGATTTTAAACACCCTGAATTAGTCTTGCTGGAAGTGGATATTCCCGATATTAACGGTTATGAATTGTGTAAACAGATAAGGGAGAGATCCGGTGAAACGGATTGCGCCATCATATTCTTAGCAGAAGCCATGAGCTTAGAAGACAAGATGGTGGGCTATCGCTATGGTTGTGATGACTTTATTACCAAACCCTTCCAACCAGAAGAGGTCGCCTCTAAAGCAAAGCGCACTTTGGAAATTAAAAAAGTACAGAAAAAAATACTAAAAGAATCTTCAGATGCCATGCACACTGCCCTAATTGCCATGAAGCAAAGCAGCGATATGGGGCTTATTTTAAGGTTCATGGAAGGTAACTCCACCTGCAGGGGATTTGATTCCTTGGGACAATCTTTAATTGAGTTACTTGAAAATTTCTCGCTGGATGGGCGTCTTATTTTTAAGGTTAAACCCAGAAATATATTTGTGGGTCATGCCGCTGATAAATTAGATGTTGATAAATTTAAATTGTGTTTTGATCAAGAGAGGTTTATTGGTAAAGGCAAACAAATGGTGGTAAACCAGAAAAATGTATCCTTAATAATTAGCAATATGCCGATAGAAAATCTGCAAAACTACAGTGAATTGAAAGACATACTTGGCATGTTAATGAACTCACTAGAGGCACGCACTCAATCTATTATAATGGACTTGGAACTCATGGATGATCAGGCCATTGGTCTTGAGAATATGTTGAAAAAATGTAATCAGCGTATGAGCAAAGTGAGTACCACAGTGGCGGGGCATCATGACGGCCAAAGCATCATCACCGAAACCCTGGTTCATGAAATAAAAGATATTTGTGCTTCGTTATCCCTGTCTGATAATCAGGAAACATCCTTTCTTGATATATTTGACGGTGCCTTAGGAAAACTGGCTGATTCATATTCACATATATTACATATTGAATCGGATCTTAAGATGTTTAAAGATGAGCTGACTTCACTTATTGATAAAGTCAGACAGAAATAACGCCCATCTGGTTCGTTTTATATAGCCATGCTTTTTTCCTGCTTTCAATTGTCATGCTTCTATTGCCAAAGGAAGGCCGATGTTTTAATACCCAATAACCATTCATCAAACACATTGCTGGCCTTTAAATTTGCGGCCATAGCAGCGCCAAAACAAACATGCAAGGGTAATAGGTGTTCTTCCCTTGGGTGGCAAAATTTTGCTTGGGGCGCCTGACTCCATTTTTGTAAAGCATTTTCCTTCTGCTGGAAACTTTGCTCTTCTGATAACAATACTTGATTCAACCATTGATCAAATTCTTGGCTACGACTTTGATTACTCGAATTGTTGTTCATAAAAGCACTCATATTATGAAAGCTAAACCCTGAGCCAATGATTAAAGTCCCTTCATTAGAGAGTTGCCCAAGGGTTTTGCCCAGCTCTATGTGTTTGAGTGCATCTAAAGAATTCAGTAAGGACAGTTGCACCACAGGAATGTCGGCATTGGGGAACATGAGTTTAAGCGGCACAAAAACCCCGTGATCAAATCCACGCTGTGAATCAGTTGTGGATTTCATACCCGCAGCTTGAATTAACCCCTGCACTTTTTGCGCTAACTCTCTGTGGCCTGGTGCAGGGTATTGAATGTCATAACTTTCCTTGCCAAAACCAGAGTAGTCGTAAATTAAGTCAGGCTTATCCCCTGAAGTGATGGTGGCTAGGTCAGCCTCCCAATGTGCGCTGATCATCAATATTGCTTTGGGCTTAGCTAGGCTCTCTCCCAAGTTGTTTAAAAAATTAATGAGTGGCAGGTGATTGGGTTCCCCTAATAATGGCATGGGGCCACCGCCATGGGGAATGAAAATAACCGGGGCTTTTATCATAGTTTTAAGAATCCAAGAAAATGGAAATGGCCTGTCCTTTACTATCTGACAGGCAATGAATAGTTTAGCCTTTACTTTTCTACTTAGGCTTGGACACCGGGGAACCAGAAGCTGTCAGGTTTGCGGACAAATATAATAACCCCTGCCAACAGTGCCAATACCAAGGCCGGTACGCCAGTCGATAGCGGCGTAAAAGCAATATGAAATCCTATCGCCCCAAGCATAATAGCCAGTAAACCAGCTGCTGCGGTGGAGCTGAGGCGCGGGATTAATAACCCCAGCGCTCCGGCCATTTCACAGGAACCAATAAAGTATCCAAACCACTCAGGCATTCCCATCATTTGAAAAGACTGATGCATCATTTCTACTCCCATGAGCTTGCCTATGCCCGCCGCACCCACAGGCAGGGCCACCAGAATGACGAGTAACCAGGTTCCGATAGATTTTTTATTAGCCATGATATGTGCCTCTTGATGAATTAGGTGTCTGCATTAATTCCATTAAGTATCCCTTAATGAAGCTAAATTTATATTTAAGGTTTGTTTATTAGAAGTTAAGTTTTGCTTTATAAGGTTGGCCGATGGTTGATTAACTGGGTCCCTTAGACATTGAGGTTGCCTGAACAGGAGCTTTCATGGGGGGGAGAATGCATGGATATCAGAAATTGCTAACCATAGAACTGTATTTCCCATGCTGGGTTAATTGCAGGGGATAATTATAGGGTTTACTCTGTGGCGAAATTAAGCAGAAGATTCTAATCATGACCTTTAAATTATCGGTACTGGATCAATCCCTGGCTCGTTCTCGAGACCATGCACCCGAGGCATTGCAAGAAACACTGCAAATGGCCAAGTGGTGTGAGGAGCTTGGGTATGAGCGATTCTGGGTATCGGAACATCATGCGTTTCCAGCGGTGGCTGGCTGCGCCCCTGAGGTACTACTAGCGGCTTTGGGTGCTGCTACTACCTCCATTCGTTTAGGTTCTGGCGGTATCATGTTGCCCCATTACAGCCCTTATAAAGTGGCCGAAACCTTTTCATTGTTGGCTAATTTATATCCAGGTCGAATTGATCTAGGTGTGGGGCGCGCGCCTGGGGCCGACATGTCCACTGCCATGGCACTGGCCACAGATGGGCGTCCTAAGTTTGAAAAATTTCCTCAATTGGTAGAAAAACTCAGTGAATATTTGTGGCAAGATAAAACCGAGCCATTGGTAAGCCCCAAGCCCCCCAGTGATTTACCTTTATGGATGCTCGGTTCCAGTGCCGACAGTGCACAGCTGGCAGCACAAAGAGGCTTGCCATATAACTTAGCGGCTTTTATCAACCCACAAGCGGATCCTAGGTTCATTGAGTTTTATAAAAATAATTTTCGCCCTAGTGCCCTTTGTAAAAAACCTTATTCAATATTAACCATGAGCGTATTTTGTTCTGACTCTGAGGAGCAAGCTCGTGCCTTGCAACTTACTTTTGATATTAACTTCTATCGGTTTATTACCGGGCAAGGCAGTGGCTTATTTTTAACGCCCCAAGAAGCCATGCTTTATCCCATTAGTGCACAACTGGCCGCTTTTATAGAAGGGCGTCAGCACCTTCGAGCGGTGGGCACACCACAACAGGTTAAAGAAATTATTTCTAAAGTGGCGGATGATTTTGGCGTAGATGAAATTATGGCGGTGAGTAATATGTATTACTTGGAAGATCGTAAACGTTCGTTTCAGCTACTAAAAGAAGTGTTTTCTTAGGCGAGATTACAATCTGTAAACGGTTAAAAGCCATTTGATAATTTAAAACTAATATCAAATGGCTTTAGGATTAATTATTCAAACGAAGCAAGAATAACTTGCCCCATATTTTTGTCATCGCTATTAGTGATATAGCGATAAGTGTGTAGCCAATCAAAAATATCGTAAAACTCATAATACTCCACATCGGTATTAATGGTTTTAATGCCGCTGTTGTTATAATTGTTTTCAGCACTTAGCGATACCGTCATCTTGTGACCATCTACATCAGCTTGCATTTCATTGTGAGCCATAGTCTCAGTTAAAATTAGAGGGTAATGGTAGTTATAAAGTTGGCTAGAAGAGGGCGCATTGCTAACGTTAGTGACGCGTCCATCCATTCGCAAGTCTTGGGTGCAAGAGTCATAACCGTTATCAATGGCGGCTCCGCAGGCGCTATGTAAGGGCACTACGCTATCGTCTGCCCCTTTAATAAAGGGATGGGTGATAAAGCCAAAAAACTCATCTCCGGTAGCAGCGATGCGCAGTCTTGGAATAGCCGGAATATTATTTACCGCTGTGTTGCGCGCCACCGACGGTTGTAAGTCATTTAACACACCCGGATTAATACCCACTTCAATGCTTAGACCCACCCATTCAAGCAAAGCCTCAACAACGTCTATCCCCACATTCACGCCGTTCACTAAATCCATGCCCAGGTTCGCAAGTTCGGTACCACCGCCTGCGCCTGCCATATCTATAACGGCCGCCACTTTAAAGCGGTCAGCCAGTTCAGTGCCTAATAATGAACTTTTATTGGCGAGCACGTAGCGCATCACTAAGTCCCCGGTAGAGTGAGTGATGATCACGCAGCTGTCATCACAGTGGCCGTTACTAAGCATAGGATCTAGCTGCTCAGCAATTAGAGCGGCAATGCCACCGGCCCCTTGTAAGGCATAATTGGAAGGGTAGTAAAGTGTTTTACTGGTGCTTGTGTTTTTTAGTGAAGAGTCAAAGGTGGCCCAATAGCTATTGCCATCGGTCTCGCCTTCATCAATTGGAGGGAAGGCCAGGTGTTGAGGTAAAAAACCTTGTATTAATATCACGTTTTTTCCGGCTACCTGAGCCTCACTGACGGTGGCAACCAGTAATAAGCAGGCGACCATTAAGTTTTTATACAGTTTCATTGCTATTCTCTATTTTGATTTTTATTAGATTCAGCATGTTGCTGAGTTTTGAGATCAGACTACGAACTTGATACCTGTTTTTTTAGCTGTGTTTTTAGTTCTTATTAATCATTTTTAGTTATGGTGATTCTCCCAGTTGATGTAAAAATTCTAGCCGCTCTTGTGTGGCGTCGTCTGTATAGGGGATGTCTTCATAATCACTAAATGGAAAGCCATTTACCGAGTAATGTTTTTTTTCTGCTAGGCCATATTCGGTCACGTAATTGGGGCGAGAAGGCATGCGGGTGAGTAATATGTCGCGAATCTCATATGGGCCTTCGTGGCCCATGGCTTTCAAGGCAGAAAAATGTGCTTTTAATTCAACAAAATCATTTTGACTTAACAGTTCTTTTTCTTCGCTAAGATGAACAAGAGGCTTTTCACTTTTGGCATCATATAAGTTAGCGCTAACCAAGTGATAACCTGCATTAGTAGTGTTGATGAAAATCGGTATGTGTAAGTAGGCTTCATTGATAAAGGCTTCACCCACATAATTAAGATTGGCGACTGAACTGGTATAGCGAATGCCGGTGCCAATCTCATATTGCTGCTGGTCAATATTGAATTGTGCCACTAGGCGGAAGGTATTTGAGTCGTTAACGACAGCAGCAGCAAGGCTAGTAAAGGACAGTTGATAACTCGTTGGCTTGTCTGTATCTCTTTGTATGGTTGCGTTAGCAATTATTTTACCCGCTTGTAATAAATGCCCGCTAACATTTACACTTTGTAAACTGCTTAATCCTTCGATGTTGGCGTCTGCAATAATACTCTCACCGGAAAAGTACTGATGCTTGGATGCCTTAATGGAAAGTCGCGGGCTTTGTGGGTTTTTAATGTCGGTGGCGCGACTGCTAGCTGAACTCTGGTTGGGAGTGTATTTATTTAATTCATCTAGATTACGAATGGGCTTAGAATTTTCAGGGTAGATAATATCCTTGGCAAAAGAACTAGAAATTTGTATGAGGCGTGCCTTAGCTTCTTTTTCATAAAAGAGGTTATTTATATTGTCATCTTGGCTGTCTTTGTTAATGCTAGTTTTTGGTTTTTCTATGGCCTTAGAAGCTAACGTTAACTGTTTTTCTTTAATTGTCTTGAATGTTTTTTGAAATGGAATTATTGGTTTATTGAATGCTGAACCTTTCGTCAATAGCCAAATTGATATAATTAAAATGGCGGATAAACACAGGCTGATTTTGGGATGGTTTTTAAATACATTAAACATTTAATAATTGCCTAATACTTTTTTATAATAAATTTTACAAATTAACTTTGTAATTATCAGGGAATATAAACCTTAGAAAATCTCATCACTTGTATGAATTGATGATTATGAAAACTTAAAGGCAAACGGGTGAAGTAGCGCACATACGGAGCCCATAAATTTAAATGTCTCTAAAGGGCTTTAAACTAGGGGGGGGCAGTGCATCAACTGAAAAGTTGAACAAAGTGTTATTGATGTTTTTAAAGTATTTTGTTACAAAAAATTACAAAATTATTATTATTTTTAAAAAAGATGACTACATTAAAATTAATGAGGTTATTACAAAAAACGCCAAAAACACCGGCATAAAATGACTTGTCTCGTAAGGACTCATTAATAAGACTGATTGGCCTAGTTGGTATTGAATATGTCTCTTTGAGACTAGGTGAATGTCTCGAAGTTAAAACCTCTTATTGATAATATGCAGCGAGAAAAAGTATTTGAAGGTGATTGCAATGGATTTTAAAGAGTTAGTTCATACCCGTCGTAGTATTCGTGGTTATAAGAAAGACCCTGTACCTATGTCAGTATTACGAGAAATAGTTGAGATCGCTAAGGGCGCGCCATCATCTATGAACACCCAACCCTGGCATATGCACATTGTTACTGGAGAGCCACTAGAGCGTATCCGAAAAGGCAATACCGAAAACATGGTGGCTGGTATTCCTCCCAAACGTGACTTTCCCATGAAGGAAGCTTATGAAGGTATCCACCGTCAGCGTCAAGTAGATGTGGCTATTCAATTGTTTGAAGCCATGGGTATTGAACGTAATGACAAGGCTCGCCGTACCGATTGGGTTATGCGCGGTTTCCGTCAGTTTGATGCACCCGTTTCAATCGTTTTAACCTATGATAAATACCTTGAACCAGCCGCCATATCCCAGTTTGATTTGGGTGCAGTCTCTTATGGCATTTGTTTGGCTGCTTGGGAACGTGGGCTGGGTACAGTGATTAATGGCCAGGGTATTATGCAATCGGATGTGGTGCGTGAACATGCCAATATTCCGGATGATCAAAACATTATGATCTGTATTGCCATGGGCTATCCAGATGAAGAGTTTTCTGCCAATTCTGTAAGGTCGGTGCGCGCCGAAAATAATGACTTTGTGCATTATGTGGGTTTTGATGAAGTGGCAGAAAGCCAAATTGAATTAGAAACAGAAGACGCTTAATTTCAGTTAGCCCTTTGTTATTCTTACAAAGGGCTAGTTATAGATCGCTTGTATCTTTTCACCTAATATTTTTCTGTTACTTGTTCTTTCTGATTACCACATTTTCTGATCTGACTCCCCGTACAGCACTGCACAGATTGTCTTCAATCTACTATATAGATTAGCCCCAATTTACTTTCAGAAAATACGTGACTTAGAATTTACGCATTTTCATGTTACCTCAAATCAATGTTAAAAACGCAATGTGAAACACTTGTACCCAACGGCGAAATTGGGACTTTAGTGAAGCTAATAATGGTGAAGCCAAGGTCGTAGTTAGTGGTAATATTCGCTAATAGGGTTGCAGGCAGATGAGAGCTGGCGCGCCCGTTCTATTTTAGTCTGATTGAAACTATCTGTGACTACTTAATTGACGATGTGTTAAATACGTCAGTTCAAATTTGTTACTAGACCAGCAGCCTGAAAATGTATTAAAGCAAGTAGAAATAAGAATAATAAGAAAGTAAAGATACCATGAATAATTATATTAACCCTGTCTACATAGTCGATGCGGTGCGCATACCTCGTGCAAAAGTGCGTATAAAGGATCAAGGGCAAAGTAGCGAAAGTGCTTATTCGGGTTTAAAACCTATAGAGCTATTAGAACCCTTGTTCCATGCTCTGGCCGAGCGTAACCAGTTGGACACCGCTCAGGTAGAAGATGTGTTATTAGGCTGTGCCACACAAACCCAAGAACAGGGGGCTAACCTTGCAAAAATTGCCACCTTATATGCCGGTTGGTCTAATCATGTGCCAGGTGTAACTCTGAATCGATTTTGTTGCTCAGGGTTAGATGCTATCAATTTAGCGGCAGCCAAAATCATGTCTGGTATGGAATCTTTATTAGTAGCTGGTGGGGTAGAGCAGCTTAGTTGCGTGCCCATGTTTGCCGATAATGGCCCCTGGTATTCAGATAAAAAGGTCATGAAAAAAACGCAATTTTTACACATGGGGTTGGCGGCGGATTTAATTGCTCAGCAAAATAATTATTCTAGAAAAGAGCTAGATGAACTTTCAATTCAATCTCACAAAAAGGCTAATCATGCCCAAACACAGGGGCATTTTAAGCACTCGCTGATTCCTGTGGTAGACAGTAAGGGTGAGACTCGTTTAAGCGAAGACGATAGTATTCGAGAAAATTTGGCCCCTTCTGATTTAGAATCACTGGCGCCACGCTTTAGCGCTTTTGTAGGATCAGGACAAACTGTAGTGAGCCAGGTTTATCCAGAAGATGAGTTAATCGCTTTACACAGTGCCGCTAATTCTCCGGCCTTAGTAGATGGCGCTAGCTTAGTTTTGTTGGCCAGTGAGGAAAAGTGTCGTCAGTTGAATTTAAAACCTAGGGCGCGCATCCAACATTTTGCCAATGCCAGTGATGAGCCGGTAAAGATGTTAACCGGCCATATTCGAGCCATGGACAAAATGCTGCAGGCCACAGGTCTAAATGTAGAAGACATTGACCTATGGGAAGTGAATGAGTCCTTTGCTGCCAGCGTATTGAAGTTTCAACAGCATTTCTCTATTGCAGATGAAAAATTAAATGTGAATGGCAGCGCCATAGCATTGGGGCATCCGATGGGCGCAACAGGAGGTAATCTTTTGGGCACATTATTAGATGAATTAGAGCGTCAGAATTTAAAGCGGGGCGTGGTCGCCATTTGTGGTGGTGCGGGTGTTGGTGTCGTGACCTTGATTGAACGCCTGTAAATGTAAAAGAGTTTTGAAAAATATAGGCGCCGTTAGCGCCTATATTTTTGGGGTATTGCTTAAAGTATTTATAGAGAAGCGGCAATAGCTCTGAATGCAGCTGTGGTTTCCAGAGCTGATTCAAAGTGATTTTTCATGAAATCAATGTTGGCTGAATTTTTAACAATGACCACATTGGTTTTTTTGTTCACGTAAATGAATTGATCATAAATGCCCAGAGCCATGAACTCTTCATCGGCATCTACAGGTAACCACCATTGGTAGCCATAACCTAACTCTAATTCGGCACTGTCGCGTTTACCGGGTTTAAGATGAGGCGCGTCTGGAGTCACCGAAGCTTTCACCCAGTCTTTTGGAATGACTTGCTGACCTGCAAACTGGCCATCGTCTAAATATAATTTTCCAAAGCGGGCAAAATCTCGAGTTAACAAATTCAAACCACCCAACACCATGGGCTCACCGGTGGAGTCGGTAATGTAAATGGCATCTTCTTCGGTGCCTAATTTAGACCAGAGCTTTTCTTCAAAATAATCGGCAATAGAGCGTCCGGTGGCTTTACGCAACACCATGCCCAATACGTGAGTATCAATGCTCACATAATGTAAGAAGGTACCTTGCTCTCTTTCATTCACAAGTGATGCAGCGAAATCATCAAAGGATCCGCCCAGTGCCATTAGTCGCCCAAAGCGGTTTATATCAGAATTAAACTCTTGGTAATCTTCGTTGAAAGCCACCCCGCTAGACATCTGTAATACATTTTTAATGGTGACACCGTCATAACCTGAGCCGATAAGTTCAGGCACGTACTCTGTGACCATTTGTTCTAGATTTTTAATGTGGCCTTCAGCCACGGCTACACCAAAAATTGCAGATAAAAATGACTTGGCCATAGACCAGGATATACGACGATCAAATTCGGTCGTGCCCTGAAAATAATCTTCAAAGGTAATGTCGTTGCCCTTCAATACTAATAGGGCCGTGGTGCTGCTGCGAGTTAGAAACTCCTGCAGTGACTTTTCTTCACCTTTATAAGTGTAATGACTGGGCAGAGCTTGAGGCTCGTGATCAAACTGATGTACTGGCCCTGATTTCTTTATGGATACTGTGGGGGTGAGATCTTGCATGTTTGAAAAATTACTGACGATTTTATCTTCATCAAACAAAGTAATGGTGTGATAAAGCTGAAGGCTCTTTTGCCAGTTCAAAGCTATTACGACAGCGGCTAGCAGCAGCAAAGCCATCAGACCCAGGGCAGAACGCTTGAGTGTGGTACGCATTTTTATTCTCCTATACGGTTATTATCAGCGTTGCTAGATAGTATATCGAGTGATTGATAAACTAAAGGAAAATAAAATGAAAGGCATGTTTGAAATGGCCAGGCAATAAATAGCCTTTATTAAGCAAGAGGGGAGGGGCATAAAAAAACGGCCCGTAGGCCGTTTTTTATTTATAAACTGAAAATCCAGTTTAATTTTCTTCGTAGGTCTCAATGGCTGGACATGAGCAAATCAAATTACGATCGCCATACACATCATCAATGCGGTTTACCGTAGGCCAAAATTTATTTTCGTAAACATAGGCGGCTGGGAAGGCTGCTTGTTCACGAGTGTAAGGGCGGTTCCATTCTCCAGCGATGTCTTTTTGCGTATGTGGCGCATGTTTAAGAGGATTATTTTCTTCATCCATCTCACCTGACTTCACCGCATTCACTTCTGCTTTAATCGCAGTCATGGCAGATATAAAGCGATCTAGCTCAGCTTTACTTTCTGATTCAGTCGGCTCAATCATGAAGGTGCCTGCTACAGGGAAACTCATGGTGGGGGCGTGGAAACCGTAATCCATTAAGCGCTTGGCAAAGTCTACTTCAGTAATGCCGGTTTCAGCTTTAATAGGGCGTAAATCCACGATGCATTCGTGCGCCACGCGACCATTTTGTCCCGAGTACAAAATAGGGTAATGTTCAGCTAATTTTTTGCTTAAGTAGTTACCGTTTAACAGTGCCATTTGCGTGGCTTGGCGTAATCCTTTTGCCCCTAATAAACGCACATACATGTACGAAATAGGCAAGATAGAAGCACTGCCATAAGGCGCTGCACTAATAGCACTCTGGCCTACGGACTCATCATCAATTTGACGCACGCTATGGTTGGCAATAAAGGGTGCAAGATGTTTCTTAACACCGATAGGACCCATACCCGGGCCACCGCCGCCATGAGGAATAGCAAATGTTTTGTGTAAGTTCATATGGCTGACATCAGCGCCAATGTACGCTGGCTGAGTCACACCCACTTGCGCATTTAGGTTGGCACCATCCATGTAAACCTGACCGCCGTTAGCATGAATAAGGTCGCAAATCTCTTTGGCGCCTTCTTCATAAATACCGTGGGTAGATGGGTAAGTCATCATTAGGCACGACAAGCTATCTTTTAGCTCTTCGGCTTTTTCTTTTAAATCATTAAAGTCTACGTTGCCTTCGTCATCACACTTAGTCACAACAACACGCATGCCAGCCATTTGTGCCGAAGCTGGGTTAGTGCCGTGGGCTGAGCGCGGGATAAGGCAGATGTTTCTATGCCCTTCATTACGGCTTTCGTGATAATGGCGAATCGCCATTAAGCCTGCGTATTCACCTTGTGCACCTGAGTTAGGTTGCATGCAGATGGCATCAAAGCCAGTGATGTCTCGCAATAAATGATCAAACTCGGTGATCATTTTTTCATAGCCCTGAGTTTGGCTCTTAGGCGCGAACGGGTGAATATTACCAATTTCAGGCCAGGTCACTGGAATCATTTGAGCGGTGGCGTTTAGTTTCATGGTGCACGAACCCAGCGTGATCATACTGTGGTTCATGGCTAAATCTTTATTTTCTAAACGCTTCATGTAACGCAGCATTTCGTGTTCGGTGTGGTAGCTGTTGAACACTGGGTGCGTTAGGAATTCACTTGTACGTTTTAAATGTTCAGGAATACTGCTTTCTACTTCTTCATCTAGCATTTCAATGTTGAAGTTTTCATCGTCGGCTTTCAGGCCTGTGATTACTTCAAACAATGTTGCCATGTCTTCACGGGTGGTGTTTTCGCTGATGCTTAAACCCACTACGTTGTCAGAACCGTCCGCTTCATGGGCTTGCCCTTCATGACCTAGAATGTGAGTACGCAGGTTAATGCGAGCTTCTTGCGCACGGGCCAACACTTCGGCTTTATTAGGGACTTCAATGGTTAGCGTATCAAACGCGCTCTGATTAATGATTACCAAGTCATCAATGGTGACGTCGGTTAATGCCGCGGCCATAATTTCAGTAAAGCGGTGAATACGATTGGCGATGCGAATGATGCCGTCACGACCATGATAAACGGTGTAAAAAGCAGCAAGGTTAGACAGCAATACCTGCGCGGTACAAATATTCGAAGTGGCTTTCTCACGACGTATATGTTGCTCGCGAGTTTGCAGCGCCATACGCAAGGCACGGTTGCCGTTGGCATCGATGGAGACACCAATTAGGCGGCCAGGCATAGCACGTTTATGTGCATCTTTTGTGGCAAAAAATGCGGCGTGTGGGCCACCAAAGCCCATGGGCACACCAAAGCGTTGGCTGTTACCCAGTACCACATCGGCCCCCATTTCACCGGGCGATTTTAATAAGGCCAAGGCCATTAGGTCGGTGGCGACAGCGCTTAATGCGTTTTGATCGTGCAGTACCGAAATGATTTCTTCTAGATCGGTAATGGTGCCGTCGATGGCTGGGTATTGAAATATTGCACCAAAGCATTCGTTATTAAGGGCTTCAACGGCTGGGCCAATCAGTAGCTCCCACCCAAATCCTTCGGCGCGAGTTTTTAATACGTCGATGGTTTGTGGCAACACGTTTTCATCTACAAAGAAAACATTGGATTTATTTTTGCGTACCACACGTTTTATTAACGCCATGGCTTCGGCGGCGGCGGTAGCTTCATCTAATAATGAGGCGTTGGCCAATTCCATGCCTGTCATGTCGATGACCATTTGCTGGTAATTAAGCAAAGATTCTAAGCGGCCTTGGGCAATTTCAGGCTGGTATGGGGTGTAGGCTGTGTACCAACCTGGGTTTTCTAATACGTTACGCATAATCACGTTAGGTAAAGTGGTTTCGTGATAACCCATACCAATGTAGCTAGTGAATACTTGGTTTTCACCGGCCATTTTTTTAAGACTGGCCAAAGCTTCGCGTTCTGGCATGGCGTCTTGCATTTGCAAGAAAGGCTCACGCAGGATGCTGCTGGGTACGATTTGCGCAGTGAGGTCATCAAGAGAGCTTGCGCCCACGTCACTTAACATGGCGTTAACGTCTGCCACGCTTGAACCTAGATGACGCTGTATAAATTCATCACGGTTTTCTAATTGAGAAAGTGTCGCTTTACTCATAAAAGGCCAGCCTTGTGGGGGTGCGTATACGGTGCCTTATTGGCACATTTCTTCATATATGTGCACAAATAAGGATACAAATTTGAGGCGGCAAATTATAGCAAGGGGCTTTGGGGCTGTCAGGGAGTTTCATTCAATTTGAAAACGAGGTGAATAACCTTCAACTATGTGTGAAAGACTTGCATTGTCTGGCCGTAATTTACTCTATAACCCAATGAGCTTCTCTGCTAAGAGCGGATTGTAGCGCAGTTAAAGGGCACTCAGACTGAACTACACTTAACTTGCGTTCGTAAGAAGGCTGGACTAGGTGAAAATGAAGTGGTTTAAATTACGAGAATGGCTGTGGCTAAGGCCCGCACTGAAGGTTATAGCGGTGTTGATGCTGCTGTGGGCGGGGCAAGTTGTTGCTCAGGATTCCGTGAAGTTTGGTTTTAGTCCATGGACCACCCCTGAGCTACTGCAAGCATGGGGTAAACCCATTGAAGCCTCTTTAGAAAGGCATACTGGAATGCCCTTTCAAATTTCCAGTTCTGCCAGCTTACAAAAGTTCTTAGTGGCGGGGATTAGTGAGCAATTTGATGTGATGCAGTGTCCTATGCACTTAGGCTTATATTTGGTGCGATACCATGGCTTTAGAGTCGCGTTGTTTGCACGAGCCAAACTTAGAATGCTGGTGGTCACTAGGAAAAATGCCGGTATTGATCGTTTATCCCAATTAAAAAATACCAAGATGGCGGTGACCAGCCCTATAGCTATTTCCACCTTAATGGCAGATGAGGCTATGGGAAAACATGTTTTCCATGCCCGTTTAGTGCGTGAAAAAGATCACTGGCAAGCCATAGAAGCTTTGCAAAAAGGTCGGGTACAAAGTGCTACTGTGATCGATTATTTATATTTGGGGTTAAGTGCGCCGTTAAAAAATAAGTTGAAGGTGCTTCATTATTACCCAACGGCTTTAGATGGCTTGGTGGTTACTCCTGAAAGTCGGGGAGAGGATTGGAGAAAGAAAGTGGCCAGTAGCCTGATCGATTTTAAACCGCATAAGACCTCTTTGATTTCCGGGTTTGGATCAGCTGAAGAAGGCGAGTTAAAAGAATGGTTTGAAAAAATGAATGTCTATGTGGAGTCGGTTAACCGTTTCATGGATAAGAAGTACTTTTCAAAAAAAACCTTGTGATTTTAATGTACGCTTATGGATCGCTGGCGATAAATTTTCGATACTGCAGTGGGGGTTTATTAAACGCATTTTTAAAGGCTCGACCAAAGACACTGGCGCTATTGAAACCACATTGCTGGGAAATATGTTCTATAGAGTGAGTGGTGTTGGTCAGTAACTGCTTGGCATTTTGTAAGCGAATTTTTTGCAGGTAATGCATAGGGGATGCACCGGTGGCATTTTGAAAACGCCGGGATAGTGTGCGTGGGCTAACATTTAGTAACTGCGCCAGAATATTCAGGCTCATCTCAGCTTGAAAATGGTGGCGTAAGCTTTCTTTGGCGGCGTTCACTAATACATCGTCCCCCTGACTTTCCATAAAATCACTTTCGAGCTTATTAGGCTCTGTAAACTCATAATATTTGGCGCACAACTGCGCGGTTTCCTCACCACAAAAGCGAGCGATGGTCATCATCATGACGTCCATGCAGGATTTATGGCCCGTGGCACAGATGAGTCTATCGGCCTCGGTGATATTACGTTTTAAATTAATGCGAATGTTGGGGTACTGATGCTGAAAAGTATGTGCGAAGGCGCCGTGCACTGTGGCTTCTTTGCCGTCTAATAAACCTGCCTCAGCCAGGTAAAATTGCCCGGTAATTAAACCTATTATTAATGCGCCCCCTGCATGCTGAGCCCTAAGCCAATTAAGTACAGTTTTTTGCTGGCGAATTTTTAAAATATCCGGCCGCCAAATGGCTGGGATGGTAATGATGTCGTATTGGCGCTGGTCTATTTCTTTAGATTGAATAGTCAGGCCCGTGAAATTTTTTGCCTCTTGCCCTGGTACATTGAAAAAAGAGATATCAAAGCTGGAATACTCGGCGACGTAAGCCGGTTGCCAAAAGAAATCCACCGCGGCATACACCTCAGCCCCGGTGATAATGGTACTGATCCAAGCTCCGTCGGGCACTAAATAAGCACATTTTACTTTACGGCGTCGATCAAATTTCTGTTTGTCTGGCGATTTCATTGGCTAATTTTATGGCTTAAATAGTCGAAAAATAGTCTTTATCTGGCGAATATAGTTACAAAGCCCCTGATAGTCTAGGTCATATGAGATTGAAATGAATTTATAACAATAACAAATGGCAGTAGGGGCAAGGAAATGAGTGATAAAGGGCACAAGATTGGGGACTACCTTTCCAAACAGGAGGTTCAGCACCTTAAGAAAACCAATAATGTTAAAGCCATGGCTTTATTACTGAAAAACTGGTCAATGGCAGCGGCATTATTTGCGTTGGTGGCTGTGTATCCCAATGTTTTTACAGTCATTGTTGCAGTGGCTTTATTGGGTGGGGTGCAAATGGCCATGGGTGCCTTTTTACATGATTGCTCTCACCGCGCCATGTTTAGCAATCAAAAAGTGAATGATGTGATGGGGCATTGGTTTGGGGGGATCCCCATGTTAATTCCCATTACTTTTTATCGCCCTTATCATTTTTTGCATCACACAAAAGCGGGCACGGATGACGACCCTGATGTGCAAAATATTAAAAACTATCCGGTGACTAAAGCCAGCATGGGCCGAAAAATTCTACGTGACTTGTCGGGTGTATCGGGCTTGAAATCCACCATTGGTGTATTGCTTTATGTCTTAACCGGGCGCATTGGTAATGCGGGGGCCATGGGCATTAAAGCGGGTAAGGCTTCTAATAAAGAAGTGATGAAAACCACTTTTGTGAATTACCGAGATGTATTTATTTTACACGGCGCCGTAGTGACGGGCTTAGTTTGGTTAGGGCATGTGGAATTATATGCTTTATGGTGGGCCGCGATGATTTTTGCGCAGCCGCTTATATTGCGGGTTCGACAAATAGGTGAGCATGGAGCAATGCCTGAATTGGAAAGCGAAGACCCTAGGCAAAATACTCGTACTACCTTGGCTAAATGGTGGGAGAAATTTTTCTTTGGCCCTAACTTTATTAACTATCACCTTGAGCACCACTTAGCAGCAACAGTGCCCTCTTATAATTTACCCAAGCTTAATCATATGCTGCAAAAGAGGGGTTATTTTGATGGTAACGAACAGGCGTTAGTACAAGGGGGTTATATGGAAGTATTAAGAATTGCTTCCAGTAAGGTGGCATAACTTTAAAAACAGTAAGCAAAAAAAAGACAGCCTAGGCTGTCTTTTTTAATTGATGGGGCCAAACCCTAAAATATTGCTCCACGGCTCAGGCATCCTGCTTCGCTCTATCAACTACTTCCATATAGTTGTGCAATTTTAGGATACAGTCCATCCATGGACATAGTTATTCACATTCAGCTTTGTATTCATCGGCACTTAGTAGCGCTTCCATCTCACTGGCTTCGCTTAATTTAACTTTAAAAAACCAGGCACCGTCATAAGGTTCTTCATTGGCGCTTTCTGGAGCATCTACCAAGGCTTCGTTAATTTCAATTACTTCACCAGAAACCGGAGCGTAAATGTCAGAAGCAGCTTTTACAGACTCAACGACAGCAATAGCATCGTCTTTATTTATCTCAGTGCCCACTTCAGGCAATTCAATGAATACCACATCACCCAGTGCTTCTTGGGCGAAATCAGTAATACCTACCGTTACAATGCCGTTGCCTTCATCGCGAATCCACTCGTGAGAAGCAATGTATTTTAGTTCAGCTGGAATTTGAGCCATTTTCTTTCCTTTAATTTTCTTTTGCAGCCGTAGAAACAGGATGCAAATATTTTAAATTATCTAGTGGTTATAACGCACGCTGTGAGCCTCGATAAACGTATTATTTATTGAGGCTCACGGCGTGAAAATCTTAAACTGGAAACGCTTGAACTATTTGTAAACTTTCTGTCCATTTCGTACAAATGGCATGCTGACCATACGTACAGGTACCGCTTTACCACGCATATCAACCGCACACTCAGTGCCTGCATCGACAGGTACACGAGCCATAGCGATGGATTGTTGCAAAGTCGGGCTAAAGGTACCAGAGGTGATTTCACCCTGTTTGTCACTGGTGGTGAAAATAACCTTTTGATGGCCACGCATAACTCCGCGTGTTTCTAGTACTAGACCCACCATCTTGTATTCAACACCATTGGCTTTTTCTTCTAGTAAAGCCGCTTTTCCAATAAAGTCACGTTCATCTTTAAGCGCAAGGGTCCAACCCATGTTGGCCTGCCATGGAGAGATGGTTTCATCCATGTCGTTGCCGTAAAGATTCATGCCCGCTTCTAAGCGAAGCGTGTCACGGGCACCAAGACCAGCTGGCTTCACTTCATTTTCTAATAAAGCATTCCAAACGCCTTGTACTTCATCGCTTGGAATCATAATTTCTAGGCCATCTTCTCCTGTGTAGCCAGTACGGCCAATGAACCAACCATCACAAGGTAAACCTTGAAAAATGGATAGTTTATCGATGGTGTTAGCTATTTTTTCGCTAACTGCTTTTTTGGCTTTCTCAATGGCTTGAGGCCCTTGAACAGCAATCATGGCCAGTTCAGGTTGTTCGGTTAAAGAGACATCGAATTTTGCCGATTGTTGATCCATCCAAGCTAGATCTTTGTCACGGGTGGCACAGTTAACCACGACACGATATCCGCCTAGGGCATCTGCACGATAAACGATTAAATCATCAATCACGCCACCCTGGTCATTTAGCATGCCGCTGTATAGAGCTTTGCCTTCTTCGGCCAACTTGGCGACATCGTTAGCCAATAGGTATTGAAGGTAGGCTTTGGCATCGGAACCGGTAACATCAACTACGGTCATGTGGCTAACATCAAACATGCCTGCGTCTTCGCGTACAAGGGCGTGTTCTTTGATTTGAGATCCGTAATGGATGGGCATGTCCCAACCGCCAAAATCAACGATTTTAGCGGCGGCTTCTAGATGTGCGTCGTATAAAGCAGTGCGTTGGCCCATGGATCTTGGCTCCAGCTTAATGTTTAAGTAATAAAAAGGTCGGCATTATACCTATGCTGCATAAAAAGCGAAATTGCAGATCATTCAACTCAGCATGAACCATACGTTAAGAGCCTTTATTCCTAGGTATTGATCATTGCCTCTAAAAAGGTCGGCGCCGTTTGGCTGGCCTATTCAAATTAAACGCGAAATTTCTGATCACTCAATCCACGAAGAAGTAACTGCTAAGTTAAAGCGTTAAAAACTAGAAGATGGGGTAGGCGTGTAGTTCAGCTATATTTGGCTTAGGCTTGGGTATTAAGCGACAAGATAGGGCCTGCCACAAGGTGATTATTGGCTACGCAGACTGTTATGGGGTATTCCAGCGTCCAATGCCGCCGGTGCGCTGAATAAAGCCGGTGGCATAACCTGTGGTACTAGATGAGGTGTCGGTGACATTTAAATTGGTAGTAGTAGGAACATTTAAGAAAAAGCCCTGGGTAGCGGTTTGCATCTCAGTGCCAGAGCTGGTGTCCCAGTTGGTGTCTGTTTTTTGAAAAGATAGGAAAAAGTCGGCGGTGCCGCCATTGGCTTCAGTGCCTGCTACATCGAGGCTCTTGATATTGGCCAGAGAGACACAATCGGTGCCATCAGTACAGGTGCCGGCGCTATCACCTATATAGGTGGCGCGAGTATCAGTTTTTGTACCTGACGCAGTACTAAAAAGAGAGGCTACTTGATCATTGATGGTCATATCAATGTTGCCCGAGAAGCTGGTGATATCCATTTGTAATAGGCCTTTGGCCTCTTCAGCGCCAAACCTGAAACCCACAACATTATTGCTGGCGTCGGTAGCCCACTCTAAATAGGGGTTAATAAAGGTGAATTCTTTAATAGGATCGACAGCATCGGTTGTATCTATGTAACCGAGGGAAAAATTGCTGGCTACGATATCGGTGCCGCCTAAAACCAGGTCGTCGGCATTGGCCTGAATTTCAACATCCTGGCCAAATGTTAAACGACTGTACTGAACATCACTGTCGCCAGTGGTGCTGCCGTCGCCCACGAGACTGTCCAAGCGCATGTAGGCCTGACCCACTGTGGCTTCTAGGGCATCGTCGTTCATGGCTTGCAGTTCTGCAGCTGCCTGATTGGCGCAGCTGAATACAGAAAAAAGCACAAGACTGTTAAGTAAATTTGGCTTATTCATGGATTTTATTATTTTTATTCCAGTTTTTCAGGCCATTGAATTCTAAAGAATTTTGGTGCAGGCAGAATAGCCCATAGGTTAGATGTGTCAAAGTGTTACAGAAGGTTTTTTTATTGTTACAGGGTGTTAACAGTACGTGTGTCGCACAAATAAAAAATTAAAGCGTACTTTTGTACTAGAAATGTGGGTAAAGACAAGATAAGCGCAACAAGTTAGGACACGAAGTGCACTATTTGGTTCCATAAATGTAGGCTGGAGTAGTATCTCTTCTTATTATAACGGTGGTAGGCGTAGCGGGTCTTAATCTAACGGTAGCTTTACAGCATCCTTAATGGAGGCCAATAAGGTATCCATAGCCAGAGGCATGGCATTTAACTCCTGGCTTATATCAGCTTGATCGTTTTTAAGTTTAGCATCCAAATCAATGCATAATTGAGATAGCTCGTCCGCAGCTAAATTGGCGGTTACCCCTTTAAGGGCGTGGTTAATCTCGTTGACGGCTTTTTGATCCTGATTTTTGGCCGCGTTCAGTAAATTGTTCACATCCTGGCTATGATTTTCGCTGAACATACCTAGCAGGCGCACCAGCAAGTTTTTTTTCCCACCCAACTGTGAAAGGGCCATCTTAATATTTAAGCCGGGTAATCGATCAGGCCAGTCTGTCACTGTTAGCTCCTTGCACTTTTGGGCGTTATTCCATTAATTTGGCAGTATGTACTTTACCTAAATAAGTTTGGTTCACCGTCAAGGGAAGTCAAATAGATAGCTTAATTGTTTACCGCAAAGAGGTCAGTGTTACTGGTGTTTTGATCCCCCTTGATTTCTAATAGGCTCCTGCCCGAATAACCCTGTAAGGTCCTCTTTTTACGTGTTCAATTTATATCAATCTAACAAGGTCGAAGCCCTGTTTACTCAGTTAGTGACGTTATTACTAAGTGAAGAGGTTAGCCCACTGCAAACCCAAACTATTGTAGTGGAAAACCCAGGCTTGGCTCACTGGCTGAAAATGCAGCTAGCCAACACGCTAGGGCTGGCGGCTAATATAGAATTCCCCATGCCTTCTCGCTTCTTTTGGCAGGTTCAGCGCAGTGTGATGCCTGACTTGGCACAGGAATCGGTTTATCAAAAAGACAGCCTAAGCTGGCTGATTTTTGAATGCTTGCAAGATGCTGAGTTATTGGCGCGCTCTGAATTTCAGTTGATTGAACATTTTTTAAAGCAGTCGGAGCAATCGCCCCAATCTGTCGCTCTGCGCCAGTATCGCTTGGCAGTCACCATTAGTGACTTATACGATCAATACTTAGTCTATCGCCCCGATTGGATTGCCAACTGGGAAGCGCAAATTTATGAAGTGGACGGTCAGCCGCTGGGCGATCAAAAGTGGCAGGGGCTATTGTGGTTCGAGTTACGCAGCATTATTAAAGCTAAGAATTTACCTTTGTCACACCGAGCTAATATGCTTGACGATTTTTTACAGCATTTGGCCGAGCCTTCTCAACAAGCCCACAGCGCTTTACCCAATCAAGTTATTTTCTTTGGTTTTACGACCTTGCCGAAACATCAGTTGGATAGTTTGTCGGTACTGAGTGCACACATGGATATTCATTTATTAACGCCCAACCCATGTCAGCACTATTGGGGAGATGTCTTGGATGAAGCCACTCAAGCCAGACTGCGTTTAAAAGGCAAAGATATATTACTGGCGGATGCCGGTAATGATTTATTGGCATCATTGGGGAGTATGGGGCAAGACTATCAACGTCTATTATTGGATGTGCCTCACATACAAGAGCAATCGTCTTTTTACGAAGAACCTGTTGGAGAAACTGCGCAAAATTTGTTGCAAAGTATTCAAGGGCAAATATTAAACTTAAGCCAAGGACAGGCAACAAACGATACCTTTGATAATCGTATTGATAGGGACGATAAAAGTTTACAAGTGGTAGGTTGTCACAGCCCCATGCGCGAAGTAGAAGTGCTGCACGACCATTTATTAGACTTGTTAAACACTCAATCACAAAGTTCAACTCACAATCTGAAGCCACAAGATATTGTGGTGATGATTCCAGACGTGGCCAGCTACGCGCCATTTATAGATGCCGTTTTTAATTCTCGCCCCGCCCAACACAGCATTCCCTATTCTATATCCGATAGGCCTTTACAAGCCGAGCACCCATTACTTAACGCATTTTTATTGCTATTAAATATGCCCAATACGCGCATGGGGTTAAGTGAGGTATTGGCTTTGCTGGAAATGCCTGCTATCTACAAAAAATATGGCTTAAAAGAACATCAATTAAAACCGTTAAGCAATTGGCTTATTGAAGCAGGCGTTCGTTGGGGATTTGATGCGACTCATAGAGCACAACAGGACTTACCGGCCTGGCAAGAAAATAGCTGGTTGTATGGTTTTAAGCGATTGCTAATGGGTTATGCCATGAATTCATCCCAGACTGTTTTAGGCATAGTACCAGTGGCCAATGTAGAAGGTTTGGAGGCTGCTTTATTGGGGCCATTAATGAAATTTGTAAATGACTTGCACCAGTTTAGTATTGAAAGCACTCAGGCAAGATGTGCGCAAAACTGGAGCTTATTCATTCATGAAATGCTGCAAAATTATTTCGAAGTAGATGATGAAGAACGCAACATTCTAGAGCAAGTATCCCTCACCCTTGAAAACTGGAATGGCCATGTACAAAGTGTCTTTTATGAAAAAGAAATAGAATATTCGGTGCTGGTGGATGGCCTTTCTCAAGGCTTACAGAAAACAGCAGGTAGTCAGCACTTTATGGTGGGTAAGGTAAACTTTTGTACATTGTTACCTATGCGCAGCATCCCTTTCAAAGTGGTGGCGGTATTGGGGCTTAATGATCAAGATTATCCTAGGTCGGTCACCCCCAGCAGTTTAGATTTAATGCATAGTCGTAAACGATTGGGTGACAGAAGCCGTCGAGACGAAGACAGGTATTTGTTTCTCGAAGCCATGTTATCGGCAAGGCAATCCCTTTGGTTGAGTTATCGCAGCAAGAGCCAGCAAAACGATGAACCTTTAACGCCCTCTGTGGTGTTGGCTGAATTAATCGATTATGTGCAGGCTAACTTTAATTTCTCCACTAAAGAACACAGTGAACTGCTTATTCAGCACCCGTTGCAAGCCTTTAACCCAAGGTATTATCAGGACGACTCTTCTTTATTTAGTTATAACGCCGATTGGCTAGCGGTGCATGATAAGCCTGCAGACACTCCGCTTGAAGATGATGAGGTGGGCCTTCAAATTAGTGCCGCCAACCTCAAACAAAGTAATGAAATATTAATAGATGATTTGATTCAGTTTTATCTTCACCCGGCTAAATATTATTTAAGTCGGGTTTTAAAGGTTCATCTGTTTTTTGAAAGTGACGTACTTGAAGATGACGAGCCCTTTGCTCTGGATTTTTTGCAGCAGTATCAAATTAAGCAAGACGTGATTAGCAATTTTATCAATAACGAAGCTAATCAAGATGACAACGTAATCTACACAGAAGGGATGGCTGCCTTTGGTGAAATTGGTGAGCGACAATGGAAAAAAATAAGAGCCAGCATAGATCCAGTTTTACAGCACTGTGAAGATTACATGCAAGACAGGGTTGTTACGCCAATAGAGGTGAACATAAACTTCGCTTTAAAAGGTGAAGAAGGGACCACAGCGCTCATGGGGTGGCAAAAAAATGTATACGGGAAAAACCTAGTTAAAGTGGTACCTAGCAAGCTTAAATCTAAAACGGTTATACCTGCTCTTATTGAACATGCAAGCTTGTGTGCTCAGGGCTTAGGCAGCCAGTGTGTTGTTATTTGTCAGGATTATTTACTTACTTTTAAAACTATCCCCCAAGAAAAAGCTTTGGGCTATTTACAAGAATTAATATTGCATTATAAGCAGGGGCAGATAGCGCCGTTGGCATTGCTGCCACAAACTGCCTGGCAACTTTATAATCCTGTTCACCTAAAAGAGAAGGCGGGTGCCTTACTGGATAATCGTTTAAAAGAAGCTCAAAAAAGTTTCTATGGCTCCCCGCCCCCTTTTGGTCAGGAAGGGGAGTGTGATGATTTAAACGTACGTCGTTGCTTTAATCAGTTAAAAGATATTCCGCCTCAAACCCATGAACTCTCCAAAGTGCTTTATGATATTTGGCACACAGATAAACTTATGGAGGTAACACCTGTATGAGTGAAAATTTACAAGGTGATCTAGTTACAACAGAGGCCGTGGAAATCGCGCCATCAATAGTCGCACCTTTAATTGTAGATAGGGTCCCACTTCAAGGGGTTCGCCTAATTGAAGCCAGTGCCGGTACCGGTAAAACCTACACCATAACCAGCTTGTATGTGCGTCTTGTTTTGGGACACGATTGCTTGCCCCTAAGTCCTGAGCAAATACTGGTAGTGACTTTTACTCGTGCCGCCACTGAGGAATTACGAGACCGTATTCGCAAACGTCTAAAACAGGCACATGATGCTTTAAAGGGCGATATATCCAGCGATAGTTTAATTGAAACCATCATTGATGATATAGGTGATGTATCAAAGGCTAAGCAGCGTTTAAAAGATGCCATGCAAATAATGGATATGGCGGCCATTTATACTATCCATGGTTTTAGCCAGCGTTTATTAAGGCAAAATGCCATTGAGTCATCTGTTAGCGATGACTTTGAATTATCAATGGATGAAGCCAGTTTTATTCAGCGTGCAGTGCGAGATGTCTGGCGCAGTCATGTTTATCCTAAACAAGGAAAAGCGCTGACATTGTTGTTACAAAACTGGCAAACACCGGATGACCTGCAAAATAAAGTGGTGCCGTTTATACATAAAAATGTAGATTTTCATGTGGGGCCAATTGGAAGAGATTACGAAGAGGTCAGTGAAGGTTTTGAAAAAATCCATAAACGTTTTTCAGAAAAATGGATAGCATGTGGGGATGAATTCTTCAGCGCCATACAGGCTAACCCTAAAGCCAGCGGCAGTTTTACCCGTTGGCTAGATGGTCGCAAGGCGATCATTAATAAATTTGTTGAAAATCCAGCGGCGATTAACAGCAAAGAAGCCAACACCTTTAATTATTTTACCGTGGAAGGCCTTAAAAAGTCGGTGAAAAAAGGCGGAGTGGCTTGTGATCACGAAATAGTGGCAATCTTTGATGCTTGGGTGACAACCTACCAGCAGTTTGAAGAGAGTCGGACTTATGCCAGCCATCAATTACTGATTATGTTAATTGAGCAAATACGCATTACGCTTAAGAAACTAAAGAGTGCACAAAGTGTGTTGGCGCCAGATGACCTTTTAACCCTATTAAATCAGGCTATAGAAGGGGAAAGCGGTGAACTGTTACTAGCCCAAATACGCCAGCAGTACCCTGTGGCCATGGTGGATGAGTTTCAAGATACCGATGCCCTGCAATACCGGGTTTTTAGTGCCATCTACCAGGGCGTTAATTTTAATAAAGAATTAATAGACTCAATACCGACACCCACCTCAGTCAGTGATTTGAATCACTTGGCCATGTTTATGATTGGTGATCCTAAGCAGGCCATTTACAAATTCCGTGGTGCCGATATTTTCACTTATATCTCGGCTAAACGAGCGGTAGATGGCGCTTATAGCTTGGATACTAATTATCGCTCCACCACAGAAATGGTGGCGGCCACCAATCAGTTTTTCACACGCCACAAGCGCCCTTTTATTTACGATGAGGATATTCCTTTTGTAGAAGTTCTGGCTAAGGGTGATGCCAAATCTTTATATATCAATGACAAAAAAGAGGCCGCTTTAACCTGGATGCTTGCCGACGGCTTGGGCGTAAGCAGTAAACAGGAACTCAGTAATAGTTGCGCTGAAGGTGCGGCAGAACAAATTTGCCAATTATTGAACCTTGCACAAACTGGGCAAGCTACTTTATGTAAAGCACCCTCAAAAGATGAAATTCTGAAAGAAGAGGGAGCGCCTTTAAAGGCTCAACTCTTAAAAGCTCAGCTCTTAAAAGCTCAAGATATAGCCGTATTGGTGCGCAGTGCCAAACAAGCTAAATGGGTGAAAACGGCTTTAAGTAAACGAGGTGTTGGCAGTGTTTATGTTGGTCGAGAGAGTATTTTTCAATCTGATCAGGCCATGGCTATGTACTCTTTGTTACAGGCCATTCATGTATTAAGTGAAAGTCAGTTTCGTAATGCCATTGCTCATCCCATATGGCAGGTGTCCTTGCAAACGCTACAGGAATTTATGCAAGACGAAGCGCTATGGGAAGCACAGCTTTCTCAGCTTTATGAAGCCCGTGAAATTTGGCTGAAAAAAGGCGTTATGGCCATGTTTATGTACTGGTTACATCAGCGAGATTTGCCGGCTACTTGGTTGTCTTCTATTGGTGAGGAAGAAAATGGCGAACGGTGTTTAACAAACTATTTGCACCTGGCTGAAATATTACAAGATGCCAGTTGTGAAGTGCAGGGGATGCAGGGGTTAATAAGTTGGTTGAGCAATAAAATTAGTGTGAACATTGGCAGTGAAGACCAGCAAATGTTGCGTTTGGAAAGTGATGCTAACCTTGTACAGATTGTCACTATTCATAAATCTAAGGGCTTGGAATATCCAGTGGTATTCTTACCCTTTAGTTGGGATGGTAAAGAGTCCAGTGATCCATTATTTTATGACGAGAAAAAAAATCAATTGCGTTGTGATTTGGTGGGTGACTTTAAAGAGCAGCGTATAACTGAGGGATTGGCAGAAGAAGCGCGCTTGTTGTATGTGGCGCTGACGCGCGCCGCCAGTAAATGTTATGTGGCTATGCCTAAGAATGTAGATAATAAAAAGCTCAGCAAAACCTTACAAGCCAGCGCGCTTTACCATGTATTGGCCAACGGCGAGGTTGATGGCTTAGTCAGCACATTATCGGATCAGGCTAAACTCGATAAATTTACACATATATACAGCATGATGGCGATGCCAGAAGAACAGAGTTATCTTCAGATTACAGAAATAGAGCAAGCGCAAAGTGTGCGTGAATTTAGTGGTAGCATTAAACAAAACTGGATCATGTCTAGTTTTTCATCTCTTATTCGTCATGTTCATGTGCCCATGAGTGCCCGCTTGAATCAGGACGAAGACGCAGATAATAATGCCGATGAAAAAGAAGTGGAGCAAGAACTAGCTGGTGCATTTGCTTTTCCCCGCGGTGCACATGCTGGTAATTTTTTACACACTCTTTTGGAAGAAATAGATTTTAGCTGTTTGCCTGATGATTTGGATCAGCTCATTACTGACCTGCTGGTGCGCTTTTCCATTGAAACTCACTGGTTAGACGTGGTGAAGGATTGGCTATGTGATATTTTGCAAGCCCCGCTATTGCATGATGGCTTGTCACTGCAGAAATTGACACCCAGTAAAAAATTGGTGGAGATGGAATTTTATTTCCCTGTATCAAGACTTAATTGCCATGACTTTAATAGATTACTGGCTCAGTACCCTTGCCTAAATGTGGTAACAGCCTCTACCGATTTTTATCAGTTAAAAGGCATGCTGAAGGGCTTTATTGATTTAACCTTTGAGTGGCAAGGGCAGTATTTTATTTTGGATTACAAGTCCAATTTCCTTGGTACTGAACATTCTGCCTATGACCAGCTAGCTACCCATGTTGCCATGAGTGAACACAGATATGATGTTCAAATGGTAATATATACTCTGGCATTGCATCGTTTATTAAAATTGCGCATAGCGGACTATGATTATGATCGACACATAGGTGGCGGTTATTATTTGTTTTTACGCGGTTTAAGCGCCAGTGATCAACAGAATCATTATGGCCAGTATTTTCATAAACCCAGCAGGGAATTGATTGAATCCTTGGATGATCTTATTAAAGAGGAAGTTGATATTAACTCTCTTTTAGAGAAGGGAGAGCGAGCTTAATGAATGGATTAAATGCATCGGCCAACCTTACTCTTTCACAAATTTTGGAAAAACTTGAAGGCCGGCCCGTTCGTGAAATAGACCTTCAGTTTTCGGCTTTCTTAAAAGAATTAGATAGTCGCTGTGAAGCGCTTGAATTAGTAGGTTTTTTATTAAGCCAAACCTTGGGGCAAGGCAATATCTGTTTAGACTTCTCTCAAGCTACCGAGTTTCTTGAGGCCAAACAGCTAAGCCAGTTGCAGGAAACTATTGCAAAAAGCGATGTGGTTAAAGTACTCGGATCAGAGGAGTTGATGAATAAGGCCATCCAGTTGCCTCTGGTATTACACGGTAGTCGTTTATATCTTCAACGTTATTGGCTGTATGAAGCTTCTTTGCATGATGCTATTGCGAAAAAACTAAAGCCCATGCCGTGGCAAGTGACAGGGCAGAAGGAAATGATTCAAGAATTATTTTCACTGGCTAAAAGTGAAGACGGCCAGGCCGTTGATTGGCAAGCGGTTGCTGCCTGTGTATCAGCCAATAAACAGTTCTCGGTTATCAGTGGTGGCCCGGGTACAGGTAAGACCACGACCGTGATTCGGTTGTTGGCTTTATTAGTCAATCTTTATCAAACTCATTTTAAGCGTCTACCTATCATTAAACTGGCAGCTCCTACGGGAAAGGCAGCCATGCGTTTAACAGAGTCTATTAATGGCGCCAAACAAAAGCTGAAAATAGATAATAATATTAAAAAGCACATTCCCAGTGAGGCCAGCACCTTACACCGGTTATTAGGTCGCAATAGGCGCAGTGAGTTTAAATATAATCATATTAACCCCTTACATCTTGATGTGTTAATTGTTGATGAAGCTTCTATGGTGGATTTACCTTTAATGAGCAAGCTGCTAGATGCAATGCCAGAGCATGGACAAATAATTTTACTCGGGGACAAAGATCAGTTGGCTTCTGTGGAGGCTGGCAGTGTTTTGGCTGATATTTGTGATAACGAAACTCAGCACGGCTTCAGTGAAGATAATGCTGAATTAATTAACGCACTCAGTCAGCAAGTGTTAGATAAATGTGAAATTGAAAAAGTAGGTTCTAGTCTCAGAGATCATGTCTGCAAGTTAAGAACCAGCTATCGCTTCCATGAAAGCAGTGGCATAGGACATCTGGCCCGTGCTGCCAATAAAGGCTCTTTCAGAGAATGGCAAAAAGCGGCGCAGTCTGGCTTTGAGGACCTAAATTTAATAGCGCTAAAAGACGAAAGCTTTACAACTTTCATTAAAGACTCCGCCAAAGAGTATAAAGCTTACACATCACTAATTGATCCAAGCGGCATGACGGATGAGCAGGTGCTCAATGTTCATAACGCCTTCAATCAATTTCAAATATTAACGGCCTTAAGAGATGGGCCTTTAGGTGTCGCAGGCTTAAACCAGGCGATTGAGTCGGCTCTTTTCACTGTAAGCGCCCGTGATAATGCCCCAGCTTGGTATATGGGGCGGCCGGTCATGGTTATGGAGAACGATTATGGTATGAATCTGTATAATGGCGACATTGGCATTATACTTCCTCTGATGGATGAATTAGGCGTGGTTCGGCCAAAAGTGGCTTTCATTGGTGGCGAGGGTGAAGTGCGATGGATTCAACCCTCCAGATTGCCTGCTCATGAAACGGTTTATGCTATGACAGTACACAAGAGCCAGGGGTCAGAATTCTCCCATTGTGCTTTGGTTTTACCTGATTATCATGCCAGCGTTATTAGCAAGGAATTGATCTACACAGGCATCACTCGCGCCAAGAAAAAGCTAACGCTACTGGCCCGTGAGTCTGTTGTCATTAGCGGGCTTAAATCTCGAGTGCAAAGATCAAGTGGTTTGCGCGATCGATTATGGCCAATACCAAAAGCTGCGTTACAGGAAAAAAGGGGCGAGATACTTAACCCTGATAGCCCTGTTAGTGATAAAGAATCCAGTGAATTCAGTCAATTTTCATTATTTTAAATTTTTAAGGTGTATTAATGGATAAGCAAACAATGGTCAGTCGCCAACAAGCCTTGCCTCACAGAGAAGATATTATAACCGTGGCGCCAAAGCATGCGGTATTAGGAAATGTGACCCAAGGGCCTTGGCCTACCCATGCTCAGAAAGCCTACTTTGCCTTGGGCTGTTTTTGGGGAGCGGAGAAGCTTTTGTGGGAACAACCAGGTGTATACAGCACTTCAGTGGGTTACATGGGCGGCTTTACTAAAAATGCTACTTATGAAGATATTTGTTCTGGCAAGACAGGCCACACTGAAACTGTGATGGTGGTATACAACCAAGAAATGACTGATTTTTGGACATTATTAGAAGTATTTTGGCAGGCACATAACCCCACTCAGGGCATGCAGCAAGGCAATGATAAAGGCAGTCAATATCGTTCAGCCATATTTTGGACCGATGACATGCAAAAAATGTTTGCTGAAAAAAGTATGGGGCTTTATCAAGATAATCTTAATAAAGCTAACCTTGGCAAGGTCACCACAGAAATTAAAAAAGCCAAAGAATTTTATTTCGCCGAAGATGTCCATCAACAATATTTGCATAAAAACCCCACAGGCTATTGTGGTTTGGGTGGTACAGGTGTGGAATTTTAAATACGCTTTAGTAGAGTAGTAGGAAGTAAATATGCATATAGATAATCCCCATAGTGGCTCTTATGACATGAAGGCCTTGTCAAAAGTTTTGCCTGAGCTTGAACCATTTTTAATAACAGGGCAAAAAGGCCAACTGACATTGGATTTTTCCGACCCTTTGGCCATTAAGGCGTTGAATAAGGCGATTCTTAAAAAAGATTACCAAATTGATTTTTGGGATTTACCACAAGGATACTTATGCCCGCCTATTCCTGGTCGGGTTGATTATCTTTACCACCTAAAGGACCTGCTACCAGATGTTAAAGACCGTGGAGTGAATGTATTAGATATTGGTACCGGTGCAAACTTGATTTATCCGTTGACGGGAAGTCGTGCCTTTAACTGGCGTTTTGTTGCAAGCGATGTAGACACCATTGCTGTAAATTGCGCTAAAGAGTTGGTGAAGGTAAATAAGGGGTTGTCTAAGCAAATAAAAGTACGCCAGCAAGCTGATCAAAATAAATTTTTCCGCGATATTATTATCGGTGATGAATACTTTGATCTTAGTCTTTGTAATCCACCTTTTCATGCATCGCAAGAAGAAGCCTCAGCCAGCAGTGAGCGCAAGAACAAAAATCTTAAGCACAATAAAGATAAGCGAGGTTCGACACTTCAGGCTCGTTTTAAAAATGACAGTTTAAACTTTTCTGGCCAAAATAATGAGCTTTGGTGTGAAGGCGGAGAGTTAAGCTTTATCAAGAGTATGATTGCGGAAAGTGTAAACTTTAAGGAACAGGTGGGTGTATTTACTTGCCTAGTTTCCAAGAAAGAGAACATAGCCGTGATTCAGAAAATTTTAAATTCTTTTAACGTACCCAAAGTCAAATTTGTGGATATGGGACAAGGTAATAAAATTAGCCGATTTGTGGCCTGGTCTTTTTATCCTGAGTTATTGTAATTATTTAGATTACGTCACCCATAAAAAAAGCCAGACTATATAGTCTGGCTTTTTATGTACAGGGTGTACGGTATGACGCGGTGCCATGGATGGCAAAGAGCGGCGTTGATCAGGATAACGGATAAGGCTATTTATCGTATTGGGCTAATCGATTTTGCCTAATCATGGCTTGAATTTCTTCAACATATGCTTCACGTCGAGTGCTGTATTTTAACAAACCTTTAGCAAGCGTTAGTCCACTAACGGTGCTGTTGTCCTCGCGCATATCTTGACGTAAATCTCGTAAATCTGTGTAAGCTGCTTGGCTGTTTAGGTTACGCATATAGCTGTCGATAGACTGCTGAATATTTTTAAAGCGTGCTACCTCATGGTGTTGATCTGCGCCACGACTCCTCGGAATTAAGCCACAGCCTTTCACGTAACACCATTGACCAAATAAGTTATTCCCTTGTACCGCAAAACGGGATGTGGCCCAAGCTGATTCATTTGCGGCCTGTGCTAATACTAAGGATGCTGGCACAGTATCGATGCGTATTAATAGCTCTTCTATGATTTCATTAGGTTGCTGAAACTTAACCTTATATTTTTTGGCGAGCGCTAAAAGTCGATCCATCTGCGCTTGCTCAAATGTATCACTTTTGTGTTGAAGGCTTTTAATCCAGTCACGCTCTTGCAAGATAAGCTGGTTGGCCTGCTTTACTCTTGGCAGCATGAAAGAGAAAAAATCCAATTTCTTTAATTTAACATCGGTGTAGGTTGAAAAGTCGGGCAAGGTGGCACTGGTAAAGTGACTTTTAACCACGGTCTTTTCAGTCGTGCTAGCGGCAGTGACGCCGTGATGAGGAAAGAAATACCCACCTAAAAAGGCTGAGACAAGGGCCCCTGCCAGAACAAATATACTAAAAAATTTCATAAGTACCGACGATATTAATTAAAAGGCGCAGTTTAGCAGCTCACAATTTAAGATAGAAGTCGGCCAGCAGAGATTTAAATTGCTCGCTATAGTTATTTTCGGTCGGCTCGTAAATAAATACCTGTTGTTTTTTATCAAGAGCACAAAGTCCTGTTGAATTCTGAGTAGACGTCTTTTCAAGGCTAAATACGTAGCGATGGGCTTCTTTATTAGGGCGACTGTGCAACTGCCATACTTGAGTTAAGTTTAAACCTTGCTCGTTGGCATCCTGAATAAATCCATTAAATTCGCTGCAAGGCAGTAAAATCCAGGCCTTACCATCATGGCTTAGGTGGTTGGCCATAGATTGGCAAAGCTGGGAAAAGCTAAGTTGATCGTTGTGTCTGGCTTGGTTGCGCTGCTTGTTGGGCCCTTTTAAGTGGTCGCTGAAAAAAGGCGGGTTACAAATAATGTGGTCATAAAGATATGGGCTAAGATATTCCTTTATATTCTGCTGGTATACCCGAATACGATCTGAAAATCGGCTGTTACTTACATTTTGTGCAGCTTGCTGGCTGGCGGCAGGGTCCAGTTCGATGGCATCGATGCTCGCTTGGCTGCGTTGCGCGCTCATTAGTGCCAGCAGACCCGTACCAGTGCCTATGTCTAAAATCTTTTGGGCTTGCTGAATTTCACACAAGGCACCCAATAAACAGGCGTCTAGAGTGACCTTCATAGCGCATGAATCTTGTTCAATGGAGAATTGTTTTAAATGAAACGGCTTCATGATTTAAGCTAATGGCAAAAGCGCAATTGTAACAAGCTTAAGGGATTGCCGCTAAAATTGAATTTAGAACATTAGGGTTAGAGGGAGGGTATAGGTAGAGTCGTGATTTAACAGAGTCATTGCAAAATGCAAAGCACCTTGCAAATCAGCAAGCTATTTAGAGGTATTAGCTGTCGTATTGTTAAAGTAAATCAGAGTGGGGGAGTGTAAACACCAGTGACTATTTAAAGGCACTGATGTTTAGGGGTGTACTTAAGCTACGCAGTGCTCAAGCTCTTGTGGGTGTAAAATGTAAACAACCCAAGCTATGGCGGTGGAATAGCATAAATTAGTGGCCAGCTCACTATGAGGGTCTTCTAAAAATGCTCGCTGGGATGCCAAGCCCCGTATGCGGCTGGCCAGATCAGGATGAAAGGCCAGATACTTATCCCACACCATTTGGTGGCTGTTCGAGTCTATTTCGTAAGGGCCCAAGCCCTTATTATTATGATGCGCGTTTAATTCACATTGTTTTTGGGTCGCAATGGCCACCAGCACGTTTTCTGCTGCGATACCTGCTTTACCCAGGTATTTTAAGGTGGGGTGAATGATTTTTTCCCGTAGTTCGTGTTTGCTAATATCCATGGCTTACCTCCACAAGGGGCCTTTGGACTGGCTAATATTTGACTGCCGTCTGCCTGTTAGTAGTTATAAAGCAAAAAGCTTGCCTAATTCTATGGCCTGATACCTTAACCTTTTAATCTCTCTCATATTTATTCTAGCGGCCATTTCACCAATAACCTTAAGCTATCCTTTATAAAGTGCTCGGGCTCTAATGTATTAATGAGGGGGCTTGGCAAAAGTTCAAGTGGCTCGCTGTCTAGCTATCTATAGCTAATTGTTAAAATCGGTAATAATATTGGTTAAGATGCTGATTTATATAGTGAAATTAATCTCACCGCTAAAATAAATTTTCAACTTTTATTGTAGATTAACCACAAATTACAGAGAGGCCGGAATGGGCTGGATCGATAGCCACTGTCATTTGGATTTTGATGAATTTAGTGAAGAGCAAGATTTAACGCAGCGCTTGTTAGCGGCGGGTTGTGATCATGTTTTAGTGCCTGCCATTAGTGCCAATAAATTTAAGCGCGTGCAAGAGTTCAAGGATAACCAAAATAAAGTAAATGAAAGTTTCGTTTATATTGCTTTGGGTTTGCATCCATATTTTTTAAAAGAGCATGAACTAGAAGACTTGTCTTTGTTGGAAACTTTGCTAGAAAATGAGCCGCCGTTAGCAGTGGGCGAAATTGGCCTAGACTTATTATTAGATTCACAAAGCCATGAGAGGCAAGTTCAGTTTTTTGAAAGCCAGGTGATGTTAGCAAAGAAATATCAGCTACCTATTATAGTGCATTGCCGTAAGGCCCATGACCAAGTGTGTAGTATCTTGAAGCGATTGAAATTTTCAGAGGGGGGCATCATCCATGCCTTTTCTGGTAGCACTCAGCAGGCACACAATTATATTCAACTGGGGTTTGTTTTAGGCTTGGGTGGAGCCTTGACCTATGATCGAGCTAAGGCCATGCATAAGATGATTAAGCTATTGCCTCAATACGCATATGTTTTAGAAACAGACAGCCCAGACATGGCGCCGTCTTTTGCAAAAGGGGAAGTGAATACACCGCTTAACATTCCTCTAATAGCACAACACATTTCAATGTTGAGAGATGAAACGATTACTCAAGTTTACCAAGCCAGTAGCCAGAATTTTAAACGAGTTATGAAGCTTTCTTAATCGTCTATTTATTTAAACCATAAAGGGAACCAATATGGCGAATGCACTGATTGTTATTGCCCAAGGCATTGAGGAAATGGAGACTGTAATTATTGCCGACATACTGGTGCGAGCCGGCGTTAATATCACGTTAGCCAGTGTCACTGGGCGCCAAATAGAGGCATCTCGTGGTGTGAAAATTGTAGCCGATGTAGATTTAAATCAGGTAAAAGATCAGAGCTTCGACATGATTATATGCCCAGGCGGCTTACCCGGAGCCGAGTATTTAAGAGACAGCGAATTATTAAAAATCCTGTTAATGCAGCAAGATAAGCAACATAAATGGATCGCCTCTATTTGTGCGTCACCTGCACTGGTGCTGGCTCATCATGGATTGTTACAGGCAAGACAAGCAACATGTTATCCCGGTTGTGAAGAGAAACTGCCATTATATGTGGATGAAACGGTGGTGGTTGATGGTCATATTGTGACTAGCCAAGGACCTGGAACCGCCATGGCCTTTGCCTTAAAGTTGGTGCAACTTTTAGTAGGAGAAGTGCAAGCCAAAGAAGTAGCGGCTACCGCTCTTATTAAAATTTAATCTTGGCATTTTTTAACAATGAAATTGATCTTATTTATTAGCTGTTTTTTAAGCGGAGAATAACGATCAAAAAAATCAAATATTGTAATGAAATGTAAAACCTCAAAACACATCGTTTGCGCATTCTGTCTAATAATGTCGCATTATGCGTGATAGACTGCGCACCGTTAAAGTCTCAATAATCTATATAAAACCTTAAGCCCTCGATATCTTGCTGGCTGGTGGGAGTGTCTGTGTTTAAAAAAATTCTCGGTTTTCCTATATTAATGCTGTGTTTAGTAATCTCTTCTGGCGCCTTTTCTAAGGTTTCTTATGAAGAAGCGCAGCAGTTGGGCAAACGCTTAACCCCTATGGGTGCAGAGCGTGCAGGCAATGAATCAGGCAGTATTCCAGCCTGGGGCCGAGGCATTACTAAAGTTACAACCGGCTTTGAAAAAGGGCAGTTTCACGCCGACCCTTTTAATGCAGATGAAATTCAGCAGGTGATTAATTCTGATAATTATAAAGAATTTGAAAAATATTTAACGCCAGGCCAAATTGCATTGATGCAAAAATACTCCAGTTTTTCCATGCATGTATACCCATCCCACCGTAGTGCTGCTTACCCACAATTTGTATATGACGCTGTCAGAAAAAATGCTGAAACCGCAGAGCTCATGAAATACGGTACGGGTGTAACCGATACTATTATGTCTAGCCCATTTCCTATTCCTAAAAATGGTGCTGAAGTGTTGTGGAATCATACATTACGGTACAGAGGATTAAGCTGGGAGCACGTATCGTCAACTTTAAACACCACTTCATCAGGCTATAAAAGCATTTTTACCCGAGAATATAAGTACTATTTTGCTTATAGCGAACAGGGCGTTACGCTGGATGAAATTGATAACAAGATCTTTTTTGGAAAGCGCAAAACCCTTGCACCCGCTAAGTTTTCAGGCCAGTTAACGCTAGTGCATGAAACCCTAGACCAAGTGCGGTCACCACGTAAGGCGTGGGTGTATATGCCAGGCCAACGCCGTGTTCGCCGTTCACCCAATTTATCTTATGATACTTCAGACATAGATAGTAATGGCTTACGTACCATTGACCAGGTCGATATGTTTAATGGCGCGCCCAACTTGTATAACTGGACCTTGCTGGGTAAACAGGAAAAGTACGTGCCTTATAATGCTTATAAATTGCATGAAGGCGGTTTGAGCATTAATAAAATTGCTGGCCAGCATTACATAAATCCAGATTTAATTCGTTATGAGCCCCATCGTGTTTGGGTGGTGGAAGCTAATTTACGCACCGGTATGAAACATGTTTACCATAAACGTCGTTACTACTTTGATGAAGACAGCTGGCAAATTGTCTCTATTGAAGAATACAACGAAGAGGGTGCGTTAATTCAGCATACAGAAGCCCACACCATTAACTATTATGATGTGCCCATGATCTATTCCACTTTGGAGGTGACATACGACTTCCCTAGCGGGCGTTATTTTGTAGAGGGGCTAGATAATCAACGCACGCCGATTAATATGGATGTTGATTTTAAACGTCGCGATTTTACCTCTTCTGCTTTACGCCGCGAAGCCCGCTGATTTCATGGTTGTGTGAATTTAGCCCGAGAGTGGGCTAAATCGAATATCTTATCCATCGTGTTATACTGCATCAGTTTTTTCATTGAGATTATCCTTTGCAGTATTTCTACCTGTGGCTATTGCTAACCCTCAGCCCTGCATATTTGTGGGCACAAAATACCCTACCTGAAAACTTTGCTCAGCTACCAGAAGACGTGCAGTCGCTGTTGTTGGAATATGCTTTTTTTAATGATGAGGTGAATCAGCACTGGGGAGATCAAGCGAGTTTTTCTAGTGAAAAAGCCTATGTGAAATACCTCGATGACTACCTCAGTCGAGCCCGAGTAGATTTTGAAACAGGTTTATTATCTGTCGAAACCATCGCCACTAGCGAGCCATTAAAACAATTAAAAAATGCCATCGTAACCGCCTTGTTAACGCCAGACGACCCTAATGCTGTGGATATTTATTCTGCCCAAGCGGTTGATGTTAAAGGTAAGCCATTTTTGCACGGCCGTGTATTGGATCGCGATGGTAAACCCATTAAGTATGCCTGGCGGGCGCAAAAGTTTGCGCAATATATGATTGAGCACCATTTGTTGGTTGAAGACACCAACGACGGCCAGCGTTTCGGGGTGAATATTAAGCTGGTTAAAAATCACAAACAGGTGGCTGCGACCGGAGTTAAAGCTTGGGTGAGCCAGGCCAGCGACCGTTTTGATTTACCCGAATCTCTTATTCTTGGCATCATAGAAACCGAGAGCGGATTTAATTCGTTTGCCGTTAGTCATGCCAATGCCTATGGCTTAATGCAGATTATTCCGGCAACAGCAGGCGCTGATGTATTTCAAAAAATTTATAAAAAGAAAGGCAAGCCTAGCCGCCAGTATTTATTTAATCCCAAGAATAATATCTTAACCGGCAGTGCCTATTTAAGTATTTTAAGAGATCGCTATTTACGCGATATAAAGCACCCCACCAGTCAGCTGTACTGCATTATTAGTGCTTATAACAGTGGTTCGGGTAATGTATTTAAAACTTTTCATAAGAGTCGTAAGAAGGCCATTGAACGTATTAACAATATGTCGGTAGAGGATGTGTTGTGGCGTTTGCGTAAAAAGCAGCCGAGCATGGAAGCACGACATTACTTAGAAAAAGTATTACGTAATCAAAAGAAGCATCAGGCTTAATTTCTACTTTTAAATTCATAGCGATTATGAAAATTAATAGGGCCAAGAAATGATTGACCAATATATGATTAAGAGTATGGCTGAAAAAAATCAAGCATTGCAAAGCATGGCAGATCAGATTAAAAATTTGTTTCAAGCCGAGCTTGAGACATGTTACTTGAACGATTTAGATATGAAGCTGTACCTATTACAAGACTCAGTGGCCAAAGTTAACTTTAGCCCTGATCAGGTGGAAAGTATTTGGGCCAACATGCCCTATTGGGCTTTTGCTTGGTCTAGTGGTCGTGCCCTTGCACGCTATATTTTAGATAATCCCAAATTGGTGCAAGGTAAGCGTATTTGTGATTTTGGAGCCGGCAGTGGCATTGTTGCCATTGCAGCATTGAAAGCAGGTGCAACTGAGGCTCGGGCCTGTGATATAGATCCCATGGCTCATTTGGCTTCGCAGCAAAATGCGAGGCTAAACGGTTTTGAACTTAGCTGCTGTGACAATTTAGAGCAGGCTGAAAACGTAGACTTAATTGTAGTGGGGGATGTTTTATATGACACCCGAAACCATGGGTTGGCGCAAACTTTATTCTCCAAAGAATGCCCAGTAATTTGGGCCGAAAGCCGTGCTCAGACCAAGTTAAGCCATTATGGTCCGGTGGCTAAATACCAGGGGGAAACTCAGCCCAACCTTGGTGGCTTTGATGAACACCAACATATTCATATATATCATCATGGAATATAGATCCTCTCCCATTCTTTGTTCAACTGCCAATTTCAAATTAATGTCTATACTTTAAGGCATTAGGTGAATAGGGGAGAGGTGATGCATTTTAAAACGGTGAAGGATGTAGTGGATCACAGTCGTCGTTTACATCAGCAGATTAGCCAGTTTTACCATAAGCTTAGTGAGGAAAATGGTAAGGCTCGTGTCAGTATGTTGTTGGAATACTTAAAACGACATGAGGATCATTTAGAAGCCACCCTTGATAAATTTGGCCACGATGAAAGCCAGGGTGTGCTCGATAGTTGGTTCCAATATGCGCCAGATCAAGATTTAAAAGATGTGATGTCGGAAATTGAAGTGAGTGATCATATGGATACAGATGACGTGGTGGCAATGGCACTTAAACTAGATGATTACTTTATCGATCTTTATCAAGGGATGGTAAATGATGCGAGCTCATCGGCGGTAAAGGCAGTGTTTCAAAATTTGTTGGATATGGAAGAGCATGAGAAAATTCAAATATCCAAGACGGCTTTGCAAATTAATGACATGTGAAATTTTAATCAGTCGATAAATAAATTTTAGATATTAAGGAGGCTAACGCCTCCTTTTTTATGTTCATGGATGAGCGGTATCCTAAAATTGCAGGAGCAAAATTTCAGGGGATGTTTATTGTATTAGGTGTGTTTTGTTTATAAAAAACTAAATAGGATCTTTTTTTAATGCACTTCGCATTTGAGTCATTTGATCTTCCTTGCTTAGTTGTTTGCACTGCTCAATAATTCGTTGCAGTTCCACTGATTTTTCCACCACAAAATCAATAAAGGCCCGTACCTTTTTTGCTTGATGGCGCCCACTTGGAAAGACCAAGTAAATGGGTTCTTCTTCTACCTGCCAGTCCGGTAAAATCGTTTCTAGTTTCCCACTTAATAGCTCTTCGAAAGTCAGTAGTTCGGTACTGATGGCTAGCCCGTGACCGGCTACCATATGGTGAATCGCCACATCATTGTGATTTACTTTGATGGCAGGGTTGGGTTTAACCCGAATTTGTTCGCCACTGTGTTTATGAATCAAACATTCGTTGTGCATTTTATTCTGGCGACTGCCAATGCTGACCCAGGGAACGGTGTTTAGCTGCTCGGGATGAGTAAAAGGTCCGTACTGTTTAATAAAGGCAGGGCTGGCACACAGTACCGGGGCGGTATTATAGAACTTGCGGGCAATTAGGCTGGAATCTTCTTGGTGACCTATGACAAAGCCCACGTCAAACCCGTCTCTAATGAGGTTTATGTCACTATCACTAAATACCAGTTCTAAATCAATTTTGGGGTACAGCCGCCTGAACTCAGCAGTCCATAGTCCCATTAATTCAATGGCAAATCCCACCGGCGCTGAGATTTTTAAGTGGCCAGATGGCTCTTCTTGGTGATCACTGATACGACTATGGATGTCGTTAATTTCTTCAAATAGGGGTTTGTATTGCTGATAATATTGTAAACCCACATCGGTTGGGCGGACATCTCGGGTGGTGCGCTCCAGTAGCCGCAAGTTTAACTTGTCTTCAAGGTCGGTGATCATCCGGCTAACCCGGGATTTTGGGATGTTCAAGCTACGGGCAGCGGCGGTGAAGCTGCCTTCTTGCACCACGCGAATGAACATGGCCATTTGATTTAAATCTAGCATGATAAAACTGACACAATCTAAAGAGCAATTAGACTACATCATACCCTAAAAACAAAAAAAGCCAGAGACACATTGCTGTGTCGCTGGCTTTAGGGGTTGTGCGTTAGTGCTAGAGCTATAGGTTAAGGTTACAGTCGTCGGCATCCATGTTGTCGATCCAAGCTTTAATTAAATCCACGCCTTCGGTATGAACAATGCTACGGCCTAGTTCAGGCATTTTGTGCGTGCCGTCTAAGGAATTCATTCTAAATGGCAAATAAGAGCTGTCGGCGAAACCAGGAATGATATCTCTTGGGAAATCTTCATGACCGCTGGCCACTGCAGATTTACAAACACCAAACTTGCCTGGGTCGGCGGCAAAGTCACGGTTAAACTCTACTTGTAGGCCACTGTCTCCGGCTGGCCCTTCGTAGAATGGCTCTGGAATGGTGAGTTCAGAGCGGTGGCAGTGAGCACAATTAATATCTAGGTAGCTGCGTGCTGCTAAATTCAAGGCATCTGAGTCTAGATCTGCGATGACGGTATCATCATGAAAATCCGCAGCCGTATCTATCGTAGTTTCATCAGTTGGCAAGCCAGTTAAAATACCCGCTTCCACCCATTTTAATAATTGGTTCTCAGGTCCTGTTGCATCGCTATAGGTGTAATTATGGTTTAGGTAACGGGCCTTAGGGCCAATCGGCTTAAATATTCCCGTTCTGGTGTCTTCAGAATTTTGAAGCATAGGGCTGACTGTGTGGCATTTAGTACACTGGTTTTTTTGTGGCACTAAATAGTCAAATGTTTTCACTTCGCCATTATGAGTGATGCTTACATCGCTAACTGTTTTTCCAGCAACAACATATTTGGCATCTTCAGTTGTTTCCCAGTAGAAGGGCAAAGATGTCCAGCCATCGGCGCGGTTGATTAATAAGCGTGTCTCAATTTTAGTTTCGCCGCCATCACGGTTAGAGGTGTCATCGGGTAATGAAAATGTTTTAACTAACACTGTGCCGACAGGAAACTCCATCACTTCGTATTCAGAATAGGTTGCAGTCTCACCCTCGGGTACAAATACAAAACGATATTTACTGGCGTAGTCGGTAAATAATGGTGTAGATAAATCGTAAGGAATACCTGTGCTATTGGGGTTTGATGATGGATCTGTGCTATCACTAAATAAATTATAATCTGATAATTTTTCGCAATTCTCTGTTAACAAGGCTTCCCAGTTAACGTCTGTCCCGGTGCTTACACAGATATCGGTACTGCCTGCAGCTGATGAATCAGTTGAATCATCACTACCACAAGCAGAAAGCAACGCGCCGCTAACTAGCAGGGCCGATGCTTGTAATAATTTGGTTAAATTTGTTTTTTTCATAAGCCTATCCTCGATAAAAATTCTTAATAAATCGGGCATAGCCCAGATAAAGTTAAGGTAGGAATAACCCTAGCCAAAAAGATGGCCAGGGTTTTTAAAATTAACTGGAAATTAAAGTGCGCAAGCTGCTAATTCAGCATCATCACCTAAGCAGCCGTACTTATCACCTTTGAAGGTTACGGTAGCGGCGGTTAAGCGAGTAGGTGCCGTGGCACAGTTAAGGATGGTGGCTTCGTCACCCATGGCGCTAAAGCGCAGTGTTTCAACTGGATTAGAATCCGCATCGAAGTTGCTTGGATCGGTATCGGTAGGATCAACACCAAAGATGGAGCCAATAGTGAACGCTAAGTCATTAGTGTTTGCATTGGTGTTATTGCTGGCACAGCTTTTCTCTGCGTCTGTATAGGCTGGAATTCCTATGGCTGCAAGGCCTCCAGCATTCGCCAATAATTCGCCAACACCGTCATAAATAACAGCAGGAACTGATTGGTAGTAAGCAGCATATCCACCAAATACTTCATCAAATAAAGTACCGGTTAATGGCTCAGAGCTGTTGTTTTCAAAAGTATTGTCATGAATGTTGATGTTCTTAACAGTAGGCGTCCAACCTTTACCAATAGTGTCGGCGTAATCTCTGTCATCCAGTTCAGCATCCATTAGGAAGAAACTAGTGATAGTGACACCGTTACTTTTGTTATCACGGATATTGTTGTTATAAATTTCAACATCACTGGTGGCTAAGATGAGTATGCCTGTTCCGCCTGGTACTGCACCAACGGTACCGCTACCAACGTTGGCAGTATTATTTGCATAGGTAGTATTATTGAAAATACGAACATTGGCACCAGATGCTTGTGGCAAACCTGGTAAGTCAAAACTTAGAATACCGGCTGAGTTGTCAAAGGCTTCGTTGTTATAAACATCGGCCATAGTGGAGTTTTCAATTTCGATACCGGCAACGTTGTGCTCAGCTACATTGTGACGAACAACTATGTTGTTTGACTGGCCCACATAAATACCGGCGTCAGCAGAACCTTTAGAGTAGTTGTATTCCATTAACACGTTTTCGCTTGAAACTGGGTACAAACCGTAAGCGCCGTTATCTTCGCCACCAGCGTCAAGAGGTGTTTCCCAAACGGCTGCTGTGTACGCAAAATGAATACCGTTTACAGCATCTGCTTTAATGCCGTTTTTAGGCACCTCGTACACACCCAGGTCACGAATGGTTAGATTGTTACCGCCGTCAAAAAAGATACCGTCGTTACCGGCTGATGTTGAAAAGTCTAATTTGGTGGCATCGATACCGTGGCCAGTAATGGTGATGCCATTGGCAGCCACTACGTTGACAGTCGCGCTGATGGTAAAGTTACCCTTAGGTAAAACGATAACGGCATCAGTGGCGACATCTGTTACGGCTTCTACAAATGCTTCGGTTATATCCGTGCCGTCTGCGGCATCGGCTGATACATAGATAGCATCACTTGGAATTTCATACCCTGATGCGGTAGTAACTGCATCGCTGTCACTGCTGCTACCACAACCTATTAAGGTCATACCTGCGGCAATGGCGGTGGCTAATTTTATTTTTTTTATAGTATTCATGTTTACCCTCACAACTACGATTTTGTAGTACTAAGAGGGTATTCATATTAAGTCATAATAGTCAGGTGTTATTTGGCCAAAAATGTGACGGGATGGCAATAAATGTCCTGTCGCTGTTTTTGCTAAGTCACTGATTTAGATGTGATTTTCGGTAAAAGCTGGGAGTTTTCCCCACCCATTTTTTAAATGCGTGGCGGAAATTGGTCACATCACTAAAGCCAATTAGCGTGGATATATCATCAATGGATATTAGGGTTTGAGTAAGGTAATCAATGGACAGTTCTCGACGTACTTGATTGAGTATTCGTTGGTAAGATGTATCCAGTTTTGACAGTTGGCGGCGCAAGGTACGTGAGCTAACTTTAAAGGTGCTGGCCAGCAGTTCAATATCGGGGTAGTCGCCGCCACTGCGGATCAGTATTTGCTGAACTTTTCTGACTAATTCGTCTTTTGAATTGAGCTTTTCTAATAAAGCATTGCTATAGGGCAAGTCTTGAATAACGCGAATTTCATTTTCAGCGGTGGTTACCCTATTTAAATCGGCGTTATTTAAGCTCCAGCTATTAATGGGTTGTGAGAATAAAACTTCACAACCAAATATATCTTCATACTTCTGGCGATTTTCTTCATCGTCAAAATTAAAAGAGATAGAGGAAAAATTAAAGCTCTGACCATAAATGCTGCGGGCCATATAAAGTCGGGCGCTGGCACCCAGGGTAACAAAGAAAGCCAAGGCTTTAGGTTCCATCTCTTGTACGTTTACAAGCTGGTTTACCAATACATCATCTTGTTGTTGAGCGCTGCGTTTAACGAGGTGGCCCAGTACGGAATCGTATTTGTCGGCCATTACCAAAGCTTGTTTTAAGGTTAAACAAGAAGACATGGCATAGCCAAAGGCATCTAGGTCTTTCACTTTATAAAGTGTACCAATTTGCGCACCCGCTAATGGCTCAAGCTTGTGGCAGCAATATTGAAATGCTTCCAACACCTTGTAAGCAGGCAGATTAGCTTCTTCAAGCTGATGCTTTTCCAGTTGCAGGTGCGCCAATAATCCATTGCTATCATGGCTGGGAGATTGCTCCATAAAGCGCACAATATTGCGCACCTCAAACGAAGGAGATGGCTGATCTCCTAAAATTGCCAGGTTGTAGCCTGTGCCTGAATTAAACTGTACTTCGGTATTCATGGTTCCAGCCTCCAGGCGACAAATGAGTGATACATGTACATGGGGTGTATATTATTTTAGTAGAGGATGGCGATAATACTAAAGTACCAAGGATAATAATCCATATTCCTGCATATTTATCGCTAATAGAGAGGTTTGACGGGGAAAATTGGGATAAATTTGATGGATGCGACTGCCAAATATCGGCGTTTACCTAACTTGTAGGTATAATCGCCAAAGTAATTTACCTGGATAATTATTGTTGTGAGCTACCGAGATAGATTTTCCGGAATTGCCCGTTTATATGGGGAACCGGCTTTAGAAACCTTTAGAAATGCCAAAATTGTGGTGGTGGGCATAGGCGGCGTGGGGTCTTGGGTGGCTGAAGCCCTGGCTCGTACCGGTTTTGAGCATATCCGCTTGATCGATATGGATGACATTTGTGTCACCAATACCAATCGCCAAATCCATACTCTCAATTCTAGTGTGGGTCATTTAAAAGTAGAGGCCATGGCTGCGCGTCTACGCCTGATTAACCCAGACATTAATGTCACACCTGTTATGGACTTCATCACCCTGGATAACATTACCCAGTACCTTGAAGACATGGACTTTGTAGTGGATGCCATTGATTCGGTTAAGGTAAAGGCTGCTATTATTGCTTGGTGTAATCGCCGTAAGAAACCGATGATTATGACCGGGGCAGCAGGGGGGCAAACCGACCCTACTCGCATTACCGTGGGAGATTTGAATAAAACATTTAATGATCCTCTGGCCAGAAAAGTGCGTAGTCTGCTGCGCCGTGAATACGGTTTTTCCCGTAATGAAAAGCGTAACTACGGCATTCCCTGCGTATATTCCACCGAACAATTAAAATATCCTAAGCCAGATGGCACTGTCTGCCAACAAAAACAGTTCACCGACGGCACTGTAAAACTGGATTGCTCTGGCGGATTGGGAGCGTCTACTATGATCACCGCCTCATTTGGATTGGTCGCCGCGGCCAAGGTGGCAGAAAAGCTTGCCAAAAAAAGTCAGGGCAATTAATGGCGCTGCTTTATTCCAAACAGTGTGGTGACAGTGAATATCAGGTGCGCTCGGCAGGTGCCTCAATACGATTATATTCCAATGGCGTACTGCACAGTCAATACAACCCGAATACGCCTATAAATGGTGCTATTTGGGATTTATTGTTATTGCCCGGTTTTTTTAAAGAAACTGCGCCTCGGCGTATTTTAGTGTTAGGTTTGGGCGGCGGCACCATCGTGCACTTGCTGAAGTTGTTTTTTCCACAAAGTACCTTGGTATGCGTGGAGTTGGACCCTCAGCACATTAAAATTGCCAAGCGCTTCTTTGCTATCCCTCAGGAAAATGTAGAGCTGGTTCAGGGAGATGCTTACGAATATTTACGCAATGGAAATGACAAATTTGATTGGATTATCGATGATGTTTTTCAGCATGTCTCTGGTGAACCCATACGTCAGCAACCCATTGATGAAATATTTTCTTTGTATGCGAAGCGCTTAAATAAAAGTGGCATGTTATCGGCGAACGTTATTGGCCCTAAACAATTTAAGCAAATGAAATCACTAGTGGGGTCTTTTCACGAGGCTTATCAGTTTAGTCATCCACTGTATGAAAATCGAATTCTTTGCCTGTTAAACGAGGCTTGTTCCACTGCTCAATTTCGTCTCAATTTAAAGCAGCACAAGGTTCTCGATCAGTCCCTAAAAAGCTGCAAATTAAATTATCGTTTAAAAAAGCTTTAATGTTCTTTAGATAATAAAAAAGGGTAAGCCAGTTGAATTGGCTTACCCTTTTTTATTGCTTGTTATTTAAATTAGTTAAAATTAAATAACCACTAACTCCAGTTTACGCTTCATAAGGTCAACCAGCTTAATGCTGACATTTACAGCCTGGTCTAGCTGATAACTGGCTTTCTCATTTTTATGAGTCAGGTAGGTTTTATCAAATTGCGATTGCGGCTTGCTCTTACGCATATCTACAAAGCCATCAATACCAAAGTCATCCAGCTGAACCATAAAGCCGCCAGGATTAATTTGGCTAATAATGCCTTTTAATTGCAAGCTCTTGTTGCCGTCAGTCAGGCTTTCAAGTTGATGGTTAATGTATTGCAGCTTCAACCATTGCTCCGCTTGTGCCACGGCATTACGCCCCTGAATTAATGAAGACTGCATATTTTCAATGAGTTGCTCACTAACTTGAGGTTTCTTTTGTTCATTTAAATGCGCGTTAATAATGCGATGAATGACTAGATCGGAATATTTACGAATAGGTGAGGTGAAGGTGGTGTAGCAATCAAAGCCCATGCCAGCATGAGGTTTGGCGCTATCACCAAATTCGCTGCGAGTAAGGAAGCGACTGAACAATGATTTAATAGGAAGCTCCGGCTTGTTGGCGTTTAATTCTTGAATTAACGCTTTATAACCTTCGGCATTGTTTAGTTCGCCGTCGTAGTTAATACCCTGTTCCTTGATGATGGTTTTAATATCTCCAAGACGCTCTGTACGAAAACCGGCGTGTTGAATAAAGATACCCAGGCCAATATCGTTAAGATAACGAGCACAACATAAGTTGGCGGCCAGCATGGCTTCTTCAACCAGCTTCTGAGCTTGATTGCGATCGGCACGAGTAATGCTTTGCACCTTACCGTTATCGCCCATGTTGATGTAAAAGTCTGGGCGATCTTCCATAACCAGATTGTGGCCATGACGATATTGGTTAAGCAATTGCGTTACGGCGTGCAACTGTTCCATATGAGGGGCTAACTCAGTTTTTATTGCGTCTTGCTTGCCTTCAATAAATTCGGTGACCTGATGGTAGCTTAGCTTGCCTTGAGAGCGAATGAGGGCTTGCTTGAATTCATACTTATCAACATTGCCTTGTTCATTAATTTGTAAAATACAAACCAGCGCTAGGCGGTCTTTGCCTTCAAGTAATGAACATAAACTAATGGATAATTCTGGTGGCAACATAGGCAGGCTGCGGCCAGGAAAGTACAGCGAGTTACCGCGACGAGCAGCTTCTTGGTCGAGGCTGGTGTTCATGCCAAACCAAGCACTTGGGTCGGCAATGGCGATGTGTAAATTAAAGCCAGTGGCAGTTTTTTCGGCGTACAAGGCGTCATCCATGTCGCGAGTATGTTCGCTGTCTATGGTGACAAACGGCAAGGTGGTCATGTCTTCGCGTTGTGCGGCCATTTCAGGAATATTGTCTTCCGCCAATAAAGCCAATTCAGACGACATGGTTTCAGGCCATTCATGGCTAAGCTGGTGTTTTTCAATGGAATAATTACGCTCAAAGCCAGCATCGGTTAGCTGGCCAATTTTGCGAACAATTTTGGCTTGTGATTTACCCTTTGGAAAAGGGTGGCGAGTCACTTCACAGCTGATCCAGTCGTTGTCTTCAATGTCTTTGCAAGCGTCTGGTGGCAGGTATAACCAGTTGTTGAACATAGCAACATCAGGTTCAACAAATTGGGCTTTACCGCGTTTTTGAAAGCGACCAGTGAAGGTTTTAAAGTCGGAATTAAGCAGTTTTTCAACCACTGCCTGAACCTTGCCTTTATCATCTGTGGTTTCGCTAAATTGAATGCGGTCACCAGGAAACACTTTGGCCATTTCATCTGGCGGTAAAAAGAACTGCTGTCCTTCTTCTGAGCTGACAAAGCCGAACCGGCCTTGACTGCCGCGAACCAAGCCTTCTTTGAGTAAGGCTTCTTGTTTATCGGATATTTGACTCTTTAGAGATTTGAGCTGGGCTAGGCTATTTAAATTGAGCATGCTTGGATACTAATTAATAAAATTTTGCCCATGTTATCACTTTTCAACGCTTCTTCTAGTCGTTTTTAGCCTAATGTTACTCTTCAAATGCCGAAATTTAGAGATAGGGCGGCAGTGGTAAGATGAAAGGTTATCTCCTAGGTTTTGTGGGGTCTATTGAAGTGACGATGAGTGTGTATTAATGGTGGCTTTACTAGCCGTTATTAAGGCGTAGTGGTCACGACTGGCGGCGTAATTTCTATTTGCTGGCTAATTTGAAGGCCTGCTAGGGTGTCGTTTAAATTGATCTCGGTACCGTCAATATTAAGCATAATAGTATTTATGTCTGGATTGCTGCGAGAATCTCCAGTGAAGATGACATTGCCATCGCCCAATATATGCACCGTATCAAAATTGGGAAGCCAAGAGCCAAAGTTAAAATTCATAAACTGGTATTGGTCAGAGGCTGTGGCTGGGTCGAATTCGGCAATGGCTAGGTTTAGCCCGCTATCATAGCCAATGCAGTAGAGCTTGCCGTCGAACAGTTGGCTCTTTCTTAGGCCTCTTACATCACCTGTATTTAGTCCGGGTATAGAAGGCATAGGGTTTAATACCTGAGTCACGGGTACTTGTTGTGGAAATAAACGCCCACCTTCGCAGCTATCGTTGAGGAAAAATGGATAGACATAATCGTAAGAGGCGATGGATGGGCTGTTGTAGGGTAGACGCAAACTATTAATGCCAGTGGAATAGCCGCTGTAGGCTTGGCGAGTAACGCTGCCATTGCAGCTGAAAACTAATTTATTCATGCCCCTCTGAGTGACTTCAAATATGCTGCTATTGCCTTGGTCGTCATCGGCTACGATTAAGCTGGTATGAGGCGCGATTAATACCGTACTGAGACGTCCGGTAATGCCTTCACAGTGTTCGAGTAATACTCGGTAGCTGTTGTCGCCCCCGTCTATATTACGATAAATGATGACCCCTGAGCGGCTCACAATAAACTGCCCTAGGCCCGGGCGGTCATCTTCAGCACTGATTTTCTCCAATCCATAGCTGCCACTCGCCCCCAAAGACATGCGATAAATGGCGGTAGGCAAGGGTGCCTCGTCCTCGTCAGTTGCTCGAGCGCTAATTTCGAAGCCTTGAGTGAATGAATTAGCGCTTGCGTCAACCGTGCTTTCATCCTCGGTAGTGGTGTCTTCACTGGCAGTCTCGGTTGAGGTGTCGACGCAAGTGGATGTGGTGTCCTCAGTCTCTTCAGTTGTATCGGTGCTGGTGTCTATAGCGGTTTCATCGGTTGCGCTGGTGTCGTCAGTTGTACTGGTATCAGTTTCGTCTGTTGAGGTGTCAGTCTCATCAGTTGCAGTTTCGGTGGTATCTTCTTCGCCGGTATCCTCATCCACGGCAGGAGGGCAGGGCACGCCCGAATGGTGATCCACCAGTTCTTCATGATCAGGGTCTTCTATCAATTCGCCACTGGTCATGAGGTCCAATTCATCGAAATCCACGCTCACCACATACAATTCTTCTGTATCATTCCAACGATTATCTGGTGGGAAATAATCTCGCCCCAGTTGAGTTAAGTTACTGCGACCACTGTTGCCCCCTTGATTTAACCCTACTGGCGCGGCCACCACATTTCCTGTGGCCAGGTGAACCAATAAGTTGTAATAGTCGTTATCTGGATCTGTATCAAAATTGCGGTGGAATATGGTCAGTAGAATATAATCCTCGCTCATCACCATGACATCCAGCGGAATGATATTTTCAACGCTACTAAAGGTGAGGTTGCCGGTTAAATCTAGGGCAAGACCAGCTGGGTCGAGAAGGGGAACTTGGGTAATATTGTTATCTGCATCTAATTGATATAAAAGCTGGCTAAATTGTTGGCTAGTGGCCAGACGAGGGTCGGTTCCTATTGGTTGTGAACCAATTAAAAAGCCCACATAGTCAGTACCCAGTACCAAGCGAGATACTGGCGGGGTTGGAATATTAGGCAGGTTTACAGTGGCGCTGTCGCCAGCGGCACCGCCACCACAAGCGCTTAGGCAGTAAAACAGACAGATAAGTAATAAGCAGCGCATGACAACAACCGGCAAATCAGTAGAAGACTATTGGCTGTTATATCGGCCAATTAAGAGAATTGTTTAGATAAGACAGCGTGATTGAGCAGCAACTCAGGAACCGATTAATATAATCAGCGGGCGAGTGCTGCAAGTTAATACAAGAATACAGTGAGAAAATAAGTAATGAATGACGAACAGTTGGATCGCTACAGCCGCCATGTATTGTTACCCCAATTTGATTACCAGGGGCAAACCAGCCTACTGGAAAGTCGTGTTTTGGTACTTGGGGTGGGAGGTTTGGGCTCTAGTGCGGCCATGTACCTTGCTTCGTCTGGTATTGGTCAGTTGCACCTGTTGGACCCAGACATGCTGGAAAGCAGTAATTTACAAAGGCAAATTCTTCATCGTGAAAATCATATTGGTATGAATAAGGCGCTTTCTGGTCAAAAATCTCTTCAGGATTTAAACAGCGGCATTGAGATACATGCCCACCAACAATACTTGGCCGATGATGATCTAGCGGAGTTGATCTCGCAAATGGATGTGGTGCTTGATTGCACCGATAATAGTCATAGTCGCCGTTTGCATAACCAATTATGCGTGAAGGCCAGGGTGCCATTGGTGAGTGCGGCAGCCATTCGCTTTGAAGGGCAGCTGATGGTAATAGACAGCAACCTGGAAAATAAGCCCTGTTATCAATGTGTGTACCCAGAATCGAATAACCAAGAAATGTCGTGTTCTGAGTCGGGCATTATGGCTCCTGTAGTAGGTATGATGGGGGTGTTTCAGGCATTGGAGGCTATTAAGGTGATCAGTAAAGTGGGGGATAGCTTAGTAGGCACGTTAAGCAGCTTTGATGGTTTATCTGGGCAGTGGCGACGATTTAATGTGGCGCAAAACCCACAGTGCCCTGTGTGTTCTCAGCACTCAAAGTAGTCGTTATAAATAGAATTGAGTATTAATTTTCAGTTAATTAATGCTGTTTTGGTGATCGACAAAAATAAATGAACCAAATTGCTGCACGATGATGGTGAAATAGTGTAAAAAGAAAGGCATGTATATTGCTTAGGCATAAATTGCCAAATCAGCACAGTTTGAGTTTCTGGGGTTCTGTATGAGTAAAGACGTTAAATCGTTACAAGAGTTAATTGAAAACAATCGTAAATGGGCCAGTGATATCAGTGAGAAAGATCCTGACTTTTTCCCTACTCTAGCCAAGCAGCAAGCACCTGATTATTTATGGATTGGTTGCAGCGACAGCCGGGTTCCTGCCAATGAAATTGTTGGCTTGTTGCCTGGAGAATTATTTGTACACCGCAATGTAGCCAACATGGTGGTGCATACCGATATGAATTTATTATCGGTATTGCAGTACGCGGTGGAAGTATTAAAAGTTCGCCACATTATTGTATGTGGTCACTACGGATGTGGTGGCGTGGCCGCGGCCATGAAGAATCAGAAGCTGGGGCTAATTGATAACTGGCTACTTGAAATTCGTGATTTATATCATGACAAACAGGACATGTTTAAAGGCTTGAGAGATGAGAGTGAAAAAGTTGATATGTTGTGTGAATTAAACGTGGTGCGCCAAGTTTATAATTTGAGCCATACTAGTATTGTGCAAGACGCTTGGGCCAAAGGGCAAAAGCTGGCGGTTCATGGATGGATATATGGTTTAAATGACGGCAAGGTAAATAACCTTAATGTAACTGTAAATGAAAGTAATCAACTCAGTGATATTTTCCGCTTAGATATAGATTCATAGTGGTTTGATAGAAATAGTGTTTCGCAAATGACTCTATTAATGCCTTTTAAAAAGGCATTAAATAAAGACAGAGATGTATTTGGCATTAGGGATTTATAATGAAAACACTGCAAATTGATATTGTTAGCGACGTGGTATGCCCCTGGTGTGCTATTGGCTTTGCCAATTTAAACAAGGCTATTGCCCAGCTTGATGAACCGGTAGAAACTAAGATTAACTGGCATCCTTTTCAATTAAATCCGTCTATGGGAAAGGAAGGCCAGGACATTAATGAGCACCTGGTAGAAAAATACGGTTTATCTGACAGCAAGCTAGCTGAAAATAAACAGCATATTCGTCAAATTGGACAAGACAGCGGTGTCGAATTTAAATTTGACCAACGAGCTCGAATATACAACACCCTAGATTGTCATATCCTGTTGCACTGGGCCGGTGAAAAAGACAAACAAACTCAACTTAAGCTGGCGTTATTTAAAGCTTATTTTAGTGAAGGTAAAGACATAAGCCAGCTTGATATTTTATTAGAAGTGGTGGAATCCGTCGGCCTAGATAAACTAGAAGCGCAAATAGTTTTAAAAGATGAAAAATATAAAAACATTGTTAAAGATGAAGAGTCCAAATACAAATCTATGGGCATTCAATCGGTGCCGGCTTTTATTATTAATAATGAATATTTATTAAGCGGTGGCCAACCCAAAGATGTATTTAAGCAATCGTTGCAAGACATTCTAGCGAAAGGTTAATTTACAACTTTTAGGTTACCAACAAAAAAGGGCATTTACTCAGTGAGTAAATGCCCTTTTTTTTATGCTATTTAGGCATTCAGTTTTACGCGCTCAATATTATAAGTACAGGCCAATGCTAACAAAGTGGCAGCCAGCACCTGCCAATACAAATAGGTGCCAAAACTCATGAAAGCCAAATTTCTCGTGAAGGTTAGGCCATTTACAGCCGTACACAATCGCACCAACACTATAAGCAATGCCACCGCCCACTAACCATTGAATGGCGCCACTGGAAAGGGCTTCACTTAAAGGTTTAAACACTGCAATAGCTACCCAACCCATACCCAAGTACAACGCTGTTGAGAGCCACCTGGGTGCGTGTAACCAGAAAATTTTCACCCCAATGCCAAATAGCGCAATGCCCCAAACGATGGCGAACATCCACCACCCTTGGGAGGCGCTCAGACCCAATAAACAAAAAGGGGTGTAAGAGCCGGCGATCATGATGAAGATGGCCATATGATCGATTCGTTTAAGTTTACGAATGCCTTCATCGTCGGTGTCTGTTAAATGGTAAACGGCACTGGCCCCAAACATAAGCATCATGCTTAAACCAAAAACGAGGTAGCTGGCCAGATATTCAGTGGTTCTTTGTTCGGGTAAATGAGCCAGCATATAAACCAAGCCCACCAAGGCAAGTAGGGCGCCTAACAGGTGGCTTAGACCGGAAAATGGTTCACGCATATGGCGACTTAACATTGGGTAAACACTTGTTCGCTGAATAAGGGGCTATTAAACGTATTTAGACCGTTAAGGTCAAGCTTATCATGGCCTGCTTTTACGTTGAGAAAGTAGGACTAACGGGCTTTAATGCAGCTTAGTTTTTACTTAGTAGGCGCCGAACATGAATATCAGTGGCATCATTTTAGCCGGTGGCCAGAGTTTACGCATGGGCGGTAAAGACAAGGGTTTAGTGCCATACCAAGGGCAAACCATGGTAAGCCAGGTATTGGAAGGTTTTGAAGGCGCTAAAGAGGTGTGGCTAAACAGTAATAGCAGCGTAGAAGAATACCAGGCGCTAGGTTTTAAGGTTTTTCCCGATGTTAATCTACCTGACATTGGTGAGCGCGCCGGACCATTGTTGGGAATTTTGTCGGGCTTACAAATAGCCAATGAAGACTGGGTACTGTTTAGTCCCTGTGATACTCCACAACTGCCCAATAATTATTTAAAACTCATGGCTCAAACCGCATCCGATAAGCTGTCCAAAGCGTGTGTTGCTCATGATGGGCAGCGCCGCCAAAATCTTCATTTACTGCTGCATAAAAGTTTAAGCGAAGACCTGTTAATGTTTCTGTTATCGGGTAAGCGAAAAACGTATCAATGGCTGGATAAAATTGGCGTGGTGGATGTAGACTTTTCAAAACAGGCCGAAGGCTTTAATAACTACAACACTCCGGCCGATTTTATTGAATAACCTGCTTTCCTTAGCCTTCTTTGGCTTGCATAGTGATTAAGGGCTCTTCCACCACACTTGTTTTTGGTTTTACCCATTGAATGTAAACAAGTGACGCCATGGATATAAGCGAGGCAAATATTACGATGGCATTGATCTCCATGCTAAAAAATACCAAGTTAATTAATATGACAAATACCGGCGTTAAGTACGAGTAAGACGATGTTTTGACCGGGCTAATAATTCGGGAAGCATACTGCAAAGAGAAAAATGTAATTACCGTGCAAAACACCACTAAAAACAGCAATAACATAATTGGTAATAGTTCAAACTGCGCTTTAAATTCCTGTCCCGATACCACCAAGTAAATGGCTAACCAAAAAGTCACCCCTAATAAAACGTAAAAAGTACTTAATAAAGGCTGTTCTTTACTGGTGTATTTTTTAGTGATATTGAAAAAACAGGCCATGAAAAAGGTACCTGCAATAAACAATATATCGCCAATATTGGTATGAGCCAAAAAGTCTTGAATGTTCATGCTGCCATTAGAAATTACTACAAAGCTTGCTGCTGTTGATAATACTAAGGGCAAAAGGTATTGCTTAATATTACTGTCTTTAAAAAGAAACCAAGACAACACTAACGATAACCCTGGCATAAGGGTGTAGATAACACCTGCATTAAAGGCACTGGTGTATTTTAAAGCTTCAAAAGTAGACACAAAAAACAGCGCATAAAATAAGCTAATAAATAAATAGGCTCGCCAGTTTTTAGGAATAATCTTGTCTTTATTACCGCTTATTTTAAGTAATGTTAAAAATACCAAGGTAGATAAAGCAAAGCGGGCAAACAAGGCCATGTCGGCTGCCCAATATTGCAGTAGTGCTTGTGTGACTGGGAATGATGCTGCAATAAATCCCGTAGATATAAGCATTAAAAAATTTGCACTTATAACTTTTTTATTCAATTCCATCTTCTTTTACTGCCTTTGACTCAACGTTTCATAGTTTATTTAATCTCATGGTTAAGAATCTCTATATTAGTTATCTTTATTTTAAGTATCTTAATTTGAAGCTAGTTTAATGCTTGAACGGTAATTAGTCAACTAGCTTTAAGTTAAGATAGTTGCTATTAAGATTCTTATTGTTAAAATAAGTTGAATTAAGATAAGCATCATTAAGATAAAAAATAATAAGAATGACCATGAATCACATCACGCCAAAAACAAGGTGCCATTGATTTATGACGATCCAGCGAGGGGCTGATCATGCAAGATAAAACCGACTACCAGCTTAACCAATGGCAAGAGCAAAAATCTGGCCTAGACCTAGAGGTAATGGGGCTTTGCGCACGTATTTTACGAACCAATAACTACCTGACAAAAGAAATCTGGGATCACCATAAGTCCATGGGGCTTTCAAAAGGGGACTTTGACGTACTGGCCACTTTGCGCAGAAGCGGCGCGCCTTACACATTAACCCCAACCGAATTGTACAAAGCGACCTTACTGACATCAGGTGCCATGACCAACCGCTTAGATAGATTAGAGGAGGCTAGCTTTATAGAGCGTGTACATAGCAACGAAGACCGACGCAGCTTTTTGGTAAAACTATCCGAACAAGGTTTTGCAAAAATAGAAGAAGCAGTGGAAAAACATGTGGAGAACGAGCAAAAGCTAGTGGCAGCGTTATCTCAAGAAGAGCAAACCCAGCTAAGTGGCTTGTTAAGAAAGTGGTTGCTGGATTTTGAACAAAATTCGTAGTTTTTAAAGCTAAAATTTAGATAAGCCTACAGATTATTGGAAGTAGGCTTTCATTTCTCTCAGGCTGTCTTGGTCTGTTTTAATTCTTATTTTTAAATAAATCCCATGGGCACTGTAACCCGACCCGTCAAAATCACTGTCGCTAAAGCCAGAGAAGTTATAACCCATGCTCACCCAGGTATTTGGGCGGGGAATATAACCTAGGCTAGCACCTACGCTGTGACGACTGTCTTTTAATTCCCAATCATATAAACGTTGTGCATGCAGTCCCCAATCCCATTTTGGCGTCATGTGATGACGTATTTGAGTACCCACTAAATCAATAATACCGCTGTAATCAATATCGTCTATGGTTTCATCAATATATTTAAAACCGTACTGAGCGCTTAACTGGGTTTTATCAAAGCGTTTATTAATATGGGTATTGTTTAATAATCGGCGGCTGATAAGTTCGCTATCGGTGCTACTTTGTTGCTCTTCTATGTATTTAGACTGGTTTAACCAGGCAATGCCGTTATCCAGTGGACGCAAACCAATATTAAACTCTACCTGGTAAAAAGTAGTGTCACTGTCGCTGGCGTTATCTAAACGGTATTCGCCATTGATGCCCATGGCCAAACCTTCGGATACAGGGCGGAACAAACCACTTAACGCATTCCATTTATTACTGTTACTGCTTTCGCGGTATTCAATACGGTTGGTCCACTGCCAAGTAGGGCTACGATAACCCCAACCGGTAGACATGGCATAAAAGTCATCTTGCGAGGCCCCCACATTGTTTTCATCCACAATGCTGTTTTCTAAATCCTGAGCTTGGTCAAAACCAAAACTAATTGACCAGTTTTCATCCAGATTTATTTCCTGGTTTAAGCCGTGCACCGCGAACAATCGAGTGCCGTCTTTGCTCTGTTGTTCTTCAACGCTGTTACTTAACTGCATGCCTTGCCAAGGCGTTGCGCGTAAACCCATTACGGTACGCTGAGGTGCTTCGCTTTCTAAGCCGGTTTCAAATACGCTATATAGGGTGACTTGGTCGTTTAAACGGTAGTCAGCGCCTAAGCGCACTAGGTCGTAACGATCTTCTTGTTTTTTAACATTAAATTCCGCATCGGTATTAAGCACTAACTGGCCATTTAAAATAGAGAAAGAGTGGCCTGCCAATATTTGCTGAGTAGTGGTGGTTTCGTTTGTAGCGCTAACGGTTTCGTTAATTCTAGTGCCCAAATGAAAGCGGCCTCCTTCATATTCTTGGTTAAGCTTGGCTTCCAATAACGTTTGGCGAGCCGAGCTATTCAACGTGTTTTGGTCACTAAAAAGCGTATTCACATATTGTTGAGCAGTAAAATAATAGGAGCCTTCTATGCCCAGTTTTTCAGTATTGGCTTCGCCTTCATTTAGCTGGTCTAAACCAAAGCCCGCTTCTTCCTTGCGAATATAGGCTTTGGTTTGTAATTGCTCACCACGGTAATCGATACTTAATAAATGTGCATTTGCCGCAACAGTATTACCGTTAGTTGTTTGCTCACTTCTGGCGGTTTCTGCTTTTATTTCCAAGGCATCGGTAAGTTCAAAACGGGCATCGATACCGTTAAGAGTTTTACTGTCTTCTCCTAATTCTTCGCTAATGACGGTAGTACCTACCTCTAGACGTTTATCTAAAACATGTACGGCGGCACGGCCACCATAGGTGATGTCGTTGGCGCTATCGTCTTCAGTTTCGTAACGAACAATAATATAGCGTGGGTTAAAGTCTTCATCGGTAGAGTGAATAGAGGTTTTAAAGAACAAGCTGCCGTCTATGTAGTCAATGCTGTAGTCGCTGTCTTTGGTAAGCTCGGTTTCTTGAATAATGACTTCACTGCGTAAACGGTCACGAACTTGAATGGTGATGGTTTCACTATTAGATATAATATTTTTCTTAGTTAAGTGGTACAAACCAGAGGTACCGTCCCCTTGAATCTCATCACGTTCAAAGCCCTGTGCCGATTCGGTAACAAAGGCACTGAAGCTAACCAAGTCACCCTGGAACACAGATTGAATACCATGAAACTTACGTAAGTAGGTGCTTAACTCGGTTTTGCTTAGGTCGGTGCTGTAATCGCCAAATACTGTGTAAAAACGCTCTTTTTCGACCCTTACATAAAGTTTGCCTTCCATGGAAGCATCAAGCTTTTGCTGGCTGTTATCACCATAAAGCGTGTAATACTTATTAGGGTCGAGCAATTTTTCAAATGGAGTGGTTTCACCCTTAGCACTATCGTAGGCAGCAGTAATAAGCCATTCACCGGCTATTTGCCCTTTAGCAAACAAAGCCAGGCGACCCTCAGTATAAAACTCGTTATCTACATCATGGCTATTGGCGTTGTCTACATGGCCACTAATATCGTTGTAACCTATGGTGCCTTCGCCTAGCGCGATGAGCATCCATTCGCGGTTTTGAGGTTTTAACCAAACACGAATTTCTTCTTCCTGGCCGTTGGCCAATGGGAAACGAATTACAGCTTCACCCGCTTGAGTGGTGGGCTCTAGTGTAATGTAAGCAATACCGTCATTGCTGATTTCATAGTTGGGTTTATAATCGCTACGGTTTATTTGTACCTTATCTTTATTAGGGTCTAGTGCCACATAAGGCGCGTCTACCGTGAACTCACCTTGTAAACCATTTCGTACGTTGTAACCATCGCGATCTTGCAGGCGTACTGCAATCACTGGGGCATTCACACCATCGGCAATGGCCTGGGTTTCATCTTTAATAAACTCTATTTGGGTTGGCGTACCTGAGTAGTGCAGGGTCAGTTCAATGCGCTCAATTACATTATCGTTTTCATCTATAACCGATGCCACAAAGTAGTTACTGCCTTCTTTTAAATCCACCCCAGACCAAATACTTACCGCGGTTTTATTCGGTGGGTAAGTTTCACGGTTAGCAAAGTTTAATTGGCTTACCGGTGACTCGTTTAGAGTGAGCTGAATGTTCTGGCCCATGACATGTTTAATGGCCACCTTGGTTGATGGGATGTTAGGCAAGTAATTACCAGTAGGCCATAACCATTCAAGTTGGTTGTTGGTTTGGGCAAGGAAGGCTTTATCAAACTCAGGCATGGTCAATTGTTCATGAATGGGGCCAGAGGCGGTGGCAGCTACAGGGAAGTCAAAGCCGCCTGGTGCGATACCCGCAGTGGCGATCATTTGGTTGCCTGAATTCGCTTGCGCCATGTGCATGTTGTTGGTGCCGGCCAATATGTTTACTTCTACTCGACGGTTATTGGCACGGTTTTCAGAGCTGCTATTGCTTGCCAAGGGCATAGACGAGCCCCGGCCAGAGATAGTGACTTGATGAGGCTGCAATTTTAACTGCTTTATAATGTAGTTGGCGGCAGAGCGAGCACGAGCCAAAGACAGTTCTTGGTTATTCTTAAATATGTGACGGCTTCTATGGGCAATGCCTACGTTATCTGTGTGGCCGCTCACTTCTAGTTTTAAGTCCTTAAGGCCCTCTAAATTTTTAATAACCGCATCCAAGCCTTTTTTATCGCTGTCGCTTAAGTTTTCACTGAACGAAGTAAATTTAGGCGCTTCTTTAGGTTTATGGGCTTGCATGCTCTTTGGCACCATAGCCAATTGGGCAGCTGTAAAAGCCACTGGCGTGCGTTGGTTATTTTGGCTAGGGGCGTTAAACATAGGAACAGAGCGCGTGACCAGTTCGCCAGGTTTAGCATCTTCACTTATCCAGGCTTCAAATTCTAAAATATGTTGCCAGTCTTTGCCTGGGTCGTTTAGAGTAAATAAAAGGGTTTGTTCATCGTATTTTTTAGGCTCTTTAACGGGGACGCCGTCAAACAATACTGAGCCCTCTTTATAATGCACACCGGGAGGCAACATAATAAGTGAGCGCAGCCCCTGCAAAATTACTTCGGTGCCGGTTAAGTCCAGCTGATATGCCAACTTTTGTTTTACTGGAGTTTTTACATTTAATTTCTTTAAGTCTTGAATCTCTTTTTCACTAAGCGCCATTACCTTGCTACTTAGGTGTTGAGTCACTTCACCGTTGCTGGGTGGCTTTAGTCGTAATGCAAAATCAGCGCGCCACATAGTGCCAGGAGCCACATCTACAAACTGGCTGTATTCACGACCAGCATGAGTAGCTGAATTATCACACGTCATCATGTCCAAATACTTGGGCAGGGTGTCGGTATCCAGTTGCACTACGTGAGTACCTGGCTCTTGAGATTCTATGTGCCACATGCCGTCTTCATCGGTTACCACATAAGTGCCGTTTTCTAAATAAATTCGCACCCCTTCTAGCCCTTCTTGTTCTTCGTCACCTTCACAGCTTCCAATATAAACACGGCCAAATAAGCGGCTATTTTCACTGAATAAATCTTCTTTAATTTCTATGTGGGCCTTGGTGGTATTACTTTCTAACTTGCCTAAGCCATCGCTGTCATCATCTTCTACCCAGGCGGTGTTAGTGGCTTGACCTACTGGTGTGCTAACACCAATGCGGGCCACGTAACGAATATTAAAGGTTTCATCTACTTCTATGTCGGCAAAATCAAACTGAAGGTGTTGGCCGTCGCCGCTAATGGTTGGGTCAGCTAATGTGGCGCCATCCAGCGTGGCCGAGCCTGGCACATAACGAAAACCCATGGGCATTTGATCGTGTACTTCTACATCTATACCAGGAATTTCGCTGTTGGCAAATTGAATGCTGTAACGCACCAGTTCACCCACACCAGCTTGGGTTTTGTTGGCACTCTTAGTAAGTAATACCGAATTATCTTTAGGGTCCAGTGGCACATCCATAAGAAAGGTAATGCCGGGAACTTCAAATTCTAGGCCACGACTGCCTTCTTCATCTAAATTGTAGGGGCCACTGGGCAGGGCTTGAATATCACTTAGTAATTTTTGTTCAGGGATAGGGTAGGTGTGATAAGCGTCTTCCGCTACTTCAACACGATAGTTACCGGCATTTAATACAGGGAAAGCAAAACCGCCATAAGGTAACTGAGTAGCGTTGCCCAAGTTGTCGGTGACCAGTGCACCTGTGGTAACAGGGTTGGGGAATACGCCGCCTTGGGTACTTAATACATTGGCGGGTAAATTAGTGGCAGTATCAATTAGGGTAACTTCAATGTTGTTTACATAAAGGCCAGTATCGGCGTTTACCACATAACTATTGGGATCAAATAATGCTCTGGCGGCAGCGATATCAATTGAATCAAACTGGTCTTGATACTGAGCCTGCATCTTGCCGTTATTAACCACAGATAAATGGCAGTCAAATGGTGTGGCACCCTGGGTATTAATATCCACACTTTGCACGTAGCCGGTAAACAAGCCTGAGCTGGGTTCGGTTTCGGTAAGCTGTATAGTTTCTTTGTCTTGGCCGTCTTCACTTAAAATGGTCACTACAATCTTTTCGGCGGTGGTGGGGTCTTGGTTTTGATCTAAATCTTGAAGGTGAACAAAGATAGTGTCGCCCACGGTAAAGAATTCATCGCTGGATAAATCCAAGGTGCCGGGCAAGGTAAGGGTATTACCTTGGTAATCTACGGGTACTGGCTGATCTTCTAAATTATCAGCCGAATTATCGAGTGCACATTGTCCTGCCTGCACTGGAAAAGAGCCGGTAATGGAAACTCCTTCCGAACTGGCGCTGGTGCCTGTGCTGGTACTAACTGAATTGGAAGCACGGACACTGCGGGATCTGTTTTCCAAGTTTAAGCTATCAACCACTATCGAAGAACTGGCGGTCTGTGCTGCTTGAAATTGCCCGGAAAAATCTATGCTGTTGTGCATTAGGGTAATAACGGAAGGTGTGCCCGAGCCGTCAATTTCGCGAGCGGTAATAAATTCTTCACTGTCGCTGACTACATTGCCCTGGCCTAAAAACTGGTAGCTAACTGTAGCCTGGTTAGTGATAACCGTATTGGCCTCAGTTTCGGCTTGTAAATTATTTGAGACTAGAAAAGATGAAAAAAGAATTGCCAAAGAAAAGCCAAAAACACCGCCCGACTTTTTGGTCGATGCAGTGTTTTTGGTTTTGCCTTGACCCAAAGCGCACGGGGCGCTTTGGGTAGAAATAACACAAGAGGGTTGTGTTATTTCTCTATTGTGAAAAATCAAAATAGATTATTCAACAATTGCCGTGAATGTGATTGTTACAGTTGTCGCTTGAACTACTGTACCAGCATTAACAGTTAGTATGTCTGTACTTACAGATGAAGTGCCTTGTGAAGTGGCTATATTACCAATAGTTCCAGACTGAAGGAATGTTGTATAAGTTGCACTATCTGCAATATCTTGAACGAAATCGACGTTATCAGCATCAACACTTCCTGCGTTATATGCAGTTATAGTGTACTCAACTAAAGCGCCAGGGATAGCTTTAGGCTTATAACCACTAGGGGCAGTAGCGCTAGCACAAGTCGTTACAGTATTTACTGCATAAGAAGCATAATAAGAGTCGGTATCAGCTGGTGCGCCATCAAAGACGTTACAAATAGGGTCGTCCAATACTAGGACTGTAAGGCTTGGACCTGATGTAACTGTATCTGAGCTGCTAGGAGTAAATCGGGCTGTAACAACTGAAGAATCGCTAATTACAGTGTCTGAACCATCATTTGCACCATCTGTATCTGAAGTCGCAAGAACTGAAGCATTCTCAGCTTTGACGATTAAAGTTCTGGCAGTTAGGTTTGGTGTTCCTCCTGAAGTATCATTTTTATTTTCAGATGTATGATCAGCTAGTGCTGTACCTGCATCGTCAGCAACAGCTGTTACAGAGGCTAAGAAATTAAAATCGTCACCATCTTCAATAAGAGTTGTTCCATCAGTAAAGTACTTAGGGAACGTAAAACTTGCAGTAAAAGTAGCAGTTTCATCTTTTGGAATAGTTAAGTAAATAGCATTGCTAAATGTACCATAAGTAATACTGTCACCAGCATCAGGCGCACCATTATAACTTACCGTAATAGAAGAGAAGTCAATATCGCCATCATCAGAAACTGCATCTGCAGAGTTACCTAAGCTAAGCGCAAACACTTGAGAGTCATTACCTGAGTTAGATAATGTATAAGTATAGGTTGCTGTTGCACCAGGTACGATTGATGGTGATACGGTATTATCCTGTAACTCCATATCCACTTTGTTATCGACTTGAAAGCTTGTCGATACAGGAACATCTTCTTGTGGAGTCGAACTTACATCATAACTTAGTATAGTTTGGTTTGTGATTGTAATACCGGCTGTGGTCGTTGCTGAAAAAGCTTGCCCACTCATGCCAATACTGGCACCGGCTATCAGTGCGGTTAGGGTTTTATTTATTTTCATAGTTTTCTCCGATCGAAAATATAAGTTGTTGTTTTTAGTTTTACGTATTTGTAAATCTATAGGGTTATGGGTGAACGTTACTAATTTACTACTGCCTTAATGACAAAACTAATAACCCGATTTTTTGTATATTGTTTAAAGCTTCATATTATTTCACTTGAACTATGTATTGTACTGAGCCTTTTTCACCTGCTTTAAGCGATGATGTCAGTACCCAGCGCACATTGCTGTAATCTTTGGCAGAAGCCGGCAATTTTTTCCCATTTTTTAAAATGAACAGTTTTTCCGGTGTGGCAAAGGTTTTACCCTGGTCTACCGAGAATACGATTGAGCTATTAGCACCACGGGCGCTGCCAGCAACATAAATGGTGTTTTCAGGTACCGGGTTGTTTAAAACGATATCGTCAGCGGGTTTATCACCTTTGTTTTCAACCACAATGCGATAACCCACTCTATCTCCTGGGGTAATGCTGTCAGGCTTTACCCATTCAATTTTGCTGGTGCCGTTATCTTTTTGAACTTCAACTACCTTGTACATTTCGGTTTTCAATTCAACCTGAGCTAACGCACTAACTGATATGGCAGGTAGTACAGTTAATATCAGAGCTTTTTTAATAAAACGTTTTATATTGGTCATGGTTTACCACCTACTGAATAACGGTTGTAAAAGTAATCACACTGTCGGCGCTTCCTGCGGTAATGGTGCCCAGTTCAACAGTAATGGTTCGGGTATTGGCATCGTAACTGGCATTGTCATCACCACTTACTGCTGTTTTATCTACGCCATCTACATTGATGGTGCCGCTAATGCCATCTTTAAGGGCAAGCTCTTCCGGCAGCGGGTCGGATGCGGTGATATTTTCAGCATCGCCAGTACCAGTTACGGTAACGGTTAGGCTGTAACCTACTTCAGCACCTGGAACAGGATGGCTGCCACCCAGTTGGTCATCAATAGCGCTAATGGCTTTTGCGATGGTAACTTGAATGGCGCTTACCACAAAAGTGGCGGTATCATCGGCATTGGCGGCAGCCGTGCCGTAAACTGCATCTGTGGTGGAGTCGCCACCGTCGGTCACAACGTCACCAGCATCGGGGTTGGTCTGGCCGTCATCACTGAAAGTTTTAGATAGGGCCGCTACCTGAACATCAGCACTGTCATTGTTGGTTAAGCTGTCAGGAATATCGGATGTTACCCAAACGGTAATGGATTCGTCTGGGGCGATGCTAGTAGGTGCGCTATTGTCGTATACAGCATCTACGTTAGGGTCGAATATACCATCGCCATCATCTAGATAAATGGTGCTTAGTGTGACATCAAACTCATCACCACCAATGTTTACCTGGCTAATGATAAAAGCTTCATTACCATTACCTGTATTGGTTACTTGGAATTTTAATTCAGCACCCGTCTCAGGCGAGCTAACACTTACATTGCCCGAGTCTTGAGAAATAATAGTAACATTGATTAATTCTTGAACAGTGATGGTGACGGTTTCAGAGTTGGCGGTAATTGTACTGCCGCCCACATCGTAACTAACACTTGCCTGGTTTGAAATTTCAACTCCAGCCCCAGTACCCTCGGCCTGAGTTTGCATGGCGAACAAGCTTGCCAAAAATAGGCTTGTCCATGTGATAAGTTTGTTCATAGTGCTTGCTCCCTTTTTTTATTTTTAGTCTTTCCAGTGTGATTGATCATTAATTAAGCCTGATTTGGTAGTAAAAATTAAATTCTGGTTGTGCGCTTGCGTCTTTTGGTGCGTTGTTTAATTCGTTGGCTGGGGCTATACGTATGTAACGTATGGCAGGATCGTAGCCGTCACCCGAGTCCACCGGGTCATAGGTGAAATCGCTGCCGTCCGTGGAGAAGAATAAATCGTCGCTGGCATCCGTTAGCGAAACGTAAACAAAGCTAAGGCCACTTTCATTTGGTGTAGCGCCTTCTTTAAAACATACTGGGCCCAAATCAGTGCCACTGCAGGTGATAGTACCAACGTATAGATCTGAATTCACGGGAATTTCATCTTGCAATATGAGTGAGCCATCATCACTTTTTCCGCGGCCACTATTAATAGCATTAATGCCGTAAGTTAATTCTGCGCCGGGAATAGCTTTAGGGTTAGTGGTGCCGTTAATCGGATCGCTAATGACCGTAATGCTTTTGATTAAGGCAATGCTCGGTAAAAACGGTTTAATTTGAAAGGACAGTAGGCTTTCATGCGTCACTTGGTCCGGCGCCACTTCCATTCCTTCATAACCTTTAATGGTAATGGCCCAGTAACCTACACTTTCGTCTTCTTCTAAAAGGGTAATTTCTTTTTCATAGGTTTTAGAGTTGGTGGTTAAATCATCAGCTGTGTCATCCACCTGGTTCATTATGTTGGTGTTGCCGTCAGAGTGGGCCGAGAAATCATAAATATCACCGTTGGTTTTTACAATATTAATGTCGGCACTGCTGATATCAAAGGCACCAAATGGATCTGAAATGACTGCGCGAATATAAAGGTTGGTATCGGGTTGGCTATTGGCTAATACATTGCCATCGCCTGTACCTGTTGGGTCGCCGTAGGTTGCATCCCAAACTGTAATGCTGTCTACGTTTATTACAGTGGACGCATTAAGAACAATTTTAGAGTCGAATGTTCCGTTGGCACTATTGGCACTGCGAATACCTATTAAATCTCTATTCTGATTAGTGCTGCCGTTACTGGATGTATTATCTATTACTAAGTAGATGGAACTGCCTGCTGGTATGGTTACTTCAGCAGCCAGAGTTAAAGTTGAAGACACATCGTACGTGGCATTTTGTCTGTAGTTTCCAGAGTTAATGCTTTGCGTGGTTACGCTAACTTCACCGCTACTTATATTATCGTTATAGAAAAGCTCTATATCGAAATCGGATGTGGCTGAACCTGTACGGTAGCCTTGTACGGCTAGGGTGATATCCATTTCTCCGATGGCCAGGGTTAAATCACTTTGCAGGTTACTTTCCAAAGTCCAGGTTAGGCTTTCATTGTGTGAAAAGGTGCGTTCAACATTGGCAGTAGGAATATTTCTGCTTAGGCTGCTGCTGTCAAAATACAACGGCTTATTACCACTGGCTGGGGTGCTGGTTGTGAGAGATACCTTTAATTCGTTTGAGGTTATGTCCCAGGTCGCGTTGTTAAGAGTAACGGTAGCGCTATTGGTTAGGTCAGCCTGATCTGGTGCGTCTGAATCTACCGTTACATCAATGTAAATGTCTAAGGTAGTACCGCTATCTAGGCTAATGCTCCGAATATCAATGTAACCAGTGCTGTTATTGCCGCCGTTGCTAACGCTATAGTCTTGTGCGCCGGTAGGAAGATTTGAAACAGTAAAAGATGAAATGTTTGCCGGTAAGTGATCGGTTATTTGCAAGCCAGTTAAATCTAGGTCTTTAGCGTCATCTAGGGTGATGGTGTAGCGAGCAGTTTCATTGGGCAATAACCAACCGCCATTTACGTCTAGAGCATCTTTAGCGGAAGAGGATAAATCGGGTTCTACTACGGTGATGTCACCGGTATCTACAAGCCAGGTATCAGTGCCCTGAGTAATGGTGGCTTGGTTTTGCAAAGAGGCACCATCTGCTGCACTAGGATCTATGTCTACTTCAATTATAATTTTTTCAGTCGCGCCAATTGCCAAGCTGATATTTTGAATGTCTAAATAACCGGTGGAATTAACGCCACCATTGGTAAGCGAATTGTCGGTGGCACCAGTTGGAATGGCCGTTACACGAAAAGCAGTAATGTTGGCAGGCAAATCATCGGTGACCTGTATGTTGCTCACGGCAAGGTCACTGGCATCGTCAATAGTGATGGTGTATTGCAAGGTATCGCCGGCCAATAATAAATCTCCATTTAAATTATCTGGGACTTTGCTGGAAGCTGATAAGTCAATGACGGGGTCGGTGGCCACAGGAACCGACATTGAATATGTATCGTTTTCATCTTGGTTATCAAATATATCGTAAGGCGCTGTGTCGTGATCGACACTAACATCCATGTCGACGGTAGTTCCCGCAAAATTGCCCACATCAAAGGTTAAATCAAGGTAATCACTCCAGCCGCTGCGCAACTTACTTTGAAATACACAGGATAAATCTTGGCCGGTTTGTGAGCACAACCAATCGCTATCTCCTTGAACGCCATTAAAGGTTAACTCGGGTGGTAGGCTAGTGGTAAAACGTACACTTTCAGTGGGCACATCATTTGGACCATTATTGCTGATGGTGAATTTTTTAGTAACGGTGCTGTTTGCTTGCCAACCGGTTGGGGTAGATGTTGTTACACCAAGGTCGGCTACGGGAATGTTGGATACACTTATAATTTCGGCTGAGAGAATAATTAAATCCTGCCCAGCGCTATAAGTAGTTGTGACTTCTTCATCGCCTTCAACTAAATAGGCCGATATGTCGTACTCGTCTACATCAACACCATAGGTAGTAAGGCCACCCTGAACGTTGGAATAGGAGTTAAATTGGTTGTTACTAGGATTGCCCGAGTCGGTAAGGGTAACGCCTTCAAAAGCAAGGAATTCGCCGTCGGTTCCTAGAGAGTCATCACCTTCCCAAGTTATATGAGCGTGTTTGCCTGAAGGGCTATTGGGCAGTTTGAAATTGTTCGGTATTAAGTCAAATGATCTATTTTGAAAAAATTCAAAGCCTTCATAAAGATTAAGTACTCTGAAATCTTCTGCGTCATCTTCATAAATCGCCAGAATTGCCCAGCCTCCAAGGACCGTAGCTATACTGCAGTGATTGCCTGTATCTGCAATATCGAGATCGCCGACTTCATAGTTGATGTTTTTATTGGAATTCACATAACTAGTAATATCTTTGATGCCATTATAAAAATAACGGTCGTCTTTAACTTCGATATATGTCCTGTCAGCAGTATAAGGAAAGCCATTAAGCGTGATGTCGGTATCTATGTCACCGTTATAGCTGGAACCAGCCCAGTATAAATAGGCTTTCACAACAGTTGCCGAATTCGGAATTCCAGATAAAGAGTTATTACTTGTGGTTGCAATGTCGCAATGGTCACCAGAGTTTGATTGGGTGCGAAAAGACCCTGCTGTTAAAACAAACGACAAATTACCAGCATAACTCTCGCTTAACTCCACCGTTGTGCCAGCAAACGCTATTGTTGAATGTAAAATACTAACCAATATGCTCAACAGCATTAGGCTTTTAGTTATCCAGAAGTTCTGAATACTAAAAGCTTGCATTGGTGAGTACGTTTGTACTAATTTAATCAAATCTAATCCGTATCTTTATAACGTATATATACTCATTAAGCGCCATGTTATGAGTCATTGATATAGGAGTCAATAATGTGACCTGCTTCACATTAGTGCTCTAATACTATTTTCTAACCCTTGATTCTATTGCCTTTTTTTAAGGTGAGAATAATTGTCATACCTCGTCCCTAATTGTCTAATCGTGACAGTTATTGCCATGTGATTTGGTACTAAAAACGCCACTAGCAGGGTGCTTCTTGGAAATCCTGTCTAATCGGGTGCTTTTTTTGGTTATTGGCAAACTGATGGCAATGATTAAATCTTTTTTCAAAAAACGAACTTTTTTTAAATTTTTATTTTTATTTTTGACGGAATAGGGGTTTGGTTGTTTTTCATACAGTTTCGCGGCAAGTTATTGGTAAAAAAGTACCATCTTTGTGGGTGTAGTACTCCACTCAATTGTTGGTACTAAGTTATGGTTAAGCAAAATTAATGCCTGTGGTATCAGTTTCGTTTTTGCGTATACGAATAAAATAACTGGTTTTCTGTATGAAAATTAATCAGCTCGTTGTTTTTGGAATTTGTTTGGCTTTCTCTTGTTGCTTGGGGATTTATTATTTTGTTGGGGTGGCTTGATAAGGGGTTAGGCTTTAACTGAAGATTTGCTTTTTGATTGGTGGTGGGGCGTAAAAATCAACGCTGGCTTTTTATAATTCTGGTTGCGGGAGCCCGTAGTTATTGTGAGTGAACCAACGGCTTTGCTCTTGAATCTAAATGTCTGATAAATCGTAGGTATAAAAAAAGCCTGGTTTCGTTAAAAACTAAGCTTTTTGAATTCTGGTTGCGGGAGCCCGTAGTTATTGTGAGTGAACCAACGGCTTGCACTTGCTACTTAATAAATCGTAGGCATAAAAAAAGCCAATATTTTTCAATATTGGCTTTTTAAAATTCTGGTTGCGGGAGCCGGATTTGAACCAACGACCTTCGGGTTATGAGCCCGACGAGCTACCAGACTGCTCCATCCCGCGTCTGAGGCTGCGCATATTACGTATGACTTACTTGGCTGTCAATATTATTTAATAATATAATCAATAGTTTAGGTGTTGGTTGTGAAATTGGATATTAGGAGCCTGCAGCTCCATGCTCGCTCCTTAAATGTTCATAGGTGCAAAAGGCTCGTGCTTTGCGATATAGGCTTCTTAAAGACGGAACTCGTGGATTATTGTAAATGAATCAACGGCTTTGCGCTTGGCTCTTAATGCTTAGTAAGTCGTAGGCATAAAAAAGCCAATATTTTTCAATATTGGCTTTTTAAAATTATGGTTGTGGGAGCCCGTAGTTATTGAGGGTGAACCAATGGCCTTGCTTTTAGTTTACTTGATGAATTTCAGGTATAAAAAAAGCCTAGTTCGTTAAAAACTAAGCTTTTTGAATTCTGGTTGCGGGAGCCCCTAGGTTGTTAAGGGTGAACCAACGGCTTTGCTCTTGCTGCTCAGTAAACTATAGGTATAAAAAAAGCCTAGTTTCGTTAAAAACTAAGCTTTTTGAATTCTGGTTGCGGGAGCCGGATTTGAACCAACGACCTTCGGGTTATGAGCCCGACGAGCTACCAGACTGCTCCATCCCGCGTCTGAGGCTGCGCATAATACGGATGACTTACTTAGCTGTCAATTTATTTAAGAATATAAATAGTGGTTAAGGTGTTAGCCGTGAAATCCGATATTAGGAATCTGCAGTTATTAATAGTGAATCAACGACTTTGATCTTGCTGCTTAATATTCTGGTTGCCGGAGCCAGTGGGTTATTGAAAGTGAATCAACGGCCTTGCTCTTGCCACTTGATAAATCGTAGGCATAAAAAAGCCAATATTTTTCAATATTGGCTTTTTAAAATTCTGGTTGTGGAAGCCCGTAGATTATTGAAAGTGAACCAACGGCCTTACTCTTGTCACTTAATAAATCGTAGGCATAAAAAAAGCCAATATTTTTCAATATTGGCTTTTTAAAATTCTGGTTGTGGAAGCCC
>JBALXQ010000030.1:0-72467 GCA_036960565.1 Bermanella sp.
CTGCTCTTCTTTCACATACTCGGTGTACTTCTTTGAGCTGCCTTTTACTAATTCGGCTGGGTATTTGGCTTCGTTTTTTACGATCTTTTGTTCGGCGGCTTCTACAAGGTTTACGTTTAACTTGGTGGCAAGGCGCAGGAGATAGATTTGCACATCGGCCATTTCGTCAATCACGGCTTGGTGTTGCTCTGGGGATAGGTTTTGTGATTGTTCTTCGGTGAGCCATTGAAAGCATTCTACTAATTCAGATGCTTCAACACTTAATGCCATGGATAGGTTTTTGGGGGAGTGAAACTGGTCCCAATCACGCTGGTCGGCGAAGTCTTGTAGTTTTACCTTTAGCTCTTCTAACTTATCCATGTACCCAACGACCTTAATATGAGTAAACCACTCTTGTTTAAGCAGAGCAGCACCCATCGGGGTTGGTACTTAACAATGAATTCTGAAGGAAAATCAGCCTAAACTGGTACATTTTCCTAAATTCACACTTTTATACAGGATTGTGACGCAATTCACCATATGACTTATGGGGATTTACTGTTCTTAACAGTTAGGTATTCAGCTGCTAAATGCATGAAGTACATAGAGGTGTTGTCAGCTTCCTTGGGACTATTCACTAACCGCCAGAACGCAAAAAACCCAACTAAAATGAACGAACATTTTATGTTGGGTTTTTTGTTGGGTACATTCAAAAATTTTATGTGATTCATTAATTCTATTGAATTAATGAATCAATGACGGTGAGGGAGGAAAACACCAACTAAATCTTAAGCCATTGATTTACTGCCACTTTATAACAGGGATTCGAACCGAGTTCGAAGTGCTCTTTTTGTGACCAGCTTCAAACTAGCTAGCTCATCCTATTCCTTTAAAAGTTCTTCACACAATCCTGCATGAAAAATCCAGTTCAATAAGATTGATCGATCCCAGTGTCAATTCAAGCTCTTGGTCTAATTCATATCCCGCTATGCCGCGCATTTTTACTTCAATAGCCAGTTCAGGCAGCATGATTACCCCTCGGTCGTCCCGCTTATCAACCACCACTCCGCGATATACTTTGTCTGGATGCTGCTGCATGTATAACAAGGTCCAGTGACGGTTGCTAAGGCGTTCTGCTCTTGAGGTATTTCCCCCGCCCAGTTCTGCCTCGCTCATGCGGGCTAACATATCGGCTTCGCTAATTAATGGGGCTCCATCGATGAAAGCACGAAGTTGCTGATGAACCAATAAATCTGAATAGCGACGTAACGGGCTGGTCGCTCGAGTGTATGGCTCTAGTCCTAGCCCTGAATGCATGCCCGGCTCTAGGTGCAAGCCAGAACGTTTAAACTTTTTGCGATAGGCAAACATCTGCGCCATGGTTTCTGGTGTGGCTTCTTCGTCTGGTGCTGGCTGAGAAACAAAGGGGGCTGGAATGTCATGCTCTATTAAATACCTACCTACGGCTTCGCCCGCCATCAGCATGGCATCTGTCACCATGTCTCGGCTTTTTAAACTGGGTAAATCCTTAATCTCAACAGTGCATTGGGTTGGTTTGTCTGCATCGAGTTTTTGCGGCGCACCTAGGTGATAAATTTGCCCATCAATGTGGGTATGAATTTTCACTTCAGGCAGATTAATTTGCGCTGCCCCTTGCGCCAGTCTGCGAGTTCGAAATACCTCGGTGAGCTTTAGTAACTCACTGAAAGAATCTATTTTGTCATTGGCTTGCGAATAACTTAAGCGCTGAACACGCACCCAACTTGGGATTATTTTCAAACACGTTATGGCGCCGTCTTCAGCCACACCAATTTGAAACGAAAGCGCCGGCGATGTTTCACTGAGTCCTAACCCTAAGATGGTGGTGACACCCTCGGGTAACATGTGAACCACCTGCTCGGGTATATATAAATTAGCACCACGCGAACGGGCCTCTAGATCTAGGGGCGAGTCGGGTTTAATCAGAGCAGCCGCGTCGGCCACGTGCACCCAGATGGTATTACCATCAAGACTAATCGCATCGTCCGGGTCGCTACAGTTGTCATCATCAATGGCAAATGTTTCAAGCAATGTTAAGTCTTCTCGGGGCGAATCGGCTAACTGGGGTACCTCTAAATCAGGCTCGGTGGTGGCACAATTAAAGCGCGACGGATATGGGTTCACCGTATCGGTCCATAAACCCAGCTTAAGTAACAAGCGATGCGCCTGTTCAGGAACGGCTTCAATATCTAGCGCTTTTAAGGTGCGGCTGACGGATGACTTGCCATAGGCGATGCGTTCTACATCGCTTAATTGGGCGAAGTCGCCCGCTAAAATTTCATTATCACGAACACGTTTAAGATAGTCTTGCCAGCGAGTGAGCTCTTGCTCTTTCTCATTGCGTTTAGTAAAAATGGCTTTTACATCTACGGCCGTTCGAGTAGCCACTTCATCTATTGAACCGGTAAAATACGTGTCTTCATTAAGCACACACCAAGCATGCCAAACGGCTGCCAGCGTGGTTTCGCCATAAATTAAATCACTCACATCACTCAAGGCCACCGTTTCACCCTGCAGTAATTCCCAAGCATCTTCTACATTACCTTCAGGGGCCGGGTGTAATTGGCTAAAACTTTTTAATGGCCCCACATGAAGGAATTGAATATCTTTTTCACGCACCTTAACCGTTTTCCCATTCTCCAGCTGAATGGATATTTTAGCCCCAAGCTCTAAAACCATAGCGGGAGCCTGTTTATAAAGTACTAAAGAGTGCTTCGCAAAATTCATGAATAGTCCTGTTGAAATTGAGCTAATATTGTCTATCGAAATACGGGTGTCTACGCCCCGCTAACACGGGAAAAATAATTACCAAAGGATTAGATAACTGCCAAAGGAATAGATAACTGCGCTTCCAGCTGCATCAGTATACAGTTCCCAGGCCAACCTAAATAAATAAGACAGCAAATAGAAAGGGCAGTCGCCATTTCCCCCCTTCATTTCCAAAATCGAAATCATGCCCGCACGCTGTCCATACCCAACCCAATAAGACGTACCCCTCAAATTGCAGGCACAAAAAAACCGCAATAAAGCGGTTTCTTTAGAATTAATGGCGGTGAGGGAGGGATTCGAACCCTCGAAACCTTGCGGTTTACACGCTTTCCAGGCGTGCTCCTTCGGCCACTCGGACACCTCACCAATTTGTCTCCCATGCTTAAACCTGTGCTTGGGATAACAACGCCGCGTATTTTACTTAGCAAAGTTACAAATGCAAGTAGTTAGTTGATTTACAACACTAATTTCACGGTTTCCAACGGCTTACGTAACTGGAGATTTCCAGTTCAGGTTTGTTTGGGGCCTTTTCTGCAGTGCCTATGTATAGAAATGCCACTATGCTGCCCTGCTCGCTTACATCAAACGCAGTTTTCACTAATTTTGCAGCGGCCATTTCTCCGGTTCGCCAAACCGAAGCGTAGCCTAACGAGCTAATGGCAATTTGCATATTTTGCACCGCTGCACCTACCGCTAATATTTGCTCTATTTCGGGCACCTTATTATTCTGCTGAGGCTCACATACTGCTACTACCATTAACGGCGAACGTAATGGCATGTTGCGGCACTTTTCAACTTTGGCATCTATGCAGTCGCCACTTTCTTGCGCCACATTGGCAAATACCTGACCCAACGATTCTCTGGCGTCTCCTGCTACTACATGAAAACGCCATGGCCTAATACGGCCATGGTCTGGTGCGCGCAAAGCGCAGGCAAAAATCTGCTCAATTTCGGACTCACTGGGGCCAGGCAGGGTTAATTTAGGGCAAGATACACGGTTTTTAATTAGGTCTATTACTGGGTTCAACGGCCTTTCCTTGTTTTCCACGCACTGGGTCAATAAAATTACTGCAAATACAATATGTAACTTGCACATACAGGCGCAGATGTATTAAATACTTTGTTCGTAATTTTGCCACACACAGCTCGTTATAATATACCCATACATGACCAAAACCAGCCAAACATCTTTTTCCCACGCCTTGCACGACTTCTACACTAGAAGCTTTGCCTTTATCGCTATTGCCTTTACTTTGGCCGTAGCCCAATACCTGGGGCTTTGGGAAGAAAACAGCAAGGCCATGATACTGGCCAGCGTTATGTACCCCGTTTTGGCGTTGTTGTTTCATCGCTACACACCCGTAAAACACCAACATATGTGCCGCCCATTTTTGTTTACGCTAGATGGCGCATTGGTGGGCTTTTTAATGGCCCATATGCATTTTTCAATTTTGCCCTGTATTTTGTTTTTTATTATGGCCAACACCTCTTCTATTGCTATTGGCCGCTTGGGTATCTGGCTAGCCTGCCTAGTTGCCACCACCATTGGCGCCTATATTGGCGTATTAGTTTTAGGCTTTAATTTCACCCCGCAAGCACCCTTGTATATAGAGCTATGTGCCGCCATTGGCGTAACCATTCATTTAGCGGTATCGGGCTTTTATGCAGGCAAGCAAACCAACCGCTTAGAAGCATTGCACCAAGAGCTGCGCCATCAAAAGCAAGAGCAAGAGGTATTGGCTAATAAGGTATCTAAATACATCTCTCCTCAGGTGCTCGAATCTATATTCTCTGGCAAGCAAGAAGTCACCCTAGAAACCCAGCGCAAAAAACTGGTGGTGTTTTTCTCCGACATTAAGGGCTTTACCGCACTATCAGAGCAAATAGAGTCCGAAGTTTTAACCGATCTACTAAATAACTACCTTACCGAAATGACCAACATTGCCCTTAAATACGGCGGCACCATAGACAAATACATAGGCGACAGCATTATGGTGTTCTTTGGCGACCCTAAAACTCAGGGTGCCAAAAAAGATACTTTAGCCTGTGTGGCCATGGCCATTGAAATGCGTAAGCATATGAAGGTATTAAGGCAAAAATGGCGTGCTCAAGGGGTTAAAAATCCACTCGAAATTCGCATGGGCATTAATACAGGTTATTGCACAGTGGGCAACTTTGGTGCCGAATCCCGCATGGATTACACCATTATTGGCAAAGAAGTAAACATGGCCAGCCGCCTTGAAAGCGCCGCCGAAGCGGGCGAGATTTTATTGTCTTACGAGTCTTATGCGCTTATTCAAGACAAGATTATCTGCCGCGAAAAAGGTCACATTAAAGCCAAGGGCTTTTCACGACCCGTTCCGGTTTATCAGGCCGTGGATTTTAGGCACAACCTAGCGTCCAAAACCTCTTTCCTCGAACACGAACTGCCCGGCTTCTCCATGTACATGGACACCAACCGCATTAACAATTACGACCGTGACAAGATCGCGGTTGCCCTAGAAAAAGCCGCCGAGAAAATTAAATCTCAACGCCAAATGCAGGGCTAAACTTGCCAGACACCAAGCCAAAAACCAGCAAGACCGTCATCTTAAGTATATCGCTGGCGCTGGCGTTATGGCTGATTGCGTTACTAACGCTGGTTAGCTGGTATCAGGCTCGTTACATAAGTGGTTTTACCGAACACAGCCCACTGTTTTTACAAGCAAAAGACACTCAGGCCTGGTTTACGCAACTCACGCCGTTATTACCACCCAAAACCAGTGGCGCCCGTGTTATTCAATTTTGGAAGCCTGATTGCCTGTGCAATCGCTTTGCTCGCCCTCATGCAATTAGCGCCGTTAAACAAGCTAAGAGCCTAGGCATAGAACACATTACGGTTATTCCTGCCAGCGACCTGCAGCAACTGACCAACTTACAAGCCCTTAACCCAGATACCCGTATTATTAGCTTGGCTACCCATCTGCTAGATACCTGGCCCACTAGCCCATCTTTATTGCTTGAAGGCCCTCTGGGGCAGCTTATTTACTTCGGCCCGCTGGGCTTTGGCGCCTTTTGCGGGCAAGCCAGCACCAGCGTAATAAATAGCCAAATGACCCGACTGCAGCAGTCTACCGCCAAGCCCTTCTACAATGTCCTGGGTAAGGGCTGTTTCTGCCCATGGAAATAACTCAAAGCCGCTAAATCCAGCCTGTCCGTTTGAAGAATTGAGCTAACCTTAATCTAGGAAAGTGAATTCTGGGCTCTATGCTACATTCAAATTATCAAAGCTTGGTTAAAGTTGGTCGCAGCCTCATTAGCGAGCGCAACATAACTAAGCTGTGCGAACTCATTCTGGACGAGGCCCAACAACTAACTCGGGCCGACGGGGGCACCCTGTACCTGGCCAACGGCTCGCCTGCCACCGAACTGTCTTTTTCTATTGTTCACAGTCATAGCTTAAATTTTCGCCTTATTGCCGAACCCGGAGAATCTTGTTTCCCCCCTATTCGCCTTTTTGAAGAAAACGGCGATATTAACCAGCACCATGTAGCGGCCTTTACCGCCCACGCCAAAACCCTTATTAACATCGAAGACGCCTACGACGACACCCAGTTCGATTTCACCGGGGCCAAGCGCTTTGACGAAGAAAACCACTACCGTACTAAATCGATACTGGCCGTGCCGCTCCTTAACGACATGAACCAGCTCATAGGCATGTTGCAGTTAATTAATTCGCTAGATGATGAAACCGGCGAGATTTGCAGTTTTGACCATGAACTAGAGCCTCTTATTACGTCTTTGGCTTCATTTGCGGCGGTGGCCATAGAAAACCGCACCGTTAGCGACTCACAAAAAGCACTGCTAATTGAATTGGCCAGCACCAACGACACACAAGAAATTATTGAACGTATATTACACGAGGCTAAATCGCTCACTCACAGTGAAGGCGGCACCCTGTACTTAATGGACAGCGATGCCGAAAAAGGCCCCACCCTAAAATTTGAAATCATTAACAACGACAAGCTCGACATTCACATGGGAGGCAAGGAAGGGGCACATATTCCTTTCCCTGGCATCCCCCTTACTGAAGAAGACGGCCAGCTGAACGAGCACAATGTGGCTGCTTATAGTGCCAATTCAAAAAAGGTGGTAAACATCCCAGATGTCTATCTATCTAAAGAATTTGATTTTTCTGGCGCGCGTAAATTTGACGAGCAAACCCATTACCGCACCAAGAGCGTATTAACCCTGCCCCTGCTAAATCACCAACAAGATGTCATTGGGGTTTTGCAGTTAATTAATTCAAGGCACCCAGATACAGACCATATTATTCCGTTTTCAGAGCGCTACATTCCGTTATTAAAAGGCCTAGCCCTGTATGCGGCCATTGCTCTGAACAACCAAATTTTAGTGCAAGACCTTAAGAATTTACTCGATGCCTTTATTCGTGCTATCGCCAAAGCCATCGATGCCAAAAGCCCACACACCAGTGGGCACTGCCAACGGGTACCCATGATTATGGAACTCATTGCTGAAGCTGGCTGTGAAGATCAAACCCTGTTTAAAGAGTTCGCACTCGACGAAGACGAATGGTACGAACTTAGGGTAAGCGCCTGGATGCACGACTGCGGAAAACTGGCCACACCAGATACGGTATTAAACAAATCGAAAAAACTAGAAAAAATGATGGATGGCATGGCCACGGTAGAGGCGCGCTTCGCCACCGTTAAGCAAAGTAGAAAAGTGGAATACTTAGCAGCCCTTATTGCCCAACCTGAATCACAAAAAACCTTATTGGAACACTATGAGCAATGCATTAAAGATATAGATGACGACCTAGAATTTATTCGCGTGAGCAACAAGGGCGGCGAATTTATGAAGGAGGAATCTAAACAAAGAGTAATTGAAATAGCCAAGTTACAGTGGACCGATGCCAGCGGTGAATCGCAATGCATGCTAAACGAAGACGAAATTTACAACCTCTGTATTGAGCGCGGCACCCTTACTATGGAAGAACGCCAAATCATTAATAACCACATGACCGTCACCATTGACATGCTAGAAGAGCTGCCCTTCCCCAAAAATTTAAAAAGAGTGCCTGAGTATGCCGGCGGCCACCACGAGAAGATGAATGGCTCGGGTTTTCCACGCGGCCTTAAACGAGACCAAATGTCTATACCCGCGCGCATGATGGCCATTGCCGATATATTTGAAGCGCTCACCGCTAAAGACAGGCCTTATAAAGACCCTATGAAAATAAGTTTGTCGCTGACGATTATGAAACGCATGGTTGAGGACGAACACATAGATCCCGACCTCTACGAGTTATTCGTAAGAGGCCGAGTTTGGGAGAAATATGCCAAGAGAGTGCTCTCTCCTGACCAACTTGATATTACCGATATTGAGCCTTATCTGCTTAACGCAACTCAGTAAGCGACTCCGTTATTCCTAATGAAAAACTAACAACAAGGTGCTGCTGAATCTTCAGGCTGTTTAAACGGCATTAAAGTGCCGCAGTCGGGGTAAATACCGTAATGGGTTTCCCAATCTCCAAAGAATTCAAAATGATCTTTAAAGCGACTTTCATTTAGCATGCGATAAGTATTACCACATACTGAAAACATCTTTCCGCTTTCTATTTTATGGTGACCGTCCAGGGGGAAAAAATGCGGGTGATGCTCTACTGTGCCTTTATATCGCACGGCCTGGCCATAATCTTCACAAGCTTGCTCTAGGTTATCTAGTTTAAACAAGCGGTAAGTGGCACTGTAGAAATTCATATGGCCAATTTTTTGCTCTAGCTTGGCGTTTTCAATGGTTAAAACACGGTCTTTCACCAAACGCGGATCGATGAATCCTGCCTTGTGGCAAAACTCTTGAAAATCGCGCCAGTACAAAGCACCGCTTAAACATTCACCATATAACACTTCGTCTTTCACTAGGTATTCAGGTACGCGTCGATCGCAATAAACATCGGAGAAATACATTTCGCCGCCTGGCTTTAATAAGCGGTGAGCCTGTTTCAATACCGACTGTTTATCTTTTACCAAATTAATGACGCAGTTTGAAACGATAATATCAAAGTAACCTTCGGCAAAAGGCAGCTTGTCTAGCTCATCTATATCACCCTGAATGAACTGAACATTACTCTTCTTAAAACCAAATTCCTTGGCATGAAAGTCTTGGTATTCACGGGCAATGGCAAGCTGCTCTGGGGTCATATCAAGGCCAACTACCTCACCTTCTTCCCCTACCATAGCGGCCAACGCATACACGTCTCTGCCCGCACCACAGCCTAAGTCTAGAATTTTTAGACCATTTAATTGTTCAGGCAATACTAGGCCACAACCGTAATAGCGCATCATCACTTCGTCATGCACTTTCGACAATATAGGCTTGAGGAATTCAGGCATTCCCTCATCAGTACAGCAGGCATTGGTTTGTAAATCCTCAGAGCTTGATAGCACCTGACCGTAATACTCTTTTACTGATTCCAGCACACTCTACCCCTAATAAGATTGACACTGCACGGTTCGACCATCATATGGCGACTTTGTTCGCTTAAATTCTGATTTTATTAAGCGTGTTGGGCTTTACTAATTTGCCTTGATAATTTCTTAATGCTAGCGGTTATTTTACGGTAATCGACTTTTGAAAAGCGACTGTCCGGATCTACATACAAACAGACCTCAATTTGCTCTCGTATCCAATTTATATCCTTAGCAAGATGAGGGCTAGCCGTTAATGCTAACTGGCTAATTTGTTTAATGCTCATGACATCTTTCAGCTCATACCCCTTACTCTCAAGCCCCAAACGATACCGTTTAATCAGCCTTTGACCGTCACTTAGTCTTACTCGCTTAAAATCAAACAACAAAGTTAAAAAGACCGCGCCAATTAAAGCAAAGAAGCAGGCTACATAAATACCAATCATCTGAGCTTGATCTCGATCACCAAACAACTCACTAATGAATTTTTGCTGGGCATCCCCTTTATAAGACAACATCCAGTCGTTCCAATAATAGTTCAACGCGTTCATCTGATTCCTAATGGAACCTAACCAAGACGATCCAGAAGAGAAACCGACAAATTCATTTTTTAACGCGCTTTCTACCCCCTGCTCTATACGCTCGGGAGATATCCAAGCAGTAGGATCAATTCTCAACCAACCTAAACCTTCTACCCAGATCTCTACCCAGGCATGGGCATTGTATTGATACACGGAGTAATAACCTGCCACTGGGTTTTCCTCTGCTCCCTGATAACCCAACACCACACGAGCGGGAATGCCTACCGAGCGCATTAAATACACTACGCTTCCGGCAAAATGTGCGCAAAACCCTTTTTGAGTTTCAAACAAAAATTCATCAATGGTCGAATCTGAGTTCAGCGCGCCCGGGCTTAACGTGTAGTAAAATTCATTCTCGCTAATGTATCGTTTTAAGGCACGAGCAAAATCAAGCGAGCCTTTGTGGGTGCTTTTTAAATCTTGAGCAAACTGGCGGCTTTTTAGGTTACCGGAAGCAGGCAGTTGTAAATAATACCGAGACGCCTTCTTTGTTAAGCCCGCTTTACCCATGGTTTGATTAAGCTGGGCATTGGCTTTATACAGGGTTTGACTGTGTATTTTTTTCTTAGAAACAAGCCGACCATCCTCGCTAACGCCTATACCTGTCGTGATAGGTTTAGATACGCCCAAAGCATACAGCCAGTTTTCATCATGAGGTTGCAGTATAATTTCATAAGAGACATTCGCCTGCGCATTTTCACTTGAATCTCCGTCAAAGGGTGGCCAGTCAATTTCCGGTTTGTATTTTTGGCTCCACTGTTCACCATCAAAATAATCCAGCACTAAGGCCCGCCAATAAAGCTGCTTAACATCGGGCTTACCCTCTAGAAAACGCACCCTAAACGCAAGTTCATCACTCTTGCCAAGCTCGGCAACATCACCAGGGGACATACTATTGGAAAGGCCAATGGTACCTGCTTGAGTGGAGATATTCATACTCCACAAAGGGTCTAGTCTTGGCAAAATAAAGAATAAAAACAGCGCTAACGGAATTGATTTTAAGAAAATTAAAAATGCCTGCCCCACAATTTTTCCAGGAGATTGGGAAATTATGTGGTTTTCTTCGGGTTTTTCACCGCCCAAATTCACCGCCACTTGCGTGGCTAGCGTTAAAACAAGAATCGCCATCACCCAAATATAACCAAGCGGGCTTTGATCAAATAAGAAATTTAAAGCTATTAGTAAATAGCTGAGAAAAATAAGCAGATACGATTCATTAGTGGCCTCTACTTCCAATGGCTTTAATACCAAGCCCGCCACCAATAAAGACACCATGGCTTCAATACTGGGTTGCCAACCGTAAGTTAAATAAATACCAGTAAAACCCGAGGCCACCAACAATCCTTTCACCACCCAGTGTGGACTGGCGACACGCCCTAAATAAATAAAATATCGCCACACAAGCACAGCAATGGCAGCCCCGATTATCCATACCGGCAATCGCTCCATATGCAGAAGTAAGGCAAGGGTTAGATTAACCGCCAAAAACAAAAGGGCAATATGGCCTAAGGGTTCACTTTTCAATGACCGACTCCTGGGATATTAAATCAGCAGGAATACCATAAAGAGCCAAAGCTCTTAGGCAAGTATCCCTATGATAATCACCTCTTCCCACAGGAATATCCAAGCCCGGCAAAGACAAGCCAAACTCACGATCTTCCTCAAATGATTTCACCACCCAGCCACATAATATTTGCAAGCGCGCCTCTGATTCATGCCCAGGTAAGGCTTTCCAATCTAGCCAATGCCCTTGGGCCTGCGCTTCTTCAAATTCTTTGGTTAACAGAACGTCAGTTTTTGCAAATTGGCGCCACGCGATATGCTTTAGGGAATCGCCCGGTTGGTATTTTCTAAAACCTTTAAAATCATCAATACCCAAATTAATAATGTCATCAGCCTCCTCACCCGCTTGATCACTCTTCCCCATATACTGATAAGGGATAAACACCGGTGCAGGATAGGCAACGCCATCAAATTTTAAGCGCAGCCAGGTCCAGCAAGTTAAAATGCCTAAAGGGTAGCGACTAAACAAAGTGATTTTAGGGACTTTAAAAGGACCACGTTCGCTAGGTTTATAAATAATATTTAGCTGGTGAACACCCTCTACAACCGGCACAGCGGATGCGTGTTTTCGGCTAAACCCCATCCATAAGCCCTGCTTATTTTTGCGCGCAGGGTTTACCAAACCAATATTTAAATGGGCGCTCTTACCAACAAACACCGAGTTTGCATGACCTGAAGTAATTACCAAGCCAGACAAGTTTTGATAAGTACTAACAATGGCGGTAATAAATATACTCAGCAATAACACACTTAAACTGAATATAAGATTATTCTGGTAATTAACACCATTCACGAACACCAATACCACCAGTGCTAGAAATAGCAAACCAATTTTATTAGGAATAATAAAAATTCGTTTTTGAGTTAATTTAATAGATCTGGAGGTGGGCAAACGCTTATTCAGCCAGCGCTGATAATAAGCGTCGAATTTTTCCTTGAGCGCCAACTTCACAGCACACGAGTATTTTTTAAAATTTTCTTACAGACATCTGCGCCTTGATCTTGCATCGCATCTACCAAGCGGTGCTCTACCACCGACAAAAAGACCGCCTGAACGTCATCAGGCAATACATGGGAGCGACCATGAAGAAAAGCCCAGGCCTTGGCACTATTTAGCAATGCAAGCGCAGCTCGCGGAGACAAACCATAGGTTAGTGACGGATGCTCTCTGGTGGCAGCTAGAAGGCGCTGCAAATAATCTAAAAGCGCTTGGCTTGCCTGTACATTTTTCACCAGTAATTGAAACTGCTCAAGCTCATGCAGATTTAATGAAGCTGGAATTTCAGAGGCTCTTAAACCCTTACCCTCGAGTAACAAGCGCTCAGCGGCAGGTGCTGGGTAACCCAGTTCAATTCTCATTAGAAAACGATCTAACTGCGATTCAGGCAACGGAAATGTACCCGATTGAGAAAGCGGGTTTTGCGTGGCGATGACAAAAAACGGATTGGGTAAGCCATACGTTTGACCGTCAATACTTACCTGACGCTCTTCCATGGCTTCTAATAAGGCACTTTGAGTTTTAGGCGTGGCGCGGTTAATTTCATCTGCCAGCACTACTTGAGAGAACACCGGACCTTGATGAAAAACAAATTGGCCTACACCTGATTGCGGATCTTTCTGGTAAACACTACTGCCAAGAATATCGGCGGGCAGCATATCGCTGGTAAATTGAATTCGTTGATAATTTAAACCCAGCACATTGGCCAGCGCATGAGATAAAGTGGTTTTACCCATTCCAGGAAGATCTTCAATTAAAAGATGCCCTTGAGCCAACATGCAGCTCAAGGCTAATTTAATTTGATGCTCTTTTCCCAACAACACCTGATTTAGACTAGCCAATACTGACTTTAATTTAGCGTCCATAAATCTTTATAAACCTGTAGCAAGAAGAATTTAAATTTAGAGAACTTACAGCTGACCTAGGCCAAAAGAAAGATCTCTTTTAATATCTTCTATATCTTCAAGTCCACAAGCAATTCGTAGTAAACCAGAAGTAATCCCGGCCTTTAATCGACTCTCTTCAGCAACCCGACAATGGGTGGTGCTGGCGGGATGAGTAATAGTGGTTTTGGTATCGCCCAAGTTAGCGGTAATAGAAAGCATACGAGTACTGTCAATGACAGACCAAGCAGCATCTTGTCCACCCACTACTTCAAAGGCCAACACACCACCAAAACCTGACTGCTGCTTCTTTGCTAACGCATGTTGCGGATGCTCAGGCAAACCAGAGTAATGCACTGCCGTAACACTTGGCTGGTCTTTTAACCACAACGCCAATTGCATGGCATTTTCACAGTGGGCTTTCATCCTTATGCTTAGGGTTTCTAATCCTTTCAACATTACCCAAGCATTAAACGGGCTCATGGTAGGGCCCACTGAACGCAGAACCCCTACCACTTCTTCCATTAATTCTTTGTTACCCAATACGGCTCCGCCCAAACAACGGCCTTGGCCATCTATGTATTTGGTGGCGCTATGAATAACAATATCCACGCCCATAGTCAGTGGCTTTTGCAACGCAGGACTGCAGAAGCAATTATCGACTACCGTCAGCACATCATGCTGCTTAGCTAACGTGGATAAAGCAGTTAAATCAGCCACTTCATTCATAGGATTAGAAGGCGATTCAAGAAAAAACATTTTAGTGTTTTCTTTTACGGCTTGCTTCCATTCCTGCATATCGGTAAGCGATACGTAATCTACTTCAATGCCTAGCTTGCTCACGTATTTTGAAAACATGACATTGGTCGAGCCAAAAATACTGCGACTGGAAACAATGTGATCGCCTGGCTTTAACAAAGCCAAGATAGTGGAGAAAATAGCCGCCATTCCAGACGAAGTCGCCACACATTGCTCGGCACCTTCCAAAGCAGCCAGACGCTGTTCGAAATTACGTACCGTAGGATTGGTATAGCGAGTATAAACATTGCCAGGTTCATCGCCGGCAAAAATAGCGGCCGCTTCTTGAGCGCTACCAAACACATAGCTCGAGGTTAAGAACATGGCTTCTCCATGCTCATGTTCGTTCGAACGCACCTGGCCAGCTCTCACTGCTAGGGTTTCAAAAGAGGCACCATCAAGCTGCGCGTTGTAGCGTTTATTGTCAGCCACTATTATTCCTTATACTTCAAACAGTTTTATTCTGCGGTTTCATCATTGTGTAAATCAATGATACCGCTATCGGCGTTTGCTTTTTCAGCTTTTAAGTCATTACGTCTTTTCTGTAAATCTTTCAGATAAGCGTCGTCAATGTCACCAGTGATATACTCACCGTTAAATACCGAACAATCAAAATCGTATTCAACATCAGCGCCATCACACGTAGCATTGATCAGATCTTCTAAATCCTGATAGACCAACCAATCAGCCTTAATCGCAACACGAATCTCTTCAATTGTACGATTGTTAGCTATGAATTCTTCCTTGGCAGGCATATCTATACCGTACACATTGGGATGCCGTACTGGAGGCGCAGCACTAGCAAAATACACTCTATTGGCACCAGCGTCGCGAGCCATTTCTATAATTTGCTCACAGGTAGTCCCTCGAACAATAGAGTCATCTACCAACAGTACATTTTTACCACGGAATTCCAAATCCAATGCATTAAGCTTTTGCTTAACAGATTTCTTGCGTTGTTGCTGCCCAGGCATGATAAAAGTTCGACCAATAAATCGATTTTTTTCAAAGCCTTCACGGTATTTAACACCTAAACGATTAGCTAACTCTAATGCTGAACTACGACTTGTATCGGGTATTGGGATAACCACATCTATGTCGTGATCTGGACGAAGCTTTAAAATTTTCTCGGCCAGTCTGGCACCCATTTTAAGACGGGCCTTATAGACCGAGATTTTATCAATAATAGAATCTGGACGAGCAAAATAAACATGCTCAAAGATACAAGGCGTTAACTTCGGGTTCTCGGCACATTGCTGAGTATGAAGATTGCCATCGACATCAATATAGACCGCTTCACCTGGCTCGATATCTCGAACCAACTCATATCCCAAAGCATCCAACGCAACACTTTCAGAGGCGATCATGTATTCAGGGCCAGTTTCAGTTTCACGCTTACCAAACACTGCAGGGCGAATACCATTTGGATCTCTAAAACCCACTACACCGTAACCTGCCAACATGGCAATAACCGCATAGCCGCCTTTAATTCGTTTATGCACACGCTTAACAGTATCAAAAACATCTTGAGCTGCTGGTATTAATTTCTTTTGCTCCTGAAGTTCATGGGCAAATACATTGAGCAATACTTCTGAGTCACTACTGGTATTTACGTGTCTAAGATCTTCACGATAAACATCTTGAGCCAGTTGATGGGCATTAGTTAAATTACCATTGTGCGCCAACACTATTCCGTAAGGACTGTTCACATAAAAAGGTTGTGCCTCTGCTGAGCTTGAGCTGCCCGCAGTAGGATAGCGAACGTGCCCTATCCCCATATTACCCACTAGTCGTTGCATATGACGCGAGCGAAACACGTCTTTAACCAAACCGTTGTCTTTGCGCAGAAAAAAGCGACCTTTATCACAAGTCACCATTCCTGCAGCATCCTGACCTCGGTGCTGCAAAACTGTGAGTGCATCATACAACCCTTGATTCACATTGCTCTTAGCAACTAAACCAACAATGCCACACATGGCGTTTCCTCATTAAGGACTAAAATTAACTGGGCTGACCCAGAGTTAGAAGTGTTTGCGTGGCACCGGGCAAAGTGTTCTTTGACCAATCTACCATAAGTTCAAAATGCGGAATCAACACTGATTCTTGCCACCAAGGGTCTTGTTTAAAAGCGGTCATCTGCAAGCCGTAAATAGCAGCGGTTACCAATATAAAGCCTCTGGCTACACCAAAAACAACACCAAACATGCGATCTGTACCGCCCAGCCCTGTCGCCTTAACCAATTCACCCACTAGGTGATTTAGCATAGAACCAATAATCAATGTTGCGGCAAAAAGGATTCCGAATGCAGCGCCGTAACGGGCTGATGGGGTTTGAATAAATTGGGCCAGCAAAACATCAAGGTGACCACTAAAAATACGAGCGACAATAAATGCGGTAACCCAACTCACCAAGGATAGCATTTCTTTAACAAAGCCACGCTTAATGCTAATTAGCGCAGAGATAAGAACAACGGATAAAATAACCCAATCAATGGTTAACACGAAAATACCCACGAGTTATTTTTAAGATAATACACATCAATATCCGCTCTAACGAAAGCGCACATTCTAACAAAGCAAAAAACCAAGGCAAGAGCACTAGGCTATCTAATACATTGTTTTGCAAGAGAATTACCCTTGCAAAAATAGATTTGTTTTCTCTAAGCTATAACCTAACCAAGCGGTCAAATAATGACAGCCAAATTAATTATTTTGAAAGGGAATTAGCTTGCTTTTCAATGCAAACTGTTTGTTTATTTTCCGCATCTGCTTTTCTAGAGATGCCCTTTGCGTGCTAGGCCCTACAAACACTCTTGTATGTACACCATCACCTGTTAGCTGTTCAAACGCCTTATAACCTTTGTCCCTGAGCGAATCCCTAAGCTGAATAGCATTGGCAACTTTGGAGAAACTACCCACCTGAATATGCCATAAAACGGCTTGACCGGTAACAGTAATCACAGGCACCTCAAACCCGTCTAACTTTAAAGTCTGATCATCCACCTTCATGACACCCATTTCCACTACCTGCCCCCCTGGCTGATCCTTTACAACCGGAGATACAGTAATAGAGAGTGACTTGGGCAACGGCATGGCCATAACAGGAATATTTGTCTCCTGAGGCACACTGCTACTTAACTGCAAGGCACTTTGAGATTTCGGTGTAATCTGAGGCAGTACAATTAGAGCCACAATTACCAGCGCACCAGCACCTACTAATTTACGCTTTACACCTTCATCCATATCACACCCCCACTCATATTTAGCTTATCAGGCAAGCCACTTAACCTTACTAATGCAAAGCCAACCAATCATGTGCTTTTGCGATCACCATAAAGGAACCGACTATTACCAGTTCGTCATCTTCATTCATTTTGAGCAACAAGTCATCAAGAGCCTCTTCTACGCCTTCATAGCAAATGCAGGCATTCACAGTATCAATTACTTTGGCCTTAAGCGTTTCCACTTTTTGCCCTCTATAACCTTTTAGGCCAGCTAAGTTCCAACCATCAATGTATGGCGCTAACTTTTCCACCACACCAGCCGGGTCTTTATCTTCCAGCATGGCTAACAAGGCAAACCGACGCCCTTTAACTGGTTGAGACTCTAAGTTTTTTGCTAACAACTGAGCGGCCTGAGGGTTATGCCCCACATCTAACACCGCTTTAAACGGTTGAGTAACGCGCTCCAAGCGACCAGATAAATTTGCCGCCAAGATCCCTTTATGGATATTTACTATACTTGGCTTTTTTGGCATAAATTGCAGTAACTGTAAAACCGTAGCCGCATTTTCTATGGGGAGACTAGGTAAAGGTAAATTTTCAAATTTAATGCATTGCCCTTCATCACTCAAACCAGTCCAGCACCAGTCATATTTATTCTGTTCAAAATCAAAAGCCCGACCCTTTACATAAAGAGGAGATCCAATGTTTTCGGCATGATTTATTAAGCTAGATTGTGGAGTTCTTTCTCCGCATATAGCAGGTTTTCCTGAACGATAAATACCTGCTTTCTCGAATGCTATTTGGTTTAGGTCATCGCCCAGCCAATCCTGATGATCAAGACCAATACTGGTGACCACAGAAATGTCAGCATCAATAATATTAACGGCATCAAGTCGACCACCTAGACCAACCTCTAAAACGGCAACATCTACTTGATACTTAATAAAAAGATATAACGCAGATAAAGTACCCACTTCAAAGTAGGTCAGTAAAACATCTCCCCTCGATTTATCGATAACCTCAAAACTTTCAATAAAATCTTCATCACCGAGCATGACTCCATTAACCTTTACCCGCTCATTATACTGGTGCAGGTGCGGACTCATGAAAGTGCCTACTTTCAAGCCTGCCTGCTGCAAAATACTAGAAGTTAAAGTAACGGTAGTACCTTTGCCATTGGTCCCCGCGGCCATCACAACCGTATTAGCTGGCTTTAATAAATTCATCTTTTGCGCAACGTCGCGAACACGAGCCAAGCCCATATCTATTTCACTTGGGTGCAAAGATTCTAAATACTGAAGCCACTGAGTAAGGTTTTTTTCTTTCATGATTGCTTTATTGAGTAATTACATTGAAGAAGCAAAGCGCAGTTTCCAATAACAGATAGCTTTGGAAAGGCATTAGAGAAGCTGATTTCACGCATTCTGTGCGTCAAATCAGCTTTAGCAAAGTTTTACTGGGAAACAGCATCCATTGCTGTTCGCATTTTCGACAATATTTCACTCATTTCTTTTTTAATGAGGGAAATATCTTCCGGGTTTCTCTCCACACATTTTACCAGCGCACTGCCTACGATTACCGCATCGGCTACTTTAGCCACTGCTGCAGCTGTTGGCCCATCTTTAATGCCAAATCCCACCGCTAAAGGTATTTTTGTTTTACTTCTAATGCGGGCAAGGTTGGCCGTAACATCATCAATATCCAGTGCAGCTGAGCCCGTCACACCTTTAACGGATACATAGTACAAGTACCCTTCACCGTGTGAACAGATGGTTGTCATACGAGCATCTGGCGTAGTGGGCGCCATCAAGAAAATAGTTTGCAGTCCATTTTCTTTAAGGGCCGCCGATAGCTCAGCCGACTCCTCCGGTGGCATATCTACCACAAGCACAGCATCAACGCCGGCTTCATTGGCCGCTATAGCAAAAGTTTGATACCCCAACACCTCAATGGGATTTAAATACCCCATTAAAGCCACCGCTGTTTTACTGTCTGTTTCTCTAAAGGTTTTCACCATGCCCAGCACATCACGCAGACTGGTGTTATGAGCTAAAGCTCGCTCACAGGCCAACTGAATGACCGGACCATCTGCCATAGGGTCAGAAAATGGCACACCCAATTCTAAAATATCTGCACCCGCCTCAACTAAGGCATGCATCAACTCCACAGTAGCACCCGGCTTGGGATCACCTCCTGTGATATAGGGAATTAGTGCCTTTTTTTTACTCGCTTTAAGCTCTTCAAAACAACGATCTATTCTATTCATTTGCATTTCCTGTCTTTTCACGTTGTTTTAAATTTCGATGCCAGCTAGACCAGCAACAGTATGAATATCTTTATCGCCACGGCCGGAAAGGTTAATCACCACTATCTGATCTTTATCCATAGTAGCGGCCAGTTTCATGCCATAAGCTACCGCATGACTGGATTCCAGCGCAGGCATAATGCCCTCAATTTCGGTAAGAGTATGGAACGCCGCCAGCGCTTCATCATCTGTAGCAGCCACGTAATTAACTCGGCCAATATCTTTTAAGTACGAATGCTCAGGCCCTACTCCAGGATAATCTAGTCCGGCCGAAACCGAATGGGTTCCCATGATCTGGCCGTTCTCATCTTCCATTAAGTAAGTGCGATTACCGTGTAACACACCCGGCTTTCCTTTACACAAGGGCGCAGCGTGATCGTCACCATCTAGACCAAGACCACCCGCCTCCACTCCATACATGGCTACCGATTCATCTTCAATGAACGGGTAAAACATACCAATGGCGTTGGAACCACCACCAATACAGGCCACCAAAGCATCAGGTAAACGCCCTTCCTGGACCACTGACTGGCGCTTAGTTTCACGCCCAATAATCGACTGAAAGTCACGCACCAACTTAGGATAAGGGTGCGGACCAGCTGCAGTACCTATAATGTAAAAAGTATCATCCACATTAGTAACCCAGTAACGCATGGCTTCATTCATAGCATCTTTCAGGGTGGCCGTACCAGACTTAACCGACACCACTTCAGCCCCCAATAAACGCATCCTATATACATTTAATTTCTGGCGTTCAATATCTTTAGCGCCCATAAACACAGTACACTTTAGACCCAGGCGAGCGGCAACCGTTGCCGTAGCCACACCATGTTGACCCGCACCTGTTTCTGCAATGACATTTGGCTTACCGGTATATTTGGCCAGCAAAGCTTGGCCAATGGTGTTGTTTACCTTGTGAGCGCCAGTGTGATTAAGATCTTCTCTTTTCAGATAAATCTTTGCGCCGCCCGCTTTTTCAGTTAAACGCTCAGCGAAATACAAAGGCGATGGACGCCCCACATAATGAGCTAAATCTTCGTCATACTCTTTTTGAAATGCAGGATCTTTACTTAAGCGATCATACAGTTCGGTTAAGTCATCCAATGCAGCCATTAAGGTTTCAGAAACGAAACGGCCTCCATAAGGGCCAAAATGACCCGATTCGGTTGGTAATTGTGTTACCGCTTTAAGATCGATCACGACGGTATACCTCACTTATAAATTTGTTTATTTTACTGTGATCTTTAATGCCTTTTTCAGCCTCAACACCGCCACTGACATCCACAGCAAATGGCCGCACCTGGTCAATAGCACTGGCTATATTTTCAGGGGTTAAGCCCCCTGCAAGTATTAAAGGTTTAGACTGGGAAGTCGGAATTAAAGACCAATCAAAAGTCTCGCCGGTGCCGCCTGGGACACCTGGTTTGTAGCTATCTAATAGAAGACCGACGGCGTCTGGGAAGCGCACGCTCGACGCCACCACATCCGACGTTTGCCGAACGCGGATTGCCTTGATGAAGGGGCGCTGGAACTGACTACAGAAGTCATTCTCTTCGTCACCGTGAAATTGAAGTAAGTCGATTCTAACCCCATTCAACACCCGGTGCACCTCTTTCACACTTGGATTAACAAACAAAGCCACCACTGTGACAAATGCAGGAATCGCCGCGACAACTGACTTAGCCATATCCAGTGTGACCGCACGTGGGCTTGGCTCATAAAAAACCAAGCCAATCGCATCGGCTCCAGCCGATACCACTTCTAATGCATCTTCACTGCGGGTAATGCCGCATATTTTAATTCTAGTTCTGGAAACTTTAGCCTTGGCTTCTTGCTGATTCGACATTTATAGCGACCTTAGTGAATAAAATGCTGGCCCAGTATTGTTAATTGGTAAGTCTGGATAATCGGGGTAATCTACATCAACAAAATACAAACCGCCTCCAGGTGCCGTCACCCCAGCTTGAGTACGATCATGAGCCTGCAGTACATCCTGACACCATTCCACTGGCTTGCTGCCCTGACCTATGGGTAGCAACACCCCAGCAATATTGCGCACCATGTGGTACAAAAAAGCATTGGCACACACCTCAAGAACAACCCAGTCTTTCATCCGCTTAACACTTATATCAATCACCGTTCTATTAGGGTGGTTCGCCTGACAGTCACTGGCCCTAAAAGAGGTGAAGTCGTGTTTCCCCACTAAGGCCTGGGCAGCTTCATGCATCTTTTGGGCATCCAAAGGTCTACGCCACCAAGTAACCTGATCATGCATTAATCCAGGTTTTACTGGTTTATTCATAATAAAGTAGCGATAACGCCTAGCGACAGCACTAAATCTTGCGTGAAAATCAGAATCAACAGCGCGAACCCAGTCAACACATACACCATCAGGAAGATTGGTGTTAATCCCCATCTTCCAACCATGCTCACTTCTTTTAGCATCGCTATCAAAGTGAATCACCTGAGCACTTGCATGCACTCCAGCATCTGTTCTTCCTGCGCACACTACATTCACTTCATGATTGGCGACTTTAGAGAGCGCCCTCTCCAATGAAGCTTGCACACTGCGGCCGGGGTGGTGAATTTGAGTTTGCCACCCCTTAAACAAGGCACCGTTATACTCGACTCCAGCAACCCAACGCTGCACTTGAGGTATTTCAACCATATACTTTGTAACCTAAAGGTAAAAAAACCGGTTACTCCCGGTAAGTGTATTTTAACTGATAATCAGATCGGCTTTAAGATTACAATTTAAGTTTTATGCTTAACTAGCCTGCGAATACTGAGAAACGCCTTCCTTTAAAGCAAAAAACCCGAACATGTCACCATGATCGGGCTTTTATACTTAAAAGACTCTCAACTAAACAAGACTGTCCATCAATCTTCCTGCGTCTTGTTTCTGTTGTTCACTGCCATCTTCAATTACTTCCTGCAGTATCTCTTTTGCTCCGTCATGATCATCCATATCGATGTAAGCTCTTGCCAAATCTAGCTTGGTCTCGCTTTCATCTGTGCCACTTAGGAAGTCAAGATCACCGTCAAGGTCGGTCAGATCTAGATCATTCTCCTCCAATGAAGCCAAGTCTAGAGTACCAGCCTCTGGAGAAACAATTGCAGCCTCAGCAGGCTCACTATCTACATCAAGATCTACCGACAGCTGATCTAGCTCATCGAGTAAGTCGTCTTCAAGACCCTCTATTACAGGTAATTCAGACTCATCTATTCCAAGGTCTAGATCCAACTCACTTTCACTTAAAGAAAGATTATCGTTTATATCCAATGTCTCGGCAGTGTCCTCTTCAGAATAGACACCACCTAACTCTTCACTTAAATCATCCAGGTCAAGTGAATCGCCTCCCAACTCTTCAACACTCGCCTTATTAATTTCATCATCCAAGTTTTCTAAATCACTCAAGTCTATGGAGCCAAACTCATCATCCAAAGAAACATCTTCATCAAGTTCAACAGCTAAGTCATCAAGTTCTGCACCCAACTCATTTTCGAGCTCAAGACCCAAATCTAAGGAGCCTTCCTCTAAGTCAGAATCTAACATTAGATCCAATTCATCATCTAACGCAGCGTCAAGCCCTGAATCAAGGGAAACATCAGTATCTAAATCTAAAGACAACTCATTTAAATCAGATTCAGGGACATCCAAAGAGGCAGATCCTGATTCTGGGGTGGCATCTAAACTGGATGCTAAGAAATCAAGATCTTGTAATTCATCATCTAAAGCAAAATCACCAGCCGGAGCTAAGCCTTCCGCTTCAATGTCTAAGGTTTCTTGAGAACCATCTATGTCTAGCAACTCATCATTAAGCTCAAAACCAACATCCAGATCAGATGTCTGATCATCACCGCTTAATGTTAGATCGTTCGATAGTTCTGGTACTTCAAAGTCTAGATCAGCATCAAAATCACTCAGACTTAACTCATCGTTACTACCCAAATCATCAGCTATGCCCATTGATTCCAAACCAGCCTCAGCACTTGGCTCAAGCAATCCAGAGTCATCTAGATCCAATGAACCAAATTCCAAAGACAACTCATCATCAGAAGGTTCAATTACAGACTTTTGATCTAACGATTCATCAAATTCAGAAAGCTCAGTTTCCATCTCTTCCAGTGGCGACTCTTCCAGCCCTAAACCATCCAGGTCAAAATTTAAATCACTATCATCACCGCCTAACTCAATACCACCAAAGTCTAAATCTGCGGAACCGGCATCTTCTGAAACATCTAAGCCAAATCCATCATCTAGATCCAAGTCTGTACTTTCATCACCATCTAAGCCCAGCGCAGCCCGATATTGAGCCGCCTTTTCCTGATCCGCATCACTGCCAGTTGCTACGACACAGTCATAGTGTTCAGTGAAAGCCGAACCATCGCCAATTGAAGACAATACTTCCAGTAGCTTAACTCTAACATCCATTCGAGCTGGTTGAGCTTCAACTGTTTTCTCTAAAAGGTTACGAGCCTGGTCCATGCGATCGTAGGCAATATAAATTTCTGCCTCACCTAAGATATCCGAACCATCACCAGAATCGCCAAGCGAATCACCTAACCCAGTGTCCACATGTAAATTATCAGGCTCTTCTTCTGATAATTCGTCCACTTCCGAATTTATCTCTAAGTCCGCAAACTCATCGTCTAGCTCATTTTCTAATTCATCATCTATTTCATCTAAGGAGTCAACGCCGTCAAAATCTGGCATCTGCGCTTCATCTTCAACAACCTCTTCTGACTCTTTACTCTTACGACGTCGATTCACCAACAGTAAGGTTAACAACAGCGCTCCTAACGCACCGCCAAACACTTCAATATTGTCCATAACCATAGCGACAGGATTAAAGTCCTCTTCTGCAATAGATTCAGGGGCAACAGTCGGCGTAGTTTTTTGTTTTTCAGGCTGCTCTTGCGCTTCCTTAGAATCACTGAAGTTCAAATCAGTTTTGCCCTCAGCGACTATTACACTAGGCTGAGCTTCATTATCTAAAGGCTTACTTTCGCCTGACATCTCAGCAGTCACTTCTTCAACCTGTTTAACGGTCTTCTCATCCACTGGCGCCTTAACGACTACAGCTTCTTGGGCAGACTGAGAAAAGCCAGCCTGCAAAGCTACCATCTGCTCATCTTTCAGATTTATAATTCGCTGAAGTGTATTAATCTGTTCTTCTAAAGCATCAAGGCGAGTGCTCAAATCACTATTTTCACGTTGTGATTTATCTAAATTTTCCATGGCAAGTGAAAGCTCATTATCCAACTTAGACTGATCGCCTGTGGTCGCTGCTGTCACCTCACCACTAGCACTACGATCCACTTCACTACTGGCATCACCGCCCGTAAGAAGTTTTAATTCAGCACCTTTCACTTTTTGATCACGGTCAATCGCTTCAACTTTTCGCGTAGCATCCAATTGAGCTTTTTTCTTACTGATTACCTTATTCTGAATCGCAACCTCAGAGACAGCTTCTCTGAAGCCCCTTGCCTTAATTTGCTCCTCACTTGGGATACGCAATACTTGATTTTTCTTAAGGCGATTTATATTGCCGTTAATAAAGGAGTCCGGGTTCAAGTCCTGTATTGCTAACATGGCTTGCTGAGGAGAGATTTTTCTGTTGGGTCGAGTCTTTAAAGCTACTTCCCATAAAGTATCATTAGTGCGAACTTTATAAGTTTGTTGAACGGGTGCTTCAGGTTCTTGCGCCTTTACTGGCTCATCAACAACTTTAGGCTGTGAGCGCATAGCTGAACCTTGAGCAGGCTCTTCAGTTTTTTCATCTTGCGCGCTAGCAACCCCCATTCCAGGCAAATCAGATTCTAACTGAGACTCATCTGGGGAAGATTCGTATTCTTCTTGAGGCGCATCCACTGACCCACTAGGCTCTTGAGTGAATACAGGAGGATCCAATAGAAGAGTGTACTCACGCAATAAACGACCATTAGGCCAATCTACCTGCACAAGAAAGTTAAGAAAGGGCTCAACTACCGCTTCTTGTGTACTTAGCTTTATAAACACACCTTCATCAGTGCGCTCTATCTCAAACCTTACGTTATTTAAAAAGAATACACGCTCTATTCCTGACTTACGAAACTCTCCAGTGGAGGCTAAATCAGGCTTAATTTCCCAATCTTCTAGCTCCCCTGCTTTCAAGAGTTTAATGTGAGCATCCAAAGGCTGGTTTAACGCTGAATCTAATTCGATATCGCCCATGCCTAATGCATGAACCGATGCGGTACTCATCAACGCCCCTGATGCGGCAATTGCAATCGCGAGCTTTCGCAACATAGCAATGTATCCTTATTCTTTTTAGTATCTTCACGGGCCAACGGGTGTAGCGAACCAACCCTAGGTAACACTTTCTTTATATGAATGCGTCATTAATCAACTAAGTATTAAGTAAAAACTGGGAATTATCAATATTTATAAGGACTTGGGAGACTTTAGTGTTGAAATTTAGCAGACATTTTGTATCTAAATCACAAAACAAAAAAAAACCTCACGGCAACCGAAAGATTGAAGCGAGGTTTTCCTGTGAAAAGAGAGGCTTTTTCAACCCCACTCGTCTTATTTTCTAATCAAAACTCGAAGCATACGACGTAATGGCTCCGCCGCCCCCCAGAGCAATTGATCACCTACTGTGAAAGCAGAAATATACTCTGGCCCCATATTCAATTTACGAATACGACCAACAGGAATACTCAAGGTACCTGTCACTTTGGCCGGGGTTAGCTCTTGCATACTAACATCCCGATCATTAGGGATCACCTTCACCCAGTCATTGGCACCTGCCAATATGCTTTCAATTTCAGCTACAGAAAGATCTTTCTTTAACTTAATAGTCATTGCCTGACTATGGCAACGCATGGCGCCCACCCGAACACAAAGACCATCTATTGGCGTAGGAGAGTCTTGCGTCCCCAGAATCTTATTGGCTTCCACCTGTGCCTTCCACTCTTCACGGCTTTGCCCTGAGTCTAGCTGGGAATCAATGTAAGGAATCAAACTTCCTGCCAAAGGCACGCCAAACTGATCTTTTGGATAGTCACTACCACCGATGAATTCAGCCGTTTTCTTATCGATTTCCAAAATAGCAGAAGCGGGGTCATCTATTAAATCTTTAACATTTTCATGAACAGCTCCCATCTGGGAGATCAACTCACGCATATGCTTAGCACCAGAGCCAGATGCGGCCTGATAGGTCATAGGGGAAATCCATTCGATCAAATCCTTCTCGAACAACCCACCCAGTGCCATCAGCATTAAACTAACGGTGCAGTTACCCCCTACGTAAGTTTTAACACCCTGCTCAATACCACCTTCAATAACATCCATATTTACCGGATCAAGAACAATAATCGCATCCTTATCCATACGCAGTGTAGAAGCAGCATCTATCCAGTAACCTTCCCAGCCCGCAGCACGCAACTTTGGATAAACTTCCTGGGTGTAATCACCACCCTGACAGGTAATAATGACATCCTGCGCCTTCAACGCATTAATATCTAAGGCATCCTCCAGTAAGCTGGCACTCGTATCTGCAAATACTGGAGCTGGCTGACCTTTTTGAGAAGTGGTGAAGAAAACAGGATTTATCAAACCAAAATCCCCCTCTTCTTGCATGCGCTGCATAAGCACAGAGCCCACCATTCCGCGCCAGCCCACTAGACCTACATTTAAATTACTCATGCTATTACCCTTCTTGTAAAGCAGCCACAACTGCCTCACCCATTTCCGAGGTACTCACTTTCGTCATACCATCACTAAATATATCACCGGTACGCAAACCAGCATCCAATACCTTACTCACTGCTGCTTCAATCGCATCTGCTGCTTGAGTTTCATTTAAGCTGTAACGCAGCATCATGGAAACAGACAAAATAGTGGCCAACGGATTAGCAACACCCTGACCTGCAATATCAGGTGCACTGCCGTGACATGGCTCATACATACCTTTATTGCTAACATCCAAAGAAGCTGAAGGCAGCATACCAATTGACCCTGTTAGCATCGCGGCAGCATCAGACAGAATGTCGCCAAACATGTTTCCAGTTACCAAAACATCAAACTGCTTAGGTGCACGCACCAACTGCATAGCAGCGTTATCTACGTACATGTGAGACAACTCAACATCAGGATAATCCTTAGATACCTCTTCCATGATCTCACGCCACAACACCGTTACTTCCAAAACGTTGGCTTTATCAACTGAACATAATTTCTTGCCGCGTTTCTGAGCAGACTCAAACGCCACTTTAGCAATACGGCGAATTTCAGATTCACAATATACGTAGGTGTTATAACCTTCACGCTCACCGTTTTCTAGCGTGCGAATGCCTCGTGGCTTACCAAAATAAATGCCACCGGTTAATTCTCGAACAATCAGAATATCTAAACCCGATACAATTTCAGGCTTCAGTGAAGAGGCATCTGCCAACTGCGGATACAAGATAGCCGGACGTAAATTACCAAACAATGAAAGGCCTGAACGCAAACCTAACAAGCCTTTTTCTGGGCGCAATTCGCGATCTTCTAGGTTGTCCCACTTAGGACCACCTACCGCGCCTAACAAAATAGCATCACAAGCTCTGGCTTTTTCCATGGTTACGTCGGGTAAAGGCGTGCCAAATTCGTCGTATGCAGCCCCCCCTACCAATGCATTTTCTAGCACCACATCTAGGTTAAATTTCGCCTTTGCCTGCTCTAAAACTTTTACCGCTTCGGTTACGATTTCCGGACCGATACCATCACCAGGCAATACAAGAATTTTCTTTGTCATTTCACTAACCTATTATTCATTTAGTTTTTCAAATACTTCTTCAGCCCAACAGGCTTACTAAAATAACCATGGCGCTTGTTGAGAACGCTTACTTTCATAATTCTTTATGTCTTGGGAATCTTGTAAAGTTAAGCCGATATCATCCAAACCATTTAATAAGCAATGCTTTCGAAAAGCGTCCACTTCAAAGGCAATCTCCTCGCCGTTTGGTTTCACAATTTTTTGCTCTGCTAGGTTAATCGTTAGTTCATAACCTTCATTGGCGGCCACATCTTTAAAAAGCCCATCAACCAAACTTTCATCTAATACAATTGGAAGTAGCGCATTTTTAAAGCAATTATTAAAAAAGATATCTGCAAAGCTTGGCGCAATCACACAACGGAAACCAAAGTCCTCTAAGGCCCACGGAGCATGCTCTCGTGAAGATCCGCAGCCGAAGTTATCACGAGCAATTAAAACTGAGGAGCTTTGAAAACGCGTCTGATTTAAAATGAAATCAGGATTTAATGGACGTCCCGAGTTATCGGCATCGGGTTGACCCTCATCCAAGTAACGTAACTCATCAAATAAGTTCGGACCAAAACCACTGCGCTTAATGGATTTTAGAAACTGCTTAGGAATGATCATATCGGTATCGATATTGGCACGATCCATAGGCGCCACGACGCCCTGATGTACTGTAAATGGCTTCATTATTTGGCTCCTTGGCTAATTACAGCAACATCAAAATCACGCACATCGACAAAATGCCCTGCAATCGCTGCAGCCGCCGCCATGGCAGGACTCACTAGATGGGTCCGACCGCCATAGCCCTGACGACCTTCAAAGTTACGGTTGGAGGTTGATGCGCAATGCTCACCACTGCCAAGCTTGTCAGCATTCATAGCCAAACACATAGAACAACCAGGCTCACGCCACTCAAAACCTGCATCCGTAAAAATAGTATGCAAACCTTCTGACTCAGCTTGTTCTTTTACCAAACCAGACCCAGGTACAACCAATGCTTGAATTAAACTTTGAGCTACCTTATTGCCCTTGGCTACAGCCGCGGCTGCACGTAAATCTTCGATACGACTATTAGTACAAGAACCTATGAACACGCGATCTAATTGAATATCAGTAATGGCCTGACCACCTTCTAATCCCATGTACTTTAATGCACGTTCAATGGCATCTTTTTGTACATCGTCTTTAGCGTCTTCTGGCTTTGGCACAAAACCGTCAATCGTTGTGACCATTTCAGGAGAAGTACCCCAAGTCACTTGTGGCAAAATATCTTCTGCGGCAATTTCAACAACCTTGTCAAACAGAGCATCGTCATCCGAAACTAGGCTTGCCCAAGCGCTCAATGCCATTTCCCATTGATCAGCTTTTGGAGAAAAAGGACGACCCTTCACGTATTCCGCCGTTATTTCATCAAATGCCACCATACCCACTCGAGCACCTGCTTCGATCGCCATATTACACATGGTCATACGACCTTCCATGCTCATATTACGAATGGCGCTACCACCGAATTCCATGGCGTAACCGTTTCCTCCGGCCGTGCCAATTACACCAATAACGTGCAACACCACATCTTTACCGGTAATCGCAGCACCTAGCTCACCGTCTACTTTAATTAACAAGTTTTTCATCTTGCGCTGAATCAAACACTGAGTAGCCATCACATGCTCTACTTCTGAAGTGCCAATACCATGAGCCAAAGCACCAAAGGCACCGTGTGTCGCAGTGTGAGAATCGCCACACACGACCGTCATTCCAGGTAAAGTAGCACCCTGCTCTGGGCCAACTACATGCACGATACCCTGACGAGGGTCGTTCATTTTAAATTCTTGAATACCGAATTCATCGCAGTTTTCATCAAGGGTTTTAACTTGGATCCTAGAGACTGGATCCTGAATACCATCAATACCTGCCTTACGTTCGGTTAAAGTAGTCGGCACGTTATGATCGGGAGTAGCCAAATTGGCGCTTAGCCTCCATGGCTTACGCCCTGCTAAACGAAGCCCTTCAAATGCTTGTGGCGAAGTGACTTCGTGCAGTAGCTGGCGATCAATGTAAATTAATGCCGTACCGTCATCACGCATTTTAACTACGTGTTGATCCCATAACTTGTCGTATAGGGTAAAACCTGCCATTAGTATTCTCTCTTTTTTATAAATTTGAAGCCGCCTACTTATATTAAACGGTATCAATTATTCTTTACTTGACTGTAGTTTACGCAGCCGCTACTAATAAAACAAATTCATATTTTTTATGAATTGGATTCCTTTTTGTAATAGCAGATTACAACCACTCTCTACCCCAGAGGCCAAATGGACACTCAATCCTTACAAGCATTTATATCAGTAGCTGAGACCGAATCGTTTTCCTTAGCCGCCCAGCGTCTACACCTAACACAGCCTGCAGTCAGTAAGCGTATCGCGAATTTGGAACAGGCATTAGACGTACAGCTGTTTGATCGACTACCAAGGAAGGCTATCTTAAGCCCGGCAGGAGAAGCCCTTCTGCCTAGGGCACGACACATAGTCACCGAGCTCATGGACATTAAAACCGAACTGGCCAGTTTGAGCGGAGATGTAAGTGGCACCTTAAGGATAGGCACAAGCCATCATATTGGCCTTCATCACCTACCTCACTTATTGAGACAATTTCATAGCGCCTACCCCAGAGTTAAGCTTGCCATGCAATTTCTGGGTTCCGAAGCTGCCTGTGAAGCACTCGCCCAAGGGGAGCTGGATATAGCTTTTGCCACACTCCCCCTGAGCAGCCACCCCAAGCTAGACATGCAAGCCGTTTGGCGAGATCCGTTAAAATTTGTCTGCGCCCACACCCACCCCCTAGCCAAAAGCAAAAGAACCAGCATGAAAGAACTCAGCCAGCACGAAGCGATCCTGCCGGAGGCCAATACGGTTACCTTTGAAATCATTGAAAACGCGTTTAAAAAAGAAGACATTTCCCTGCAAACAGCACTACCCAGCCGCTACCGGGAAACCATTAGTATGATGTCGAGCTACATGGAAACCATAAAAATGATGACCAGCGTCGGATTAGGCTGGGCTGTTTTACCAGAGCACATGGCCCAGGACAAAGATCTCATTCAATTAAAAATAGGGACTAAGACCCTATATAGAGAACTAGGAGTATTGCAGCGCAAGGGGAAAACATTGGGTGCAGCTGGGCGTGCATTTCTGGCAATATTACCCACCAATAGCTAGATCTGTATCAAGTTATAAATACACTGATTATTTTACGCTTAAAGGAAGAGCTTTGAAGCAGATAGTACTAGACTTGCTATTAACTCTTCGTTCTTTGTTGTACACCGCAAATATACTCAGGAGCACGTCATGCTAGCCATTAAAAACGTCTTGTTATTACTTGATAAGGAACTGGACAACCAAAATGCCCTGCAGCGTGCCATGCAAATATGCCAGGAACAAAGCGCCAATCTATTTGTTAGTAGCTATGTTTATAACCATGCCTGCGAAGAAGGTTCACTTACAGATCTGGACCTTAGACATGATCTGAAAGCACTCCTGTTAGAACAAACTCAACAATGGAGCGAAGCGTTACTTAAAGAGTTTTATCTACCTGACGACACCCCTCTTTCCATTTGCTGGTGTAAACACGCCTTTCAAGCTGTCATACACAACAGCGAAAACCTAAGTTTTGATCTAGTAATAAAAGCCGCAGCAGCTCATCACAGCATCGTTGACCGCGTATTGCACCACCAAGACTGGAACCTGCTTAAATTCTGCCCAGCGCCTACTTTATTGGTTAAAGAAAAACTGGCCTGGGAATCAAGAAATATAGTCGCTGCAGTGGACGCCACCTCACTGGACGATTCTCACAACATCGTCAATGAGCATATTTTTGAATTTGCGGAGCTCATAAACCAAGACAAGAAATATCAAATACACTTGGCTAACAGCTACCCCATGATGAGCCTAACGCTAGCAAGCCTGCCAGACACCCCAATACCCGAAGACCTACAGCAATACGTGGTTAACCAACACCAGGAAGCGTGCGAAGTGATCGCACAAAAATACAATATCAGCGACGACAATTTACATATATTTGAAGGTGAGCCAGATGAAGTCATCACAAATGTAGCAAAAAAACTGGATGCCGATGTGATTCTAGTGGGAGTAATAAGCCAGGATGATATGCAAAGTGTCATACTGGGAAGCACAGTGGAGCAAGTACTAGACTCTACCGACTGTGATGTTTTAGCCATAAAAATACAAGATGGGGTTCGCAACCTCACAGACGAGGAAGAACCAGCCTAAAGAGCAAGGCTCTTTAGGCTTCTTACCTAATAAAGCCTAATAAAATAGAACCCTATTTGATTACTGCGAGTTTCCACACCGTCATCACTTTCAAAAGTTAACCAACTTAAATGAGCCCCAAGTGACACCCCCATAGCGCCACGCATTTCTAGAATAACCTTAGGCCCCCAATTAGTTTTATAATTGGTGGTTTCGCCAGCTTGGCGCAAACTGTGCTCTGCGTTTATAGTAACACCCAATCCAATACTGCTTACCTGATTAGATTCTACCCAAATAATATCACTGCTAAGCCCAGACTGCTCAAAATCGCCGTCGGAGTTGTTTAGCGTGTAATAGCTTGCACCAAGAGAGGTACGCAAGGATGAAGATGGACGACCTGGAATAGCAAACGAATACCCTAGTGAAAAGCTCGGACCCCCGCCCAACGTCATATCTGGAATGTAATCACTGGCACTGGCCACACTCGCCCCGCCTTTTTGAAATGCTACTTGCCAAAAAGGCCCTGACAACTTCTCAAAAGGACGATTCAAACCTTCATCCGGGGTTAACAACTCCAAACTACCAAGACGTAAATAACTGGCAGGAAGACGCTTAGCAAAAGGCGTCACACTATAGCTCCAGCTCGCACCCTGATGCTGCTTAGTATAAGAAGCTTCCTGATCATAAAGCTTGGGTTCGGTGCGAATCACCATGTAACCCACATCTCTAGACACCTGTAATGGAATCGCGGCATACCGCCCATCCGGGCTTAGCTGAGTAAATCGCAGTTGTGGTCTAATAACCTCTATTTGCTTTAAATTAAAATCCAAAAATTCAATAACAGGATAAAAGAAACCATCCCCTTGTCGACTTTTTTCAATAAATGTACGCAACTGAACATTAATAGAAGGATGCCCCTTGGCTAAACTGTATCCCTTGTAAAAAGACTTACCTCCAGGCAATTCAATTACATGCTCCTCAACATTAGGGTCATCCTGCATCCCCATAGGCAAGGGCTCAAACAAATAGCGTTCATCTGCTGCAACCGAATCTAATAATGATTGCTGCGATTGAACGCTCACTTGGGCACAGCCACCCAATACCAAAAATATTAACAAAGCACAAGCAAAACGCATTTTGAAACCCAGTAAGTAATTTAATCGCATGTTAAGGGATATTTATTTCTATAACCATGAAAGCCAGCTTTAAAACACTGTTCTATTCACTGTATTCAGATTTATTCTCGCTAAAGCGGTGAGTTAACAATTCACTTTGGCCGCGCAATAGAATAGTCATGCGAAATAACTCTTCCATGACATCCACAATACGTTCTCTATATGCACTATCTTTCATGGTGCCATCGTCATTGAATTCTTTCCAAGCCATAGCAACCGACGATTGATTCGGAATGGTAAACATGCGCATCCAACGCCCCAGAATACGCAGGCTATTCACGGCATTAAAGGATTGAGATCCACCACACACCTGCATAACAGCCAACGTGCGCCCTTGAGTGGGGCGACGCGATCCCAGACTTAATGGAATCCAATCAATCTGGTTTTTAATCACCGACGTCAGCGTTCCATGCAGTTCTGGACTACACCAAACCATACCTTCAGACCACAAAGCTAACTCATGAAGTTCCACCACTTTAGGGTGTTCATAGTTTTGCCTATCAAATATAGGCATCTCCGTTGGGTCGTAAATTTTTACTTCGGCGCCAAAAGACTTAAGGATTTTACTGGCCTCTATGGTAGCTTTTTTACTAAAAGAATCCGGACGAAGCGAACCATAGAGCATCAATATTTTGGGAGGATGTTGACTCAATTGATTGGCCTTTAAAGCCTCAATTGTTTTTTCAATACTATGATTAGGAATTAATGACTCAGACATGCTTCTACTACCCTGAACTCTAAATACTACGGCACAGCCAAATTTCAGGATAATCCAAAAAGATTACCTCAAATTACCCAAAATTGAATGCCGCACAAAGAATTGATTGTTTTTCACGCAAAATAGCAGAATATTTTCACAACAAACCAGCCTTTATTCAAGGCCTATTTACTTAAACAAAGGATCTATACCCAGCAGACAAAACTTAACCAATCTAGATTAGCATCAGTTAGTGTAGAAGATTGATAGGCTCAATTTTATTAGCTTGTTCAAATCGAGTCATAACCAAAGCGAGCTGCGCCTGCCACTTGTGATATTGAAACTGCAACAACTGCAACAATTCGTCCGTATAACTGGCCATATCTTCAATGGTCATATCAGCACTTTCGCTGGGTATCATTCCCAGCTTCACATCCAGATAAGCCACTAAGTGCAGTTTTTTTCGAGACAGGCCTACGTATATTGGGCGCTCTAGCATACCCTCTCTCAAGTCTCCTACTAAGTTCCAGACATTTTTTTTCTCTAGCGCACCCGCCTGCAAAGCCTTTGCATTCACTCCGAGAACCAAACCATTAACAATTAAATTCAGAGGGGCAAACGCCTCCCGTAATTGCACCACACGAGCCCTTAGCTGGCCATAAAGCTCAAGATTCTGAAACGCGGTAGCCACTTCGGATCGATTTTTCGCCGCCATTGCAGTCATAGCTTCATGCGCTCGCTGATAAAAAACCTGATCTAATGCCTCAATAGGCAGTAAGGCTGCCTGATATTGCTTACGCATTTTCAGCAAATGCTTATCGCTATCTTTTCGGGTCCCACCCTCTTCCCCCAAGTACTTTGCCACGGGTAACTTAGCCAACAATAGCCTTTCAATTACATAAGCTTTATATATACGCCCAAACAAACCTTTGGTAATGGCCTGCTGTCGACCATCTTCCACTCGATTTCGTCGTAAAAAATCAATACTGGTTTGAATATCAAATTGAGTAATATCTCTCTCGCAAGAGGGTTCAAATTTTAAAATACGGAGACCGGCTCGACCATCAAAATATCGTTTGGTAATAACCTCTAACTTGTCCTGCCTGATTTTTAACTGGCGAATTTTTTCAGAAGGCACCACGACTAAATGCGAGTCTTTAATGCCCGACGACTCATAATCCAACAAAGTCAGCTCACAACTTATTTCTTTTGCTTGCTCTAACAACAGACTGGCTGAAGCTCTAGCTGGTAAACCGCCCTTACAGTTTAAAGCTAATGCATGTTCAAGCCTTACTTTGTCACTGGGACAAAACCGCGTCACCTCTTTCTCCATGAGATGGGTTTTTTCCACCTTAGTATTTTTTGCCTCCATGGCGACAGCCAATGCATAGTCATCCAGCAAAAAACCCTCCCTCCAAGCCCAATGGTTTTGCGCAGACACTTTGGCCTGAGCGCCTTGAACATCCCTCACTTTTTCTATCATGCTTGAGAAATTTTGTGAGCCCACAACCTTCACAGCATGCTTGTCGGCCTCAAGTTCAATCTGACGGCACTTCCAAGCAGTTAAAGAGCGATGTATAGAGAACAACCCAGCAAAAATATTTTGCTGAAGTAAATGTATGCGTTGCCACACCCATAACTCGACAAATTCATTTAGAGACAACTTCTGTTTTTGCATGCGTTTTAACAACAACTCATGGCGCTTGTCTTGACCGGTGGCGCGAAAATACAGCCACTCGCTCACATGATGCACTAAGTAAAAGGCTATTTTTTGTTGTTTGTTTTGAAAGTGGGCCAATTCATGGGCAAGTAAACCCACCAGCTGCGTCAGTGTTAGAGACATCAGTAATGGTGCACCCAAAATGATTTTGTATTCGTCGCGATAAATACTATTTATGCCGGCGTAGGCGTCCACTCGCACGGTGGTTTCATTGTTTATTTCAATTCGTTTTGGTGGGACCACGCCCAAATGATCACTTAATTTCTCGACCAATTCCATTAAGGCAGGGGCATCTTCAAACTGAAGAATACGTCCATGGTAGGAGCGAAACCCGCCGAACAAAGGTCGCATAAATAAAAACAAAACAGCAAAACTAACCAGGGCTAAGCACGTCCAAGCGGTGCCTAATAATATTTGCCCTTGGTTAAAATGCTCCAGCATGGGCTCAACAAACAACCAAATTAGGCCACTAAAGGCAGCCAATATACTGCCAATATAGAGCATGGGAATGAGCAAGCTCACCGCCTCTACATACACCAGCTCTATAGACTCTTTAATGCCTGTTTTTTCGAAAGTTGCTTTTTCTTTAAAGACCTTATTGAAGTAGGCGTTCAGTTTTAAACTGTTATCGCTAAGCAATACATCTTCTTTATTTGCCGTTAGAGAGCTCGCCGCCTTACTAGCAGATTTCCAATCTATTTCGTTGGCATTGTCAGCCACAGGACTGACCGCTCGAAGAGGACCCGTCAGATGTCTTTTTGCGGCGAAGTTGGCAAACATGCATGCACCCATTATTTTGAGCGATTACATTAGCATTACTTTTGATGGCAAAAAGAGCAGTAGATCAAGTTTTGTAACATTACCTGACACTTACTGACAAAAAATGTCCGTTTTGACTGTAAATGTATTAACCCTGAAAATTAAACACCCTAATTACAAAGCCAAAGCAGTTCTATCAACCACTTTGCGCATGACAAAACTTGAGTGCACCCCAGTCACTCCTTCTATTCGAGTCAACTTGCCCAATAAAAATTGCTGAAAAGCATTCATATCCTTTACAACCACCTTTAAAACGTAATCGGCACTCTGCCCTGTAATGAGAAAGCACTCCATCACCTCTTCAAAACTAAGAACTGAGGTTTCAAAGGCTTCAAAACGTTCTGGAGTATGCCGATCCATACTAATGGATATCATAGCAATCATGTCCAGCCCCAGCTTTTGGGCATCCAAAACTGCCACTGTCTTTAAAATAAAGCCGGCATCTTGTAAAGCTTTAACCCGTCGAGAACAAGGACTGGGCGAAAGCCCCACTACTTCGGCTAACTCCAAGTTGGAAATAGCTCCATTGAGCTGCAGTTGCGACAATATTCTTCGATCAGTTCTGTCTAAATCATGCATGAAGAATCACTTATATCAACGGAATAAGATAAATTAGCACAATCCTCTAATTTTTATTACTTTATTAGCACAAACACAAAGATCACAATCAAATCAACACAACATTTGCCATCATTCACCCCTTTATAACCCATATACTTACAACACTTGAACAAACACCTACAGGCCAAAAGCCTGCGGTACTCAAGTCAGCCACAAGCCGACTCGCTCAAGCACATGCTTAATCAAGGCATACAAAGCACCCGATTAATTAAGAGACAATAAAAGAGAACGATTATGTTTGATCACAGCAAATACAAGCCTTTCCCGGCCATCCAAATGCAAACACGCAACTGGCCGCAAAATCAAATCACACAAGCACCGCTATGGTGTGCCGTAGATTTACGGGATGGCAATCAGGCTCTGGTTGAACCTATGAATGTATCTGAAAAACAAAAAATTTGGGCGTTGTTGGTCGACATGGGGTTCAAGCACATTGAAGTTGGATTCCCGAGCGCTTCCCAACCCGACTTCGATTTTGTTCGTTGGTTAATTGAAGAAAACCAAATACCCAACGATGTCACTATTCAGGTATTAGTTCAGGCTCGTGATGAGTTAATAGAACGCACCTATGAGGCATTGGCAGGTGTTAAGCAGGCCATTGTTCACGTGTACAACTCCACCTCTCCTACCCAAAGGGACAAAGTGTTTAAGTTAAACAAAAAGGGGATTATTGACATCGCTGTAAAAGGCGCAAAAAAAGTACAGATGGAAGCCCAGAAGCATCCACAAACACAATGGACTTTTCAATACAGCCCAGAAAGCTTTTCCAGCACTGAAGTAGAATTCGCGGTAGAAGTGAGTAACGCTGTTATGAATATTTGGCAGCCCAGCGCCCATAACAAGGCCATTATTAATTTGCCGGCCACCGTGGAATGCGCTGGCCCCAATATATTTGCAGACCAGGTTGAATATTTTTGTAATCACATTAATCAGCGCGAAAATATTATTATCAGCATTCACACCCACAATGACCGAGGGTGTGCCGTAGCGGCCGCTGAAATGGCCATATTGGCAGGAGCGGATCGTATTGAAGGCACCTTAATGGGAAACGGCGAACGTACCGGCAATATGGATATTGTCACTATGGCTATGAATTTATACAGCCAGGGCATTGACCCTAAATTAGATTTAAGTGACGCCGCGCGTATTACCAGTACGGTTGAAGCCTGCACTAAGATAGCCACGCACCCTCGCCACCCGTGGATGGGCGAATTAGTTTACACAGCCTTTAGCGGCAGCCATCAAGATGCTATTAAGAAATGTTTGGCCATACAAGTTGAGGGCACTAACTGGGACGTAGCCTACCTTCCTATAGACCCCAAGGATATTGGCCGCGATTACCAAAGCGTCATTCGCATCAACAGTCAAAGCGGTAAAGGTGGAGTGGCTTATATATTAGAAGAACAGTTCGGCATTACTCTACCTAGGTGGATGCAAATTGAATTAAGCGTTGCCGTACAAGAGCATAGCGAAAGAATGCAATCAGAGGTAAATGCGCAAGATATATACAATATTTTCCAAGCTCAATTTATGCAGAAAAGCAAAGATAGCAAAACTGACGGTTACTCTTTAGGCGACTACCAAATACAACGGCATCATGAATCAGAAGACAGCAATAAGGAACACTTACAAATAAACTTAAACTCTCGAAGCAGCTCAATTGAGTTATCTGGCCACGGCGACGGCCCTTTACAAGCGTTTTGTCACGCCCTAGCGGCACACTTCAACTTGGAAATAGACATTGTTCAATACGGGCAGCTATCTCAGGGTAAGCATAGTGATGCTCAAGCAATGGCCTTTGTACAATTAAAAGTGGGTGGACAAAAATATACTTGTGCTGCCATGCAAAAAGATAGCCTAGGGGCCAGCTTAATGGCCATTTTAAACGCCACCAACAAACACCTAGAGCAACAAAGCCGCGCAGCTTAACCCAACAAATCATCGCATTAGGCAGCTTCTGCGATGATCACCATGCCTCCCTACACCCTCGCATATGGCAATAAGCAAGGCATCTACTATGGTTATTATATTAGCCGTAAACCGATGACGTGGACGTTTATAATGTGGAACACCTTACCTATTCGCTACAAGCTGTCCTTTGTTATTGGCGGCGCCTTACTGCTAAGCGTGTTCCTTTCAACTTTGATTAGTAATAGCGCCATGCGCGACATGGTTACCGGGCGCATTGAAGTTCAAGAAATCCCCACCACGCTAGACGCTGTGACCAACGCCATTGAAAAAGAAATTAATATACCGCTCACCATCTCCAAGGCCATGGCTCAAAACCATTTCACCAACACTTGGCTTCGTGATGGCGAATCAATTGAAGGCATAGATGAGGTCTCTGCCTATTTGCGTAGCATGCGAGACGACAATCAGGCTATCACTTCTTTTATTGTCTCGGGTAAAACAGGCAACTATTACACTGCCGACGGACTATCAAGAACGCTCGATAAAAATAAAGACGCTTGGTTTTACAATTTCATGAGCAGCAGCAAACCTTACTCACTGGATTTTGATATCGATTCAAAGCTTAAGAAAATGGCTCTGTTCATAAATTATCGCACCGCCGACGGAAACTCGGTGGCGGGAATTGGAATGAGCATAAACCAGGTAGTTGACCTCATTAAAAACTATAAGGTCGGTGAGGCTGGCATTGTCTATATCGTCACGCCTAAGGGTAACATTCAAATTCATCCAGATGATTCAGTGGCAGCAGGCCTTGAATTAGACAGTTACCTTCAAGAACCCCTCTCTGAGACCCTATTAAATAATAAATCGGTCCATGTTATTGAAGCTAGTGGTCACAAAAATGCCATATTAGCGGCTAAGTTTTTGCCACCATTAAATGCGTTTGTGGTGGTTGAAATCCCCACTTCAGAAGTAATGGGGCCTATCAACAACACCACCTACAAACTCATCCTACTCAATGTATTGGTGGCTTCAGCGTTAATTGCCATCGGCCTCTGGGTTGCCATGGGCATAGCCAAACCTGTGGCCAGGGCCTCCGCCATGCTAAACCAAATAGCCACCGGAGAAGCTGACTTAACCATAAACATGCCCGTTGATACCCAGGATGAAGTGGGCGCCCTAGCTAAGGCGTTTAATATGTTTGTAGGACAGCTGGCTTCTATTATAAAAGCCGTTAGCAAAAGCTCCGAAGATGTTAATTCAATTGCAGCTGAACTAAGCCAAGCCTCAGATGCTACCGAAAAAAACACATTAAACCAGCAGCAAAGTGTCGATATGGTGGCCGCAGCCATCAACCAAATGGGAGCAACCGTTCACGAGATTGCCAAAAATGCGAATGATACGGCTCAGTCCGCACAAAAAGCCACACACGAAAGCGAACAAGGACTACAGCAGATGAATCAAACCGTTGCAGGTATCAACGGCTTGTTTGAAAAAATGCAAAATGCATCCCAAGTGACTCAATCATTGGCGAATGATGTAGGGGAAATCAGCACGGTGCTAGAGGTCATTAGAGGTATTTCTGAACAAACAAATTTACTGGCACTAAATGCAGCCATTGAAGCGGCTCGAGCTGGAGAACAAGGTAGAGGCTTTGCCGTAGTGGCCGATGAAGTACGTACCTTGGCACAGCGCACTCAAGAATCAACTGAAGAAATAAACAGTATGATTCATAAATTACAAACCGGCGCACAGGAAGCGGTTAACGCAATGCAAGCAGGCATAGATAACGCCGCCACTTCGGTTGAAAACGCTGATTTAACGGGTAAGTCTTTGAACAACATAACTAAAGCCATTGGCTCCATTAGCGACTTAAGCATTCAGGTGGCCACCGCCACCGAGCAACAGAGCTCTGTTGTGAATGAGCTTAATTCCCACATTTTAAACATTAAAAACATGTCGGATAACACCGCCAATGAAGCTAAAACGATTAATAAGAAATGCGAAGAATTAAGCACCTCCTCTACTGAGCTCACTGGTATGGTGAACAATTTCAAAATATAACCCTCATTAAGCGGGTCAGTTTTTGTTAGCCATGCACTAGCGCTTTTTTATAGCCTTCACGAAATTGCATTCTAACGAGGTAAGCTTGGGTCTTTTCTCTCCCCGTTAACAACCCAACATTACCTGCCATTTCCAGTGTAACCGTCATCATGATATCCGCTGCACTAAATACCCCCCCTGCAAAATAGTCACTTTCAGTTAAGGTATTTTCAATATAGGCAAGGTCCAATTCAATTTCTTTTCCAATATAACCATCCATGGGCTGACCACCCTCGCGTTTCTCCATCTGCATAAACATCTTGGTAATGACAGGCAACGCCAATGAGCCTTCAGCAAAGTGGCACCACTGCAAGTACGAGTAATATTCAGAGCTATTTAGCGAAGGCCGCAAAACGTTTTGTGTATCTTGATCCAGAATGTATTCAACAATTGCTCCTGACTCGCACAAAGTAACATCACCCTCTACGATCACCGGTGCCTTCGACAAAGGATGAATCTTTTTTAGACTGGCTGGGGCCAAATGAGTTTTAGCGTCTCGCTGATGTAATACCAACTCGTAAGGCATTTTCAATTCTTCAAGCAACCACAACACACGCTTTGAACGGGATTGATTTAAATGATGAACGGTAATCATAATTTTCCATACCTAGAGTATAAAATGCCAACTAGGTCAGTCAGGCATTAATTTCAGTTACTTAAAAATTTAAGAGCGGTAATAAAACTAACTTAAATACTTAAGCTTTTTAATTATTGGCTTAAATGTGAAATTATTTTTTTCGCCACCAACTCAGAGCTGGCTGGGTTTTGACCTGTAATCAACAAACCATCTTGAATTGAAAAAGCATTCCAGTCTTCTACCTTTTGATAATCAGCCCCCAGTTTAATCAACTCGTCCTCCAGTAAAAAAGGCACGACATCCGTTAACTGTACGGCTTCTTCTTCGGTATTACTAAAGCCTGTCACCGCCTTTCCATTTACCAGGTCACTCCCTTTCGCATCTTTAACTTTTAGAAGCGCCGCAGTAGCGTGACAAACCGTACCCACAGGTTTTTGGCTTTCAATAAAACCTTCAATTAATTTAATCGACGCCTGATTATCAACTAGATCCCACAATGGGCCATGACCTCCAGGGTAAAACACAGCATCATAATCTTCTTCTATAACAGCACTGAGTTTAAGAGTATTGGCCATTATCTCTTGAGCTACACAATCCCCATCATAACGCCTTGTATAATCGGTTTGGAAATCAGCCAACTCACTTTTAGGGTCAATTGGAGGTTGCCCACCAAGTGGTGAGACTAGGGTTACTTCAACCCCTGCATCTAAAAACACGTAGTAAGGGGCTGCAAATTCCTCAATCCAAAATCCTGTTTTTTCACCGGTATCCCCCAGCTCAGAATGAGAGGTCAGCACCATCAATACTTTTTTTACATTAGTCGTCATGGCTTACTTATCCAATTTTTTGGCTATATCTATTGCGAATGCAATCAATGACGTTAGTTTAAATAAACAAAGTGACCCTAACAATGCATAGAAATTGAACTTTATTATTCAATTTATTGATACAATCAAGACGATTAACTTCTCTTCCCTAGCTACCCGGAGCTATTTTGGATATTTCATTTGAGCAACTTAAAAGCATGGTGGTATTTGCCCAAGTAGTAGAACAAGGCAGCTTAAGCGCGGCCGCTAAGCACATGGGGTTATCCAGAGCCGTGGTGAGTTATCACCTAAAAAAGCTTGAGTCTCATTTAGAAGTAAAATTATTGAATCGCTCCACCCGTTCAATTGCCCTTACTGAAATAGGCAAAGAGTATTATCAGCGCTGCCGCATCATTGCCGAACAAGCCTCACAAGCCACCCTTCAAATTGAGAATTTAAAAAATGAGCCCATGGGTCTGCTCAAAATAACCTGCCCGGTTAATGTAGGGCTGAAAATTATCGTCCCTGCGCTCAATGCATTTAAAAAACTTTATCCTAAGATAAAACTAGATGTCATCCTCACCGATGAAGTCGTCAACATTATCCAAGAAGGCATTGACCTCGCAATTCGCGGCGCTGCTTTGCCCGATTCAGGCCTGCAAGCCAAGAAACTATCCACTTTACCTACTTGCCTTTGTGGTTCACCGGATTACTTTATAAAACATGGACGGCCCACCAAACCCTCCGATTTGGACAGCCATAACTGGGTAATTTATAAAGTCGCATCGAGGATTATAGAGATTAGCAAAGGTAGTCGATCTTACAGCGTTAAAGTGAATGGAGGCATTAGCACCAATAATGCAGCTGCGCGAACGGCTTTCATTGAAGGGGGCCACGGCCTTGGTCGCATCCCAATTTATGATGCTGGGCCTAAAATACGCTCTGGGAAATTGGAAACGATTCTAGATGACTACACCTTAGAGGATATAGAACTGTTTGGGGTGTTCCCCCCAGGAAGCGCAGGCTCTAAGAAATTACGCCTGTTACTAGATTATTTATTAGAATACTTTATAAAAATAGAAAGAGACCACCTAAACCCTTAAGCCTGTTTGCTCTCATTTTGGGAGCAAGTTAAAAACCCTAAGTTAGATCAACCTCCGTGAGCCATCAATAACTTAGCCACTGATTTTTTTGGGGTTTTATTTATCTTTTCAAGCATTGAGAAGGGTAAATCCCAACACTGGTATTGCTCACCCATGTCTTCGATCATGGCCAACCACAGCTTAGCGGTCATCTGGGCATCCGCTAACGCTCGGTGAAAAACCCCTTCATGTTGAATGTTCCGATAATCTACCAAGGTTCCCAATTTATGATTAGGTGCATCTTGATATATTCGTCTCGCCAACAACATAGAACAGGCAAAGCGCCCCGTATAGGACCTCTGAACACGCCTAAATTCAGCATCTAAAAAGCGTTTATCAAATGAGGCATTATGAGCAACTAGATTATCATCACCTAAAAAACCATGAAAATCAGTCATAACTTTTTCACAACTTGGCGCACCTGCCAACATCTCATTGTCGATGCCAGTAAAATCTTCAATAAAGCTATTAACTTTAAAACCTGGGTTCATAAGGCTTTGGAATTCGCCGGTAATTTCACCCCCGCTAATTCGCACTGCACCTATCTCTATCGCCCGATCTCCATAATCAGGAGACATGCCTGAGGTTTCAAAATCCAACACCACCACAGAATCAAAAGACATATTTCTAAGTTACTTAACTAAAATTGGGACGCCATCATACTACGGTGCCTCACTTGAAAAAAGATAGCGAACGACAGGTTTGCACCACCCTGCCGACATTGTCCTACAACCAGTTTACTTTTTAGGCAATACTAAGGCACTATAGTCCATAGCATTCTTGTATGAACATCAACTAGATAGCTTTAGGTGGTTTAATGATAAAAAAAGCACTAACCGTTTCTAGCAAGCATTTTCGGCATCATATCCAAATATTTGAAAAGCTGTGCGGGCCTTTTGATTACCAGCATTATCAATCTAAATATGGCATCACTCTAACCAAGCTTAGACAAACTGACTATCGCCCTCCTCTGTCTGCGGCTACCGATTTTTTTCTGGATACAGCCGAGCGATTAGAAGACCCATGTTTTGGCTTAACTTGGGCAAATCACGTAAAGTTTGTCGTCCCCCAACATATATTACGCAAACTGGGCATTGCCCCTGACGTGGCTACTTTTTTATTACAATGCGGCCGACTGTCATCTTTAACCAGTGAACTAGCCACTTACAGTTTAGAGCCTTACGACAACAAACATCATATGTTCAAAATCACACCAGCCAATGATGAGATTATTTGCCATCACCAGTTGGATGCTTTTTTACTATTTACTAAACGCATCACTCAGACTCTGCTTAAGTTTCGATACCCAGAAACACAGACAAATGGAAAAGATTACACCTGCGCTTTAATCCCCCATGAGAAACCTAAAAAGTCACAAACACAATACGAAGACGAATTTGGAATACCAGTACATTTTTCTCAAGAGCATTGCGCCCTGATACTTCCATCCCAATGGCTAAACTATCGCTTAACCCCAATAGATCTATCCATCACAGATGTTATTAGATGTGAAATTGAACAGGCTAAACTTAATCCGTTACAACTCCATACCAACACCGTTGCTAACTGCGTTGCCGCCTTATTACCTTACGGATCTCCCAAACGTGAAGACGTCGCTGGGGCTTTCAATATGAGTTTACGAAGTTTTCAGAGGCGCTTAAATGAAGAAAATACCAGTTACAAGAAGGTCTTAGATGAAGTGAGAAAAGAGCTATCAACTGTGTACATAGAACGTGATTGCTACCCTATTGAAGAAGTGGCCTTTTTACTGGGTTATTCAAATATTTCAGCGTTTTATACCGCGTTCAAACGCTGGCATAACACAAGCCCAAGGAAACGAGCCTGAATCTTTTTGATCAATGTTTTATCGAATCTACTTCCATTCTCCATACCAAAGCCGATCATCATCAATAGGTGTTTTTGCACTTAAATAGGGATTCTCAAGCTCAAATATTTTTCTCTTTTCAAGCGCCGCAAGTTTGAATGTTTGTTTATTCGCTGGGCAGTTATAAAAATAGTCATCAAAAGACCCATCGTTTATGGCAATCCTAAGCCCTTTTTCAATGCGCTGGGCAAGGGCATTATTTTTCAAATTAACAAAAAAATAAATTGGCGCCCGGTACTTCAACAACAGACTCCGCTCAACAGTAAAGTCCAAACCTTTATGGGATGCCAATTCACTCCATGGCTCCTGTATACCTCTTGGCATATAGTCAAACCTTTCATGGTTCAGCATATCAAATAAACCTTCATATGACGGACTGGCCATCACAGGAAAACCATTAGCACGTAAAATTCTGGTGTCAGGCCAATCATGTCCTTGCCCGGCAACCAATTGCTTAAGTTGCCTAGCATCGGATATATGTGAGAATTTCCCCTCATCAGCTTTACGAATTATGAATACCCTATGGCCCAGCAACCCCTTCAACAAAGGAATTCGAACAGGTATTAATTGTGCTTCGCGCTCTTGAGTACTCATACTCCACACTACGTCTATATTAGCACCTCTTTTAAGTTCATTAAGCGCGCGCCCCTGCTGCATTTTTAGATCACTGGAAGCCAGTACAAAATCACCATGTGTACCTCGTGTTTTCTCCAAAGCCATAGTCAACAACCCAAGATAATAGTGATTACGCTGATCATTTTTGGCTTCGGGCTGTGCGTGTTTAACGGTTAATAACTGTCCCTGCACCGAGTAAGAGAGCAACAACAAAAACAAGGCCTGACAAAACCATATTGCTTTCAAATTTATGGAATTAACCAATCACAAACTCCTTTAAAGACGGCACCCATTTTGGATAATACATTTCACGTTAAAAGCGAGCCAATAACAAGTAAAAGCAAATGTAATCAACACGATCAAAAATTTACCTCTTATAGTTTTTAAACTTTTCACCCAGAAAGCCAGCAATCTTCCGAACACCTAGGTACACCGGTATTAATAAAACACACAAAGCCAAATTCAATCCCCCAAGAGTTAAGACCCAGGACAAAGCAGCCCCTTCAAACTCAATCCCCATTAGCCCCAGCAGACCAAAAGAAAGCGTCAAACCTATAAAAATGTATCGCTTCATGGGCAATTTCTGAGAGCTTTTCACTTTTAGATTAAAGGCCCTAACCAACCAGAACCCAGGTAGTACCAACAGCCCTAACAGACACAGGCCTAAAATGAGTAATACAAAAACCTTCATTCAGTTTCTCTCGAAAAAATAGCTCACACTTTAAAAACACCATCTCAGCCGCTTATATACTTAAAAGCTCTAGCGCCTAGCTGGCCTAGCTTACAGACATCTACTACCTTAAAAGGTAGTAGTTTTTAATAGGCAGAAATTGGCTTAATGACCACAACAAGGATAGGCACATTGTATGTATCGGCGCAGTAATACTTATCAAGCTCAAATTGTACGACAACTTGAAGAAAAAGCGGCCATAGAGAAAAGGAGAATGACTGAAAGCCTCACAGATTTTGACCCAGCCTTACCAAATTTGAGACGGGTAATTGAAATAACCGACTATGACTCGGGTGAAGCTATCACCCATCGAATAGAGTTATTCAGTTGTGACCGCATAGATTGCTACAACGCGTTAACAAATGGAAAAAGTTGGCAAACAAGGATCGGCTGGAGCCGTATTTTAGCTGACTTACGCATGGCACTGCCCAGGCTAAAAAAAATCACCTAGCTTATTGCTTGCATCGCGGGTTGATTTGCTTTTACTCAAATCAACCCGCTTCCTGTTAAACCAAAAATTTCTTGGCCAATGTTACGAGGCCAGCAGCGCCTTAGATACCTCAAAAACCAGTCCATCCCCTTTCAGGTCAGCAACAATATGATCCCCACTGGCAAAGCGACCTGCCAATATATCCTGAGCAAGACTGTTCTCTATGTAGCGCTGAATGCTACGCTTTAAAGGCCGAGCGCCATACACTGGGTCATAACCTACCTCAACCAGTTTATTAACGGCTTCATCGGTAAGCTCCAATGTTAATTCGCGTTCCTGTAAACGTTTGCGCAACTGATCCAATTGAATTTGTGCAATACCTCGTATTTGAGATTTTTGCAGCGGATGGAATACCACCACCTCATCTATACGGTTAATAAACTCAGGTCGAAAATGCCCGCCTACCACTTCCAGAACGGCGTCCTTCATGGTTTCGTATTGCTCTTCATTTTGCTCAGATTCGTCATTATTGGTTTGCGCCAACGTCTGAATAACATCACTGCCTAAGTTAGAGGTCATAACCAGTACTGTATTTTTAAAATCCACTGTACGCCCTTGGCCATCTGTTAATTGGCCATCGTCGAGTACTTGTAACAAGATATTAAAGACGTCAGGATGCGCTTTCTCCACTTCATCCAACAATATAACGCTGTAAGGTTTACGGCGAACATGCTCGGTAAGATAGCCGCCCTCTTCGTACCCTACATAACCTGGAGGCGCACCAATCAATCGGGCAACACTGTGCTTTTCCATAAACTCCGACATATCCACTCGGACCATGGCGTCGTTAGAATCAAACATGAAATTCGCCAACGCCTTACATAACTCGGTTTTACCCACCCCGGTTGGGCCTAAAAACAGGAAACTACCATTGGGCCGTCTAGGGTCCGATAAGCCAGCACGAGAACGGCGCACGGCATTACTCACCGCAACAATCGCATCATCCTGCCCCACCACCTGCTTATGCAATTCATCTTCCATGCGCAGCAGTTTTTCGCGTTCACCTTCAAGCATTTTTGTCACTGGAACACCAGTCCATTTCGATACCACTTCAGCGATTTCATCTTCGCTTACGCGGTTACGTAACAATTGGAATTTACTGGCGTCTTGCTCAGCATGCTCAGCTTGAGAGATCTGCTTTTCAAGTTCCGGTATCTTGCCATACTGAAGTTCCGACATACGCTGTAAATCACCAGCCCGTCGCGCCTGCTCCATTTCAACTTTAGCTTCTTCAAGTTTTACTTTGGCTTGTGCGCCGCCTTCCAAAGATTCCTTCTCGCTTTTCCATACAGTTTCAAGCGCTACGTATTCGCGGCCAAGCTTGTTAATTTCGAGGTTAATTTCATTTAGTCGTTTTTTAGAGCTCTCATCTTTTTCTTTATTTAAAGCCTCACGCTCAATTTTCAACTGGATTAAACGACGCTCCAAACGATCCATTTCTTGAGGCTTACTGTCTATTTCCATACGAATTATGGAAGCCGCCTCGTCAATTAGGTCAATGGCTTTATCGGGCAGTTGGCGATCGGTAATGTAGCGGTTAGACAATTTTGCCGCCGCTACAATCGCCACGTCTAAAATTTGCACACCATGGTGCACTTCATAGCGCTCTTTTAAGCCACGCAAAATAGCAATGGTGTCTTCTTCATTAGGCTCTTCTACTAATACTCTTTGAAAGCGGCGCTCAAGTGCTGCGTCTTTTTCGATGTAAGTTCGGTACTCATCCAAAGTCGTGGCACCAACACAGTGTAATTCGCCGCGAGATAATGCTGGCTTAAGCATGTTCCCCGCATCCATGGCTCCGTCAGTTTTACCTGCACCTACCATGGTATGAATTTCATCAATGAACAGGATGATATTACCCTCCTGTTTACCCACTTCTTTTAAAACGTTTTTCAAGCGCTCTTCAAAATCGCCACGGAATTTAGCACCGGCTAACAGCAACCCCATATCAAGAGACAAAATTTGTTTATCTCTTAACCCTTCAGGTACTTCTCCATTAACAATACGCTGGGCCAAACCTTCAATAATGGCGGTTTTACCCACGCCTGGTGCGCCAATTAAAATGGGATTATTTTTTGTGCGTCGCTGCAATACTTGAATAGTCCGACGAATTTCTTCATCGCGACCAATTACCGGGTCTAATTTTCCATCCAGAGCAAGAGCGGTAAGATCAACCGTGTATTTGTCTAGGGCTTGGCGATTATCTTCAGCATTTGGGTCATCTACCTTCTCTCCATCTCGAATGGTATCAATGGCACGTCCTACATTTTCTTTGGTGAGTTTAAATCCGGCTAACACTTTTCCTGCCTCGCCCTTATCCTCAAGTGCCGCCAACAGCACAAGTTCACTGGAGATATACTGGTCACCACGTTTTTGTGACAGACGGTCGGTTAGATTTAGAATCCGCCCAAGTTCATTGCTAACGCTCAAATTACCATCTGGGTTATTAACCATTGGTAAGGTTTTCAGCTTTTCATTCAACTGACCTTTCATGGCGTTTACCGCCACCCCAAGCCCTTGTAATAAAGGGCGAACGCCGCCCGGGGTTTGATCCAATAGAGCCAATAATAGATGCAGGGTATCAATTTGATTATGATCTTTCCCGAGCGCTAGTGATTGCGCATCCGACAGACCTTGCTGCAGATTACTGGTAAATTTTTCCATGCGCATATGAGCCACCCTCAAACATATAACAAAACAATGATCTTTAAAAAATGATGATCTTTAATATTTATGGTGGCAAACCACAGTTTTTCAAGAACTAAATTAGTGAGCCACATCAATCAAACAGGCTTTGTGTATAATGCCCGCTTTTTCTACCTCCTTACTTTTAAGCGATTTCTATGCCTAATAACGTTGTACAGGGCGCGCTTCTCATCTTACTTGGCGAGGCCCTGCTATCCATTATGGGCGCCATTATCAAGCACCTCAGCATCGACTTGCCGACAGAGGTAGTGGTTTTCTATCGCAATTTATTTGGCTTACTGATACTGGTACCGATCATTGCCCATGGTGGCCTTGGCACCTTAAAAACCCATAAGCTTCATTTGCATTTTATAAGGGCCAGTGTCGGCCTTAGTGCCATGTATGGTTTTTTCTATGTGATTGCCAACATGCCGTTGGCCGAAGCCTTTTTAGTGAAACTCACAACGCCTTTGATTATGCCCATAGTGGCGGCACTCTGGTTAGGCGAGTCCATTACCAGCAAAACCCGTTGGGCTATATTCATAGGTTTTCTGGGTGTTATTTTCATTCTGCGCCCAGGTACGCAGGCCTTTACACCCGTAGCGTTAATCGGCATAGGCGCTGCCTTCTTAGCCAGCATCGCCAAAGTCGCTATTCGTAAAATGGGCAGTACCGAGCCCAGCGTGCGCATCGTTTTTTATTTTGGCGTCATCAGCACCCTTTTGTCTGCCGTCCCCCTAATGTGGGCTTGGCAAGTTCCCGAAGCCCATCACTGGCCATGGATCGCCCTTTTAGGCCTCATGGGTACACTTGGCCAATTGGCCTTAACCAGAGCTTACCGTATAGCAAAACCCGGCCAAATAGGCCCATATGTGTATAGCTCAGTACTCTACGGCGCAGCCCTTGGTTGGATATTCTGGGGCGAGCATCTTCTGCTAAGCACCGCCATCGGCAGCTTACTGATCATAGTGGCCGGAATTTGGAACCTAAGACCTTCAAGGAAACCAGCCCAATACGTTAAACCCGTATAATTTAATCGATCTCATGCGCTGGCTATAAACGCCCTAGACAGCTAGATTTAAATCATGAAACGCTTTTGCTTACCCAGTTTAATACAGGCTTTTGTTGTCTCCCTTTTATTTATCAATACCCATTGGGCTTATGGCTCAACGCCTATTGAAATAAAAGTGGGGGGCTACCTCTTTGCCCCTTTTATTCAAACCAAGCAAAAACAACCCACGGGCTTAACCCCAGACTTAATTAAACTTCTTAATGAACAACAAACTGAGTTCAATTTTGTGTTGGTCGCGACAAGCCCTAAACGGCGCTATATGGACTTTGAGCGCAAAGTATTTGATGCAATATTTTTTGAAAATAAAAACTGGGACTGGCAAGACAAACCCATCTTACCAAGCAAAGTATTTTTAACTGGCGGAGAAGTATACATAACCCTAAATAGTCAATTTAAGGACCAAGGCTTTTTCAGTGATCTAAGAAAAAAAACACTATTGGGCATATTGGGATATCACTACGGTTTTTCAAATTTCAATTCTGATGAAACCTGGCTAAAACACAATTTTGATATCGAGTTAGTTAACTACCCGAGTACGTTAATCAATCAAATTTTGGCCAAAAAGGCTGAAATTGGCGTTATTACTGAATCCTATTTGTATAACCGCTTCAAACTCAACCCGGATCTTCAATCCAAAATACTGATATCAAAAAAGCGTGACCAAGAATATGAACACACCATTTTAGTTCGCGAAAAAAGCCCATTAACGGTAAAGAAAATAAACAAAATACTCGATCACATAAAACAAAATGGTGAGCTGGAGGCCCTGCTAAAAACTTACGGATTATCCAACATGATTCGTTAATTCCCCCCAACTGCAGCGCTAACCTATTAAGTACACACCCACAGTTACTGGTATGACTTTATTAATCGCCATACAATGCTCCCATTCTATTATATGCACTTATAGTACAGGCCCGTTTTCAGCGCTTAATGACAATAGGAATATTTCATGAGTAACAATAAAACCTCTTTTCTAAAAGAGTACCCTTTGGTTGTTAAGCAAGATGTTATTTGGGGAGACATGGATGTATTTGGCCACATAAACAATACCGTCTATTTTCGATATTTCGAAAACGTGCGCATGGCCTTCTTTGAAAAAACGCAGGTAAATCGGCATAAAGCAGCTACCCAAGTAGGCCCAATCCTGGCCAGTACTCAGTGCCAGTTTAAAGCCCCTTTAACCTACCCTGACCACATAATCATAGGCACTCGCATTGCCAATTTAGAGCTTTTGGTCAGCGGTGAGAAACGCTTCACTATGGAGTATGCCGTGTTCAGTGAATCCCAGGATTGCATTGCAGCCAAAGGTGAAGGCTTAATTGTATATTACGACTACACACAAGGAAAAAGTACGCCAGTACCTGACGCTTTAATATCTGAGTTTAAATTGCTAAAATAGCCGCACGAAATAAGAATGGCAGTTCCACCTAGCAGTCTGCTAAACGCTGCCATCCCTTCTCTTTTTAATATCACCTCTTTTACTACAGAAGCTAAATCCAACCCATGGAATTCACACTAGACATCCTCCTGTTATTGGCAGGCGTTGCCCTAATTGCGGGCTTCATAGACGCCATTGCTGGCGGCGGCGGCTTACTGACCATACCGGCCTTACTGTTTGCTGGCATCAGTCCTGTTCAAGCCATTGCCACCAACAAACTACAGGCCTGCTTTGGCAGCTTCACTGCCACACGCTTCTTCATTCGGGAGAACATGGTTTCCCCGCGACAACAAAAATGGGCCATCATCGCTACCGCTATTGGGGCCATGATAGGGGCCATCGCAATACAGCTATTTGACTCAAGCCTATTGGTATTGGCCATGCCCTACGGCTTAATTGCCATTGCTGTTTACCTAGTTTTTGCAAAAAACCAGGGGGAACCTCAAGCCAAGGCCAAACTGACTGAGCCACAATTTAATGCAACAGTTGCGTCTGGCGTGGGCTTTTATGATGGTTTTTTTGGCCCAGGCACCGGCACCTTCTTTACTCTGGGATACAATAAATTGCGAGGCATGAGCCTAGTACACGCCACTGCCCATGCAAAGCTGCTCAATTTCACCACCAATATATTTTCACTCATTATCTTTATATTTTCAGGGCAACTATTATGGAAAGTCGGTTTGGCCATGGCCGTGGGGCAAATCATAGGAGCAAGAATTGGCGCAGCTACCGTGGTAAAAAAAGGCAATGATTTTGTACGCCTAATGACCATCGCAGTATGCATTACCATGAGCGTTAGCTTGTTGGTGAAGCAATAGTTTTAGAAATTAGTATAGGTGGGCGCCAGTTTTAGTGGCGTCTGCAGGGTAAGACCGAGCAGAGCGTAAAAATAGTCGCTCTTGCATCAAACAAAAGCGACTAAAGGTGCTGAGCTTACCCTAGAAACCGCGTCCTGCGTTTCTAGAATTGCCTACATGGAAGTAGGTACCTAGGATTTGTCTGGAATTAAAATCCTGACAGCACATCCTGTGCCTACTTGCTTACCCAGGTAGTGCCTTCGCGGCTATCCTGCAGTTCGATGCCTTGCGCATCAAGATCCATTCGGATTTGATCAGCCAAGGCAAAGTCTTTGTCTTTCTTGGCCTGCTTACGCTTTTCAATCATCTCTTGGATATAAGCATCATCCAGTTCTACGCCCTGCTTGAAGTATTCTTGCGCATCGGTTTGCAAACAACCCAATACATCCGCCAGCATCTTTAATAAGGCCGCTAATTGGTTTTTAACATCGCCACTGGCTTTATTAATTTGCGTTACCAATTCAAACAACACGGCAATGGCTTTAGGGGTATTAAAGTCATCATCCATAGCTTCAACAAAACGGCCTTTAAAGTCGATAACCGTTTCATTGTCGCTAGGCACTTCAACCGACAGGTCACAATCTTTTAAAGCATTGTATAAACGGTCTAGTTTAGTTTGCGCGTCTTTTAAACCATCTTGACTGTAGTTAATTTCGCTGCGGTATTGAACACTGGCCAAGAAAAAACGAATCACTTCAGCATCGTATTCTTTTAATACATCGCGAATGGTAAAGAAATTGCCCAAAGACTTGGACATTTTTTCGCCATCAATGCGCAATGCGCCCGCGTGCATCCAAGTGTTGGCGTAGTTTTCACCGGTAGCCGCTTCACTTTGTGCAATTTCATTTTCATGATGTGGGAATTTTAAATCTGGTCCACCACCATGAATATCAAAATTATTTCCTAAGCAGCAAGTAGACATGGCCGAACATTCAATGTGCCAACCCGGACGCCCTTCACCCCAAGGACTATTCCATGAAGGCTCCCCTGGCTTGGCGGTTTTCCATAAAACAAAATCCAACGGATCTTCTTTATCTTCTGCCACATCAACACGGGCACCGGATTCTAGTTCTTCTAAAATCTTACCAGATAATTTTCCGTAGCCTTCAAATTTACGTACACGGTAATAAACATCACCACTCTTGCCCACGTAAGCAAACTCTTTTTCAATAAGGGTTTGTGTCATATCCAAGATGCCTTGAATATGATCGGTGGCTTTAGGCTCGCTGTCTGGTGTTAAAATATTTAGCTTGGCAAAATCTTCATTCATGGCACCCACCATGCGATCTACCAATACGTTAAAATCCTCACCGTTATCGCTGGCACGGTTGATAATTTTATCGTCAATGTCTGTGATGTTACGAATGTAATTTACGTCGTACCCTTGGTGACGAAGGTACCGAACAATCACATCAAACGACACCATCACACGGGCATGGCCCATGTGGCAGAAATCGTAGACCGTCATACCGCAGACATACATGCCTACCTTACCGGCCACCAGTGGCTTAAATTCTTCTTTTTTGCGGGTTAACGTGTTGTAGATTGATAACATTAGCTAGCTAACCCTTTATCTTCACGAAGACCAATAGTTAAGTTAAATACAGGCTTTTCAGGTGTGTGATCTAAACGGTCAGCCACATAATAACCTTCACGTTCAAACTGGAAAACCGATTCAGGGTCAACACCTGCCAAGGCAGGCTCAATTAAAGCAGTGGTCACCTGCAATGAATCTGGCGTCAGGCATTCCATGAACTCTTTTTTACCGCCATCTGGGTTTTCATCACTAAATAAGCGTTTATACACTCGCAATTCTGCTTCTACTGCATGGGCACAACTAATCCAATGCACCACGCCTTTTGGTTTAACACCGTCTTCAGGGTCTAGGCCTAATGTGTTTTCAATCAGCTTAGCGTTTACCTGAACAATATTGCCTTGTTCGTCTTTTTCAAAACCTTCGGCTTCAATTACGTAGCCATGACGCAAGCGAATACGTTTGCCTACACAGAATTTCTTCTTAAATTTCTTGCTGTATTCTTCTTTAAAGTCATTTTGATCAATATAAATTTCATGACTAAACGGCACTTCGCGCTCACCCATTTCTGGGCGATCTTGCAGAAAAGGTACCGTAATATTTTCACTGTGATCACTTGCCATATTAGTAATAACCACTTTAAGGGGATTAATCACACACGTGCCACGAGGGGCATTCTGGTTTAAATCATCACGAATGAAAAATTCAAGCTGAGCAACATCGACAGTGCCATCGGTTTTCGATACCGCTAGAGAATCACAGAAATTACGAATGGCAGCAGGCGTGTAACCACGACGACGCATACCACTAATGGTAGGCATGCGTGGGTCATCCCAACCGTTAACCACTTTGCCTTCTACTAGGGCGCGTAATTTACGTTTAGACGTTACTGTGTAGTTAATACTTAAACGGCCAAACTCATATTGATGAGGCTGCGCCGGTACCGGTAAATTTTCAATGAACCAGTTATACAATGGACGGTGATCGGCAAATTCTAGCGTACAAACCGAATGGCTAATGCCTTCAAGCGCATCCGACTGGCCATGGGCGTAATCGTAACTTGGGTAGATGCACCATTTGTCACCGGTTTGGTGATGCGTGGCTTTCTTAATACGGTAAATGTAAGGGTCACGCATGCTCATATTAGGTGAAGTCATGTCAATTTTCACACGAAGGCCACAAGCCCCTTCGTCAAACTCTCCCAAACGCATTTTTTCAAACAGCTCTAAGTTCTCTTCAACACTGCGTTCACGGAACGGGCTATTGGTGCCTACTTTTTCAAAGCTGCCACGATATTCTTTGGTTTGCTCGGCCGATAAATCACACACGTAAGCCTTTCCTTCTTTAATAAGGAGAACAGCCCATTCGTGTAATTGATCAAAATAATCGGAGGTGTAATGAATGTCGCCAGACCAATCAAACCCAAGCCATTTCACATCGCTTTGAATGGCGTGAACGTATTCGTCTTCTTCTTTCTCTGGGTTGGTGTCGTCAAAGCGTAAGTTACATTGACCACCAAATTGCTGAGCCAGGCCAAAGTTCACACAAATCGCTTTTGCATGACCAATGTGCAAATAACCATTCGGTTCTGGTGGGAAACGAGTCTGAATGTTTACGTGTTTACCGCTGGCCAAGTCATCCTGAATGATCTTTTCAATAAAGTTAGCGGGCTTGGCTTTTTCTTCAGTCATCAATCTTAACTCAATATGGTGAATACCCTGCTTTAGAGCGCCTGTAACTGGCACTCTTTAACTAGCGGGCATGAAACAAAAGCCGTATTATAGCCAGCCTTTAATATCAAGCCCACACAAAAGGTGACTTCATGACCCAGGTTCTTCTAAAAACCACATTTGGCGACGTAACATTAACCCTAAACGCCGAAAAAGCACCTAAAACTGTTGAAAATTTCATCAAGTACGTTGAAGACGGTTATTTCAACGGCCTAATATTCCACCGTGTCATTAACGGTTTTATGGTTCAAGGCGGCGGCATGGAAGAAAACATGACCGAGCGCACCAGCAAGCACCCTGCCATTGAAAACGAAGCAGACAACGGTTTGTCTAACAAAGAAGGCACCGTGGCGATGGCTCGTACCATGGATCCCCACAGTGCTTCTAGCCAGTTCTTCGTGAACGTTAAAGACAACAACTTCCTAGATCACACTGGCAAAAATGCCGAAGGTTGGGGCTACTGTGTATTTGGCGAAGTAACGGACGGCATGGACGTGGTTAACCGCATTAAAGGCGTTAAAACCGGCATTACTATGGGTCATCAAGATGTACCTGTTGAGCCGGTTAAAATCGAAACTGCTGAATTAATTAAGTAATTCAGCCATATAGCTAAATTGTTGTTCGGGTGAACCCATAAAACAAATGATGGCTATGGCATTAATAGACATACCAAAAGATATTTTATGACTCATTGGTTTATAAGCGACCTGCATCTAGCACCCGAGGAAACCCGCATTACCGCGGGTTTTCTCGATTTTTTACTTCAGCCGCAAGACGGAGACTCCCTTTACATTTTAGGCGACTTCTTCAATTACTGGCTAGGAGACGATTTCCCCCACCCTTATATTCAAAGCATTAAAGACGTTTTAAAGGCCACCAGCGAACGTGGCGTGAAGTTGTTTTTCATGCATGGCAATCGTGACTTTTTAATTGGCGAGCAATTCTGTCAAGACACTCATATCACCTTATTAAAAGACCCAAGCCTAATCACCTTAAATGGCGAGTCGGTGTTACTGATGCATGGCGACAGCCTTTGCACACTAGACACAGCCTATATGGCTTTTAGAAAAATGGTGCGTGGACAAGATTGGCAAACTCAATTTTTAAGCCAAAGCATTGAAGACAGGCTACTATTTGCCAACAAAGCCCGTGATGAAAGCAAAAAAGATACCGCCCAAAAAGAACAAGTCATCATGGATGTGACCCCAAGCGAGGTAGACAAAGCGCTGTTAGATGCCAATGTTACCCGCCTAATACACGGCCACACCCACCGCCCTGCTATTCACGACTTCGACCTACATGGCGCCAATGCCCAGCGCATTGTATTAGGTGACTGGTATACCCAAGGCTGGTATTTAAAAGTAAACGAACAAGGCTTTCGCCTAGTGGATTTTGACTTACCTAGCGCCTAACAAATTAAAAAGCCTAAAGAGCCGCCAAACGCTTTACAAAACCCACAAACCAACTGACCTACCTCAAGAATTATTCCTCACCATCGCCTAAGCTAAGTATTAATGACTTTCAAACTAAAAGGCGATGGATATGTACCTAGAAATCTTAACGTCCGTACTGGGCTGGTGTGCCGTCATAAACACCCTTTTCCTAATTTTTTGGTTTTTAATGATCATGAACCGAGAAAGCGGCGTGATTGCTCTTCACCAACGCTTTTTTAATTTAAGCAGCAGCGACATAATTAAAAGCCACTATTTTTTAATGGGGTTTTACAAGCTCATGAACGCCATGTTCTTTATAGTGCCTTGGTTCGTATTAAAAGCCGTTGGTTAATCCAACGCAGCCAGCTTAGATGAAACAGCTAAAAGCTTATTAGCAATTCATCTAAGCCATGTACTAAAACCCTCTTCAAAATCCACCAAACCACTAAACTTATACTAGCCGTTGCCATCTAAAGCTAAATAGCCAAAGTGCTTTCTCTAGATTCTCATTCCACTGTTAAAATGAAGAGTGATTGATATGACCCGCTATCTCTTGAGCAACAAATCCCCCATCACCTGCTTTAACATAACTGCACTTTTCTCGCTATTCGTAATGCTGCCATTAACAACTCAAGCGGCAGATTTCACCACCAATTTTGAAAGTACCAACTTCAATAGCGTTCAAGGTTTCACCGTCACCAACAATGGTTTATCGGCTACCTTTAGCGGCGGCACTTCCTTCACCATAGGCAACGGCGCCCTTTACCATTCAGGCACCAAGTCATGGATGCTAGACCCAGCTGGCACCACCAGCCGAGGCACCAGCACAGGTGTGGGCAGCATTACTTTTTCTAGCGAAGCCACCTCATTAGATTTTTTCATCCGCACCAGCAATTCCAATAGCACGGGCCAAGTACAAATAGTGGATAGCACCGGCGCCATCATTGAAGACATTACCAGCACCATCGTAAATGGCAGCTGGCTGCATATAGAAAAGAGTTTAAATGAAGGGGATGCGCTAATGGCCTCCGTTATCGTGAGAGCCTTTGGCAATAATATGTTGGCCATTGATGATTTAAGTTACTCCACTGATGCCATAGTGACTGATTCAGATGACAATGATGCTGGCAATGGTGGCGGTATTGGAGACCCCATTACTGGGCCAGATGAGGATACTGATGAGGAAACAGATCCCGATGAGGATATGGATTCGGATCAGGATAGTGATAACGATAATGAAGAAAGCGTCACCGAGACTACCAGCACTAATGATGCCGATTCGGGTTCCAGTTCTGGAAGTGGTGCGCTTTACCTATTTATATTTTTAATTGGGGCATTACTAAAACGCAAAGGTGCTTAATGCAGCCTTTGCTGTGTTTAAATATTTAGTTAGCTATTTTTCCAATAGACTTTTCTCATTTTCTTAGAAATTTAGTAAGAATGAATTAAATATAACTCTCGCAGCGGAGGCAGGAAAAGTTTGTCTACTAATTACTCGAAATACCAACTAAATGATCCGATAGTTGCTATCGATCCAATAGCACGGTAAGTCCCGCTACTAGGATTATCACCATATAAACTCATTGCTAGAAAAGATACGCTTAATACTATAGGAAGAACTGATTTCTCCTCTTTTAATTGAAATCTATGGTCACCCTCTTCATTTTTAGATTCTTTTTTTGATAAATGTAAATTTGATTGTTTATCAGTGTCATTGGCATAAACGGGTGCCTTCTGGAAATGCATTCTTCGAGGTTCAGCCCAAGCACCTAATGCAACAACATTAAAAATAACGAACCAAACTAATTTATTCATCTAATACTAACTCTACTTCTATTTAAAATTGAAATTATCATACTTGATATATAGGTAACGACAGCTAATTAGCTACAACGCCAAGCTAGGAGGCTGTCTTTTTGGCCGGACGCATTTTCAGCGTATTGTTATGTTTTTAGTTTAATTAGGTGTTCTTTGATTTCATCTGTATTGACATAGGAACCGAGGATGGGCCAAGCCTTAAAAGATGCTTTATAAACAACATGAAATCCAATACCGACACCCATGACCATAATAATACTTATAAATAAGTAGGGATGTAATAATTCTGCTTCGTATGCTTTTTTACTAGAAAGGATAACAGCGCCACATATCACCCAAATAATCGGCATAAATACAGGCCTATATATAAAGGGGGTAGCTTTACTTTCCTGAAGTTTAATAATCGCTTCGAGTTGTCTAATTTCTAATTTTTTATTCATATTTATCTACAACCTGAAACATAACGCCCGCAGCTACTGCGGAATGGTGTGGCGGCCTTTTTTAGGCCTTTTTCAAAAAGGATGACGCTCCATGGAGTCCGACAGCCTGCGTTTGTTAAATGCTTTTATTGAACTCAATTTGTGCACCTTGAAGCATTTCGGTAACATCTATGCTGTTTGGTAGTTTTGATGATGTTGAAAATCCTATCTTATCTTTTGTTCTCTGTACTTCTGGCCAAACCTCTTCATATTTCGCCAAGCACGCGCTGACAACATTAAATTCTGTATCCAATATGACGTGCGCAAGCCAGTCAAAGTTATTTTCTTTACCTTTGAATCCAACGGCACGATTTTCTTTATTTACGGTTCCGTCCTGCTTTAATTCATACTTTCTTGTTTTGACTTCGACTCTACCGTATTTTTCGTTCTTTATATCGAAACCTTGGTTTACAGCGCTTTGCTTTTCTCCGCCAATTGCATTGTGGACAATAAACTCACCATAATCTCCGACTAGATCTCTAATGCCGTTTCTAGCTAGGAACTTGTTTATTTCAGTTTGAAATTTTACTACTTCTTCAAGTGATGTAATTAGCACAATACCTCCATGGCCTTGTTAAATTTTTATTGCAATTCATTCTTCATGGCTTCAAGAAGCTTTGTTTTAGAATTTTGAAACATACCGTCATCAAATGGATTCTGCCTGCTCATTTCGAGAACACCATTAATATGATATGAAGTTTCTTCTCCCGCTAGAATTAGTGATGAATAATAATCATCCATGACAAGGACAAGATCTAACTTTTTGGGTTCCTCGTCTTCATCCACATATCGGCTTAATACAAAATCATCGATCTTTTTTAAATATTTTGCGTATGATTCACGCCGCAATTTCTGTAGATCATGTTTTGTTGTACTTTCTAGTTCTAATGACTTTAACGCAATTTGATTCATAGACTTTTTATTCTCGAGTAAGTAATTGGCTATAAGAGTAATTAATACCCCGCCTAATGTCCCGAATAACGTATAGAGTGCAGTTGTCATTTAATCTTCCCTAAATTTAACGCCTACAATAAGCCGCGAACGAAGTGAGTCGGGCGACTGAAAGAAGCGTACTTAATTGTTTTGTTAAATTTTTTGGTCATTACAACTATAAGTCCCTTTCGCTCCTGAAATACTTAAAGAAGCTTTTTCAGGGACAAATTTTGGTACTAACAGAAAGAATTTACTAGACTGCCCTGCTTTATCAGAGATATCAAAATACATAACCTTATTTGACCAGATCATAGACATGCTAATTACATCGCTTATTTTCTTTAATACCAAGATTTTTTCATCGTAATCATTGACCCTTTTTTCTCGATGAGTCACGTTAAATACTAAAAAATCATCTTGTGATTTGGTTAAATGGATAGCCACAACTTCTTCTTTACTATGATCGATATAGTGCAATGACAAAGATGGCCCCCACTCCCCATCATTTCTATATTCAGTTATATCCAATTCACACCCAAAATACATATCAGAATCTACTGGAACCATATGTGCTGTACCAGATTTACCTGCTGGCGCATCAAAGTCGTTAGAAGCTTCTTTGGAAGTTACTTGAGCGGAGAAAAATATGATTGCCAATAATATAATGTGCTTCATTTTAACCTTGGAATTTAACAGCTTATTCTACGTCGCGTGACGCGTTTATCCGGTGACGTGTTTGCCGGGGCAAAAACTGTCACTCAGTCCTTTAAATGGCCCGTATAATGAAGCATGAAGGCCAAATAGGCCAACCTTTCTGCCCTTCTATTTCATGATGAACAAACAGTTATTCGCATCTAACTCGTTAATTTTACTCACTTTTAAAGCGAGTGCAGTTTGAGCGGCATATTTGGTGGCCTGGGCATATTTTCCTGCTTAATCATCATGCAATTGAATATCTTAATACGCCGTCGCTCGGTCACATATCCATAATATGAGGTCACGTGACGTGTTTCACGGATCGGGTCATCACCCATTCGTAAGCTAGTTTTATCTTTATCTTGAAGCTATTTATCAATGCCCGCCTATACTGTATATAATTACAGCATTCAAGTGCATGGTGGCATCATGAGTAATTTCAAACCTGTTATCGATATACGCTCCACCATAGAGCCCACTTCAGTACGCTTTAAAGATCGCTACCGGCTCTTTATTCGCTCCAGAGGCTTGGCCTACGCAACAGAGAAAACCTACTGCCAATGGGCTGGGCGTTTTATTCGCCATATGAAGTACACAAATGAACATGACCTATGTGTAGATCACATCAATTATTTTTTATCTAATCTGGGCAACGCTCGGGGCTGTTCTATCAATACTCAAAAAACGGCATTAAACGCGTTAGTGTTTTTATTTAGAGAGTTCTTAAGGATAGACATAGGTCAATTATCGTTTCAGCATGCCAGCAAACCCAGAAAAATCCCCACTGTATTATCAACAGATGAAGCCCATTCAATTATTAATGGCATTTCCGGGCGAAAGAACCTAATTGTGAAAATGTTATATGGCTGCGGATTACGCATCACCGAAACGGTTAACCTCAGGGTGAAAGACGTTGATATTAAAAATGGTGGTTTATTTGTAATGGAGGGAAAGGGCTATAAAAGCCGTCGAACACTGTTACCTAAAAGCTTATTGCAAGCATTAACCCAGCAAATTGAGTTTGTCCAAAATCAATTTAAAGCAGATGAATCTATTGGCATGGCTGGCGTGTTTATGCCCGATGCCCTCTCTAGAAAAATGCCAAAAGCGCAATATGAACTGGCATGGCAATACTTATTTCCCGCTGACCATTATTCAGTTGATCCAAGAACCGGTGTCGAACGCCGTCATCACCTGGGTGCACAGCAAATTCAACGGGAAATTAAACAAGCTACTCAAGAAGCCAAAATACACAAGCGAGTTACTTGCCATACATTTCGTCATTCGTTTGCTACCGAGCTATTAAAACAAGGCACCGATTTACGCACTATCCAAGAATTATTAGGCCATTCATCCATTGAAACCACTCAAATTTACACCCATGTTGTGGGCATCAATAATCGCGGCATTGTTAGCCCAGTAGATTTACACCCGGGTTAAATTTTAGCCCTCCATTCGCTCTACGCACAATGTTTCAGGCACAAAAAAAGGGATGAATTATCATCCCTTTTTAATAAGCCCAACCTACCTAAACATTAGGCTGGTTCAAGGCTTTCTTCTTGCTGAGCCGCTGTCACTTCAAGCAACAACTGGCGTCCCTTCACCTGATCACCCTTCTGTACATTAATGGCGGTTACCACACCATCAACGTCGGCTTTCATGGCGTGCTCCATTTTCATGGCTTCTAAAATCACCAGAGTTTGGCCCTTTTCTACGGTGGCGCCCTCTTGTACTAGCACATCAATAATACCGCCATCCATGCTGGCTTTTACCAAGCCAGAACCCGTACCTTCAGCTGCAGTCGCTGGAGCATGAGTATTATCACTCACCAGCACACAACCGTCATGCGTACTTAAATACAAATCGCCTTCGGCGTTAAATGAATAAGCAACCGACTTTTTAACGCCGTCATCCAAGTAAGTTAACATCTGCTCTTGCTTTTCTATCAAAGCAAAATCAAACACACTGTCTTTAGCTTGTACGTTAAAGTGTTTTTGTTGAGCATTTTTAACAATTACCGCTACGCTGTGTTTTTCACTGCTGCTTTCTAAGTCAAACCAGGTTGGCGCTGGATTTGAATTCCTCCAAAACGCACGCTCATTAGACTGTTTATTGCCCAATGCAGTTTTCAAATAAAACAACCAAGATGCTAACGCTTGCTGCTCATGGGTTAACGAATGAGGGCTTAACGATGGGTCATTGGCAAAGTCGTTTTCAATGAAGGCGGTAGTGGCTTCACCTTGTACAAATACTGGGTTGTTTAAAATATTAAACAAGAAACCACGGTTTGAACGTACACCTAACAATTCTAGCTTACGCAAGCTTGCCATTAAGCGACGACGGGCTTCATCACGCGTTGCGCCATACGCAATTACCTTGGCCAACATAGGGTCATAAAAAGGGCTAATCACCTGCCCTTGCTGTATGCCGCTGTCCATGCGTAAGCCATCGGTATCCATGTGAGACCAGCGTAAAACTTCACCGGTTTGTGGCATGAAACCCAGCGCAGGATCTTCGGCGTATAAACGCACTTCCATAGCATGACCATTTAATGTGATCTCTTGCTGCTGTAAAGGCAAAAGACCACCCGCCGCAACTGAAAGCTGCCAGGCCACTAGGTCCACACCGGTTATCAATTCGGTAACCGGGTGTTCCACTTGCAGGCGGGTGTTCATTTCAAGGAAGTAAAAGTTGCCTTGGGCATCGGTTAAAAATTCAACCGTACCGGCACCCACATAGGCGCAGGCTTTTGCAGCATTAACGGCTGCTTCACCCATGGCTTGGCGCAACTCTTCACTCACAAACGGTGAAGGCGCTTCTTCTACTACCTTTTGATGGCGACGCTGTACAGAACAGTCGCGCTCACCTAAATACACACAATTACCGTGACGATCCGCAAACACCTGAATTTCAATGTGGCGTGGGCTCATCACCGCTTTTTCTAAAATCATTTCATCCGAGCCAAACGCATTTAATGCTTCCGACTTGGCGGTTTTTAATTGCGAAAGAAATTCTTCTTCATTCATCACCAAACGCATACCGCGACCACCACCACCGGCGGTGGCTTTAATCATCACTGGGAAACCAATTTTAATGGATTCGTCCAGTAGCGTTGCTTCGTCTTGCGCTTTGCCTTCGTAGCCAGGAATACATGGCACACCAGCTTCAATCATTTCAAGTTTGGCCAAACGTTTATTGCCCATTAATTCAATGGCGTGTGGGTCTGGACCAATAAAAGTAATGCCGTTCTTTTGGCAGGCTGCACAAAAGTCAGTATTCTCAGATAAAAACCCGTAACCTGGGTGAACCGCATTGGCACCGGTTTTTAAGCACGCGTCTATAATTTTTTCTATTACCAAGTAACTTTGATTCGCCTGCGAGGCACCTATACATACGGCTTCGTCGGCAAATTGTACGTGAGGTGCATCGCTGTCGGCTTCACTGTAAACCGCCACCGTTTCATAACCCATGGCTTTTGCAGTACGCATAACACGTAAAGCAATTTCACCGCGGTTGGCTACCAATACTTTTGTAAAACCGCTATTTAATTCTTTATTCATTTCGGTCATCTCTTCGCCCTCCAAGCGCTCTTTATTTAGCCCAAGGTGCGGGTTGTTTTTGTACAAATGCCATGGTGCCAGCCATGCCTTCCTTACCTTGAACCGCCGCACTGAATGCTTTTGCTGCATCTTCAATTAAGCTTTCCGCATCGTTTTCGGCGGCTTTTAGCATTAACTTTTTAGTTATGGCATTAGCATGGGGTGCACATTTTTTAAGCTGGTCTAGGGTTTGCCCTAATAGGCGCTGCACTTCTTCTTCGTCTTTTGCGTAAAAATGTGAAATACCCAATTTCACCGACTCTTCACCGCCAAAGCGGCTGCCTAACAAAGCCAAACGTCTGGCTTGGGTTAAACCAATACGCTTCACCACAAACGGTGCAATTTGCGCTGGTGGAATACCCAGTGTCGTTTCTGGCATGGCGAACATCGCTGTGCTGGTCGCAATAGCCACATCCGTTACACACGCCAAACCAAAGCCACCACCTAAAATAGCGCCATCCAAAATACCAATGACCACTTGTGGAATTTGGTTCATTTGTAAAATAAGTTCGCCAAAGGTTTTATTTAATTCAAAGTACGGATCAGTATCGCTCTTAGCAGCTGCGGCACGAGCTGACGCCATATCTTTAATGTCACCACCTGCGCAAAAGCTACCACCTTCGCCACGCAGCACTACCGCACGAATAGATAAATCCCCTTCAAGGTAAGTAAATACCTGAGCCAGTTCCTTCACCATGGTAAGGCTCATGGCGTTACGGGCTTGAGGCCTGTCCAGAGTGAGGTGCAAGATATGTTCTTCACGCTCGAGCTTTATGGCAGTGTAAGCTTGATCTAACATTGTTTAATTCCTTCTTGGGTTACATTTTTGTAACCCAACCAATATTGGGCGACGTATTTTAAATGCCTTTTACAGCGACTTTTTATAACGAGCATAAAGAGGGCCTCAACGGCCCTTTATGCATGCCTTATTTAGGCGCCACGTTTTGGTAAAATATCCATGTATTTACAAATAATGCCCAACATAATTTCATCGGCGCCGCCGCCAATTGAAGCCAAACGTCCATCACGATAAACTTGCGCCACTGGGTTTTCAGTGGTGAAACCCATGCCGCCCCAATACTGCAAACAGCTATCAGATACTTCACGAATTAATCGTCCGGCTTTCAACTTACACATAGAGGCAAGCTCGGTAACATCCTTCTTAGCAATCATCAGGTCGCTGGCGCGATAGGTAAGTGCACGTAGCAATTCAATTTCAGTTTTAAGCTCTGCCATGCGGAAATGAATCGCTTGGTTATTAATCAATGGCTGACCAAAGGTTTTACGTTCTCTGCAATAATCAATCGTTAGGTTAATGCACTGTTCCATCCCCATCAGACTATTGGCGGCACCCCATAAACGTTCTTCTTGGAACTGCAACATTTGCAACATGAAGCCTGTACCTTCAGCACCAATGCGATAGCGCTGCGGTACACGTACATCATCAAAAAACACAGGCGCGGTATCAGAAGAACGCATGCCAATTTTGTCTATCTTTTCACCAATGCTTACACCCGGAGTATTAGCAGGTACCACAATTAAAGATTTGTTTTTATGAGGTTTGTCATCGCTGGTATTGGCCAATACGCAGAAGAAATCGGCTTGTGTGGCATTGGTGATCCACATTTTTGAACCATTAATAATGTAATCATCGCCGTCTTTCTTAGCGGTGGTTTTAAGGCCCGCTACATCAGATCCCGCGCCGGCCTCTGATACCGCAATGGCGGCAACATAATCACCAGCAATGGCAGGGGCTAAAAATTGCTCTTTTAATTCGGTGCTACCAAACTTGGCGATGGCTGGCGTGGCCATATCGGTTTGCACACCAATAGACAGTGTTACACCGCCCGTTGTTGAATAACCAAGTGCTTCGGCTGCATACATATTGTAAGAATAATCTAAGCCTAAACCGCCGTATTTTTCTTCTTTATTAATGCCCAGCATGCCTAGGTCACCCATTTTTTTGAATACTTCTTTGGCTGGGTAAATACCGGCCTTTTCCCACTCGGCTGCATTTGGGTTAATTTCGTTTTCTACAAAACTTTTAACTGTTTCAAAAATTGCTTTATGTTCTGGAGTAATGATCATTTTGAATACCTAAATTTAAAAATATTAGTAACTATTAATTTTCATAACAATAAAAACAGTGGCCGTTACAGACGGGCCACACCAAAGGTACTGCTTTGCAATTTACGTACTCTCGCTTCATTGCAAATACTTAAGCAGTAACCCAATATCCGACGGGTATCTCTTGGATCAATAATCCCGTCATCCCAAATACGCGCTGTACCAAACAAGCTGGTAGAGCCCGCATCAAGTTTCTGCGCGGTGGCTTGTTCAATGGCATCCAACATTTTAGGGTCGGGAGTCATGCCCATTTTTGCTTGCTTCATTTCGGTAACAATACGCAGCACCTTACCGGCTTGTGGGCCACCCATAACGGCTGTTTTACTGTTTGGCCACGCAAAAATAAAGGTAGGATCCAAACCGCGACCACACATAGCGTAGTTACCCGCGCCGTACGAACCACCCACATTAATACTAATTTTAGGCACTGTGGCATTGGCCACCGCTTGAATCATTTTTGAACCGTGCTTTATCACACCGTCTTGTTCACTTTGCGTTCCCACCATGAAGCCTGTGGTGTTATGAATGAACAACAAAGGCGTATTGCTTTGTTCACACAGCTGAATAAATTGTGCCGCTTTAGCCGCACCCGATGCAGTGATAGGACCATTGTTACCAATAATACCGACGGCATGGCCTTCAATTTTTATGCGACCACATACGGTTTGTGCATCAAATTCATTTTTAAAATCTAAGAATTCAGAGCCATCGCTAATGCGCGCTAATATTTCACGTACATCGTAAGGCTGCTTGCTGTCGGCAGGCACTACACCAATAAGCTCATCGGTAGAGAACTTAGGTTCGGCATATAATTTTGCATTTAAAACAGATGAGTCGGCTAGTTGGTCATTCCAAGGAATGCTCTTCAAAATTTCACGAGCAATACGAATGCCGTCGCTATCATCTTCGGCTAGGTATTCTGCGGTACCGGCCACTTGAGCATGCATTTCGGCACCGCCCAATTCTTCATCTGTGGCTATTTCGCCTGTGGCTGCTTTTAATAATGGTGGCCCGGCTAAGTACATAGTGGCTTTACCACGTACCAACACAACCCAATCGGATAGACCTGGCTGATAAGCCCCGCCCGCGGTGGCGCTGCCGTGTACTACGGTAATTTGTGGTAAACCCATGGCCGACATACGTGCTTGAGTCGCAAACGCCTTAGCACCTTTTACAAAAACATCGGTGGCATAATTTAAGTTAGCACCGCCACTTTCAGAAAGACTCATCATCGGCAGTTTGTTTTCAAGAGCAATTTCTTGAAGGCGCAGTGACTTTTCAAGACCAGCAGGAGAAATGGTGCCGCCTTTTATGGCGCTGTTGCTCACAGATACCATAGTGCGAACACCTTCTACATAACCGATGCCAGCAATAACTCCGCCGCCAGCGCCGCTACCGTCTTTATCATCGTGCATTTTATAGCCGGCTAAAGGCATTAATTCTAAGAAAGGTGTGCCAGCATCCAACAAACGATTTAAGCGTTCACGGGGAAGCAGTTTATTGCGTTTAACAAATTTTTCTTTGGCGGCTAATTCTTTGGCAACGACCTTGTCTTCAATTTCACGAAACTCATTTATGGCGTTTTGCATAAATTCCGTGTTGGCTTGGAAGGTATCGCCATGAGTATCAATTTCAGATTCTAAAGTTGGCATAACAATTAAGCTCCCTGCTCGTCTTTTTCTTTAAAGATGTCCGGCGTTACCGCACGGTGAAAACCATTGTAGGCTTCGTTATTTTTAGCTTTAGGTAATGGCCACATGCGATTGCCTTGCGAAGCAGCTCCATCAATTCGCAAAGTAGCGCCACTGACAAAGGCAGCCGCTTCACTTAGCAAGAAACTTACTGCACCACTCACTTCTGATTCTGTCCCCATGCGCTTAATAGGCACGGCTTCTTTTAACATAGGTAACATGGCTTTAGCGGCACCATCATAGGTGTCCATGCCGCTTGAAATTATCCAACCCGGAGCAATGGCGTTAACACGCACACCCGATTGACCCCATTCAAACGAAGCTGTTTTAGTGAAGTTTTCCATGCCCGCACGCGCGGCGCCAGAATGCCCCATGCCTGGCATTCCGCCCCACATGTCAGCAATAATATTTACGATGCTGCCACCGCTCTTAATCATGCATTGTGTATACACTTCACGGGCGAACAAAAAACCACCTACAAGGTTAGTACGAACAACGGTTTCAAAACCCTTTTGGTTAATGGCAGATAGCGGAGCCGGATACTGACCACCCGCATTATTTAGTAAGCCATGCACCACACCGTGTTTTTCAATAATGGCCGCTATTGTATTTTTAACCGACTCTTCTTCACGAATATCACAAGTAAAGAAATCAGCACTGCCACCGTCTTCGATAATTTCAGCTTGTACCTTTTCTAATTTGTCTTGGCTTCTACCAATTAGCACCACATGGGCACCTAGGTGGCAAAGTTCATGAGCGCAGCAACGACCAATACCACTGCCACCGCCAGTTACTATCATGGTTTGACCCGAAAATAAGTCCTGTTTGAACACGCTGTTATAGCTCATGACAACCTCTTTATATCGATTTTTTGTACGCCTCACCTTGCTAAATACCACCTGCAAAGGAGCTTTTTTATTGATAACCAACACACTACCAAGCAAGCGCTTGGTTTACAACAGTAAATCTTTCAGAAATAATGGCTAAATAGTTCAGGGCATAGGTAAATACATGGCAGACGCAGTAATCAATGAGTTAGTTAATTTGGGGAAGATAACCGACCCTCAAAGCGCTAAAGGCCGCCTAATGTATGAGGCCGCCCACTTATTTAAGAGTAAGGGTTATGAGCGCACCACCGTGCGAGAGCTAGCCAAAGCCGTCGGCATTCAGTCTGGTAGCTTGTTTCACCACTTCAAAAGCAAAGAAGATATTTTGCTAGGCGTGATGGAAGAGACCATCATTGTGAACATTGGGCGCATGAATAAAGCCCTTATTCAACAACCCGACCCTAAACATCAACTTTTGTCTTTAATTCGTTGCGAACTAGACAGTGTTCATTTGGACACGGGTGAAGCCATGAGTGTGTTGGTATCAGAATGGCGCAGCTTAAGTGAAGAGAACCAAAAATTCATTTTGAAGTTACGAGATGATTACGAGGCATTATGGTTTAGCGTTATTCGCCAAGGCATTAAAGATGGCGCCATCCAGCACGATGAATTTATTTTACGACGTTTATTGGCAGGTGCTATTAGCTGGTCGTCTACCTGGTATCGCCCCGATGGTGATTTAAGTTTGGATGAACTAGCCAAACAAACATTAATGCTGGCCATTCACTAATATATTTTGAGCAGGTTTTCATGCCTGCTCTTTCAAATATTTTAATAGTCTCAAGCCTTTTCAAACAAAAAGACCCGCCCTAATACCCCATATTCTCACATCAAATATTGTCCTAAATCAGCTTTAAAACGGCTAGCAAAACAATTCAGGAATAATGACTTTTACCTACAAAAAGTTGATTTAAATCACCTTACAAAAAATGTGTTTAATTACCATGGTCTCAAATTAAAGGAGAGACACATGTTAAAAAAATTAAATAAGTCTGCACTTATTCTTAGCGCTTCACTATTGGCTCTACCAAATTTAACCATGGCTTATGAAGCCGGTGAATTATTAATGCGTGTGGGCAGTGCCACAGTGAGTCCCGAATCAAAGAGCGATGGAATTGATCAGGATCCAAGTCAAGCAGTTAGCGCCAACGACAACACTCAGTTAGGCCTTTCTGCCACTTACATGCTAACCGATAACCTAGGCCTAGAAATATTGGCTGCCTCGCCTTTCACTCACGACATTAAAGCAAAAGGCGGAACATTAGATGGTGCTAGCATTGGTGAAGCCAAACAGCTCCCCCCCACCGTTACCGCACAATACTATTTTTTAGATAGCAACAGCGCTATCCAGCCTTATGCTGGCGTTGGCTTAAACTTCACAGTGTTTTTTGATGAAGAAATCGGCAACGATGCACATACAGCGCTGGGGTATGATTCACTGTCTCTAGATAACTCCACAGGCTTAACCGCCCAGGTTGGGATTGACTACAAAGTTAATCAAAACGTATTTGTTAATGCCTCGGCCATGTAC
>JBALXQ010000031.1:0-72071 GCA_036960565.1 Bermanella sp.
CCTTACGTTGCGTCTCCTAAAGGCAAGCGTGTTGAAGCTCGTTTCCCTGATCCATGTGCTAACCCATACCTAGCATTCGCTGCTATGTTGATGGCTGGCCTTGACGGCGTTAAGAACAAGATCCACCCTGGCGATGCTGCTGATAAAGATCTATATGACCTTCCAGCTGAAGAAGCCGCTGCTATCCCTCAGGTAGCCGGTTCTCTACGTGAAGCGTTGAGCGAACTTAAGAAAGATATGGACTTCTTGATCCAAGGTGACGTGTTCACTGAAGACATGATTGAAGCTTACATCGATCTTAAAATGGAAGACGTTTACAAGGTTGAGCACACCACTCACCCAGTAGAATTCGACCTTTACTACTCAGTATAGAGTTGAACTCAGGCTAAATAGGATACGTGCCGAGCACAACTCCTATTTAGCCCAGTAGAACTCGACCTTTACTACTGCGTATAATTTACAGCATTAGTATTTGATTGAAGAAAGGCCGCTTTTTAGCGGCCTTTTTATTTACACTGACGTAATGTCTATCGGCAATGCAGGAACAATTGAAGAGATTCCTGTCTGATCAAACATCTCATCTGTAACTACCACCTAATGCCAACCCCTAGCGTTCATCACGCATATTTGACTCAAGCTTCCTGTTTCACCCTACTGCCTAAATCCATTTAGTCATGCGCCAGCGATATTAGTGCTTCCCTGCAGGTTATCGCTCTTGCGCATCCTTCGCTCGCGATATTAGTGCTTCCCTGCACGTCATCACGTTTCCTAACTTAAGGAATAGGGCTACTACACAATATAAGCTACAGTGGACTCGTCTTTTTAGAGCCAACCCCATGAAATTCTGTAGTATATTCTTGTTAATGTTCAGCCTGCATAGCGTTGCCGAGGTTTATACCTGGATCAATGAAAATGGCGTTAAAGTTTATGGTGACGAACCACCTGCCAATGCTACAAAAGCCGAACTGCCTAGGCTTCAAAAGCTGAAAACACTTAAAATCCCTGAAGCCGATAAAAAAGTGCTATCTAGTGGAGAATCCAATGCCGACTTCAAAGGCTATAGCGAACTAAGCCTGCTGACTCCCAAAAAAGATCAGGTCATCACCGCCGGCGAGGCCAGCATCTCAATACAACTATATGTATCCCCCCCTTTACAGGCGAAACATGAAGTCAGCCTTCTCCTAGATGGTAAAATAGTAAAAACAGCTGCCCAGCTTAACTTTCAGCTAGATAACGTCAGTCGCGGCTCTCACTTGTTGCAAGCCAAAATTAAATATAACGGACAGCTATTAATGTCTAGCCCCAAACGCCGCATTCATGTGCAGCGCCCTTCCATTTTGAACCGCTCCAGCACTCGCTAACTACACTCCGCATCATTTTGGTGCCAAGACCTTTTTCAGCTAAACTAATAAAAACCCAAAAGTGCCTAATCACTAGGCATTTACGGGTATCCATCGCTATAACAGTGCATATGGGAGCTGGCTTAGTTTTTGCTACTGCCTATATCTGGGCAAATTATTCCTGTGCGGATTGCTAAATTATTAAGAAAAGGACTTATGGCTGACTTCGTTTTTTACAAGCAACTTATAAATCATCTGGATAGTGCTATTTTGGTGCTCAATCAGGATTTAACTGTGCGCTACCTAAACCCGGCCGCCGAAGCCTTATTGCAAGTCAGTGGTCGTCGCTGTGTCGGCGAACACATTGAACATTTCTTTTTGGACGCCAAAGAGGAGCGACAAACGCTGGCCAACAGCATTAAAAAAGATCATGCCTACACCAAGCGGGAAGCCCAAATTCGCCTAATGAATAATCAGGAAGTCACCCTGGATTACAGCGTGAGTCCGGTTGAATTTGATAAGGCACCCTGCCTGCTCATAGAAATGCATACACGAGATCGCCTCATTCGTATCAGCCGTGAAGAGGAGCTCATTAATACTCAGGCTTCTACACAAATGCTGGTGAGAGGCATGGCCCACGAGATTAAAAATCCATTGGGCGGCATACGCGGCAGCGCTCAGCTGCTATCTCGTATGTTAGAGACTGACGAACTAAAAGAATTCACGCAAATAATTATTGAAGAAGTAGATCGCCTGCGAAACCTGGTAGATAAAATGCTAGGACCAAACAAGTTACTAGAACGCCAAGAAACCAATATTCATGAAGTGCTTGAGCGCGTATACAGCCTTATTAATGTAGAAGCCCAAGATCAAATTAAACTGGTACGAGATTACGACCCCAGTATTCCTGAGTTTTTAGCCGATAAAGAGCAGCTCATTCAGGTAATGCTTAATATTACTCGCAATGCTATGCAGGCACTGCTGGATCAAAAAAAATACAATAACGATCCATCAAATAGTCCTGCCCAAATAACGTTACAAACACGCACCATTCGACAATTTACCATAGGCCACACTCGCCACAGATTGGTGCTACACATTGGCATTATTGATAACGGGCCAGGGATACCCAAAAGTATTCGTGAAAGTTTGTTTTACCCTATGGTCAGTGGCCGCGCCGAAGGCACTGGCCTAGGCCTTTCAATTGCTCAATCTATTGTTAATCAACATCAAGGCATTATTGAATGTGAGAGCAAAGCCGGCAGAACGCATTTTTCAGTTTACCTGCCACTAGAGCTCAAATTAAATGATTACGAAGGAGTCTCTTCCTGATCATTAAGAATTTTTTAAAAGTGACGAAATTTTCGAAGCTTTTATCTATATAAAACTAAATTAAAGATTTCTTTTTTAAACATTTTTTAAAGAATTTACTGGAAAAATTATGAATAAAGTTTGGATTATTGATGATGATCGCTCTATCCGCTGGGTACTTGAAAAAGCACTAGAGCAAGAAAATATCGAAAGCCTTTCTTTTGAAAATGGCGACAAAGTACTTAATGCCTTAAACCGAGAAATACCTGATGCGATCATCAGTGATGTACGTATGCCAGGCATTGACGGTTTAAGTTTGCTAAAAAAAATTCATGAAGTACAACCTGACATTCCAGTTATCATCATGACCGCACACAGCGATCTAGACAGCGCCGTCAATTCCTATCAAACAGGTGCTTTTGAATACCTGCCAAAACCTTTTGATGTAGATGAAGCCGTTGACTTAATAAAGCGCGCTATTAACCACAAACAAGAAACGGCAGCCGTCGCCAACAAAGTAGCTGTTGAAGAATATCAACACACCGAAATTATCGGCGAAGCCCCTGCCATGCAGGAGGTGTTTCGCGCCATTGGTCGTTTGTCCCACTCAAATATTACCGTATTAATTAACGGTGAATCGGGAACGGGTAAAGAACTGGTTGCTCATGCTCTGCACAAGCATAGTCCGCGCGCCGAGGAGTCTTTTGTTGCGTTAAACATGGCTGCTATTCCAAAAGATTTAATTGAGTCAGAACTGTTTGGCCATGAAAAAGGTTCTTTCACCGGCGCTGGTGGCCAACGTCGTGGTCGATTCGAACAGGCAGATGGCGGCACCTTATTTTTAGATGAAATTGGTGACATGCCAGCCGACACACAAACTCGTTTGTTACGGGTACTAGCCGATGGTGAATTTTATCGGGTAGGTGGTAGCACACCAGTAAAAGTTAATGTTCGTATTATTGCCGCCACCCACCAGAATTTAGAAGTCTTGGTGAAGTCAGGCAAGTTCCGTGAAGATTTGTTTCACCGTCTAAACGTTATTCGTATTAACCTGCCTTCTTTATCCGAGCGCCGTGAAGATATTCCACGCTTGCTTCACCATTTTTTAAATCGTGCTGCCGAGGAATTGGGAGTAGAAGCCAAAGTATTAAAAAGTGATACCGAAGATTATTTATGCACACTGGGTTGGCCTGGTAACGTGCGACAGCTAGAAAACACCTGTCGCTGGATTACGGTAATGGCCTCCGGTCGAGAAGTGCATGTAAATGACTTACCACCTGAACTTTTAAATCAAGAAGAGAAGGTTACTACCTCAAACAACTGGGAGCAGGCTCTACAGAACTGGGCAGACCAGCAATTAGCTCAAGGTAAAAAAGCGTTACTGGATAGTGCTGTGCCCATCTTTGAACGCATCATGATTGAGACAGCCTTAAAGCACACAGCCGGACGACGTCGCGACGCATCTTTACTGCTTGGTTGGGGTCGTAATACCTTAACTCGAAAAATTAAAGAGCTGGGGATGGAAGAAAGTACTGCAGAAGTAGAGGATTAATACCTTTGTTTTCTTAGCGTAAAATTAGCATGCCTCTTGTTATTTAGAGGTATGTTATTTCTCTTCATATAGCGAGAGATGCTCTAGCCATTCCACCGCAGCACAATGGGTTTCAAAATATTCTTGATGTACGGTCTTACCTCTTTTTTCGATCAGTTTATTTCTCGCCACTACCTTTAATACACTTTGATTCACCACCGCCGCTTCAGCCAGTTGGCCGCTTTCTTGCGCCCAGTCATGAAACTCATGAATGAAGTGAACAATATCCGGCGGATGCAAACCCCACTTACTCAAATCTACCAATGAAGCCCAATAGGGCTCAGATAGCTCGTGTACCTTTATCTTAAACTCCAACATGGAGCGCAGGGCCATTTCCATATCCACCACCCCTTCAATTACAAATACCAAGGTGCGACCTTTAACCACAATACTGTAACTGCCGTCAGGGCCGGTAAAGGGTTTCATTTAACTTACCTATACAATCGCAATAATTAAAGTTTAGTAGTTAATTTCTTTCCAGTAAATTACTCTGTCGTGGCCCCTATATTGGCCAAAGGTAACACTGGCCTCAGGATCTTCATCACCACCTCCACTCCAGTCATATTCTAACCAGCTATCAATATTGTAGGGGAAGCGTATGGTTCCGTAGCGCCCCCCCGTTGTGGCGGCCCAATTTACCTGCAGCAATCCAGACGCAAAAACTCCAGTATCTGTAATTTCACCACTAGCACTGCTATCTGTGGTCAATAATGGGGCAGCGGCATCGCCCACATCGCTCACCGTTATGGCCCCTATTTGTGACAAGTCATAATCGGTACCACTGTCTAGCGTATTCATAACAAAATCTGAGCCATCATAATATTCCATCTGCCATACTTGGCTTACCATGGACGTTTCGGCACCAAAAGCGTGGTTAATATGCAGCCGCCCATAGCGAATAGCACCACCACTTCCACTAATATTAAAGGCACCATTGGTCAAGGATGCCGAATCAACGCTTTCAGAAAAAACGGTTATATCCAGCTGAATATCATTGCTAAATTCATCTATCAGGCTGTTGTCTTCGCGATCGAATACAAAGTGATCTAACGCATCAAATGTATAAGTATATTCAGAGCTCACATCCGGCCCGCTAATCACACCAGTGGTAAAACCGGACGTAACATTTAACACACTGGTGCCACCTACTACCGATGAAGAAGCGCCTACAGTTATATTGGGAGCATGAGCGTAATCACCAATATAATTTTTTAATGCCTGGTTATTAAAACCTCGTACTTGAAAATTAAAGCTTGGAACCAATGTATAAGTGATGGCCCCATCACTTCCATTAAGCTGGCCCACATAACTGAAACCGGTATTGGCATCATTATAAGTGGCAGCACTTTGTGACATAACTAAAAAATCCTTTGCATAAAAACGTCCTATATTCTCTGAACTGTTAACAGGAAGAGTAACGCCAAAATAATCATCTCCACCCACATCCAGAGTAAAAACAGCTAACTCTGAAAAGCTTTGGGCACTGGCCAAGTTTTGCCCTGAACTTAACGTTAAACTGCTAGCAGAAAAAGTCCCTGTATCTCCCCCTACTGGGGCAATCAAGGCATGGTTAATACTCAGCGCTAAATTAAAATTTTGGGTTTGTATGAACCCAGAATCACAAAAATCTGTCACCCCTGAATTATTCCAAGCCTTAGCCACCACATCTAAATCAAATGTATCTCCGGCTTGTTTATAGGCACTGCAATTTGCACTTATCCCCGGCGTGGTACATTCCCAATTACTTTCACTGCCACTGGGTTCAATACAAAACCCGTAAGGGCTAGCAGCAAATGAATTAGAGCTAACATTTATGATTTCACCACTGGCACTACCAGATTGATCCAGTAATTCATAAAAAGCATGTAACTGAATTTGGCCCGCTTCCGAGTAATTAAGATTAAAAGTAGCTTCTGATGAGCTGTTATTGCCAAAATCTAAATTTACGGGGAAGTAACTCAATGAGCCTGTATCGCTGGGGGTAACGCTTGTACCATTAATGCTGGCAGTGGCAGCACCACAGCTGCCGGGGTTTAAGCATTCAAGTGAAAACTGCACGGTCTGGGAGTCTAATAAAAGCGCCTGACAACTGCCATCATCTGCGGTATCTACTGCTTCTATGCTTAGAGTACTGGCACTGGGGGATACATCTGAATCTTTTGCCGCCAACTGATTAGGAATATTCGCAATGGCGCCGTCATCCTTAAAAACAAAACCCGCGGCTTCAAACGTAATGGTATGAGTATCAATAATCCCTTCCGCTTCCACGGTAATGAGTGTTGCTTCAGCATGAGTATTTTGTAAATACAAACTAGCGGTACCGGTATCACTTGAGAGCATGTCATAGCTGGCACTGCCATTATCTGTCACCAACTGGGTTAGGGTTCCATTGGCAGAGGCATCCTTGCTCCAGTCACCATGATTAACATCTGTAGATAAATTAATTGTATTTTCATAATCGGAAAATAAGGCACCATCCGTATCGTAAATGGCAATATCCACCGCCGTTGCCAAGCAATTAATGCCACTACTGGCAGCGCTAATATCTATACTGCCTATTGTGGAGACGGGTGTTTCACACCAGCTAATATCCGATAAACCTGCGTAGGCATTTTCATCGTAATAGACCTTAGTATCATCACCCAGCGTGACATTTTCGGCAGTCACCAACCCAAAGATGTAGCTTGAATCGGAAAGTGTTAGATTTCTTTGTGAATACATTGTGCCACTAAATGTTAGTGAGGTTCCCAGCGATACCGTTCGGTAAAAATACATCATCAAGTCTTCGGCGCTACCACTGTTTCCGGTGGAGGGTGAATTCACCAAAGTGGCTGATGACCAGCTATTTACTCGATCTATATAAAGATGCACTGGTCCAGAGCTAGCATTTAAAATCGCTCCCGTGCCCATCGTTATACGGCGAATCCAATAGGTTCCTGCAGTAAAATTAACAACTGCATTGGAATTATTTAAAATAAGTTCATCAATAAAGTATTCAGAATAATTAGAAGCAACCGTTAGTTCTCCAGCAGAATTAACCGTTACCTTGTCATATTCATTGGTAGTATCGCCAATGGTACCGGTAGAAGATGCCGCGACCGTCACGTCATTAGATGCATTGGTGCTGTCAAAGTTTGCATTTGCCACATCATTTATAACAGGGTCACCATTGGTACATTCGGCGCTGCTACAAGTTAATAAGCTGGAGCCATTATTAATATCTATTGTTCCGGCACTTAGTTGAGTATCCGGATTATTTAACAGTTGGGCATCCTGACCAAAATCAATTTTATTATTATTTTTGATACTGCCAATACCATCTGGAAAAGTATCACCACAATATTTCTTGGCGCTAACACAAGCACGAGTAACCGCCATCAACCCGCGAATTTCAGAAATGGATAGTACGGAATTATAAATGGTAATTTCATCAAAACTGGCAAAGGCAGAATTACCCGATGCAATGGTATACAGCGTGGAAGCATTGTCACCTACATGTAAAACGGTTAAATCACTTAGCGTGTCATTAGTGCTTATGCTGTCGGCCACCACAGATTCATCGGCAACAAATATTTCATAAACGTCAGACGGCATATCCCAAGTGAGTGTCACGTGATACCAGCTATCCGCCACACGGCTAGGGATACTGCTTTCGGTTAAGGTATAACCATCATCATTACTGTCTTCAAATTGAAACTGCAAGCGACCGTCACTCAATTTTTCTAAGAAAAAATATTTGTCTGAGCCCCCTTCACTATCGTCCAAACTAGCATCAAATAATGTTCTCGTAATACCTGAATTCCAATCCACTTCGGTTTTGATCCAAAAGGCAATGGAGCCCACATTCCCAATGTCACTATCCACATCTACAGCAGTTTGAATGGCATCTATTTGTGCACTAGAGCTGTTATCGGCTATTAGGGCACCACTACAGATTTTTGAACTTGAAACATTGCTGATACTGCCCAGCATGGTGCCTTCGGAACTGCCGTAATAATCATCAACGTCGCCCACTGCCGACCAAGAAGATTCGTCTAAACGATATTGCACAATAGGGTCTGGACACGTTGCCGTATCCTGGGCACCAAAACTCACTGTCGGTTCGGTTACTGGGCAAGCACGAGATACGATATTTATATTGGCGGTACTATAAGTAATAAAACTATCACCAGGTTTTTGAAACTGAACCGTAATACCACCATCACAACAACCTTCTCCTCCAATCACTTCCAGCTTGTGATAGCCCTCGGTTAAATTGATGGTGCCCTCTAATACATCGGTGTGATTCCAATTACTTTCCCACCACAAGTCACTAGTCCAGTCTTCTTCTAAAGTGACTCCATCTACGTAAAGCCCACCACCATTGCCAAAATCACTGCCGTATCGAACCCCCCAGGTACCTTCCTCTGAAGCTTGCACTTCAAAATAGGTTTCAGATAAAGCAATGAAATCGTTAGCGGCGCCATACTGATCAAAATTAGTAATACCAGTAAAATCGGTAATGAAGCCACAACCATAGCCACTGATGTTGTCATCGCTGGCATCAAATAACGATTCGGCTTCGCTTAAACTATCAGGGTCATCTGTAATATTGCGGGTATGAAACTTAATACCCGGATCAACAAAAGTGAAAGGCACATTGGCCAACGTATCGGCGTATTCATTACCGTAATACATATAAATGGTTTTACTGGAGTTGGCCGTTAACGAATCAAAACGCAGCCAGACTGTAGCGGTTTGGCTCGCCTCATCCCAGTCTTCCAACCAAAAATCCAGTAGGGTCTCATCATCGGTATCCACTAGGCGTAAATCAAAACCATCGTCTGTCCAGCTATATCCAACATTTAAGCCTGAAGCGGTAATGGTGATTTCAACTTGGTAATCGGTAAGGGTTGTGCTCGAATTTTCCTGTATGGTAATTTCCGTTCGGTAAGGCCAGGCACAACTCCAGTACGCAAAACTATTAATGGAAATAACAGATAAGAACACTACTGCTAAAAAATACTTAACCTGCGTCATGGCCTCCGTCATGGCAATAGCCTGGTTTGAATTATCCTAGTAGCAGTATCCGCTGCGCTGCCGCAACTGGCGCTACTGGTAAAGGTATAATAAATTTGTCCCTCCACCGTTTGTTCTGAACAGGCAACATCTACACTGCAAGTTGCTAAACCATTGGTTGTTAAATCTAAACTCGATATGAAATTATTATTACAAGTAGGCATGGCTTGTGAGCTATTTAAAGTATAAACCGCGGCTGTTTGTGCGCCACTTTCCGCTGCATAAAAGGCGCGCATCGATAACCATTCACGACCATAAGCCGATGCATTTATTTCATTAATTTGATTTATACCCGCCAGTAATAAAATCATAACCAATATTAAAAAAAGTGCTGAAGGCAGCCCTAGCCCTTGTTGCTTATGAAACTTTTTATATTGAATGTCTAGCATTTTAAATTCAGGGCACATTACGAATTTGCACCTCTTGATTTATTACCAAGCTTTCATTACTGATACTATTTTCAAATTCAAACTCATAAGCCACAATGGCGTTACGCCTAAGGCTGGCTTCTAAAATACTAAACACCACCGAACCCGCTTGAAGGTCGGTGGCCACCAATAATCGATTGGGTATGGCCGTGGGCAATGCCGCAGCCAAATTAGCAACATCCCCTACAAATCCATAATTACGATAAAAGAATAAATTGCTGCCGTCCTGACAAAATGCCACAGGAGTGTCGGTGATAAACAAACGCTGCTGAGGAGAACCTTGTGAATATTGAAAAGTGGCACCGACATCAAATGTAAAAACACTGGCTCCGTTAGATGTACCGGTAATAGTGGCGGTATTATTACTAATAATGCCTGGGGAAGTGGTGCCATCATATATTTCATTTATGTCTTCGGTTACCGGATAAATAGCCAGGTAACCTGCCTGGGCTAATGCAGCATCTACCGGTACCGCATGCACCTCGGTTTGCGATACTGGATATCCCACTATAGGCGCTTGCACGTAACGACTTGCAGCTACCACAGGAACAAGCTCTAAACAATCTTGTGCAGCATTTACCCTAACGCTACCGGGTAAGGAATCCCTTACCATGCGACTAATCTTTTCATTCACAATACTGGCACTGGATGCCAACCCGGAACGCCTAACCGTATCCACATAACCCTGCGCACTAAAGCTAATAAATTTGGCGCTGCCAATTGATAATACCGACAACACCACAATAACAATTATAATTTCAATCAGAGTAAAACCTAACTCTACCTTTAATTTACTATTATTTTTCTGTAATATTTTCATTAAAAGTTACCCTTATAAATAGCCACAATACGGGTCTCGCCACTGGGCACGGTTAGGGTAATGGTGATACGTTTTGCCATGTCATCACTGTCTAGGCCTAAATCGGTTCCGGCACAGGCAACACTTATATCAACCTGGTAATTGGCGTAACGGCTCATATCAATAGTGCTATCAATCAATACAGGTGGTGTATCACTGACACCATCATAATCATCTACATCATCGTAAAACTCACGACTTTGTCCTTCCTCCGATAAAGCACAAGGGCTTTGTGCCGCCAACACTTCTCCTCCACCGGTTGGGGTTTGATCATCAAAACTCATGGCCAGTATTTCGTCTAAATAAGCCTGACTCAGCTCCAACGCCTTGCTTTCCAGCATGGGCTGAGCACTGCGACCAATGCCTATACTCAAAGATGAAATTAAGGCGGACAGGGCAATCCCCAATACCACAATGGTAATAATCAATTCAATGAGAGTGACACCGGCCTGTTTATTATTATTTTTGAAAAGAAAAATATTTGAGAATTTATTGTTAATAAAAATGGTAATGCAGCTAAGGGCCCGAAGGATGACAGCTTTCACCCAGCAGAAAAATAATAAGTCTGTACTTTTTTTACTAAGGCTCGCATGCACCCGCATAAGCATATCCACTTGGGCCAATACACAGTTCCACAGAATCATCCCCTAGAAAGCACAGCCTTTGATTGGTATTTTGTTGAACACGAGCCGCGCTAACATGATTACCATAACCATCAAGGTAAAATGTCATAGGGAAGGTAATCAGAGGTAAAGCATCACAGCTACTGACAAAATCAGAAGTACTGCCACTCATTGATACGCGGTTTCGATCTATATCAAAACTATTTAGTTCACTGCTATCAAAATTCACACTGACATTCCAGCTATCACTGGTTTGAGAAAGAGTCACATCCAGCAATTCACTACTACTTTGTTTTAATAAAGCCAAACGCTGGCTAAGGCGCAAGCTGCTAAGCAATTGATCCATCGCCACACGGGGAGCAAAACCATCGGTACCGCTGAGTAAACCAACACCCAGCCCAGCTAGAATTGAGATTAATATTATGACGATGATTAATTCAATTAGGGTAAAGCCCTTCATTTAAATTAGTTGCAATCATCATCGGCGGTCAAAGCTGTAACATCAGTACCTTCATCTAGTGTAAGAACCGCTGTAATCGTGGGGGCCGAATTAGCAGCAGCCTCGGTATACATCACACAAGGGTCACCAGCCGTAGCAGACGTACTTGCAAATATAACACTGGCCGTACCTGTTAATAGCGTTACGGAAAAATCACCCGTGCCGATATCAGCGGCATCATCTATGGTCTCCGCATCTGGGTAGCCTTCCACAATATCCACAGTGGCATCTTCCAACGTCAGTGTAGTATCTGTGCTGCCCCTCGCTAAAAACTGAGCATGAACAATGGCTGCAGAAGACCGAATAGCTGCTCGTGACCCTGCGATGGTAGCATCTTCGGCACTGCCAGATAGATCCGCAAATTTAGGCAAAGCAAATGCCGATAAAATCCCCAGAATAACAATTACCATGATCAGTTCGATCAGAGTAAAGCCTGCTTGCCGATGGCCATGATTGGCTTTTGGCATTCTAGGTAATGTCATAATACTGCGCTCCTTTTTGCATCATCTATGCAAACTTAATTCATGACTCATATTTAGTTTAGATCACAATATTGTAATCACAGAACCATTTTCCAAGTTATATTCGATTCGGCTATTTTGATCGCTTTCCATATAATGGTATTTGCAAATTGTGCCTGTGGGCAACGCTACCCAGTAATCACTTTCACCATTATTTGTAACTGAAACACTCGGAGCATTAAGCATTAATAAGGATTGCCATAAACGCACGCAGCGGTGGGTGTCTCCTGATATATTCGCATTATGCTTGGCACTCCCTCCCGCTATAGCATCACTAGGCCAACCCAACTTGGTGGTAGCAATATTACCTTCGCCGTAACCCTCCACGGCATCTACCTCACCCTGGGCACCTTTGATCACCCACTGGCTGCGCAACAAGATAACTGCTGACGCCAGCGCGCCACCTGTAGCAGTCACACTACCCTCATGAGCACCATCATAATTTTTCATCATTCTTGGCAAGGCCGCAGCCGCTAAAATCCCCAATAGAGCGACCACCACCACTAATTCAATCAGGGTAAAACCCGGCGTTCCTTGTCTGTGAATTTTCACTCTAAGTAACTTTTACCCTATGTAAACACGCTTTATTTGAAATATAGGCTAGCGATTCAAAACCGTATGCTATCCATAAAAATTCTGAAGCTCTAAAGGACATCTTCTATAAAAGTGTAGTTACAAATAGCCAAACTTCACTTATCAAAAAGCGAAAGTTCTTCAAAATTCAGATAAGTAAAATCACTGGGCCGCTGCTCCCAAATCCCAAAGAGGTAAAAAAATCCCCAAGGCCAACACCAAGACCATCACCCCCATGAACACCAACAAAATAGGCTCAATAGCTGCACTTAAATTTTGCACATCGTATTCAGTTTCTTCATCGTAAAAGTCACTAACATCTTGCAGTAATTTATCCACAGCACCACTTTCTTCACCCACTGAAATCATTTGCAATATCAAGGGAGTAAACATGCCTGAGGCATTAGCAGTACGCGCCAGGGATTCACCGCGTTCGATGCCATGACGCATCTCTTTCACATTGGCTTCAATGTAGTTGTTACCAATGGCTTCAGCACTCACATCCAGCGCTTGTAAAATGGGTACGCCGGCACTAAAAAGCATGGCGAAAGTACGAGTGAAACGGGATAAAGCGATGCGATTTAACAACCCCCCTACCAAGGGTAATTTAAGTTTAATTCTGTCCCATTGGTAAGCGCCATCTGGGGTATGGGTATACTTAATAAAAAACGTTATGGCAGCAGAAAGAACAAATAAAATTATCCACCAATAATTTAAAAAGAAATTTGAGGAACTTAATAATATTTGCGTGGCCACGGGTAAATCGGCACCAAATTTATCAAACACCCTTGAAAAACTGGGTATGACAAAAATATTCACCACCATAATGGCAATAAATATGGCACTGATTACTAGAGTAGGATACCTAAGCGCAGCGACTACCTGCTTGCGGGTATTGCGCTCCATTTCCAAATGCCCGACGAGCTGCTTAAATGCATCGTCCAAATTACCCGTGCTTTCTCCCACATGAATCATGCTAATAAACAATGGACTAAAGTGCTCTTCGTGGTTATTTAAAGCCTGACTCAAGGTATTACCACGACCCAGAACAGCGGCTACATCTTTTAATATCGCGGTCATGGTGGGGTTTTTGGAGGTCTCTGCCAAACCAAAAATAGCACGCAGAATTGGAATGCCACTTCTGGCTAAGGCGTGCATTTGCCGACAAAATAAAATCATGTCTTGCAGGCTAACCTTTTGCTCGGGAACAAGTCGCGCTAGGTCAAAATGGAAACCTGTCTTTTCGTTAATTTCCTCAATTAAAACCGGTGTCATCCTGTCTTCCATCAAGCGAGTGGCTACTGCATCTCGCGATGCCGCTTCTTGTTGGCCCTCGTGCAAAACACTTTTTTTATCGCGAGCCTTATAACGATATAAAGCCATGCTAATCTTGCTCGCTTGGATAAATGTTATTAGTAACGCTAGTCTCATCAAGGCTCGCGGTAATTTTAAAGACTTCGCTTAAGGTAGTTCTGCCGGCCACTGCGTATTCCAAAGCACAGGCTGCCAAGGGTAGATAAAGTTCACTGCTTTTAGCCAAGGTAGTAAACTCGCTGATATTTTTTTGTCTTAAGGCATCCAGCATACCGTCGTCTAGCTCGAGCAATTCGTATACGCCAGTTCTTCCCACATACCCTGTATTAGAACAATGATGGCAGCCACCCCCTTGATAAAAAGCATGGCTATCAGGATCGGCCCCCATCCCCAATAACCAAGTTCGCTCTTGAGCCGATATATCGTATTGGCTTTTGCAGTTTTCACATATTTTACGAATTAAACGCTGGCCAATCACCGCCCGTAAACTCGAAGCTACCAAATAAGAATCGGCCCCCATATCCATTAAACGCACCGCACTGGAAATAGCATCGTTGGTATGCAAGGTAGATAAGACCATATGCCCGGTCATGGCTGCCCGTAATGCAATTTCAGCGGTCTCACTGTCACGCATTTCACCAATTAGCATAATGTCTGGGTCTTGGCGTAAAGCCGTTCGCAATATACGCGCAAAACTTAAGCCTATTTTCGGATTAACCTGCACCTGGTTAATTCTGGGTAATCGATACTCCACCGGGTCCTCGGCGGTTATGATTTTTTTATTTTCTGCATTTAAAGTACTAAGCGCTGCATAGAGCGTGGTACTTTTACCGCTGCCGGTGGGGCCCGTTACCAGCACTAGACCATGGGGGCGAGTAATTAAGTTGGAAAAATGCTGCACTATATTGGGCGTCATACCGAGTGATTGAATATTTAAAATCCCTTGGCTTTGATCCAATAAACGCATTACCACTGCTTCACCATATTGGGTTGGCAGGGTAGATAAACGCACATCAACACTTCGATTTAAAATACGAATATTAAAACGCCCATCCTGGGGTAAGCGCTTTTCAGAAATATCCAAACCTGACATGATTTTTAAACGGCTCACCAGCGCACTCACCACGCGCTTTTCCTTCATAACCTGTTCTTGTAATTCACCATCAACACGCAAGCGAACTCTTAGCACGCTTTCATCTGGCTCAATATGAATATCGGAGGCCGCTACCTGTACCGCATCTTCAAATATATTTTGTAGCAGACGCACCACGGGCGCTTCGGTAGCATCAGATTCAGCTAATAATGACTCTAGATCTAGATCACTTTCTGAAAGCTCTTCATCTAATTCACCCGCAATAGAAGCAATTTGTTCAGTACGCCGATAAATCCGGTCTATGGCATTTAAAACATCTTGCTCTTTAACAAAAGCCGCCACGATATTTTTTTGTAACGACCGCTGTACTTCGTCTACCGCTAAAATATCCAATGGGTCTACAAAGCCGACAAAATATTGACCTTCTTCTTCCATTAAAATAATCGCGCGATAACGACGGGCTAAACTTTCAGGAAGGCGGCGTGTGATTTCACTGTCAAATTGAAAACGGGAAATATCAATATAAGGCATGGAAAAGTGTGAGGACAACTCTAGTAACAATTTGTCTTCTGCCACAAAGCCAAGATCAATTACGGTGCGGCCAAATTTTCGCCCTGAACGCTTTTGTTCTTCCAACACCACCATTAGCTGTTCCTGACTAATAATGCCTTTTTCAACCAGTAAATCCCCTACCCTAATTTTCTGTGTGCTTCTTATCATGGTTTGATACCTACAACAAAACTTTCAATCTGGCCTGACTATAAACCAATAAAGCTCTAGGTAAATTGGGCATACTCAGTGCAAGTTCATATAGTTTTTTTGCACCCTTAACTTCACCTACAGCCTCAAGACTAATGGCCATTCCCGCTCTCCACCTGGCATCCCTAGGCTGCATTTTGATTAATTTTTTATATATGGATATAGCCGCTAAATGATCATGCGAGCGCTGTTGCGCCTGTGCTGCTATTGCCAAAAGATCAGGGCGAAATAAGTATCCTTGATAATTTTCTTTTATGTAGTTAAGAACTTCCCCTGGGTTTTCCTTCATCATCAGCCGAAGGTTTATTTCTTTACGAATCGTTTTAGGGGCTTGTGTCAACATCAACTTCGCTTTTTGTGTGTCACCCGAATTCATCGATTTTATTGCCGCATCCACAGCTTTACTTTGTTTTGATTGTGTTACCAGTTTGATCTTTTTATTCTTAAGTTCTGTTTCTTTAGAGGGCTTAATTTTAATTGACCTAGCATTAGCGACAACGTTTTTTGACAAGCTTTCATTTCCAATTAATTCACTTTCATTTTCATTTTCTAAATAATTAAACCTATCAAAATTACTCGCACCTTGTGAGCTCGACGTATCTTCTTTATCAATTAAAAATAACTCTTCGGGTAATTCAAAAGTTTGGTTTTTACTTGAATACTGTTGAAAAATAATGAATGTCGTTAATGCAATACAAATGGTCCAAGCCATTGCGAGCAACAACCATAATATTAATCTTGCCTTTGGCGGCGGCATATTCACATTAGACGTGTGAAGAGCCATGCGCTCTTGAGCATGGCGTTGGTTTAAATCTTTTAGCACATCATTTACAAGGCTCATAACTTTTCCTATTAACCTATTAGCCAGCTAAATCTTTTAGAGAGGCCTTCGGTATCATTAATAGCCGTTCTCACCATGGCTTTTCTAACTCTTTGCTGGCCCTTACTAAATGCAATTAACAAAGCCTTGGCACAGACGATATTAATCAGTCGCGGCGTTCCCTGAGTCGCTCGATAAAGCAATCGAATAGAGGACAAGTCAAATACCGGTTCCCCTATGTAACCTGCCACCACCATACGGTGATGAATATATTGACCGGTGCTGTTTTTATTTAGACGATTTAAAAAATGGCTAAATGTAATACGTTGTCGCAATTGTCGGAATTCATGATGAGATAAAACCTCATCCAATTCAGGCTGACCAAATAAAACAATTTGCATCAATTTATGAGTTTCAGTTTCAAGGTTGCTCAGTAGGCGTAGCTCTTCCAAACTGTCTTTGGGAAAGGCTTGTGCTTCATCGATTATAAGCACTACTTTCTTGCCTTCCTGCGCCAGCTTCATAAGGCGATTATTAATGGCTTCTAGCAAGTTTTGACTTTTTATCTGCGCAGTATTTTTTACACCTAGCTCTTGAGCCAGTACTCTTTTTAATTCAACCGCATTTAGTTTAGGATTTGGAATATAGGCACTGTAAAATTCATTTTCATCAAGGCTATTAAGCAGCCTTCGGCACAACAAGGTTTTACCCGTGCCTACCTCTCCTGTAACTTTGATAAAACCATCCCCGGAGGCGATGGCAAACATCAACATATTGAAACATTCATTATGACCCTCAATACCCACGTAATATTGAGTATTAGGCACCAGTGAAAAGGGCATGTCTTGAATGCCAAAGAATGCACGAAATTCATCAAGAATAGTGCTCATGCCAACTGTGCTTTCCATTTCCCGCTACTCCCTACCTTTAACCACTGGAAAAGGTCAAATATGAAATTTAAAATGGGTTTAGTGCTTTTCCTCAACAGAGTCTTGCTGCTTCCAATGAGGAAAATTATCTTTAATGTTTTTTATCTCTCCTTCCCAAGAGTCGTCATCCACTATTATTGGCTGAAGCAATATAACCAATTCACTTTTTGTAGAGCTGCGTTGTGTTTGTTTAAACAAGAGACCGATGATTGGGATACGTGATAGCCAGGGCACACTGGCATCGATATTAGATTTTTTATCCTGCAATAAGCCGCCTATAACCACCACTTGGCCTGATTTAGCACGAATAATACTGTCGGTTTCACGAATAGAACTAAATGCCAAAGGGAGGTCGAAGGTGGAGCCGCTCACCTCAATTACCTTACTGCGCTCAACCACTTCGGTAACACTAGGGTGAACATGCAGTATCACGCCATTGTCTTCGCCAATTTGGGGGGTGACATCCAACGCAATCCCAGAGAAAAAAGGCGTAAGGGTCACTTCAGGGGAGGTATTAGTCGTGGTAGTACTGGTGGTGGTATTGGTACTAACTTCGGTCACAAAAAACTCATCAGTACCCACTTTTATTACCGCTTTTTGATTATTTAAGGTAGATATTCTTGGGCTGGATAATACCTGTACCTCGCCTTGGCGTTGTAATAACTGAATCACACCGGTGAAATCACCTGTATTAATATTCAATGAAAAAACACCTTCCAGGTCATCGCTGTTACGAACTGTAGAGGATGTTAATTGTCCCGACACATCATTACTGGAAGCAGCAAACGTGCCTCCCACACCCAGCCCAAAAGTATCCCATTGAATGCCTGATTGAAAACCCTCGCTTAACGTTACCTCCAGTATCTTGGCTTCAATAATGACCTGCTTTTGCAAACTTAATTCGGCTTTATCTAAAAAGTCTTTCACTGCAGCCAGTTCTGCTGGCAAAGCACGCACCATCACTAAGCCAGCATGAGCATCTACAATCACACTCCTATCTGATTTATTACCCACAATTATTTGAATGGAACCTTGTAATTTCTTCCAAAAATCCGTGCTGGCTTGAGTCTCTATTTTACTCGCGGTATTGGTGCCACCACTTGAGCTGGAATTTGAATCACTTGAATCATTATTTGAAGACGAGGAAGAGGAATCGCTACTGGTAATGTGCCCGCTCGCGACCGACATTCCAGATGTCCCCTGGCGGGATACATTTAAATAGTTCAGACGAAACACTTTATGTTGCAAAGTATTTGGCAGAATTCGATAACCATAATCGGTCAGTATGTATTGATAACCATAAAGATCTTGTACTGCTTGCAGTGTTTCTTTAAGGGTTACATTTTTTAAACGTAAACTAATGCGCCCTTTTACATCAGGGTGCACCAGCATGTTAATGCCCATGCCATCAACAAGGCCCATAAAAAATGCCTTGGGTGTATTGTTTTTGGCTACCACATCAAAACGTATGGGCGCTAATACTTGGCCATTTATGGCTGGTGTTAAGGCATCGTAGGCGTTTTCAGGAACTTCAATGTCAGCTTCCTGCACCTTAATCCCTGCTAATGCTTCGTTAACGACCTTGTACTCTTGCTGTGTACTGCACGAACCCAATAACAACAAGGCAACCATCAAAATCAACTTCATGATATGACCTTATTTTAGGCGCCTTAACGACGAATATTAGGCAAGGCTGATTCTAATGTTAGAACCCTGTGCTTACCCGACACCTTTATCACCACACTATTTTCATCTATCTTTTGTACCTTCGCGTTCTTTATTAATGAGCCTTCATTCACCACATAACCGTTTATTACGGCACTTCTTGAATTGTTGCGAATTACGATCTGACGTAATATATAAGAGTCCTTTATCGCTCTAGGCGATGATGGTTTCTTTGACGTAGAAATTTCATTAATACTTTTATTCGCGCCCGGTGGGGCCATTGGGTCAAAGCTTAAAACCTTGGATACAGGCAACCCTAAAAACAACAAAAGGGCGGCAGAATAAAAAAAACTCGCCATAGCAAAACCCTGATTAATATCGGCAAATATTTAATTGTGAAATAAAAAGGGAGGGCCGCCTATCCCTGGCTATCTTCATCGGGCATCTATGCCCTTTACAAAAAACTGTCTCGAATGCCTTACTGTACAACCTTCTTTAATAAAGCACGGCGCTACAAATCCAATAGGCTATCGCTGGTACTAAGGGTATGCACTTCAATTTCTAATTTCCCTTCAGGGTAGTTTAAAGTACTAAACGACAGCTCGTCCCAATAGAGCTGCCAATCCTGCCGCTCAATTACTTGAACATAATTAAGAGCATTTAAAAATTTACCTTCTAATTCTAAGGATAGGCCATGTTTGTAAAGTAGGTTAATTTCTTCCTGTTTGTCAGTAATGTTAATGGCTGATGCGTCTAGGTTACTGATTTTGTTCATATTCATTTTAGTATTCTGTAATAGACCAGTGAAAACCCTTCCCATATTACGCGGTGTAATTAAGGCTGAGGTAAGGCTTTCCACTTTATGGTCTTGATGCTTTATTTGTTTTTTAAGATTTTTAACCTGAATTTTATAAGGCGCATTTACATCCAGATTAACCCGGTTCTTATAACTATCAATGGTGCCTTTAAGGGTAGTAACCTGCCCTTGAGCAGCTTGGTTAGCTTGATAACTTTTAGTAATATCGGTAAATAGTGGTTGCCAGACCAGCAAGAAAATCAGTGTTAAAATAACCACCACAATGGTAATAGCGATTAATTTACGCTCTCTAATACTTAAAGCATTAATGCTGCCCTGTAAGTTTTTCCAAAGCTTGCTCAATCGCCTCTCCTCCTCGCTCTGAACTCACTACAAAATTAAATTCATCGCCCTCTCTATTCATTTCAAATACCCTGAATTTCATTTGTGAGAAAACATCTATTTCTGACAATTTATTTAAATAACTAGGCAGGTTCTTGGCACTTAAAGATTTGCCTGACAAATAAAGCTGAGTACCACCGGAAGTAATCTTGATATCCGTTAGCCACAAGTCTTTTTCATTCACCCAAGTAAGGGCCAATAACAAGATGGAAAACGATTGTTGTTCAACTTCTAGCTGACGCGACTCTAAGTATTTCAACACCAGTTTATTGCGGCTAATTTCAGCCTTAAGTAAATCAATATTCTTTTTAAAGTGCGCATCTACAGCGGGCTCTGGAAATTCAATTTGAGCAATATCTAAGTTTTCTTGCCAAATTTTTAATTGCTTATTGCTTTCACTCAGCGTTGATTGCCACCACCACATAATAAAAAGTAAGATCATGCTTATTAGTAAGCCAAGTACCACTGAGTAAGCCGCTAAAAATAGAGATACCTTGGCACTGTAAGCGGGTTCAATGTGTTTGAATTCATCAAGGTACAGGTTTACCTGCTGCATCCTGATCCTCCATGCTCTCTATTCCAGCTTTTGCTAATTTGAATCATCAAGATGCCCTTCTCAACACAGCGCCAATGACCGGCCAACAAAATGCCTGATCATTAATACTGGGGCTCACCTCGCTTGAAAAGGGCACAAATTCTCGACAGTCAAAATTCAAGATAGGCGTTTGCAGGGTTTTTTGAAGGTCATTAGAGAAATGCACTTGATCGTCTTCGAACGGTAAAATATAAATTTTATTGGCCACGCCTTTGCCTAATTGGCTTTCGTAATAATCCAAAGAGCGCTGCAAATCTAAACCAAGTCGGTCAATCATCACATCATTATCCAGAGTGAATGCTCCGGGCTGGGTGGCGAAACTGGAATAACCAAACTCAATTTGACGAGTGAGATAGAGACTATCGTGGCTATACATGAGCATGGCGCCACTGTTTTCTTCCATCTTTAAAAGTGCGGCCGTGCCAAAATCCATCTCGGGGATATACAATGCAATATTACGCAGCGCCATTTCGGGAATATCTATTACGCTGGGAGCCAGGCCAATTTTTTCCACAAAACTTAGAACGCCAGCGATAGCCTCTTTATTGGCCACTACCGCATACAGCATTTTCATGCGCCCCCGATAGGCATCATCAGGCAGCGGCACCACATCTAAAGCCACATTTTCTACTGGTGTATTAATGAGATCTTTAAGGCGCCAACGCACCGCCTCGTGTAGCTCATCACTCTCAACCGGCGGGGCTTCCAAAAGTTGTAGCTCATAATCTTTAGCAGAAAGTACAAAATGGCAGTCGGCATTTTTTAATTTATTTCGTGCAACCCAGCCTTTCATATAGCTTAGTTGTTCACTGGGAGGGATAGGCGCGTATTCGCACTTCTCAATGAGGTAATCACCGCTCTTGAGAACGCCATAACAAATTGCCACGCCAGATTCGCAGCAGCTTAAGCCCACCACGCCTTCGGGTTTTAGCTCTTCCTTTTTAAACCACAACGCTGGGTTAAGTGACCACTTGATAGGCAAACTCCCTCCTGCTACAAGCCTCCTTGATTTATAAATGCGAGTATATTTTTAAACTGGCACATCAATAAATCGGGTACAATCTCCTAAACTAACGTTAGTAAGCAATTCAGGGATACGCCAACTTCCATGCTGCATGTCGTACTATTTGAACCCGAAATTCCGCCCAATACCGGCAATATTATTAGGCTATGTGCCAACACTGGCTTTCAATTACATTTAATTGAACCGCTTGGTTTTGATATGGATGAAAAAAAGCTAAGACGTGCGGGTCTTGATTATCACGAGGTAGAGCGGTTAACGATTCATAAAGATTGGCAAGCATTTATAGATACCGTCAAGCCTAAGCGCTGTTATGCCATCACTACAAAAGGTAAAAGAAGGCATACAGATGTGTCTTTTGAAAAAGACGATGCCATTGTCATGGGCCCCGAAACCCGTGGCCTTCCCGACTTTGTACTGGACAGTTTATCGCAAGATGAAAAAGTACGTATTCCCATGTTTGGAGATAGTCGCAGCTTAAATTTATCCAATGCCACTGCCATTATGGTGTACGAAGCCTGGCGCCAACTGGATTTTGAAGGCGCAGGTTAAGCACAGTCACTAAGATCAGATATTAAAAAAGCCCCAATAGACTTCTCTATTGGGGCTTATGTTCAGGATGAACGGTATGACGCGCTGCCAGGATGGCAAGGAGCGTCAACATTCAACTTGAATGCTTTCTTTAGCCATCATCCATGATGCTCAAATAAAGCGGGTGCTGTAAATAATTAAGAGTTTTCACTCTCAATCACTTTTTCTTAATGAGTTTGTTCTGGCTCTGCTTGTTCAGCCTTAGCTTTAGCCTGTTGTAGGCTTTGCGCATAAATGGCTTCGAAGTTTACTGGCGATAACATAAGGGCTGGGAAGCTGCCTTTAACCACTAGCGCGTCGATGGCTTCACGAGCATAAGGAAACAATAGGTTAGGGCAAAAAGCACCTAGAGTTTGATGAAGGGCGGGACCTTCTAAACCTTCAATTTTGAAGATGCCACCTTGATGAATCTCAGCCAAGAAGGCCGTTTTGTCTTCGTTTTTAGCGGTAACCGTTAGGGTTAAAATTACTTCGTATACATCATCAGCAATTTTCTTGCTGTTGGTGTTTAAATCCATGTTGATTTGAGGCTTCCACGCTTGACGGAATACTTCAGGCACGTTTGGGCTTTCAAAAGATACGTCTTTAGTAAAAATACGCTGTACGCCAAACTGGCCTTTTTTCTCTGTAGATGCTGTTGCTGCTGCTTGTTCTGTCATGTCTTAATACTCTGCTTTTTATTCTGAGTTACTTTTTAACAAGTGGTAAGTTATTGCCGGACCACTCCATGATTCCGCCCCCAAGGCGGTAAACCTCGGAAAATCCGCTGTCTTTAAGGACTTTTGCTGCCGCAGATGATGTCTGTCCGGCCTTGCATACCACTATGATGGGGGTGTCTTTATGCTTTTCCAACTCTCCTAATGAACTATTTAGTTTGCTGTTAGGAATATTAATGGAATCGACTAGGTGGCCAGCTTTAAAATCGGCCTTTTCACGAATATCCAAAACCAAGGCATTTTTTTCATTCATAAGGCGTGTCGCCTCGTGAGTGCCCACTTTTGGACCAGCCTTCTGAGCGCTATCCATGGCCAGCAACCCAAACAAGGCCACCAAAATACCTACCAGTATCCAATGGCTGGTGACGAATTCGATAAACTGTTCCATACAACACCTTTAAAAATTGAGATTTAGCTCGGCCAAGAGCTCTTTGCCCCGCGCCAATCCTTTAATATGAGGCGCAGTATACCCGATTTAGGGCGCTTCTAAAGAGGCAGTTTGGGTAGGGAGCTAGCTTTAGGCAGACCATGGCAAGATGCCCCACAACCATGTAAAATTCGTGGTCTTTATCAGTTCGCAATTTACAGAGCCTTATGTCTAAACAGCCAAAGCCGGTAGCACTTATTATTTTGGACGGATTTGGTGAGCGCGAAGCCGCCTCAGACAACGCCATTAGTTCCGCTAACACCCCGACTTGGGACAGACTGACTCAAGAATTCCCCAATACACTCATTAATACCTCAGGAAATGCTGTGGGTTTGCCAGAAGGGCAAATGGGCAATTCTGAAGTGGGCCACATGAATTTGGGCGCCGGACGTGTCGTTTATCAAAATTTCACCCGCATCAACAAAAGCATTGAAGATGGCGACTTCTTTGAAAACCCAACCTTCACCGAGGCTGTGGATAAAGCGGTGAAGGCCAACAAAGCCGTGCATATTCTGGGTTTATTAAGCCCTGGTGGCGTACACAGTCACACCAATCATATTGAAGCGCTGGCGACACTGGCCAAACAGCGTGGTGCTCAAGCGATTTATGTACACGGTATTCTGGATGGTCGCGACGTACCACCACAGAGCGCTCAACCTTTTATTGAAAAAATTGAAGCCCACATGGCTAACCTTGGCTTAGGTGACCACGCCAAGCTCGCAACCTTAGCTGGTCGCTATTACGCTATGGACCGCGATAACCGCTGGGATAGAGTACAAATGGCATATGACATGTACTCTACAGGTGAGTCGGCGTATCAGGCCAGCCATGGTGTAGAAGGTTTGCTGGCCTCTTATGAGCGTGGCGAACATGACGAATTTGTAAAAGATATTACTCTTGGCAACCCGGTAAAAGTAGAAGACGGTGACTGTGTTATCTTTGCCAACTTCCGCCCAGATCGCGCCCGTGAATTAACGCGAGCCTTTGTAGAGGGGCCTGAGTTTGATGGGTTTACCCGCAAAGTACAGCCTCAAGTATCTACGTTTGTGATGATGACTCAGTATGCCGCCAGCATTAACACACCCTGTGCCTACCCACCTAGCCCCATGGTTAACGATTTGGGTGAGTATGTATCCAACTTAGGTAAAACCCAACTGCGCATAGCCGAAACCGAAAAATATGCCCACGTGACCTTTTTCTTTAGTGGCGGCCAGGAAGATTTGTACCCGGGTGAAGAGCGCATTCTCATCAAGAGCCCAGATGTGGCCACCTATGATTTAAAGCCAGAAATGAGTGCTCCTGAAGTCACCGACAAACTGGTTGAAGCCATTGAGAATCAAAAATACGATTTAATTGTGTGTAACTTTGCCAATGGTGACATGGTGGGTCATACCGGTGTCTTCAGTGCTGCCGTGAAAGCGGTTGAGGTACTAGATGAATGCCTAAGGCGGGTTACCGATGCCCTCCTTAAAGTAGGTGGAGAATGCCTGATTACCGCTGACCACGGTAACTGCGAACAAATGCTCGATCCCAACGGTGGCCCCATGACACAGCACACTACAGGGCCGGTGCCACTTCTTCATGTAAGTCCACGAGGTAAAGAAGTTCGCTTAAAAGAAAATGGTGCTCTTTGTGATTTGGCCCCTACCTTGTTGAACATGATGGGAGAAACTCACCCCAGTGAAATGACCGGCAACATATTGGTTGAGCAAGCTTAAGTGCGGGCCTTAAAGTTTAAAATTGTTATTGGCTTACTGTCGACATTTTTATCTGTTGGCCTGTTCAGCTCGACTGTTCAGGCTGAGAGTAAAGGCAAAGCGTTAAGCGAGCAGCATTTGGAAAAGCTGCGTAATGACATAAACAAACTTCAGGCCTACCTTAAAGAAGTTCAGGATGATCATCAGGACTTAGTACATAGCCTGCGTAGTTCAGACCAGGAAGTGGCTAAAGTTAGTAAGCAAGTTGAAACCTTGCGACGCGCCTTGAAAGAGGAGCGAGCGCGACTAAAAAAGCTCAAGGCCCAGCGTCGCGAAAAGGGCCGGCAACAAAAGACGCAGCAATCCACCCTTAAGAATATCATTCTCGCCAGTTATAAAATGGGCCAAGAGCCCAAGCTTAAAATGCTTCTTAACCAGCAAGACGCTCGCTTATTGGCTCGAAACCTAAAATACCTGCAGCATTTTAATCAGGCTCACCAGCAACAAATTGGCCAGTACCGAGAAACACTGGTGCAACTGGATAGCCTTTCCAACGAAGTTCAAATTCAGCAAGATGCCCTGCAAGTAAAATTAAGTCTGTTAAAACAAAGCCACCAGCAATTAAAAGATAAGCAAAGAAAACAACAAGAAAATGCCCGCGCTCTGAACAAAAAAATTAAAAACAGCGATGTTAAACTGGCCCGCTTGCAACAGAATCGCCAGCAGCTCATTGAAGTATTGGGCCGTGTTGAGGAAGTATTTTTAAGTTATGAGCGCACTCAGGAAAGTCGCCCGTTTAAATCTTTAAAAGGAAAACTCCCCAGCCCATTCAATAAAAAGCCACGACGCCTGTACGGCAAGTGGCAAGAAAACGGAAAACAGAAATGGCTTGGCTGGACCTACGCTGGCACCGCCGGTAGTCACATAAAAGCCATTCACCATGGCCGAGTAGTCTTCAGTGATTGGTTGCGAGGTTTTGGGTTGTTAACCATAGTCGATCATGGTCAGGGCTATATGAGTTTATATGCCCGCAATCAGGCCCTGTTAAAGTCGGTTGGTGACTGGGTAGAAACAGGTGAGGTCATTGCTAAGCTGGGACGCAGTGGTGGCTATGATAAAGATGCCCTGTATTTTGAAATTCGCCATAAAGGGCAACCGCAAAACCCCAAGCGCTGGCTAAAAGGGTAATGCAGTCAGCGAGTATCGTTCTTATTTATATTCGCCGCGACGCGAGGCTTCCACCATTTTCTGGTATCGACCATCCGCTTTAATTTTCTTTAACCCCTTATTAAAGGCTTCTAGCAAGCGTTGAGCATTGGCTACTTTCTTAGGGAAAATCACCGAATAATCCCTTGGGCTCAAAGGCTTGGGATGAGCGGTCACCTTATCAGTGAGCCCTAAACGAGATACCAGACCAAACCCCACTTCGGTATCCTCTAATACTATGTCGATGCGCCCTGAAGCCAATTTTCGAAAATTGGCTTCATCTTTGGATATTCTTAGAATTTTAATAACACCTTGTTTTTCTAAATCTTCCACGCCGTAGGCGTAACCCACCACCCCGCCAATTTTAAATTTCTTTAAATCACTGGGTTCACTCCAATCTACCGCTGTAGATTTTAAGTGAAATAACGAAGTGCCTAACCGAGCTACTGGCTCACTGTATAAAAAATCCTTGGCTCGCTCCTCGTTATACCCCCAAATAAGTGTGCCTTGGTATTTTCCGGCTTTAGTATCTTCAAAGCCTCGTTTCCAGGGTAGAAAAACGTACTCGACCTCAATGCCCTCTTCGGCAAATACTGCCGTTACAATATGAGACATGTAGCCATGGTGCTTCAATCCTTTAGACATATAAGGTGCCCATTCACCATTGGCCAGGGTTATTTTTTCCGCAACGGCTACGTTTGTTGCACCTGCCATTAACGCCAGTGCCCAAATCAACATGATACGTAGCATGCATCCCTCCTTAAGGTTTATTTTACAATGTTGTCTAATGACTATAGACCATAGAGAAGTGAGTAAATGAAGGTTCACTGGCCTCTTTGGCAAATCATTCCGAGTTTTATAAAAAAGCAAACAAATCACATAAATGACAAAATTCCTGCTTAAAACTCAGTATTTAGCTTCCTTTTCGGCGATAAACTTCAAATTTCATAACAATCTGTTATAAATAAATATTACACATTAATATTTATTCATTGTTAACCAAACGAGATGTCCATGTTTCGCTTATTATTTCTTGCTCTACTGATGTTCAGTACGCATTTCACAGCCCAGGCTCAGGACATTATTGAAGGGGAAGCAAAGGTTGCACCTTCACGTCTGCCTTTAGAGGAGTTGCGTACCTTTGCTGAAATTTTTGAACGTATTCGCTCCAGTTATGTTGAGGGTGTTGACGACAAAACCCTGCTAGAAAATGCCATTCACGGCATGCTGGGGGGGTTAGATCCTCATTCATCTTATTTGGGCCCAGAAGATTTTAACGACCTAAAATCCAGCACCAGCGGAAAATTTGGTGGTCTTGGCATTGAAGTGGGCATTGAAGACGGCTTCATAAAAGTGGTGAGCCCAATCGATGATACCCCGGCTCAAAAGGCTGGCATTCAGTCAGGGGATTTAATCATTAAGTTGGATGACACTCCGGTGAAAGGCATTGGCCTAAACGATGCGATTGAAAAAATGCGCGGTGAAGCGGGCAGCGAGATTGCTATTACCATCTTAAGAGAAGGAGAAAATAAGCCTTTAGTTTTCACCCTCGTACGTGCACAAATCAATATCACCAGCGTCAAACACAAACTGCTTGAAGAAAATTATGGATATGTACGCATTACCCAATTTCAAGAAAACACCGGAAATGATTTACATAAAGCCCTGAAAAAACTCATGGACAGTAACGAATCTCCACTTGACGGCTTGGTACTGGATTTACGTAATAACCCAGGCGGCGTGCTTGATGCGTCCGTTTCGGTAAGCGACACTTTTATTGAACAAGGACTCATCGTATATACCCAAGGGCGAGTGGCCAATGCCGATGTTCGTTACGAGGCAACTGTAGATACCCTAGCCCCTGATGTCCCTTTAATCGTATTAATTAACGGTGGCAGCGCCTCCGCCTCTGAAATTGTGGCCGGAGCTCTTCAGGACCATGGACGCGCACTAATTCTGGGAACCCAGAGTTTTGGCAAGGGTTCAGTACAAACTGTACTGCCTCTTAATGGCGATCACGCTCTAAAGCTTACGACCGCTCGTTACTTCACCCCAAATGGCCGTTCGATTCAGGCCAAGGGCATCAGCCCAGATATCGCCATCAACCCAGGGACCTTTACCCCGTCCAAAGATGCTCGCTTTTATAAAGAGGCTGATCTAAAAGGGCATTTAGAAAATAACAAAGAGGCCGATAAGGTTTCTGAGAGCAAAGAAATAAAAGATGAGATGAAGCAGTTTATCGCTAAGGATTATCAGCTGCAGCAGGCACTGACGTTATTAAAAGGAATGAAAGTACTTGCCATTAAAAAACCAACACAGCCGGCCCCGAGTTCAACTCCGACTGAAATTGAAGTACCTACTGAAACTGCTGAGCCTGCTAGCTCCTAGCCTTTTCATTTTTCCTGTGTGTGCCGAGCCAACTCCCACGGCTCGGCTCGCCATCATCATAGATGATCTCGGCAACAGCTTAACCCAAGGCCTCGATGCCATCGCCCTGCCAGGCAATATTACCTTCGCCGTTATGCCACACCGTAAATACAGTAACAAGCTCGCTCAGCGTGCTGGGCGCCTAGGTAAACAGGTCTTACTGCACGCCCCCATGAGCACTGTGAATCACAGAAAGCTTGGCCCAGGCGCTCTGCACGAAGGTCTTAATGAAAAGCAGCTTAAAGACAGACTCAGATTTGCCATTCACAGCATTCCCTTTATTAGCGGTGTTAATAATCACATGGGCAGCCTGCTAACGACCCAAAGCCATGCCATGACCTGGGTTATGGAAGTGTTAAAGGAAAAGGAATTATTTTTTGTAGACAGCCGCACTAGTGCACAAAGTCAGGGTTATGAAATAGCGCTTAGGAAGGGCATAGATAGTGCTAAAAGAGATATTTTTTTAGATCATGAATTAGATATAGATCATATCCATCAACAATTTAAAAAGGCACTGACCATCGCGCAAAAATACGGCAGTGCCATTGCAATTGGCCATCCCCATGACAGTACCCTATTTTATTTAAACAAGGTATTGCCGCAACTGGAGGGCAGTGAAATAAGTTTACACAGTGTGAGTGAGCTACTAGATATAGGCACAAAGAGCGCAAGCCAATTCGCCACTAACACTTATTTACCACCACACGTAAAACTGGATCAACTAGTGCAACAATTAAGCCTACCGAGCCAACATTAGCCCCTGAAAGCACATTGCTACTTTATTCGTTAGCCAGCAGCTCCATCATTTCTTCTAGCTCTTCAGATTTTTCCATCCAGCTGTCCTCAACTTCTTGTAACTGTTGGGTTTGAGAAGCCTGAGCCGCCAAGACTGTCTGTAGCGTATCTTTATTTTGAGGTTCATACAGACTGGTGTCGGCAAGTTGAGTTTCGATATCTTCAAGACTGGCCTGAAGCTTTTCAACTTGTGTTTCAAGCTTATCCACCACCTTTTTTAAGGGGCTCATTTGTTTACGAATATCTGCCTCACGGCGCTTTTTCTCTTTTTTGGCTTCGGCACTATTTTCAGTTGAGGCACGCACAGTTGATGATTGCGATGCGTCTTGTTGCGAGCGTTTAATAAACTGATGGTAGTCTTCTAAGTCACCATCGAATTCTGATAACGCCCCATCATGAATCAGCCAAAACTGATCCACTGTATTTGATAACAAATAACGGTCGTGACTCACCACCAATATAGCCCCTTCATAATTTTGCAAAGCAAGTGCAAGAGCATGACGCATGTCCAGGTCTAGATGGTTAGTGGGTTCATCAAGAATGAGTAAGTTAGGCTTGAGCCAAGCAATACGAGCAAGTGCTAAACGAGCCAGCTCTCCACCGGAGAAACTTTCACAAGTCTCCATGGCCATGTCACCGTTAAAACCAAAGCCACCTAGGAAATTTCGAATTTGTTGATCAGTGGCGGTTTCTTTTAAACCTTGTAAATGCTGAGACGGCGATATGTGTAGGTCTAGCTCATCTACCTGGTGCTGGGCAAAATAACCAATGGAAAGAAATTCTCCTTCCTGATATTCACCATTAATTAAAGGTAATTCGGCGATAATGCCCTTTATTAAAGTAGATTTACCCGCGCCGTTGGCCCCGAGCAAACCAATTCTATCTCCCGGGTGCAGACTTAACTTAACCTTTTGTAAATGAGGCACGTCCCCATAGCCAATGTCGGCTCCACGCAAAGTTAATAGGGGATCACTGTATTTTTCAGCATTTGGAAATTGAAATTGAAATTCGCTATCAATGTGAGCAGCCGAAATCATTTCCATACGCTCAAGGCTTTTAATACGGCTCTGAGCTTGTTTAGCCTTAGTAGCCTTAGCCCTAAAGCGAGTGATGAAACTTTCGATGTGTTTTATTTGCGCTTGCTGCTGCTCATACATAGATTGTTGCTGAGCCAAGCGCTCGGCGCGACGACGCTCAAAGGCAGCGTAATTACCGGCATACAAATTAAGTTGTGATTGATGCAGATGAATAATGCCGTTACTTACACTATCAATAAAATCTCTATCGTGACTAATTAATAATAGAGTGCCTCTGTATCGCTGTAAAAACGATTCAAGCCACATGGCCGCATCCAAGTCCAAGTGGTTGGTGGGCTCATCCAGCAGTAATAGATCACTCGGCATAATTAAAGCTTTGGCTAAATTGAGGCGCATGCGCCAGCCACCACTAAAGGCGCTAACCGGATTGGACATTTGTTCAGTCTTAAAACCCAAGCCAGCCAGCATGGTTTTACCCATTTGTGGAATTTCATAACCGTGAATAATTTCAAACTCACCATGCAAGGTAGCCAGTTTAAGATCATCCTTTTGTTGCTCTGCCTCTAACATGGATTCTTGTACTTGACGAAAAACCTGGTGCCCATCTAGCACATAATCCAATGCAGTTTGCTCGGACGCCGCTACTTCCTGTGCCATATAAGCCATGCGCCAGTTTTTGGGCATGCTTAAACTCCCCTGATCAAGAGGCAACTGTCCTAAAATTAATTTGAAGAGCGTAGATTTTCCTGCGCCGTTGGCTCCCACCACAGCGAGTTTGTGGCCATCATGCACAGTTAAATCAGCTAGTTTAAAAATTTCTTTGGAGCCTAGGTTCAGATTAACCTGCGTGAGACGTATCATGTGGCTACTTCATAATAAACAAAAAAGGGGGTAAAAAATGGGCGCTGCGCATGATGCCACAAATCAGAAAAATAACCCATTGTGGATCTATTCCCTTAAGCAATATGCAAATCCCTCTTGTGCAACTTTTCTTCTCGACGCCCAAGATACCTATCAACTTGATATAAACATCCTGCTATTTATTGGTTGGCTAGCAACACAGGGACGTTGCCTTGATATACAGAAATTAAAGGCAATCAAAATAGACACTTGGCAAGAACAGGTTATTCAACCCTTAAGAAAAGTACGGCAACAGGCCAAAACACTGGCCAATAGCGATTTTTATCAAAGTATTAAGGAACTGGAGTTAGATGCTGAATATCAAGAACAAAACAAGCTATATGGGATAAGTGAAGACATGAAAAAACAAAACGTTGAATTCGCCGTATGCATCAGGCGGGGATGTGTTATGTATTTTGAAGGGATAAACCAAGAACTAGAAGATCAATGGCTGCAAATGCTAACTCAGCACCTGCAGCCTAAATGACTAATTGTTAATTAACAATTATGCATCTTCGTTGAACAAGCTCTGTACTGGTGATGCAGGCACTTCAGGTGCAGCTTCAACAGCAGCTTTTGGTGCTTTTACAGCTTTAGCCGCTTTTTTAGCAGCCTTGGCTTCAGCTTTTACTGTTTTAGCAGCTTCTTTTTTAGCTTTAGCAGCTTCTTTCTTACCTTTTAGCTTAGCTTTCTCTTTATCAGCAGATGCTTTAGCTTTAGCTTTTTCTTTTTTAGCAACGGCTTTGTCGCTAGCAGCTTGCTTTTTAGCAGCGGCTTTATCGTCAGCAGCTTGCTTCTTAGCAATGTCAGACTCTACAGCTACACGAGCTTTTTCTAGCTTAGCAACTTTCTGGTTATCAGCTTTAACTGTTTCAGCTTCAGATTTTGCAGCAGACAATGTCGCTTTAGCAGCAACTAGCGCAGCTTTAGTCTCAGCAGATTTAGCTTTGGCAGCGGCCAATTGCTTAACACCAGCTGGAGATTTCTTTGCTTTAACTTTAGTGGCTACTTTAGCTTGAGCTTCTTTCGCTTTTTTCTCAGCAGCAGAAGCTTTGGCGGCAGCTTTATCAGCAGAAGCCAATACTTTACCAGCATCTGCTTCCATTTTAGTACGAACTTTAACTAGCTGAGCAGTAAGCTTGGCAATTTCGCTCTCGATTTGAGCGATAGGGCTAACTACTTTTTTCTCTGCAACTTTCTTAGCTGGTGCTTTTTTCACAGCAGGCTTTTTAGCGGCCGCTTTTTTAGGAGCTACTTTCTTAGGAGCTACTTTTTTAGGAGCTACTTTCTTAGGAGCTACTTTCTTAGGAGCTGCTTTTTTCGGTGCTGCTTTTTTAGTTGCGGCCATGATATACCTCTGTGGACGGTGGACTGGGTGTGAGCCGCAATTATACAAAGCAAAAAATGATTTTCTATAAGAATTGGATGTTTTTTGTAACTTTCTGGTAAATGAATGCGATTTTATCGATCAAATTGAATTTTTAGCCAGCTAATTAATGGTTTCCACTCTTCAACGTCTTTTTCATGGGGTTGAGAAAAATCATAAATCCCCATTCCAAATTCGGCAGCGCGAACATAATGTTGGGTATCTCGAAGACTACTTATGAATGGAATATTCAAACTGTGTAAAAAAATCTGTAATTTTTTATAGCCCAAAGTGTTGTGCTTAACCCGGTTTGCAATCACGGCTATAGGCTTTGGCTTCAAACGAAAGCCCGGACTTAACAACACATCTTTAATAAAAGAAGTAGCAGCACGGATATCAATAGCAGAAGGTACCACTGGGATTATCAACATATCGCAATGATTAAGGTGATCAGATAAAAGATTACCGCCCAACCCTGCTGGCGTATCTATAATAATGTGGCTGGTATTGCTGGGCACCCCTAATTGAAAGCTGCGAGTGGTGTGAACATCGCAACGACGAAAAGCCGCCACCGAATAAATTTGAGGCAATTTATCATTGCGTACAGAAAGCCACTGAGTACTGGAACCCTGAGGATCGTGATCGATAAGAGCCACTATGTTTTTATGCCGCGCAAGGTACGCAGCAATATTGGTCACTAAAGTGGTTTTACCACAACCTCCTTTTGCATTGGCCACCAAAATTCGTTTCGGCAAGTGGCGCTCTACAATTCGAGTAGGCTGGGTCTCTATAGGGTCTGAAATTTTACGGGTCACAGATCCTTCCAAATTTCATATGCCATTCCTTGTGCATAAACCTTTAGTTTCCAGCCTCTATAACAAGCCGCTTTAATAAAATTAGTCTAATATGTGCGACCTTGAGAAATATTGGCAGGAGCCACAAATATGTCCTTGTTCTATAAATTAATTATCTTGGGATTAATACTCGCCCTAGCCTCCCCATTCATTATGAAGAAGCCTGATGGAACACCCTTCATGACCTGGCAGCAATTGATGCCGGATGATGTTAAATCCTCATTCAAAAAGGATACCCAGCTCTATCGCTGGAAAGATGATAAAGGCCATTGGCAATACACCGATACCCCCCCTGAAAATAATCAAGCCGAACGGATTGTTGTTAAAGCCACTATTAACTCCATGAAAACTATCGAGCTACCTGAGGGCTATCAACCAAAGAAGGAAGAACCTGTAAACCCACAGAATCAAAATTCTGGTCTAAGCCTTCCTACTACGGCTCCTTTAACTGAAGTCCCTAAATTATTAGAAGATATAGATGGCATTCAAGCAAAATATGACGCTAGACAAAGCCAGATTGATGCCGCCACACGTTAGAATTTTAGCCGAACTAGATATCGTCCTATATGAACATAATCTATGTTCGTCTATTTAGAGTAAATATAGCCATGTATTTACTCATTTTAATAAATATGAAATTCCGTTAGCCCCCACAGCTTTAAATTGTTTACCGCTAAAAGCGACATCCAAAACCTGAGTGTTTTTGCTTACCCAGGAGTTGCGTGGGGCCAATTGCCAAAACTCTTTACTCTGTCCCGTATCAACGTCCCACAAATGTACCTGCCCACTAGATGTACCCGTTAATAAATTTTTTCCATTTTTATCAAAACGGGCACTTTGAAAATGGCCTCCGACTTTAGGTAACTGAGTAATCAAATTTCCTGTGATCAAATCCCATATATTACTTTCACCTCTATGACTGGCGGCAAAGCCATAACGACCATCCGGACTAATTGCCACTACTTTAATTTGATTAAGGAGCTGCCAACTAAATAGAAGTTTTCCGTTTTCCAAATCCCAAACCTTCACCCAAGAATCATCACCGCCAGATATAGCAATATTCATATCTGTACTCATATCAACTGATTGCACTATTCCATCGTGCGCTAGGCGCAATTTTACTCCGCCATTTTTTATATCAAATAAAACCGCTTCGTAACTCTCAAGACCCAGTAGCGCAAACTGACCATCATTGCTTAAATCCATGGCGCGGATATCCGCCGGTGCCTCCCATAGCCAAAATGCCTCACCTGTCTTGGCATTCCATAAAACAATCTTGCGGTGATCAGATGTGGTAGCAAATTTTCCGTTATCGCTAATGGCACTGGCCACAATCCCTGAAAACTTATCGGCCTCATGATTCCAGTTATATAATCGTTCAAATTTGTCTATTTGCCAGTAGCTGCCACCGTGGTGTACAGAGCCCAATAACAGAAAGTCCCCATCCCTAGAGATACTGGCGGAATACGCCCCTTGTGCAGCCATTTCCCACTGTTTTTCAGGGGATGCTCCACGACTACAAGCGGTTAATAAGAAGGAAATAAATATAAGCAGGCAAAATTTCATGGACGACATCCTGTTGTCTTAAATTTAGTTTAGACCAATTTAATTAAGCTGTTTTTAATCGATATAAATCAGAGAGGGGGGAGTTAAAGAAAGATGATTAGTATCTAGTGCCTATTCAGAACGTAGGCACCCAAAAATCAAAAAACCCGCCGAAGCAGGTTATATATAAAAGCTAATTAAAAATAGTGTAATAGATTAGGCCACTATTTCCTTATGTACATTATGCAGCGCTTCAATTAATTCATCTTCCAATAAAAAGCGCTCTTCGAGTAACTCACCTAATTTAGACAAATCATCAGTAAGCTCTGTCATTTTTTCTAAACAATGCTCGGCTGTATCATAATTATCGTTAAAAGCGACACAGTGTTCGGTAATGGCTTCCAACCTTGGGTAATGTTTTTTAGCAAGATCAAGACCGCCATCATTAAATTCTTGCGCCTCGAGAATGAGTTGCTTATACACTTCAAAATGGCCTGCACTGCAATAGTCCATCATCACCTGGCAAAATGCCTGTACCTTTACCGTTAAGGGGGTTTCACGAGGACTGTAGGGTTTTAACCCTTTAATGGCACAATACAAAACCAGTAACCCTTGACGCTCATTAAGCCAACGATCTATTAAACCGTGGACTCCTCCCCAACGTTCCTTTGCAGTCTTACAGCTTTCTAACATGACACATCCTCGTATTTATACTTATTGGTCCATCCCCTTGTTCATTCAAATATAGGCCCATGATTTCACTGCTGCAAGCAATAAAATGGCTATATTTTTATCGCTTGAGTATCCACTATTTTTGCAATATGATCGCAATAAGCGCTAGTTTGGGTGGGCCAAAAAATCCCACTAAAAGATCATTAGGCTTTCTGCTTTGCGCGCCAGAACAATACCCCTGCTAAACCCACAAAACCCACAAACCACAACAAAACCCATAAAGGCATAGAGAGCCCCATAAAGGCCCATTGTGCATCTGCGCAATTACCGTTGCCACGTAGCATAACCGTCAACACCTCAGCCCAAGGCAGTGTATCTACCATGTATTCAAGACTGGGACCGCAGGTAGGGATTTGATCAGCCGGTAAACTTTGAATCCAAACATGACGCCCTGCCACACCAATTCCAAATAAAGCACTTAATCCCATTAAAGATGCGTGAAATTTTTGAGAGAAATTGTTTTTTGCTAGAAAAAATGCAGATAGACCAACCAAGCCAACTAGGAGTACCGCAATGCGTTGCATGATGCACAAGGGGCAAGGATCCAAAAACAATACGTATTCAAAATAATAAGCCGCCCCCAAAAGAGAGGCGCATATTAAAAATACGGCCAAGAATATATTTTGATTAGTAACCTTTATCATTTCAGTGCCTTACTTAAGAAATAACTATAAAAATAGAAAACCGTAAAAACTTCACAACTTTCTGTCCATCACTTTTCAGCGCCTGAACTATGCTAAATACAGAAAAACCAAAAAGGTCTTAAACATGTTTCGTGTAATCACTGCATTAATTAGCCTAGCCATGGTATTTAGTGTGCAGGCAGCCGATTCTGGCGCTCAATATGTCCACCTGCAACCAGCTTTTGTACTTAATTACGGAAATAATACCAAGGGACGCATGAAATACATTCGCACCGATGTCGCTTTACGAGTCGTGGGTGCTGAAGCTGCAGGCAAGGTTAATCATCACCAAGCCTATATCCGCAACCAAATGGTACTATTATTAAGCCAACAAGATGATGTAGCTGTAAATAGTGCTCAAGGCCGAGAGAAGTTAAGACAAGTGGCACTGGAAGAAGTTCGCGCTCTTATGTCAGAGCTAGAAGGTCAGCCCTATGTGGAAGATTTGTATTTCCAGAATTTTGTTGCGCAGAATTAAAATATAAACCAAAGAAAAAACAGGATTATTATAGAGATTCTCTAAGAAGTTTGGCCTGCTTTATATCAAATTGTTCTTTACCGTCCTGCCAACCTGCTTCCCAAGCAATCGCAATCACTTCAGCTTTAACTGGGCAATCACAAGACGGCTTGCCTACCATACCCGCCATAAAGCCGTGACGATAAGCTTTTTCTAAGCTTTCCACATCCCAATGACTTTTCACCAGCTCCATAGTGCTTACTCTTGGTTTTTTTTAAATCTATCCTAGGAGAGTAGGATTTCAACCAATAAGTAAGACTTATCACGCCATCATGTAATTTCGGACACCAAAGTGTGATGTGGATCACACTTTGTTTAGGTATTCCTTCAAGTACTGATCAAAGTTCAGGCTGTCTTCTAGCTCGATACTTTTTTGCTCCTGCAACGAATTTACTGCTATTTCCTGCCACTGCTGAGCTTTCTGAACATCTAAAGCCTGCTGATGGGCCAAACCGTGCACTTGAGCCTGCTGCAAGGTAAATTCGCTAAATGAGGCCTGCTTTTCTGTCATCTCATTTAATACTTTAGCGCTCGGTGTTAACTCTGAGTTATCAACACGCTCAAGCATTGTATCAAGGGCAGAAAGGTACTGGCCCCCGCCCTGCTTTTCATCCAATAAATTGGCTAATGCTTTCATGTCCCCCAGTACTTCCAGTCCCCAATCCTTAAGTGAAACTTCAGTGCCTTTACGCATTAACTTAAATTCAGGATTACGACCATCCAAAACTACATGGCGCTGATTGTCGGCCACTTCGCGACATTCAGCTTCGGCCAACACCGGACTTGGGCTCAATAGGCAATAGGATAAAAACAGATCCATGAAGTGTATTTGTTCCTCATCTATACCCAGGCCAATAAAAGGATTTAAATCTAGGCAGCGTACTTCAATATATTCCACGCCGTGTTCATTCAACGCAGTAAGGGGTTTCTCGCCCTGTTTGCTATTGCGCTTAGGGCGAATATCAGAATAGTACTCATTCTCTATTTGCAACAAGTTGGTATTAAGCTGAAAGTATTCCTCGTCTTTTTTCACGCCCAATGTTTCATAGGCCGGTACCGATTGCTTCATAGCTTGCTGAAGCGTATTGGTGTAGCTAGACAGACCGTTAAAACACACAAACAACCCGTCTTGTGCATTATTTTGATAGCCCAGGCCGCTCATACGCAGACTCGTGGCATAGGGTAAATATAACGAATCTTGATCAAATTCTTTAAGAGGGTGCTCTTTACCTTCAACGAAGCTTTTATCAAGGACGGGACTTGCACCAAATAAGTACAGTAGCAACCAGGAATTACGACGGAAATTACGAATAAGGGAGAAGTAGCCTTGGCTTATAAAATCTTTATCGGCTTCTTTGTTTTGAATCTGCGCCAGTTCGCTCCAGAGTTCGTCGGCTACCGAGAAGTTATAGTGCAGCCCCGCAATACATTGCATCTTGCGACCATACCGATGCCATAAACCATGGCGATAAACGTGCTTTAGCTGGCCTACGTTAGAAGAACCATAGTGCGCAATTGGCACATCCAACTCTTTGTTGATCACCCCAGGCATAGACGCTGGCCATATAAGCTCATCGTCTAAATGCTGATATGTATAACTGTGAGCAATCTGTAGAAATTCCAATACATCTTTGGCGTTATCACGAACAGGGGTAATAAATTCCAGCAGAGCTTCGCTGTAATCTGTGGTGATATAGGGGTGTGTTAACGCGCTGCCGAGCTCACTCTGGTGAGATTGCTGGCTAATACTGGTGTCTGTCTTGACTCGCAGCCCTTCTTTCTCAATGCCACGGTAAAACGTTAACGTGGCTTTATCTGCCTGTTTAAGAGCAGTCAGGGTTTGCGTGAACGATAGTGACTGAGACAAAGGACATAATCCAAACGGTACAATTGCCAGCATTATAGCTGGCTCAGTCGTAAGGGAAAGTATTGGAGAGGGAACGGATTGTCTTATTTACTCTATTCCCTCTTTTTTATATTGAATGCCGGCCCTGGAGCCTAGCTAGATGCGGTCTCACAATTCATAGCCCTATGAATTGGCACCACTACTTTTTCTTCATAATTCCACATAGCACCCGTAGCATAATCGATAAAAAATCCAACTAAATTAAGTGAGTTCAACCAATAACTTGCCGTCAATTCTTTTTTTACCACGACTTTGGTTACTCCATAGCAAGGCTCATCTACCTGTACAATATAATCGCTGCTGTGCGCACCTGGTTGAATATTGATTATTGTAGGAGTGATATCTTTATAAGTTCCTGAAGGCGTTAGAACAGAAACAGGAACATTATGGTTTCCGTAACTGTTTAACCTTACATTTTGCTCGGATTCATTAAACATAGTTGAGCAACCAGATACCCCTAATATGGCTAATCCTGCTATTACTTTTTTCATTTTCTTCCTTAAAAATTAGGCCGCAGAAATCTACGGCCAATTAAATATCCCTGTATTGCCTTACAGGCGCTTACTTTTTTTCTTCTGGGCCTGAGCAAACAGGGCAGCCATACCACCACCATTGGTTTCACTGGCTGGTGGGGCGCTATGTGTGCGCTGTGGAGCACGACCTTTAGGTTTACGCTCGCCTCTAGGTGTGGCTTTTTCAGCTTGATAATCTTCACTGCTATCGGTCATGCGCATAGACAAGGCAATACGTTTACGCGGAGCATCCACTTCCATGACCTTCACTTTCACTACATCTCCGGCTTTCACTACTTCACGGGGATCATCGATGAATTTGTCACTCATCATACTGATATGCACTAACCCATCTTGGTGAACACCTATATCAATAAAGGCACCAAAAGCAGTAACGTTCGTGGCAACACCTTCTAAAATCATGTCGTCACGTAAGTCTTTTATTTCTTCCACACCCTCTTTAAATTCGGCGGTAACAAATTCTGGGCGAGGATCACGCCCAGGTTTTTCTAGTTCACTCAAGATATCTTTAACGGTCAGCAAACCCACTTCGTCGCTAACAAACTCACTGGCATTAACGGCCTTCAAGAAAGCACTGTCACCCATGATAGATTTCACATCACGCTGAGATTTTTCACTGATAACCTTCACTACCGCATAAGATTCAGGGTGAACAGAGCTTGAATCCAATGGATTCTTGGCATTGCTAATTTTTAAAAATCCGGCCGCCTGCTCAAACGTTTTAGCGCCTAAACGTGGCACTTTTTTCAATTCGGCTCGGCTCTTGTAAGCACCGTTTTCTTCACGAAAGGCAACAATATTAGCAGCGATAGTAGTATTCAAACCCGATACCTTGGTCAGTAAGGGCACAGACGCAGTATTTAAGTCTACTCCCACCGCATTCACACAATCTTCCACCACTGCCTCCAAAGAGCGGACCAAAGCAGGCTGGCTCACATCGTGCTGATACTGGCCCACACCAATAGCCTTGGGCTCAATTTTCACTAATTCGGACAAAGGGTCTTGCAAACGACGAGCGATGGAAATTGCCCCACGTATGGTCACATCTAAATCTGGAAATTCTTTTGCGGCTAATTCTGACGCACTGTATACAGACGCACCCGCTTCACTAACAATTATTTTTTGTACTTTTTTAAGCTCGGGTGTTTCTTTAAGTAAGTCGGCGACAATTTTGTCGGTTTCACGACTGCCTGTGCCGTTACCTATGGCAATCAGGCTTACGTCATACTTTGCACATAGAGCTTTCAATACAGCCTTACTCTTGGTGACTTGATTCTGCGGTGGCGTAGGATAAATGACACCGTGATCTAAAACTTTACCTGTAGCATCCACTACTGCCACCTTGCAACCACTGCGCATACCTGGATCCAAACCAATAGTGACCTTGTGACCGGCTGGAGCCGCCAATAACAAATCTTTAAGGTTGGTGGCAAATACTTTAATGGCGTCGTCTTCGGCACTCTCACGCACTTTACCTACTAGCTCCGTTTCAAGATGAGTTAATAACTTTACTCGCCAGGTCCATTTAACAACTTCGGCTAACCAGGTATCGCTTGCACGACCTTTATTTTCAATGTCGTAAAAACCCGCCACCATACCTTCACAAGGACTAGGAGCTAGGCGATCAGCTGGATCACCTACTATTAAATTGGCAGATAAAATCCCTTCGTTTCGACCACGTAATATGGCCAAAGCGCGGTGACTTGGTACTTTTTTAAGAGCCTCATCGTGTTCAAAATAATCTTGGAATTTAGCGCCTTCGCTCTCTTTTCCCTGCATGATGCGTACGCTTAAGATTCCCTCTTCCCACAAGAAACTTCTTAATTTCTGTAGCAAATCAGCACTTTCCGCAAAGCGCTCCATTAAAATAAATTTAGCACCGTCCAAAGCCGCTTTGGTGTCACTAATGCCCTTATCTGCATCGATAAAAGTTTGGGAATGAACTTGAGGGTCTAGTGTTGGATCTTGTAAAAGCTGGTTAGCCAAAGGCTCAAGACCTGCTTCAATAGCAATTTGTCCCTTAGTACGGCGCTTTTGCTTAAAGGGTAGGTACAAGTCTTCTAAACGGTTTTTGGTCTCGGCTTTGTTGATATCGGCCTGTAGTTCCGAAGTCAGCTTACCCTGCTCATCAATGCTTTTAAGAATGGCAGTGCGGCGTAATTCAAGTTCGCGCAAATAGCGTAGGCGCTCCTCTAACTGACGTAATTGATTATCGTCTAATTCACCCGTGACTTCTTTACGGTAGCGAGCAATAAAGGGAACTGTGGCGCCTCCGTCCAGTAGCGCAACAGAGGCCGAAACCTGCTGAATTTGAACGTTTAATTCTTGGGCAATTACTTGTGCAATACGATCCATATACAACTCATACGATATTTATTATTAATGACAACTCAACGGCCTAGCTGACAATTAGGCTGGCTCAGTATAAAGCAGTCCGTCGCCGTGTACAGCCTAACAAGAGTGCAAAAATTCAGTGTTAACATCAGCCGTTAATCCAGCCTAACTGCTCTATTCGAGCTTAACAAAATAGGGGATATAAGAAGTCGATGCAGGCCAGACATGGCGAATCTAAGCTATGCTTGTAATACAGCAGCAATAGGTCAGAAGAGTGTTATTCACCGCTTTAAAAGTATTAGCATTGAGCTTTATATTTTCATCTTTTAGCCATGGAGATTCTATAAAGTGGCTGCTGTCTGATTGGCCCCCCTACCAATACCAACAAGGTGGCCAATATATGGGTTATTCGGTGGACACATTAAAGGTCGTTCTAAAATACCTGACACAACATGATCATGACTTTCAAATTAGTAACTACAAGCGGCGTCATTCTAAATTTAAACATAAGGAGAAGGTGTGTACATTTGGCATCAGTAAAAATGCCGAACGTGAAGAGTATATGCATTTCAGCGTTCCCGCCGAATTGTATTTCCCCATTCAAATCTTCATGCGCTTGGATACCTATAATAATCTGGGCAAACCTAAATTAGTCTCCCTCAAAGACCTGTTAAGACAAAGTGCCGGGACGCTTGCCATCACCCCTGGTGTTATCTATAGCTCTGAGGTGGATAAGCTTATTAATGATAAGCAGTTTGAAAATAGTATTTTTATCAATACCACAAAAGCCATATCTAAAAACCTTTACGGCATGCTGCTGTTGGATAGAGTCGATTTTTTACTAGATTGGCCTCCTGAAGGTCGATATGGTTTGGACCTAGTAAAAGCCGAAGGCCAGGTTATCTCGGTAATACTGGAAGAAGCCTCGGAAATGAGCCTGGCTTATGCTGCCTGCCCTAAAACGGAGTGGGGAAGAAAGATGGTACTTCAGATTAACCGCGCCCTAGCTAGCGCGCATAAAGATTCAAGCTATACCAACGCCTATCAAGCATTTCTGGACCCTTACTTAGTGAATGTTTACGTGGGGGAATTTAAACGCCGTATATTGAATATGGGGAAGTGAACTGGAATTTTATTTGGTGCAATACAAGCTCTACGTCGCTGACTAACTTTCAGCAGTAACTTCGCACCAACTGACTAATCGCTGCTTAGGAATTTTCTTTTAAAGAAATTATTTAGTAATTGACAAACACCGGCTGTGCATTTTCAAAGCAACGATTCAGCAGCTGATAAACGCCGCTCCTGCGCATCCTGAATATAGCTCACTGGCATCCCTGCCACCGCTATATACGTATATCCCTATACGCAAAAACCCGAGCAAGCTCGGGTTCTTAATAGCACCTAGGGTGAGGTGAATTCTTTAGTTTTGTATAAAATTTATTGGAGCATCCTGCTCTCTAAAACTTTATACAAATGACACTAAATTAAACTTTAGGACCAGCTTCACGAATGGCGCCAGAAACGTCATATTTAGTGAAGTTATCAACAAACTGCTGTGCTAAGCCGGCTGCTACTTCGTCGTACTTAGCTTGATCGCTCCAAGCGCCACGAGGGTTAAGTAGCTTGCTATCAACACCTTCAACTGTCTTAGGAACTTGTAAACCAAATACTGGAATAGTTTCGGTTTCACAATCACGTAAGGCGCCAGACTGAACCGCTGCAATTACTGCACGAGTCGTTGGAATAGAGAAGCGTTCGCCGCCCGCACCGTTTGGACCACCAGTCCAACCGGTGTTCACAAGATAAACCTGTGAATCAAATTCTGTTACACGCTTCATTAACAATTCAGCGTATTCACCTGCTGGACGCGGGAAGAAAGGCGCTCCAAAACAAGTAGAGAAAGTAGATTTAAGACCTTTAGATCCACCCATTTCAGTAGAGCCAACAAGTGCTGTGTAACCGCTTAGGAAGTGGTAAGCCGCTTGTTCTTTAGAAAGAATAGAAACAGGAGGCAATACGCCAGTCATATCGCAAGTTAAGAAGATAACCGCTTTAGGCTCGCCAGCTTGATTTTCAAGAACACGCTTTTCAATGTGCTCAAGAGGATAAGCACAACGGCCATTCTCAGTTAGGCTTACGTCGTTGTAATCGGCTTGACGAGTCTCGCCATTCATTACAACATTTTCTACGATGGCACCAAATTTAATGGCATCCCAGATAACAGGTTCGTTCTTTTGAGAAAGATCGATGGTCTTCGCGTAGCAACCGCCTTCAATATTAAATACTGTGCCTTTGCCCCAACCGTGTTCGTCATCACCAATAAGGTAACGGCTTTGGTCTGCAGAAAGAGTAGTTTTACCGGTACCAGATAGACCGAAGAACAAGCAAGTATCGCCTTCTTCGCCCACGTTGGCAGAACAGTGCATAGGCAGCACGTCTTTTTCAGGCAATAGGAAATTCTGTACAGAGAACATGGCTTTTTTCATTTCGCCGGCGTAACGCATGCCTGCTAATAATACTTTGCGAGCAGCAAAGTTAATGATAACTGCGCCATCTGAATTAGTACCGTCACGCTCAGGTACACATTCGAAGTTGGCAACGTTAAGGATTTGCCATTCTTCTTTGTCGCTTGGGTTAAATGTTTCTGGGCGAATAAATAAGTTACGGCCAAACAAGTTCTGCCAAGCAGTTTGTGTGGTCATTTTAACTGGAAGATAATGGTTTGAATCTGCGCCCACATGAACCATAGATACAAATTGGTCATGCTGATCTAAATAGGCTTCAACGCGATCCCACAAAGCGTCAAATTTGGTGGCATCAAAAGGACGGTTAACATTGCCCCAGTCGATGGCATCTGAAGTGCTTGGCTCTTGAACGATGTAACGATCCATTGGAGAGCGGCCAGTACGCTTGCCAGTCTCAACAACTAAAGCACCATTGTCTTGTAAACGGCCTTCGCCGTTGGCAAGTGCTTTTTCTACGAGTAATGCAGAAGAAAGGTCAGTGTATACGGTGGTCATGTGTGGCCAATCCATTTGTAGGTCATCTGGCTTGTGGCCAGAAAACTGAAAACATTACCGCTATAAATCAAGGTAGGATTCAAGCGAATTATAATTTTTTAGGGCCGCGATTATGCCAGAAAATATACATCAGGCGAATAGTCTAGACCCAAAAAGAGACTCCCTTGGCCAGTATTGTCATGATTTAGTGACAAACTAGGGTGCATTCCCTGCACACATCAGGGTCATACAGGATATTTATGCCAATTATCTTTACTATAAATTGGATTTATTATCGTATAAATGCGCCAAAATATCGCTAATTAGGACATTAATGAAGTCTATTGGCCTGGTTTTTTGCAGACTGCATTGGGAACAAACCATTAATATCACTTTGCCCAAAACTGTAGTGCTGACCACAAAATTGACAATCGGCACGAATTTTTTGTTGCTCGTCTATGATTTCCTGGCAATCTTCATAGCCCATTTGCTCAAGAGCCACGGAAAGTCTCTCTTTCGTGCAGCTGCAACTAAACTTAAGTGGCTCATCATCATAGGTACGAACCACTTCCTCATGATACAGGCGGTGCAGAATTTGGTCGTTTTCTAAGTGCAGTAATTCATCGTTTTTAATGGTGCTACCTAGATGGGTAATACGCGTCCATGCATCTTCATCCACCTCCATCTCTTCTTGCAGCTCACCCAGCTTGGGTAATTCTTGTAGCAAAAATCCAGCTGCCACACCGGACTCACATCTCAGCCATAAGCGCGTAGCCAGTTGTTCCGATTGCTTAAAGTAACCTTCCAATGATTTAGAAAGATCGTCACCCTCCATTGCCACAATACCCTGGTAACGACGGCCTTCATCTGGATCGATGGTAATAATCAGTCGTGCGTCTGCACCCAATAAATTGTCGCCCGCCAGTTCTTTATCAGCGTCCAGACGCGCAATGCCGCGCATTTTTCCGTCATTGGTAGTTTCCGCCTGAAGTAGCTGCACAGGCCCATTTCCTTGCACTTGCAAAGTTAATAACCCGTTAATTTTAACCGTGGCGCTTAGTAAAGCGGCAGCGGCTAGTAACTGGCCCAATAACTTATTCACTTCTTCAGGATAAGATTGGCGCTCAAATATATCGGCCAGGGTTTTATTTAGCCCCACTAACTCGCCACGTACATGGCTTTTGTCAAAGGTGAAGCGTTGTAAAGAATCTGCAGTCGCCATGGGATTTGCCTATTAAAAAATTAGTTTCATTGAAAAAAGACTCGGATCTACTCACCAGATTCACTGTTCACTTCATTAAAGTGGTGTATTTGGCGCCGCTCTTTCTTATTGGGCTTGTGATCAAATATGGGGTTAGCGTGTTTAAATTTACGGCGACGCTCACTTTCATCCATGCGCAACTTAATGCTGGCAACGGTTTCCTCATATAAAAGGGCAGCCTCTGGAGCACCTCGACGCTGTTCGCTTAGTGTCTTAACTTCAACAGTCTTTTCATCAAAGCCCTGGCGAATTTTCAGCATGGCACCCAGCTCTACCATTTTACTCACCTTGCAGCGTTGCTCGTTGTAATGCACTTTGCCGCCCTCAATAGCATTCTTAGCAAGCGCTCGGGTTTTATAAAAACGAGCGGCCCACAGCCATTTATCTAAGCGGACTTTCTTTTGCGTTTCACTCATGATCTGTATCACTGGGGGTGTAAGTGGGCATGATATCGCTGAATTGATCCACGGCCTTAAATTGTGAAATATCTCGCTTGGGCTTTTGACTGTCTGGCTGACTGATACACAGTAGGTGCTCGAAGCCGTATTTTCGCGCAGATTCTAACACAGGCAAACTGTCATCAATAAGCACGGTACGCTGCAAATCAAACGGTGAATTTTTCATTAGGGATTGCCAAAAACCCTGCTCTTCTTTTGGAAAAGCATAATCGTGAGAGCTGATGATGCCATCCACCATTTTGTCCAAATTAGTGTGTAACATTTTTAAATTAACGCTATCGCGATGAGCATTGGTAACAATAATACTTTTCTTACCTGCTTTTTTTAAAGCCAATAAAAAATCTTGTACATGGGGGCGAAACTGAATTTTATCGCTAATATCTTCCTTCAGTTTAGCAATGGGCATGCCGGTGAGATCGCTCCAGTAGTCAAGGCAATACCATTCTAACTGACCCACCTTGTCTTGCATTTGCTGATTCAGTTTGGCTAGAGCCTGGGCCGGCTCCATCTCATGGAAATCAGCATATTTAACCGGCAAATGCTGCATCCAAAAGTAATTGTCAAAATGCAAATCTAATAAAGTGCCGTCCATGTCCAATAGCACGGTATCAATTTGATCCCATTCAATCATTTACAAAACCCCATGGTTATTATGAACACCCTACGTCTAAAACGTAGATTGGCGCATCTATTCTGATCCTATAGATGAGGGCACAGATACAGACTTCAAGTCATGAGCCAATAAGTTCATACTAGGCGGCTAAATGGCCAAATTATAGTGTCTATGACAGAACAAGCTAAAGCGCCCAGTTCACCGGGTGAAAACGATAAACAAGTTAAACCCCGCATTCATGCCCGCCATGTTGTAGCACAAAGCCGGCTTTTCACCGTAGAATCCCTCGAGATGGAATTTTCCAATGGCGTTCAACGTACATATGAACGTCTAGCCTCTGGTGGCCACGGAGCCGTCATGATGGTGCCCATTGACGAAAATGGCCAAGTTTTACTCATTCGTGAGTATGGGGTAGGCATTGAAGATTATACGCTTACCTTGCCCAAAGGCGCCGTTGATCTTGGTGAAAGCATTGAACAAGCAGCCAATCGTGAGCTCAAAGAAGAGATAGGCAAGGGCGCCAATAAGCTTCATTACTTAAAGTCCATGAGCCTTTCGCCCAGTTACATGAAGAGCAGTATCGATATTTTTATCGCTCAGGGTTTATATGAAGAAACTTTACCTGGCGATGAGCCAGAACCTTTACAAGTTGTTCCTTGGCCGTTGAGTAAAATAGATGAGCTCGTGAGCCGTGCAGATGTAACTGAAGGCCGCGCCATTGCGGCTCTTTACATGGCCAAATCATGGTTTGAAAACAATCAAGGGAATATGGACAAAACAGCGTCCATCGAGAAATAACAGGATACCCCCTATGCAGCCTAATTATGCTGATGTAATAGATTTAGCCCGTAAAGCTGGCCGCGCCATAATAGATGTTTATAAGCGTAGCGAGTATACCGTGGTGGAAAAGGCCAATAGCAGCCCGATCACCGAAGCCGATGTAGCCGCCAACAAAATATTAACAGATGGCTTAAGCGCCATTATTGATATTCCGGTTATCAGTGAAGAAACCGATGTTCCCAGCCAACAAGAACGTACCCAGTGGTCACGATTCTGGCTGATTGACCCGCTAGATGGCACCAAGGAGTTCATTGATCGCAACGACGAATTCACAATTAATATCGCCATTATTGAAAATGGCGAACCAATATTTGGTTTGATTTACGTACCTGTAAGCGACGAATGTTATTACGGAGGAGACGGTAAGGCCTTCCTTAAAAAAGGAGAGGAACCTGCTTCTTTATTAAAAACCATTAACCCAAATAGCCAAATCCGTGAAAACGGCTGTATTCGCGTTTTTTCCAGTCGTCGTCACTCAACTGACCAATTACAACATTTATGTAATCGCTTGGAAGAAAAAATGGCACCGGTGCAAAGATTCCCAATTGGCAGCGCCTTAAAGCTAGCCTACTTGGCCGCAGGTAAGGGAGATATCTATGCTCGGTTTGGTAATGTCAGCGAATGGGATGTTGCTGCGGGCCACGCTATTTTACGCTGTGTTGGTGGTGACCTTTTAAGCCTTCAATACGAAACAATTCAATACGGGCGCAAACCAACCATGATAGTGCCAGGGTTCCTAGCGGTGGCTTATATAGATTTTGACTGGCGCCCTATTTTACTTACCTAGTTTGCTATTAATGATTAACTTGAGCGTAATATTTTTATCCTGCGCTCAAGCTATTTTTTGCCTTTTAAAGTAATTCCTTTCTTCGCAAGACCTATCCAGACAAAATGTTTTTCAGCACTTAGCGCCATTTAATGTGCCCACATAAGGGTTATTAATTGAAAGCTAAAGATGTCACAAAGGTCACTAATTACAATTACCTTATATCCCCTTATTTTTAATCTTAAAATCATCCAAAAATCCCGCCCTGTACCTAGCAAGCTTAACTATTATTAAGTGTGAACAGGCAGGATTATTTGAATATGATGTATCGAGTTCATCCAAAGATTTACCGCTTGCAACACGAGATTCACAGTCTTATGCGGCACATGGCCAATGCTCAGCGGCGTTTGGGCATAAGTAACCCTGCAATTCTGAATAGTTATCGAGAGATGATTCGTGCACGTCAGGATTTGGTGAAGTTACTGCAAAGGCAGCAGCAAATACCGACCCTGGATTTAGACGAAGTCACCTAAGTAAAAGATTAAAAACAATAACAAGAAGAGATAAGCCTAATTGAAACCCCATAGCCAATTTAATGTCATGCCGTGTAATTGAACGATTAAAATGCATGAATGAAATAATTGACTGCTGAGTACTTAGGCCTTTGCGGGATGGTTAAAAGGACTTAATTGATAGGTCGAAGCAGGAGCCAGATCCGAGCAAATTTTTGCCCGTGCATCACTGACTTATCGCTCCTGCCATGACCACCAGGGATAGTGGAAATGAAAATAATGCATGGACAAATAAAAGGATTTATTTGATAGAGCGAAGCAGGAGCCAGAGCCGAGCAATTATCTTTCCTGGCACCGCGATATTGCTTACATGGATGTAAGTACTTAGGATTTGCTGGGACGATTAAAAGGACTTAATCGATAGAGCGAAGCTGGGAGCCAGAGCCGAGCAAAAACCCTGTAGTGCATCCCTGCACGTCACCCCACAGTTCTTTCCACAGCTTTTAGTAAGCGCGCTTTATCAACGGGCTTGGCAATCCAGCCTGTGGCGCCCACTGTTTTAGCTTTTTGTTTTTTGTAATCAGCGGTTTCGGTGGTGATGACTAAAATGGGTTTACGTTTATAAGCGTCCAGCTTACGCAAATGGCTAACCAAACTCATGCCACCCATTTCCGGCATATTTAAATCAGTGATAACCAAATCCACTGTGTGTCCCTTGGCAAATTCCAATGCCTCTCGACCGTTTTCTTTTAAAAAAACATTGTGCCCTTCACTTTCCAGCACCACCTTCATCAAGGTGCGAATTGCAGCACTATCATCCACGGCCAATATATTTGCCATATGCAGTCCCTTATTAAATTTGGTTTACCTAAGCATAGAACAGTCTGGCTTATGCATAGGTTTATTTAGCAACCACCAAACAATTTCGGCCATTAGACTTAGCTTGGTACAACGCTTTGTCTGCCCGTTCAATTACGGCCTTAACCGATTCCCCACTTTTATGACAAGCCATACCAAAGCTAGCGGTGATATGTAAAGACTTTGGAGCCTTCCCTTTTCCCCGTTTATTTTTGTCACGCTTGAGCCCTTTTGGATACAGCTCGTATGCAGCTAGACGCTCCCGAGTAGCCTGAACATGAGGGGCTAACTCCAAAGCCTGGCCCTTGGGAAACATTAAAATAAATTCTTCGCCGCCATAACGATACGCTACCGCCCCTGAAGTTTTACCAATTAACTTGGCCACCACTTTTAAAACATCATCCCCCACTTGATGACCATGCTTGTCGTTAAATAATTTAAAATGATCCACATCCACCATCACTAAACAATAATGCTTGCCTGCGGTTTTAAGCTTAAACATCAAGGCTCTGCGCCCCAGTATTCCGGTTAGCTCATCCACATACGCCAAGATATAAGCATCCAGGGATAGCGAGAACAGCTGGGAAAATATCCCCCATATAATTAAATAATTATCAGAGCCCCACTCAAACAGAAAGCCCGCTATGGTATATAACGGCCAATAGGCGGCCCAGCGACCGGTGCGCTGCCATTTATGAACAAACAACAAAGGCGTTAGCAGACAAAACACACTGACCCATTCCAACGGCCAATCTGCGTAACTCAATAATTCTTCGCTAATAGGAACAACGCGCTTTGCCAGCGCTATAAATAAAACAAATATGGCTAAATTCAGTATATGTAACCAATGCAGCCAAGGCTTTTTTTCCCATTGAAGATTCACAAACCAGATATAAGACAAGAAACAATTAGTGGCAAAGGGCGCATAAATATCCAACCCCAAGTGCCATTCCCCCGACACTAGTAATGCCACTATCGGCAAGGTCGAAAACACAACCTGCTGTTGCACCAACAAGTAAGCTCGCCCCAGCACAAATAGAGCCACAGCCATAAGGATAAAATCAGGAAAGAGAAAAATATCGGGCGGCAAGAACCCCAATAGCACAAAACAAGCGAGCGGAAACAAAATATTAAGAAGCATTAAACGCTGATGCATTGCCTGTCCCTGGCTGAAGAAGGTATTGCTGTGCGCTTTAAGTATAGACCTGTTAATACATCGCGCCGGAAGATTACTGACAGAGCCTTAAGCAAGCATAAAAGGCAACACCAAGGCACACAGTAATGCCATGAAGCACATACTAAGGGCAGCAAAGGCGCCTTGCACGCTACCCATTTCCAGTGCTCTGGCAGTGCCTACCGCATGGGCACACACCCCCAGCGCAGTGCCTTGAGCTGCGGCATGATTAATTCTAAATAGACGTAACAAAGGAGCCGCAATGATGGCGCCAAATACGCCAGTAAACATGACCAAGGCTGCCGCCAAGGCCGCCACCCCACCAATGCCTGGTGCTAGCTCTATGGCAATGGCGGTGGTGATTGATTTTGTCCACATAGTGTTAACGCTCACATCACTGCCCTGCCCAAGATACACAATGAATACCGCCACAAAAATAGTGAACCCACCAGCCACGACATTTGTAACCACAAAGGCAAACCAATAACGCTTCAATAAATTAAGGTTTTCATACAAGGGGATGGCTAGGGCCACGATCACCGGCCCGAGCAACTGATTTAGAGATTGCGCACTTTCAAAGTATCGAGAGTAAGTTAAATCGGTAAGTAGAATCATCGAACATAAACTCAAGGCACTTACCAAAACAGGATGTAACCATGGCTTTGAACCTGATGATTTAAAAAGCGCTAAGCCAGCCTGAAAACTTAATAAGGTTAACAACAGACCTAAATAAGGGCTTTGCCAAATTCCAGATATCGCGTCTTGCCAAGCCATTATGCCACCTGCCATTGCATGTGTATTTTACTTATATTAAGCCTTAATTTATTCATCACTATTTTCCCTGCCACCTTAAAATGGTCTGCATCATCCAACCACAAAGAGGAATCCCAACCAGCAAACTTACGACCATGGCAACCACAATAATGATTCCGTCTTGCTGCAAAAGATAAAGATGACTAACAATCCCCACCGAAGCCGGAACTATAAATAAAGGGAGATAAGGCAATAGCGAATCACTTGAACTTTTAATAGATTTTGGAACTCCTGAGCGCACCACTAAAAAAACAAATAATAAAAGCATGCCCATAACCGATCCAGGAATTGGCCAAGAAAATAAATTGGCAATAAATTCACCCAGCAGAAAAAATATAAGTAATACAATAAAACCATTTAACATAGATGCGTTTTTAACCAATTTAAGAGCAGGATACGGCGGCCGTGGCCTACCATCAATTGTCCCTAAGTTATGCAGGAAGTTATCCACAGAATATGTGCAAAACTTTATTTGTTTTCAATTTATAACAAAGAAAATTATTTTATAATTTAAAAAATCAAGAAAAATTTAAAATTATAAATGGCGTATTTTTAACCAATTTAACAAGCCTCTCCAGCTGACGGGACTGTCCGCAAACTGTCCTAAAGTTTTCCAGTAAGTTATCCACAGATTCTGTGTAGAACTTTTCTTCCTGCTGCTATCACAGCGCAGCAACACATTAAAATCAGGGCTCTTTTGCCATAAATGAATAAGAGCCGATACCAAATTAAAATAGCGCCTATGATCCAATACTATAGAGAGGTAATAATCATGAGATTGCCCAAGAAGAATAGAAGGAATAGCGCCCTGAAAACCAATGTCACAATTGAAAAATACAGTTTATCAGCCCGGGAATGATTTAGACCCTGAAAAATGAGGAAATCTGCCGTATCATGCCCCAATCTTATACTTGTGTGAATCCAAGGTCTTTTATGTCTGTATTACGCATCGCCACGCGCAAAAGTAAACTGGCCTTATGGCAGGCCGAGTTCGTTAAAGCGGAATTGCAAAAATTGCACCCGCAGCTAGAAGTGGAATTGGTCACTTTCACAACCCAAGGGGATAAAATTCTAGACACCCCTCTTGCCAAAATTGGTGGTAAGGGCTTGTTTGTTAAAGAGTTAGAAGTGGCCATGCTTGATGGCCGCGCCGACATCGCCGTTCACAGCATGAAGGATGTTCCAATGGAATTCCCGGAAGGGCTAGGGCTGCCAGTTATTTGTGAACGCGAAGACCCTACCGACGCCTTTGTATCCAACAATTATAAAAGCTTTGAAGATCTGCCTCAGGGCGCCCGTGTGGGTACCTCAAGTTTACGTCGCCAATGCCAGTTAATGGCTGCCCGCCCTGACCTTAAAGTTTCCAGCCTACGGGGCAATGTTCAAACCCGATTAGGAAAGCTGGATAACGATGATTACGATGCCATTATTCTTGCCAGTGCAGGCCTTATTCGCCTTGAATTGAAAGATCGTATCGCCGAATACATCAGCGAAGAAGTTAGTTTGCCCGCTGGTGGCCAAGGCGCTGTAGGTATCGAGTGCCGTATTGATGATGAAACCACCAAAGCTTTATTGGCTCCACTTAATCACAAGCCAACATCTGACCGCGTCACAGCAGAACGCGCCATGAATAAACGCTTGCAAGGAGGGTGTCAGGTACCTATTGCTTGTTTTGCCACATTAGATGGTGAAGAACTTTACCTGCGCGGCTTAGTCGGTAGTGAAAATGGTGACGAGATTATTCGCAGCGAAGTGCGCGGCAATATTGCTCAGGCTGAAGCCATTGGTATTCAAGCCGCTGAAGATTTACTTAGCCAAGGCGCCGCTCGTATTTTGAGTAATGTCTATGGACACAAGGTAGATTAATGACGCAAGCTAAAGACCAAGGCGCGGTTCTTTTTACCCGTCCGCAAGGACAGGGCGAGGAACTGGTTAGCGCTTTGGAAGATAATGGCTGGCAGTGTATTCGCCAGCCATTATTGAAGATTCAACCGTTCCAAGCAGAAGACTCTCAAGCTTACATCGCCATCAAACAGCAGATCCTTAATCTGTGCGATTTTGATATCGTCATCAGTGTCAGCAGCAATGCTTCCACCTTGGCTATAGATTGGATAGACCAGTATTGGCCACAAATGCCATTGGGCATAAATTGGTATGCGGTGGGCCCAAGTAGCGCGGCGCCTTTTCAAAAGTTAGACATAGAAGTCGCCACTCCGCTTAAAAACCACAGTGAAGGTTTATTGACCCTGCCTGACCTGCAAGAACTGAATTTAAAGAAAGTCCTCATTTTACGCGGGAAAGGTGGTCGGGAATTACTGGCAGATACCCTTAAAATCAGGGGCGCCAGCGTACAATATGCTGAGCTTTATGAGCGTAAAGCTATTCCCTTTGAAAATGGCGAATTGGCAAAGCTACTCAGGCAAAGGCAAATACATTATGCTCTGATTACCAGTGGCGAGATGGCACAGCAATTGGCCAAAGAAATCGGTCAAGATAGTGCGCTATTAAATATTCACTTAATAGTACCAAGCGAACGCATTGCAAAAATCGCTAAGACGCTCGGCTTTAATCGACCGCATGTTTGTGGTCACTTAAAGCCAGAAAACCTGCTAGCAAGCCTTAATACATTGCAAGCAAATAATCGTTAACGTTTCCATTTCAACATTCTATTTAGTCGTCACCGTTATTTATAAAAAGGGAGTTATCCATGAGTGAAAGTAAGACGCCTGTCCCTGGCAACAGCCCCAAATCAACAGAAAAATCAAATAAGAAATTGGACGCTAAAGCCCAAAGCAAACCGGTTAAACAGTCCAGTAACAAGAGTGCTGCTTGGCTAATATGGGCTGTCGCTGCTCTTGCCTTTATAGCTGCGATTGCTTTTTTTCAATATCGGGTGGAAACCCTAATTAAGCAAAACAGCGCATTGGGTAATCATGTTCAATTGCTCGATTCTCAATATAAGAGTCAGCTGTCAAAGAGTATCGAGCAAGATCAAGCGCTAAAACAATTCGTGAGCATGAATAAGAAACTAAACTTCATGCAGCAAACCATCAATCAAATCCCTGGTGCCAGAAAAGAAGACTGGAAACTAGCGGAGGTGGAATATCTGTTACGTTTGGCGAACCAAAGAGTAACCTTGCAACAAGAGCCTATCGGTGCCCGTGCGTTATTTGATGCCGCCAATAAGATACTGGCAACATTGGATGATCCTGCTTTTTTAATGGTACGTGAAACCATTGCTAACGAAATGCTGTTATTAGGACAGGATAAAAAAATTGATCGCCAGGGTATTTATACGCAAATACAAGCTATTAAAGCCAATATCCATGAAGATATACTTCCCCCTAATGAGTTTGTTAATATACAAATACCGATGAATGAAGCAGTTAAAGATGAAAGCTTTTGGGCACAATTAAAATCTCTTGTGAGCCTAAAAAGAGCGGAGGCCCCTTTTGCCGCTCCGCTTAATATCCAACAATATCAATTGTTAGAGCACAGCTTGCTACTCATGTTAGAGCAAGCTCAATGGGCGCTATTAAAAGCCGATCAAACATTATATGACGCCAGTTTAAACAATGCCGTTCAATGGATTGAATCCAGGTTGCGCCACCAAAAAGCGGCTACATTAATAGGTGAAATTGCAAAAATTAAGAGTCAAAACATTAAGCTGACCCTCCCAGATGTGAGTCATTCATTACGTTTATTGCGCCAAATTCTCTCTGACCGAATTCACCGCCCTAATATTGTGGCACCAACAAATAGCGTTACACCGGCCTTTCCTAAAGTTGTTCCAGCCAAAAAGAAACAGCCGGAGCAAACTTAATGAACTTTCGCTTAATTATTTTAATACTTGCTTTGGTATTAGGCTCTTTATTAGGCCACCTAATACTTCAGGACAGTGGCTATATATTAATTAGCTTTCAGTCTTGGGTATTTGAAACCAGTCTATGGGTATTTTTAGCCATTGTGGCGACCTTTATACTTAGCGGGTTTATTTTTGTTCAAATACTATCTGGCTTACTAAAAAGCCCTTCAAACATACGCAATTGGCGTGAAGAGCGCGGCATCAAACAAGCCATAAGTAAAACAGTTAAGGGACTGATTTTTCTGGCTGAAGGTAACTGGAAACAAAGTGAAAAACTGCTTATGGCTGGCGCCCAAGGCAATGGAAAAATAATTAATTACCTAGCTGCTGCCAGGGCTGCTCAGCAGGCCGGTGATTACCAGCACAGTGACGATTTATTAATAGAAGCGGTAAAAAGTACTAAGGGTTCAGAACTGGCAGTGGGACTACAGCAAGCTCAACTGCAAATTGAACGCAAGCAATATGAGCAAAGCCTCGCTACCTGCTTACGCTTGAAAAAAATCTATCCAAAACACCAGTATGTGAATCACATGCTGTTGAAAACCTATACCAAGCTAGAAGACTGGCAGTCGGTTTTAACACTGCTTCCGGTATTTAACAAATACAAATTATTACCAAGCAAAGAAACCATTAAACTGGAAATCAATGCCTACGATGAGCTCATTGATAATCTGGTTAACTCACGTAATGCTAGCAGTAAAAACACCAAGGCGTTATTGGAGATGTGGCATAAAATCCCCAAACGCATTCTTAAACAAACAGGGTTTGTTCCCCTGGCCGAAAAATTCTTTGGGCATTTAATTAGCTTGGCTGAGCAGGATGAAGGCGAAACAGAATTAAAACAAATACTAGCCTTCCATTGGAGCCAGGACCTTATTCGCCAATACGGCTATCTGAAAGGTAAGGATACTAATCGCCAACTGTTATTTGCTAAGGATCAATTAAAGCAACGTCCCAACGACGCCATGTTACTGTTAACTCTGGGACGCTTATCATTATTAAATGAACAATTTGATGAAGCATTAAATTATTTTGAAGCCAGCTTGAATCAAGAGAGCCACATAGAAACTCGCAATGAATTAAGCCGATTGTATCTTGCAAAAAATGAAACAGAAAAAGCATTAAATATGTTAAAAATGGGATTAGGACCAGCTCTACCTTCTTTGCCTTTGCCTCAATAAACTAAGCATATTCGCACCTAGTTCTGAGTTGCACCTTGATTCCTTCAAGGTGCAACATTAAGGACAAAATACCACCATCACGGACACTGGCACGAAATCGTAAAAGACTATGTTAGCTCTCCATATATTGTTGTTTTTGTAACATTAAAAAATAACAATAAACAGGTAGAGCAATGATTTCAAAATGGTCTAACAGTCGCAAAAAACTCCCTCTAAATTCTTATATATTGCCTTTAAGCCGAATTATTATCATGAGCGCTGTGACTATAATGTGCAGTACTGCAATGGCAGAAACTCAAGTGGAGTGGGCCGAACGCGCCCTCACGATTCAAAACTCATTAGACAATGATGCACCCTTGGCACAGTCTACCTGGGTAGGTAGTCACAATTCCTTTGGTAATGCCGACGACGATAACCTAATGGATTTTAATCAATCCTCCTCTCTTAAAGAACAAATGGATCAGGGCGTGCGCGAACTGGTATTTGATCTCCATTGGGATAGCTCTGCCATTCGTATGTGCCATAACAACGTTACGTCGTACGGAGAATGTATCGATGGCATCACAGGTAACCGAAAATTTTATAAAGGCTTAGATGACATTAAAGAATGGATCAATGATGGCAATGAAGACCAGGTTATTTTATTAAAGTTGGAGCTGGCCAGTGATGCAAAAAACAATATTAACAAGGTAGAGAAAAAAATAGACGGCCACATCTATGACTATGTATACCGTACAGAGTTGACAGATACTCATGGTGACTATGGCAAAGATGGCTGTACCGAAATTGAAAGTGCCACACTTACCAAATCCAAAGTACTCAGCGCAGGAAAAAACATCATACTTTTCACCAGTGAAAACTGTATTGGCGATGGTGGTTTCAACGATATGACATTTTACAGTGGCGGTAACATTGATGATGAAAACAGTGTATCTAAATTTGAAGACTGGTCTAGCTCTAAAAAGAACACTGTTATGGCACGGAATAAAGATGGCACCACCAGAGATGGCCAACTAGGTAACAGCAGCGCTAACATGCACCCAAGTGATGCCCATGATTACATGTTAGCCGGACTAAATATTTTTGAAATGTACGGATTTGGCGCATCAGGTTCTAGCTGGAAAGTAAATGGAGAATATCCCATCGGCCCAGAAGATATGGTCTGGAGTTGGTCTGAAAACAACTATGAACCCAACGGCAGTGGCAATTGCGCGCAGCTGTCTTCCAGTGATAATCGCTATGTGGATACCAGCTGCAGTGACGAGTTTTACGCGGCATGTCGCAAGCTAGTAGAAAGCGACGGTAGCCGTGCCATCAATAACTGGGCGATCACCACACAAAAAACCACTATTGCCAACGCAGACAGTCTTTGTCTTCAAGAAAACGACGGTGAATATTTCTTTGCTACCCCCAGAAATGCCATTGAGCTTAAAGAGCTGAGTGATGTGCGCTCTGAAGGTGGCCTAAGCAGTGAGAATATTTGGCTAAACTACCAGTTAACGTCTAACACATGGATAGCCGATATAGGGGAGGCCGATTCAGAAATGCAATTAAGTTGTACTTCAGGAGAAGCAACTACGATCTGTAGCCACATTGATGATTACTTGGATTTAAACAATTAAATAGTTTTTTAATTTAGTACCTCAACTTTAGTGAAATTAAAGTTGAGGTACTGAATATCTTACTTAACGACTTTCATCGCTTAACCACACATATAGGTACCGGTACCTACTGCAATTAAATCTTCCTGCTGATTTTTAAATTCCATGCGAGTAACGGCAACTTTATTACCAATACGCAAAATGCTGGCATGCGCAAAAAACTCATCACCCTTACCAGGGCGTAAAAAATCTACTCGCATATCTATAGTGCCAAGCTTAGACAGTGTTTTCATTTTTTCCTCTATGGGCAAATCCCCCATGCGAGCATAACTACCTACTAGAGCTGCCGCTCCGCCTGCCACGTCCAGAGCACTGGAAATAACACCACCATGCAAAATACCTTGCATCCAATTACCCACTAGCTCGTCACGCATTTTCATTTTAAAAACAACTTCGGCATCATTAAAACTATGCACCTCTAAACCAACATGGCGATTGAAAGGGATTTGCTGCATAAAATCCAAAGCCATTTTTAGTTCTGACTCTTTAAATACTGTTTGCATAACTGTTTCCATAACCGTTTCCATAAAAATGTCAATTCAGGTACATATCACCTGATCATTACGTTCGTCACGTATTTTATTAGCGCCTCCAGGCATGAAGCTTTTCCACCCACTTCAACAAGTTTTGTTGGCGCGTGGTTGCACTTCCATTCACCTGCCACGTATCCTGTTAACGCCTCCATGCATGAAGCTTTTCCACCCACTTCAATAAGTTTTGTGGAGCATGATTGCGCTTCCGTTCACCTGCCACGTATCCTGTTAACGCCTCCAAGCATGAAGCTTTTCCACCCACTTCAATAAGTTTTGTGGAGCATGGTTACGCTTCCATTCACCTGCCACATATTTGTTGGCTTCCATCATAGTGGGATAAGCGTGAATAGTGCCTAATATCTTATTTAAGCCCAGTCCATTTTTCATGGCGAATACAAATTCGGCAATTAATTCACCAGCCATGGCACCCACAATAGTCGCGCCTAATATTTTGTCCTTGCCTGGTACGGTGAGTACTTTTACAAAACCAGAGGCCGCTTTATCTACTATGGCTCTATCTAACTCAGCCAAATCAAAACGCGTAACTTCAAAAGCAATCCCTTGAGCCTTGGCCGTTTCTTCATTTAGTCCCACCCGGCCCACTTGTGGCGATGTGTACGTGGCCCAAGGAATTACAGAGTAATCAACTTTGAATTTTTTTAAATGACCAAAAAGTGCATTTACGCTTGCATACCATGCCTCGTGGGCCGAAACGTGGGTAAATTGATAGCCGCCAATCACATCGCCCACTGCAAACACCCCCGGCATACTGGTTTGAAGGTTTTCATCCACGGCAATATTGCCACGCTCATCCAGCTGAATATTTAAGTTCTCCAACCCATAGCCTTTAGTATTTGCCTCACGTCCAACGGCAATGATCAATGTGTCAAATTGAATTTCTTGCAAGCCGCTTGGAGTTTTCAAAATAGCGATTTTTTTGCCATCTTCAATCTTGTACGCTTCTGGAAGTGTATTAAGCATTAGCTTTATCTCTTCCCGTTCAAATTGCTCGGTAACAGCCTCTACTACATCACTGTCCTCACGGCCCAGTATTTGTGGTGCAGGGTCTACCATGATCACTTTACTGCCCAAGCGATGAAAACTCTGGGCCAGCTCACAACCAATTGGCCCGGCACCCACCACTAATAAAGTTTTAGGCTGCTCTTTAATTTCCCATAGGGTATCCGAAGTGTAATAACCCACGTCATCAAGCCCCTCCACGGGAAAGACCTTAGGGCGCCCGCCTGCGGCTATGATTAAATTACGGGCAGTACGACGCTCCACACCTTGCTCGGTTTGAATCTCGACTGTCCACGGATCAATAATAGTGGCACTTCCTGTTACGCAATTTACACCCAAATTTGTATAGCGCTCAATACTGTCATGAGGCTCCACTTCTTTAATACCATCCTGCACCGATTGCATCACCTGGCTAAAATCAACTTTTACTTCTTGGGCATGAATACCCACGGCTTTCGCCTCACGCATGTCATGGGCAAGAGAAGCCGCGTGAATCAATGCCTTTGAAGGTACGCAACCGGTATTTAAACAATCTCCACCCATCTTATGCTTTTCTATTAAAGTCACCTTGGCCTTGGTGGCTGCAGCAATATAAGCACTGACCAAACCACCGGCCCCGGCACCAATAACTAATAAATTATCATCAAACGTTTTAGGACGAGTGAAGTTTTTAAGGAGCGAACGTTTCTTAAAACTGGCCAATACCGTACGCGTAAGCCAAGGGAATATCGCCAATAATACAAACGAGCCTAAAATGCCCGGCGTCATAATGCCACTTAGCGATAGGTCATCGAGCTGGCCCAGCTGCGCACCAGCATTCACAAATACTGCGGTGCCTGCCAACATGCCCACCTGAGAAACCCAATAAAAAGTCACAGCGCGAATAGGCATCAACCCCATCACTAGGTTAATCACAAAAAATGGCACGATGGGAATAAGTCTTAGGGTAAACAGATAAAAAGCGCCGTCTTTCTCAACACCCTTGTTAATGGTTTTAAGGTGTTCGCTAAACTTGCTTTGTACCCAGTCTTTAAACAATAACCGGGAAATGGAAAAGGCCAGGGTTGCCCCAAGACTTGAGGCAAAACTAATGAGCAGCAAGCCCCAACCAAAACCAAATATGGCCCCGCCAATAAGTGTCATAGCGGCGGCACCCGGCACAGATAACGCCGTCATCACCACGTAAATCACAAAAAAGAGTAAGCCGGTGACGATGGGGTTTTCGGAAAAACTTTGCTGATAAAAATCTGGGCTTAAATACTGCTGAGCGTCAAAAACAAACAAGGCACCAATAGCCGCAGCCAATAACACCAGTATTATTAATTTTTTCATTTTAAGTCCAATTTAGAATATTTCACTCTATGACAAGCATAGGCGCAGATTGTTTCGGCTAACAGCCAAATCTAATCGGCCACAGCATTACCATAATAAACCAGCGCCTAAGCGGTGCTTACAGTACAATTGCCACCAATTAATTATTTTATGGAATAAGCTTAGCTGCTTAAGGGCACCTTTATTAAATGCCCCATTCCTAATGCCACTATTTTTTCTCCAATGGAGTGCACATGGCTTTCTCAGACGCTCAACGCTTTTTTCCCGAAACTCGTATGCGACGCATGCGTGCTGACGATTTCAGCCGCCGTCTTATGCGCGAAAATCAGATTAGCGTGAACGATCTTATATATCCTATGTTTATTTTGGACGGAAAAGGTCAAAGAGAAGCCATTGTTTCCATGCCTGGTATCGAACGTCTTTCTATCGATCTAGCCGTTAAAGAATGTAAGTTATTAAGCAAACTAGGCGTGCCCGCCGTGGCTTTATTTCCAGTCACGCCAGACAGCCATAAGAGCGAAATGGCTGAAGAGGCTTACAACCCTGACGGCATTGCCCAGCGTGCCGTTAAAGCCATTAAGGATGCCTGCCCAGAATTAGGAGTCATTACCGACGTGGCACTGGATCCATTTACGACCCACGGTCAAGACGGCATTATCAACAGTGAAGGCTATGTATTAAACGACATTACCGTGGAAATACTGGCTAAACAGGCATTAAGCCACGCGCAAGCCGGTGCCGACATTGTAGCCCCCAGCGACATGATGGACGGGCGCATCTCCGAAATACGCAATGTTTTGGAACAAAACCAGCACGTTAATACCCGAATACTGGCCTACAGCGCAAAATATGCTTCTGCTTATTATGGGCCGTTTCGTGATGCGGTGGGCAGTGCCGGTAACCTAGGCAAGAGTAATAAGTTCAGTTACCAAATGGACCCAGGCAATGTAAATGAAGCCCTACATGAAGCGGCATTGGATTTAGCCGAAGGCGCCGACATGCTTATGGTTAAACCCGGCATGCCTTATTTAGACATCGTGAGGGCGGTTAAAGAAGAATTTAAAGCGCCTACGTTTGTTTATCAGGTCAGTGGTGAGTACGCCATGCACATGGCCGCTATTCAAAACGGTTGGCTAGATGAAAAAGCAGTCATGATGGAGAGCCTGACCTGCATCAAGCGTGCTGGGGCCGATGCCATCCTGACTTACTTTGCTAAAGCCGCTGCTCTAGAGCTGAATAAATAATCCTATAACCAAAATTTTAAGCCCTTTGCAGGGCTTATTCATCAAACCAACTATAATGGATATAACCCTTTTCGCATCGCCATCATTTCTAACTAAGCCAAGAGATTAAGTTCTTTATATAATAAAAAACGGACACGCAAAAACATGAGTACCAGCACAGCAGAGCATACTGAAAAACCCGGCATAGACCTGAACTCGCCTGAATTATATTTCAATCGTGAACTCAGCCACATGCAGTTTAATAAGCGCGTGCTCGAGCAGGCTATGGATAGCAGCCACCCATTGTTAAATCGCTTAATGTTTCTGTGTATTTTCTCCAGCAACCTAGATGAATTTTTTGAAGTGCGAGTGGCCAGCCTTAAGAAACAAATGGCCTTTAGCCGAGAAATCCCTGGCCCCGACGGCACGCCTCCTGCCGAAGTATTAGAGCAAGTACATCGGCTCACTAGTCAAACGGTCGAGCACCAATACAAGGTGCTTAACGATCATATTTTTCCGGAGCTAGCCAAGGAAAATATTCGCTTCATTCGCCGTGGCGATTGGAATGCAGCGCAAAAAAAATGGGTGAAAAAATATTTCGAAGAGGAAATACAGCCGGTTATTAGCCCTATTGGTTTAGACCCCTCACACCCGTTTCCCCGGTTGGTAAACAAATCATTAAATTTCATTGTAGATCTTGAAGGTAAAGATGCCTTTGGTCGAAATACAGGCTTGGCGTTAATTCCTGCTCCGCGCTCGTTACCAAGGCTGAATCGAATCCCCGATGAGTTTTGTGATGGCGGCGACAACTACATCTTCCTTTCTAGCATGATTCACCAATTTGCCGATGATCTATTTCCCGGCATGAAGGTAAAAGGCTGTTATCAGTTTCGTTTAACTCGTAATGCCGATTTAACTTTTAATAAAGAAGACGCTACCGATCTAGCCAGTGCACTGCAAGACGAACTACACGCACGCCACTACGGTGACGCTGTGCGCTTGGAGGTAGCCGACAATTGCCCTGATGCCTTATGGCAATTTTTATTAAAGAAATTTAATTTAAGTGAGCAAGACCTTTACCGAGTAAATGGCCCAGTGAACTTGCATCGATTAATGGCTGTGGCTTCCGGCGCAAAGCGTCCAGAACTACGTTACCACCCTTTTACACCTGGCACTCCCAAAGGACTAAAAGGTAAAAAAGATTTTTTTGAAGCCATTAAAAAAAGCGATCAACTGCTGCTGCACCCTTTTCAAAGTTTTACACCAGTAGTGGATTTAATTCGTACTGCCGCCAAAGATCCTAATGTACTGGCGATTAAACAAACCCTTTACCGTACCGGCGCCAATTCAGAAATTGTCGATGCATTAGTCGAGGCTGCGCGTAAGAGTAAAGAAGTAACAGTGGTTATCGAATTACGAGCACGCTTTGACGAAGAAGAGAACTTGCATCTTGCCAACCGACTGCAAGAAGCCGGCGCCGTAGTGGTATATGGCGTGGTGGGTTATAAAACTCATGCCAAAATGATGCTGATAGTACGACGTGAAGATAAAAAATTACGTCGTTATGCACACCTAGGAACCGGCAACTATCACGCAGGCAATGCTCGCCTTTATACCGATTACAGCCTAATTACTTGCGACAAAGATATAACAGAAGATGTCCATAAGGTGTTTCAACAGTTAACCGGCATGGGTAAAACCCTTAGTATTAAAAAGTTATTCCATGCCCCCTTTACCTTACATAAGGGATTATTCTCCCTAATCTCAGCCGAGACAGAATTGGCTAAAAACGGTAAAGATGGTCGCATCATAGTGAAGGTAAATTCGTTAACCGAACCTAAAATTATTCAGGCTCTTTATAAAGCTAGCCAAGCCGGTGTGAAAATAGATTGCATAGTTCGTGGTACTTGCCGCTTAGTACCAGGTGTGGAAGGTGTTAGTGAGAACATTAAAGTTCGCAGTATTATTGGCCGCTTTCTAGAGCATACCCGAGTGTATTATTTTGGTAATGATGGCAATACTAGGGTGTTTGGCTCCAGTGCCGACTGGATGGAAAGAAATTTATTACGCCGAGTTGAAATTTGCTTTCCTATTGAAAATGCAAAATGGGTAACACGAGTCACTCAGGAGCTGGAATTATACCTTTTAGATAATTGTCAAAGCTGGATTTTACAAAGCGATGGCAGCTACATAAAAGTTGAAAAAGAAGAAGGTGAAGAAATATGTAACGTCCAAAAAATACTCATGGAAAAATTCTCCATCTAACCCGTTGCGGGCATTCGGCTAGAAGCACAAAAAACGGGCAACCAGAAATGGCTGCCCGTTAACGATTTAACCCTGTTAAAAACTTATTCGAAATCCAGCTCAAATCCCGCTTCGCTCAATGTCTTTTTCTCACGGGCAAGATCTAACTCCGTCATAGCGTGATCGGTCAAATAGCCTTCAGGGAATTCCAATAGTATCTTGGCTTTATTCACGCTGAATTCAGGCTCAATAACGGTATCGGTACCTCGACCATGATGCAGCAATACCGCCAATCGTAAAATAACCGTTAACCGGCGCAAGGCGTTACGACGCCCTTTGGATAAAATCGAAACTTCCTGGGAAGGAAATTTTCGCCTTTGCCCACGCAATAAAATAGCCAGTGTTTCCTGGATTGGATTACTAAACCCAGGCATATCACTGTACTGCACCAGATAAGCGCCGTGTTTTTGATATTGGTTGTGGGCAATAGCCAACCCCATTTCATGAAGATCGCTACCCCAACGCAAATAGTCTTCATACTCGTCTTCATCCAACTTCCAGCTGTGTCGCACCTGGTAATAAAGATTAATAACTGTATTTTTTACATTTTGTGCATGAGTAATATCCACCAAGAAACGTTCTTGCATGGCTTTTACAGTGAGCTCTCGAACATCCTCGTGTTTAACTCTACCCAATAAATCGTACAAGGCTCCTTCACGCAGAGCGCCATCACTGTAGTTCAGTTTGTTGATTTCTAGAGACTGGAAAATGGCAATGAGAATGGCGACGCCGGCAGGAAATACTTTAAGGCGCTGATCTTTAACACCCTTAATATCTAAATCAGCCACATTTTTATATTGCAGAATAATTTTTTTCAGCTCTAACAGCGCTTTAAGGTCAATGCTGTTTTCGCTTAAACCGTAAGCTTGCAGAACTCGGTTCACTGCCCGCATAGTCCCGGAGCTGCCCACTACATTATGCCAACCCAGACGTTTGTAATTATAGCGAATGGAGGAGAGCTCTCTCAAGGCACTAAAAATGGCTCGACTAAAACCAGCCTCACTGATGTCTCCATCAGGGAAATAGCGATCGGTATAGCTAACACAGCCCATGTGCAGGCTTTCTAGGCGAATAGGCTTAAAACGCTCACCAATTACAAATTCGGTACTGCCCCCGCCGATATCAATGACCAGGCGTTTGCCTTCATCATCAGCCAAAGTATGGGCAACCCCTAGGTAAACCAAACGGGCTTCTTCTATTCCGGAAATAACTTCGATGGGAAAACCCAAGGCCTCTTCGGCCAACACCATAAATTCTTGACTATTACTGGCTGCTCGCAAAGTGTTTGTACCTAATATCACCACCTGACTTTTATCTAAAGCCAGTAAGGTTTGCCCAAAGCGCCTCAAACAGGCCAAGGCCCGTTCCTGAGCATCTGGTGCAATCCCAGATATAGGATCAAGACCCGCGGCTAATTGAACTTTTTCACCTCGTTTTTCGATAACCTGTACCTGGCCATTAATTAAACGAGCCAGCACTAGATGAAAACTGTTGGAGCCAAGATCGATGGCGGCCAGCATTTGCTGGCTTTGAACACTCTGTTCCATTAACTAGGATACCTTTCTCAAGTGCCCCTATTTTGCATGCTACGAGGCAAGATGCCAGTAAAACACGCTCCCCTTAAGGGGTACTCCTGGCATCTGTCAGAATTTATGGCGAAATTTGAAGGCTTTACCTAATTGCGCCAGCTGCTATGATTAGCCCCATCGCAAAATCGCAACCTTGCCTGCGAACTTAACCCTGCCGAACCAACAGAGTAGCAATCAACATGAGCGAAAACATCCTAGCACTTACCGATGCTTCTTTTGAAGCTGACGTTCTTAATTCCGATATTCCAGTTTTAGTAGATTACTGGGCAGAATGGTGTGGTCCATGCAAAATGATCGCACCAGTACTGGACGAAATTTCGGAAGAATATGCCGGTAAGCTAAAGATAGCCAAATTGAACATCGACCAGAATGAAGCTACTCCACCTAAATATGGTGTACGTGGTATCCCAACTCTTATGATTTTCAAGAACGGCGTGATTGAAGGTACTAAAGTGGGCGCATTATCCAAGTCACAATTGACTGCTTTCATCGACAGCACCATCTAAGCGCATCTAGCCACCTTTTGTGGCTAGTGGAGTGAACAAAACTCCCGCTGCGTAAATGCTCACAAGGAAGTGACATTAAAGTAGTATTTTGACAGAACCACGATCGATCTTTTTCCAGCAAAAGCTGCTTTTCCAACCTGCTGGTGGACTAGAAAAATAAAAGCGTCTATAGTGATTCCATAATAACTTTATATCGAGCTTCCCGCTCACCCAAGCAACACCAAACCCTTCTGGCCAATCTGCAAGCACCCAATCTAATATGAATCTTACCGAACTTAAGAAAAAATCCGTTGCCGAGCTTCTTCAACTCGCTGAAGAAATGGGCATGGAGAACGTAAGCCGTTCTCGCAAACAAGACCTTATTTTTACCATTTTAAAGCGTCACGCGCGTGGCGGTGAAGACATATACGGCGATGGCGTGCTTGAGATCCTACAAGATGGCTTTGGTTTCTTGCGTTCATCTGATGCATCTTATCTTGCTGGACCAGACGACATTTATGTTAGTCCAAGCCAGATTCGCCGCTTTAACATGCGCAAAGGTGACTGTGTTGCCGGTAAAATCCGTCCACCTAAAGATGGTGAACGTTATTTTGCATTACTGAAAGTAAACGAAGTAAACGGTGAAGCACCAGAGAAATCAAAAAACAAAATATTGTTTGAAAACTTAACCCCATTGTTTCCAAACGAACGCTTCAATCTTGAGCAAGGTAGCGGCAGTACTGAAGACATCAGCAGCCGTATCATCGATCTTATTGCCCCAATCGGCAAAGGTCAGCGTGGCCTAATCGTGGCTCCCCCTAAAGCGGGTAAAACCATGCTGTTGCAAACTGTTGCACAGTCTATTGCTCACAATAATCCAGAAGTTGAATTAATCGTATTGCTGATTGATGAACGTCCTGAAGAAGTAACCGAAATGAAGCGCAGCGTGCGCGGCGAAGTGGTTGCCTCTACCTTCGATGAGCCACCTTCACGTCACGTACAAGTGGCTGAAATGGTTATCGAGAAAGCTAAGCGCCTAGTTGAACATAAGCGTGATGTAGTGATATTACTCGACTCTATCACCCGTTTGGCCCGTGCTTACAACACTGTAATTCCTTCCTCTGGTAAGGTACTTACCGGTGGTGTAGATGCACACGCCCTAGAAAAACCTAAACGTTTCTTTGGTGCCGCGCGTAATGTTGAAGAAGGCGGCAGCTTAACCATTATCGCCACTGCCTTGGTTGATACAGGTTCTAAAATGGACGAGGTTATTTACGAAGAATTTAAAGGTACAGGTAACCAAGAACTGCACCTTGACCGTAAAGCCGCCGAGAAGCGTATTTACCCAGCCATGAATATTCGTAAGTCGGGCACTCGTCGTGAAGACTTGTTAATGCCTGAAGCTGAACTTCAGCGTTTGTGGATCTTGCGTAAAATCATGGCCGATCAAGAAGACATTCAAGCCATTCAGTTCATGGTTGATCGCCTTAAAAATACCAAGACCAATGACGAGTTCTTCTTAACCATGAAAGGCTAATCATTCTTTTTGATAAGCCAATCAATGTTTCACTCAACAAAAGCAGCTTCGGCTGCTTTTGTTTTATTCAGAAAAGATAACCCTGATGAAATATAAGGATTTACGCGATTTTATAGCTCAGCTTGAAAAGCAGGGCCAGCTAAAGCGTATTACCCAGCCGGTTGACCCCAAGCTTGAAATGACTGAAATCTGCGACCGTACTTTACGTGCGGGTGGACCTGCGTTGTTATTTGAAAACCCTGTGGGTCATACCATGCCAGTGTTGGCCAATTTATTTGGCACTCCTGAGCGTGTTGCTATGGGCATGGGTAAATCCGATGTATCGGCCCTGCGTGAAATAGGTGAGTTATTGGCTTATTTAAAAGAGCCCGAACCGCCTAAAGGCCTTAAGGATGCTTGGGATAAACTGCCTATTTTCAAACAAGTTTTGAACATGGGGCCTAAAATAATTAAAAAAGCTGCGTGTCAGCAAGTGGTTATTGAAGGGGATGATGTTGACCTTTCAACTCTGCCCATACAAACCTGCTGGCCAGGAGATGCCGGTCCACTTATTACCTGGCCTTTGGTGATTACACGCGGCCCCAATAAAGACCGCCAGAATCTTGGAATTTATCGCCAACAAGTCATCGCCAAGAACAAAGTCATTATGCGCTGGTTAAGCCACCGTGGTGGTGCATTAGATTTCCGTGAATTCCAAGAAAAAAATCCAGGTAAACCCTATCCGGTTGCGGTGGCATTAGGGGCAGACCCAGCCACTATTTTAGGGGCTGTAACCCCAGTTCCCGATACATTATCGGAATACGCCTTTGCAGGATTATTGCGTGGCAGTAAAACAGAACTCGCTAACTGTATTGGCAGTGACCTGCAAGTACCCGCCAGCGCAGAAATTGTTTTAGAGGGTTTCATCTACCCAGATGAAATGGCCGACGAAGGTCCATTTGGAGATCACACTGGCTATTACAATGAAGTGGATAGTTTCCCTGTCATGACGGTGGAGCGTATCACCCATAGAAAAGACCCTATTTATCACAGTACCTATACTGGTCGTCCGCCAGATGAGCCTGCTGTTTTAGGCGTGGCACTCAACGAAGTGTTTGTACCTATATTACAAAAACAGTTTCCTGAGATCACCGATTTTTACCTGCCCCCTGAAGGCTGTAGTTATCGAATGGCTGTGGTCACCATAAAGAAACAATACCCAGGGCACGCCAAACGCGTGATGCTGGGGGTATGGTCTTTCTTGCGACAATTTATGTACACCAAGTTTGTTATTGTCACCGACGACGACATAAACGCCCGCGACTGGAACGATGTCATTTGGGCCATTACGACTCGTATGGACCCTACTAGGGATACCACATTAATTGATAACACTCCCATCGATTACCTAGACTTTGCTTCACCCGTGTCGGGGTTAGGCAGCAAGATGGGGTTAGATGCTACCAACAAGTGGCCCGGTGAAACCGATCGAGAATGGGGAGAGCCTATCGTTATGGATCAAGCCGTAAAAGATAAGGTCGATACCCTCTGGGATGAGCTTAATATCTTTGATAAAGATGCTTTATCTAATGGCCCTACGGCTAAGTAGATAACAACTAAACTAGTAGCTATGACACACCAAATTCTAATACAACCAAAAGGGTTACGCTTTGAAGCGCAGCCCCATGAAGATTTAATTAGCGCAGCGGCACGTGCCGGCATTCGTATTCGTAAAAGTTGCGCCAATGGTAACTGTGAGATTTGTAAAGCTAAGCTAGTGGCAGGGGTAGTGGATACTCCTGAAGGCCGATTTGATGCTAATCACCCTGATGTAAACCCGCTTTTGCCGTGTGTTAGCCGCGCCCAAAGCGACTTAATTTTGGAGCTAGACAAGGTGCTGGCTCCTGGAGAAATTCCTTTGCAACATATTGCTTTTCAAGTGCAAGGTGTCACGCCATTAAGCGAGCACGTTTATCAAGTTGATCTACTGGCTCCGGCGGGCAAACTTGCCGACTACCACGCAGGCCAATATCTAGAGCTATTAATAGATGGTGGTGAGTTTCCATTTACCATTGCTAGCGCACCAGGTAGACGAGAGTTAGAACTACACTTGGGCGTAGACCCAGAGAATGCCTCGAGCCTACAGATATTAAAATACCTGCAAAGCAACCCCACAGTTCGCGCACGCTTACCCAAAGGGGATGTTTGGTTAAAGCCTGAATTAAATCAATTAAACCTACACGACCCGTTGGTTTTTATTGTGGCTGGCACCGGCTTTGCGCAAGCTAAAGCCATGATTGAAGAGCAACTTAAGCACCAACACAGCGCTTTATCTTTATACTGGGTAAACCGTGAAGCCCATAGTTTGTATAGTGATTTGCCTAAAGAGTGGGCTAAGAAAGGGTTAATTAATTATCACCCTATGACCAGCGACTGCAGTGACTGCGAGTTCTTTTCAAAGCAAACCGTACAAGACAAAATTACCAATGAAATAAATGACATTGGCTCTATTCAGGAAGTTGCCTGTGGTGGGCCTAAATTTGTTTATAGCGTATTAAGTGGATTAGAAGAAAAAGGCTTGAAGCAATCACAAATGCAAAGTGAT
>JBALXQ010000088.1:0-7572 GCA_036960565.1 Bermanella sp.
GCCTAATAAACACCAGGCTATTAATATCTGGGATTCACAAAAATTGGGGTTGTAACAAGGAATTCTTTATTAACCACTAAAAATTCATACCAAAGGTGGTCAAAAAGTATTCGATCTGACCCCTTTAATTGTACGCTAGCTTGGGCTTATAAGTTTTTACTCTGACCCCAATTACTGCACGGGGTTCGAAAGCGGAACGTAGCAAAAAAAGGAGTCAGATTGATTATTAAATAATCTATCTGACCCCTGTAATTCTGCTTTAATTTCTTTAATTTTGACTCCATTAATTTACGAAAGATATAAGCCTCGATCTAAAGAGAGGCCATCAATATCAAATTGTAACTTATTGTATTAAAATCGATAGAAACCCCAACTCTCTTGTGCAAATTATGAACACCTTGAACGATAGTGACATTAGGCAGCCGTTGATAGATAAGCTCAATAGCTTGTCGCCAAAGCCGAAAGCCATTCTTGAAGAACTAAGGGTTCACAATGGTAATGCGATTGCTGATGTGGTTACTCTGCATAGGGGAGCCCATTGCTATGAAATCAAGGGTGACAATGACAAGGTGGAACGAGTTATAAAGCAAGCTAAATATTATGATTTAGCTTTCCGAAAATTAACTCTTGTTACAACTCGCAGGCATTTAAAAAAAGCACTGTCAGTTACGCCTGAACATTGGGGCATAATGCTGGCTGAAGAGGTAAGTGGCCGTATTGTTTTCAAATATGAGCGTTCCGCTCAGATTAGTACTGGTTTCGATAAGAGGGTTGCACTGCTTACCCTTTGGAAGGAAGAGATGCTAGATATGATGTCTACTCACGTAGGCCATAAGTCAAAAAGTAGGGATGTGCTGGCGGATCTTATTTCTAACACAAAGAAAAAAGAAGAGTTGAGCGAAAGTATTTGCTCAACTCTTCTTAGTCGTTATGAGAGTTCAGTTGCTTAGACGTAGTCTTTGCACATATAGCTTATGTGAGAGTTCCATAATGGCTTGACCATTGTTCCTGGCATTGCATTACTACCCTCTCCTCGACTTTTCTCGGCCAGGTATTGTTCACCAAAAGAATATCCCTCTCCGCGGAAAAAAGCTTTAGCTAACAACTCCTGGGCCAATAGCATATATTGCCCATTACCCAGTGGATGGGTTTTTATAGCACTGCCTCTAATTAAAAAATGCTTATCTTCGTATGCATAGATTATTTTGGGGGTCATAACATTCTGCATAGCTTCTTTTGGGATGTTGGCATCTGAGTAATTGGGACTAATTGAGCCGTAGTCACCAAGAACAAAAGGGTGTCCATTGGTGTTTCTGGCAATGACTTGATTGAATATCTGTAACTCTACTCGATTCAGCTCAACGGAGCTTCTGACTTGTATTACCTCGCCAATAGTTGGCGGCATACTTGATCCAGTAACTACCACTCTTCTGGTGTCATATACGGCACAGAAAGCATCAGTGAAATTACTAATGTAGTTTGCCAGCTCAGTAGGGTCAGAATTTAGACATACACGACAATCGAGGATTAAGTCCACCTGACTAAACTGGTCAATAATCTCCCCAAGCTCGTCAGCAATCTCATCCTCAATTAAGCTGAAATCCTGAAAGTCTTCCTCAGTAAGCCTTATAGCTACGATATCGGATGAATTAATACCACTGCTCTTTGCGATGGCAACACTTTCGTTGTGCTCATCGCTTCTATCAATAGAGATGACAGGAATCGTGTTGAAATCTCGTAGCAACGTTAAGAGGTGAAGGTAGTTGTGAGAACCATCAACCTCAAAATCAGAATCAATGTCGAAGTTGTCAATATAGAGAGCAGGTAGTTGATCTACATGACGGTCTAACGCTTGTCTTAACTTTTCAGCTGTTGCGACGAAGGATTCTTCAGTTAAATCGTCCCTCCTCGCGTAGTCAAAAAATGGCGTTATTGAGTTTAAAATATCGTCATCTAGCCTTTTTAAGGCCATGATTTCATTGGTTTTTAATTTTAAAAACGGGACATAGTTAATCATTGTCAAAGGCTAGTTTCCTTACATCTACTTTGTTAACAATACCGCTGTATGCTTGGTAATTGTTTTCTTCCCTGCTTAATAGCCCTGCAATTATTGCTGGGTGTATTCCGACTTTCTGCGCGAATCGCTCTACAGCCTCATGGCCTCTCTTGTATCTTGGCTCGCAGTTCCTCCAGAGGCTCCGCTTTACAAAAGATTTTTTGGCTAAGCGATCAGCTTCTAGCTCTTTCTTGTCGTTCCTATCACCTTCTAGATCTTCGTAAATAGGCTGATCAAGAGTGTCACTATGTAATACAACGTGTGCTAACTCATGCATCAAGGTAAACCAGAAATTATCCAGTCTTGGGAATCTAAAGCTATGCCCGATAACAGGTTGCCCCGTTTTCAGTTTGAAGACTACTCCATCCATTTTCATTCTGGGGAGCGCCCGCTCATAAATTAGAATGATGCCTTGTTCTGCCAGTATTTCTGGGAGCCTCTTGATGGAGCCTTCATCCGGGCTCAGTTTCGCAATTTCTTCCATAAAATCAGCATCAATCCCTTTGAACTCTGGGACTTCAATTGCCAGTGCAACCTGCTCGGCCTGAGCGCGAACAAAGGCTGTCCAGCCTATGCATAACGCGTCACTTGCATCATCTCGTCGTCTGAATAGTCGTGCTCCCGCTCCATGAATCTCATTGAATATGGGAAGGAGGGAGCTGTATTCGTTCTGATCGTCTAACCAGCCCCTTTTTCTAAGCTCTGGCTTTGGAAGTTGATCAACAACTCGACGGAACTCAAGGAAGTTGTCGTAGGTCTCGCGAGCGGTAGGTGTGCCCTCTCCTGAGGATGATACTGTAAATTGATCCCAGTCCTGCTTGGTCATAGTGATGCCTCCAGCAGCTCTTTGGCCGTTTCCCTTGGCATTTCATAATATGCCAGTGTGTCTTTATCTGCAGCAGGGAAAGGTTGCATGCCGAGTGCCCTGTAGAATGGTTCGGCCTTTGGCAGTGAGTGCAACGAAAAGCCGTGAACTAACCCTAGGGTATTTACGGAATGATCTAAGGTCGCATCGACTAATATTCGTCCAAGACCACGGAAGCGCCTTCCCTTATAAGGGTTGTCGCGGTTCCAAGGAGCTACAGCTAAAAATTCAATGTAGAAGATGTCGCTTTGATCAATTTGGCTGCTTTTGGGGTGATATATCAGGCAGGCTGCTTGCGGGACACCTTCAGCTTTCAGGAAAAACCACACATACTCGTCAGTCTTGAGGAGCATACTTTTCTTCTGCCACTCCCAGCGAGAGTCTTCCAGAGAGAGAGTGGCAAGCACCTTATCCAGTTCTTCGCCGCTGAAGTTTTCTTGAATATAGATCAACAGCTCTAGATTGAATACTTTCCAAAGCTGATCACAGTCGAGAGCTGCCTGAAGATCCCAGCCGATAGCGATCTCATAGGGGACTTCCTCGTCATTATTGCTTTTTAGGATGCCTCTGCTGCAAACCTCTGGGACGCTTCCTGCTTTTAATCGAGCCTCTAGTCGGCGTTTAAGCTCATCAATATCCATTCTTAGTATTATCCTTTGAAGCTAACTGTAGCCATATTAAGTTATCTCACCTACATACCATAGGGTTATTGGAATTCTGGGGACAGTTTACTTAATTCCTCTGCTCCAATAATTGGGGCCAGAGTAAAGTTAATGTCCTGTGCCCTGACTGCTTTTATTGTTTTCAATTTCCTGCTTCAATTTCTGTAGCTGAAGATCAAAATACTCATCCTGTTTAGGCTGTATTTTTGTATGCCATTGCCTGAAGCCATAGGACATAAGCAGAATTGAAATTCCTATTGCCGCTCCTAGCACCTTATTTAAGAAGTCTCTGTCTGAAATTTGACCATTCACACGAGTCTCAATAAATTTAGCCATAGAATTTTTTCTTTTTCTTCCTCGCTGCCGGGTATCGTCTCGTATTCTTTTACAAGGCTATGTACGTTTTCATTCGTAGTGTTAACAACCCAAATAACACTCAAAGATGAGGAGATGAAAAGCAGCAGCCCAAACAGGGCATAGAATTTGTAGATATTATCGGTGGGGAGGGGGGTTTTTGATTCCATTCTTCTTTATGCACCCAAGTCCTTTGAGTAAATTGTTAAGTAGGCTGTCTTTTTAACGTATGCGGTCGTGAAGGGCAATGATCTAAAACAGGTATAAGGTTATTTATTCTTCACCCCTCAACAACCACAAAGGGCTTACATCCAGAATTCGAGCGATAGCGTCCAGCTCATAGTCTTTAATGCCACGAGCATCGCGTTCAATTTCTGATATATCTGACTGATCAATCACAATATCAAAATCGACTTTCATTGCCGCAGCCAGCTCAACTTGGCCCATGTTGAGTTCTTTGCGGCGATCTCGAATTCTTCGCCCTGAGAGATTATTCATTCGACAATCCAAGTAGTGAATACAAGATATGGATTGTCTGCATTTAGCAGCTATCGCGTAGACGATAATCGTCTATACTGTTATATTATCGCTCCCCGTAGGGGCTTTTGTAAGGACAAAAAGGACATAACACCAAGGAGCTTAAGGTGAAACCAACAACCCCACTCATCGTACTATTCTCAATCCTGGCCTTAACGGCCTGTAGCCAAAACCCGCCAACCAGTCCCCCGAAAGTAGATCGGCCCAGTCTGATCCGTAGCATGGCCTATACGCATCGGCATTTGCTGGCGGAGCATTTTGGCGGGCAAGTTGGAGAGGAGGGCAGTGGGCAGGTGCTGTTACAAAGCCACTGTGACTTGATAAAGCGCGGGGTGGTGCAAACGGAACCGCTGCCAGCATTGTGCGAACCTCCTGACTCTCACGAGGCTCAGGTTTGCATTGCACGGTTTCATCGTTGTGTAGGCGCCTGTGGCACTTTTATGGGTGATTGCCCGGTTTGTGAGCGGAAGGCGGCGCGGTGTTTGGAAAAAGTGGGAGAGTGACATGCGAATCTTTATCAGCGCTTTACTGCTCTTGAGTGTTCAGTCTGCTTTTGCTATTCCCACGGCGACAACTGAGCAATGCGCTAAGTGGACAAAAAACATTGCAGAATATAATGATAAACAACGCCATGCAGACTCGCTTGAAAAGAAGGCGTATTACCTCAGTAAGATTGATGAATACGAGATTCGGCGTCGTATGGGGCGTTGCCGGGGGCGATAACAAGGTGTTATTGCTGGCGTAACGATTGGCGTTGTCTAGCAAGTAGGCCGCAAAAGCAAAGCAACCTCCGGCAGGATGAAAAGCCTGATGGCACCTGCGGTTTATCAGGCCTACGTTTCCATGCCACTTCTCGTGGTGGTGGTGTTTACGAAGAATGGGTGCCAGCTCATTTGAGCAAAGGGCCTCTAGTAAAAGCTTATCGTGCTGCTGTCTTTAATTCGGTCTTAGCTGGAAAGGTGCTATTTCGGTAAACGCGCCCGAGGACCTTCTTATCCTTATTGCTTGTCTTGTTAAGGTGCTCTATTATTATGTACGGAAATACCGTACGGTTAAATATGGTGGACTTATGGATAGTGTAAGCGTTAATAAATTTAGAGATAATTTGAAATCTTTTGTGGAACAGGTCGTTACGGAGCATGAGCCGCTTAAGGTTACTCGCCGTACTGGTGATGACTTCGTGGTGCTAAGCGCTGATGACTGGGAGCGAGATCAGGAAACGCTCCATGTCCTACAGAGTAATAGTTTGATGAAGCAAATAGCAGGCTCGCTGAAAACGCATAACAAGCAAGCGGGTTATAAACCTACCAAGGATGACATGGATGAGATCACTGGTATTTGAGGGCGACACTTGGAAAGCTTATGAGCAGCTACGCGAAAAGGATAAAGGGCTGCATAAAGCGCTTTGCAAATTATTGAAGGAGATGCTGCGTGGTGACCCAGCTAAGGGAATAGGGAAGCCTGAAATGCTGAAGCATAATCTTGTTGGACTTTACTCTAGGCGGATTTCCCAAAAGGATCGTCTCATCTATAAATTCGATAGCACGTATATTTATATTTTTGCGATTGGAGGACACTACGATGAGCGGTAGCAAGTAGGCCGAAAAAGCAAAGCAACCTCCGGCAGGATGAAAAGCCTGATGGCACCTGCGGTTTATCAGGCCTACGTTATTATGTCGTTTCTCGCGGTGACGGTAGAAATAATTATTCGGGCCAGAGTGAAATTGATTGCGACATCGTGTCGGTTTATGGGGCCTACTCTGTGCAATGTTTTTCTATATTGAGACGCAAATCCGCTACTTCTGCATCACAAATATTGATGCAATCAGTCCAATTCTGGTCGATAGATGCTTCTTGGTAATTAAGCGACTCTGTATAGCATTCTGTAACACAAAGAAGTCTCTGATGTTTTGGACTGTCCTCAAAGCTTAAATTACAAAACCTATCCTCATTAAACAGCTCTAACTGTTGTGTTAGTGCTTCAGTCGTTTCATTTTCGTGTGGCGGTTCCGCTGCCCACGTTGGACTCGAGGCATGCAGACCAAATCCGATAAGAACGATGATCGCATACAAATAATGTGGCATAACTTTTTCCTTAACTTTAAATAGGCATACACGGCGGCATCTAGCCGGAATCAATCCTCAATATGGGGCTGATCCCTTTCATTAGCAAGTAGGCCGGAAAAGCAAAGCAACCTCCGGCAGGATGAAAAGCGCTGATGGCGCTAGCTGCTTATCAGGCCTGCGTTATTATGCTACTTCTCGTGGTGACGGAAGCTCTGAGCCCGCCCTCCACAATAACAAATATAAGAATCCAACGACGTGAGAGAGAAAGTCTATAAGGTTTCAAATAGAAACCTTTGGCATACAATTAGAAACCACAAAGTCTTTTTAGGAGTTAGGTATGTCAAAGGCAATTAAATTATCAGACAGTTTAGTAAGTGACGCTAAAACTCATGGCTTAGCGCAACACAGAACCCCTCCGGGTCAAATAGAGTATTGGGCGCGGATTGGTAAAATTGCCGATGAAAATCCAGATCTAACGCTAGGTTTTGTTAAGGATGTTCTGACAGGAATGGAAGAAGCTGATGCCGGTGATGTTTCTGAGTATCAATTCGGGTGAAGATACATCAAAGCGGTCTGTTTAGCCGAAGGGTTAAAAAACTGCATTCGGATGAAAAAAAAGCGCTAGATAAAGCGATTAAATCAGTCATGGATAAACCTTCGATTGGTCTATCGAAAACGGGTGACCTGGCCGGTGTTCAGGTCTACAAATACAAGCATAAGAGCCAGCAATACTTACTAGCTTATCGGCTTGAAGAAGATGAATTAATATTAACGTTATTGGCTCTTGGGACGCATGAGAAATTTTATCGTGATCTAAAGCGCAGTGAGTCACATTAATGAGATCCGTGGTTTCTCGCACCTCCGTAAATCGATCTACATAATCCTCTTTGCAATGACGGTTGCAGATTAAGACGGTATCTGTCCCCGGAATAGACTGCAGTTAAACTTTGAATATTAAGCACCGAATAAGGAATACCCCATGAAGGACCTAGCTAACGATTTACCTCAAGCTTCTGTCGATATTCAGCAGT
>JBALXQ010000032.1:0-38798 GCA_036960565.1 Bermanella sp.
GGTTAAATCATTCTGTTCTAATTTCGCCATTAATTCTTTGGCTTTATCAGAAAACAGTTTTTCGAAATCACTATTAGTGTTGCTTAACTCCACTGCTGCCATGAAAACGTCCTATCACTCTTCAGCAATTCCTAATGGAATAGATAGCCCAAACGCTAAGATAAAAAACTTATCCCATCATTTTATCTGGCCACAAAACTGTGAACTTAAAGAAGACATAAAACTGCCTTAAAGCCCATGTATTAACCTTCTGCTCGCTCAAAGATTTTTTCAATCTTCTCTTTAAGCACTGCAGCCGTAAATGGCTTAATAACATAACCATTTACACCGGCTTGAGCTGCCGCCACAATCTGATCTCGCTTGGCTTCAGCGGTTACCATTAATACAGGCAAGTCTTTTAGGCGTTCATCTTCACGAACATGCTTTAGCAATTCAATCCCTGTCATACCTGGCATATTCCAGTCTGTGACAAGAAAATCAAAAGTGCCATTTTGCAGCATTGGCAATGCCGTATTACCATCATCCGCCTCCTGAGTATTGGTAAAGCCCAAGTCTCTAAGCAAATTCTTAATGATGCGTCTCATTGTGGAGAAGTCGTCCACTACAAGTATTTTCATATTCTTATCCAAAGCTACCTCCCAGCGCCCTGGCCAATGACCCAATGTCTATTTTTAGTCTAGACACAGTTAGGCAGTTATCCAGCAAGCTTGGCAATGATTTATGATGATGGGCCTAATTTGGCCAAGTGTTTTAACGCGAGGGTGATTAACAATAAGGACATACCGCCAATTCATTCGGTACTGGATTTTCCAAAATAGAAAAATTGACAAGTAATTGGCCAAATAGGCAGTGATGTCAAAAAACCTTTTTCTAGCCACTTGGTATTGCCCTTGTTCGGGTTTACTGCGTGTAAAAGAAGTGGAAAGTAGGACTTGAAGAACTGGGTAATTCAAAACTGAGTGAACGTTCAAGATTGCGACTCAGCCCACTCACTTAAACGGGCTCTTAAGCGTAGTGCTGCCTGACTGTGTATTTGACTCACCCGTGATTCGCTCACTTCAAGCACCGCTCCTATTTCTTTAAGGTTAAGCTCTTCATCGTAATACAAGGCCAATACCAGTTGTTCACGTTCGGGTAACTTGGCGATGGCCTCGGCTAAGTGTTTACGAAAATGTTCAGATTGTATGCCCTCAAATGGCGTGGCATCACCGCCTATCAATTCACTTTCACGCTCACCTTGCTGACTAAGTAAGTCTTCAAAGCTAAATAAGCGCGAACCTACCCCATCTTGTAAATGGTGGTAGTACTCGTCCAAAGTCATATCAAGTGCAGTGGCCACTTCGCTGTCTTGGGCATCCCGACCGGTTTGCCCTTCCACAAAACGAATGGCATCGGCAATACGCCGGCTGGCACGATGCACGCTACGCGGAGCCCAATCCCCTTTGCGAATTTCATCTAGCATAGCCCCACGAATACGAATTCCAGCATAGGTTTCAAAACTGGCACCCTTGCTAGGTTCGTATTTTCGAGCCGCTTCAATCAAGCCGATCATGCCCGACTGAATTAAATCATCCACTTGCACAGAGGATGGTAATCGCCCCTTCAAGTGGTGACCAATGCGCTTCACTAAAGAGGCATACTCTTCAATAAGCTGATCATAATTCTGATTCTCTTCAAGTGTATACAAGGCGTAACTACCCTTCCTGACCACTGACAATTGTTATTTTTATAACGATCTATAAATAATTAAAATGTAATCGGCCCTAATTTTCTGCTATCAACAATAGCCATACCTTCAATTCTTTTGCTTAACGCTCAAACACAAAAAACAGCCATGATATTTCTCAATATCGACTTTGTGCTTAATTCCTGCCACTAAACCCAAGCATAAGATCACGCTTGTCTAAATAGAATAGCTTCAATTTACTCACGCACGGCATTGGCCACCAAATTTTCAACAAAAAACTCCAAATTTCCCCGAGGAGTCGTCGGTAATGGCCAGCTATCTACTTTTTTCGCCAATGATTTAATCGCCAATGACGCTTTGGCCCTAGGGTAAGCCAATATCACCGGTTTTTGACGCTGAACCGCTTTTTTAACCGACTCATCAAACGGAATACAACCCACGTATTGAAGTGCTACATCGAGGAAACGATCGGTTACCTTGAGCAATTTATCGTATACGTTATGGCCTTCCTGACTGGACTTCACCATATTGGCTACAATACGAAAGCGAAATAAACCATGGTCTCGGTTAAGCAATTTAATCAGCGCATATACATCGGTAATACTAGTGGGCTCATCAGTCACCACCAATAAAACTTCTTGAGCCGCTTTAACAAAACTGACAACACCATCGCCAATACCCGCTGCCGTATCCACCACCAAAATATCCAGTTGATCGCTAATAGTACTAAAAGCTCGAATTAAACCAGCATGCTCCACTGGCTCTAAACTGGCCATGGCTTGTGTGCCCGATGCCGCAGGAATAATGCGAATGCCACCGGGGCCATCTACCAACACATCGCGCAGGCTAATTTCCCCGCTTAAAACATTACTAATATTATTTTTGGAAGTGATTCCCAGTAAAATGTCTATGTTGGCCAACCCCAAGTCGGCATCTAGCAACACAACCCTATGCCCAAGGTCGGCCAAAGCAATACTCAAGTTAACCGACACATTACTTTTGCCCACGCCTCCCTTGCCACCGGTGACGGCAATTACCTGTACTGGATGCATTATTTAGCCTCTTCCTTTGTTTTTATGACGCCTTCAATCCAGCAAAATAGCTGCTGGAAAATGGCATTACAGCCGTTACTACCTCTACTACCTAGCCCTAGCATTTTCTCGAAATCGAAGGACATAAACACATGACTGCCCCCATTATCTTTATCGATCAGTATTACCATGCACTCACCGCCTGATTCATGGCATGAACCAATTGCTGTTCTTGCTGTGCCACGTGCACCGCTTGTTTAATTAGATGCTTGGCGTTAGCGCGATGAAAGTCATCCGGGATACGCTGGCCATCGGTGATATAAGCTAAATCAAGTGCCGACTCCAGCAAGACGCTGATGGCATCGCCTAGGCTGCTGGCCTCATCGGTTTTACTTAATACACAACCGGTTAAACACGCTGCCTTATAATTATGATAGACCTTGCGCAATACTCTGCTGTTAGACGTGGCTGGCAGTGTCAGCAGGGTATGAATACGGCCTTCTAACTGTGCCAACTGCTCCAATTGATACTTCAACATGGGGTGATCTGGCGTTAAGCCAGCGGTATCAATGAGCACTAAATCGCATTCTTGCAAGGTTTCAATACATTGCATCAAACTGTGATCTTGATCGCTTACCTGCACAGGCACACCTAAAATTTGTCCAAGGGTACGTAACTGATCGTGCGCCGCTAAACGATAGTTGTCCATGGTAATAAGCCCCACTTTTGCCCCTTCGTTCTCCAAAGTAAATTGCACCGCCATTTTGGCGATAGTCGTGGTTTTTCCCGCGCCTGTTGGGCCTACCAGCGCAAATATGCCACCTCGTTTAAGGCGATCACTGGGGCTAATATTCAAGTGCTGAGTAAGATCACGCAAACAGTTTTGCCAAGCCTGTTTTTCATCCTCACTGCTCTTTGTTTTGTTTACCAGTTGAAAAATAAGCCAGTCCTCAAAACCCATGTTTTCAAGGCGCTCCCAGAGTTTGGCTTGCAATGCATTTTCTGGGCTAAACTTTTTCCAGACAAAATTCGCATTTTGTTTAAGACTGGCGGTCGCTGCCAACCCTGAGCCGGTTTTTAACATCTCGGTTAAATCGTGTAGCTCATTGCGAACATCTTTGATTAATTTGTTATTGGCTTTCACTTGGGCCAATTGTGGCTGAATATCTATGGCGACATTTGCATTGGGTGTGCCATCATTTAACACTTCACTTTGCTGGCGCTGCTGCTTAATGTCGTGCAAAGCATGCTTTAGCTCAGAATTCACTGCAGGATTTACAGCAGGATTAACATCTGGCGCTTGTGGCTCAGCTATTTTTTCATCGAAGGTATTATCACGCTTATTTTTTAACTTTTGTAATTGATCTTTTAATTGGGTTTTATTTTCATGAACTAAGGCGCCTGCATCAGCAGGTTCGCGAGGCGTTTCTGCTGGGGCCGCAATAGGATGGCCCTGTTTTTTTAGCTGTTCTAACTGATCTTGTAAATTAAGCTGCTCTTGCACATCTTCGCGATCAGCATCGCTTAAGAAAGGCCAAGGATTATTTTTCTGGTGATGAGATTCTTGCTGGCGCTGAATAGTCTTTTTGGATTCTTTGGTAGCTATATTATCTTTGACACTTTTCTTTGCTGTTTTTTTATTTACTTTAGGTTTTAAAAAGCTCGGGGATGGTAAGTGACTATCTTGCTCGTCATTTTCAGCATCATAAGGGCGCTGGGCATTGTGCGCACTCACCGGCTGATAGTTTTGCGCCACAATAATTTCAACACCCCCACCGTTCACTCTGTGGTTGGATAAAATCACCGCATCCGGGCCCATTTCATCACGTACTTTTTTTAATGCCTTTTGCATACTGCCGGCGGTAAAGCGTTTCACTTTCATAATCTTTTCCCTCCAGCCTTGCTCATTGCATTTCTATTTAAAATTAACTTCATGGTTTAACTGCCTGAAAATGTGTAGGGTCATTGGATTTTTCTTGGAGCAAAAATCCTGCCCTAAATCCTTTCACCGCTCTCACGCATCCTCGGCAATTGCTCCTGCATTGCTCTAATCCTATACATCCATGTATAGGTGCCTTCCACGGTGTTAGTACATCCTGTACGTCACAGCGTCGCTCTTTGGCATCCATCGGCAATTGCTCCTGCATTGCTCTAATCACATACATCCATGTATTGATGCCACCGCGACATTGCCTACATGGATGTAGGTACATTGGATTTTGCCTGGAGCAAAAATCCTGCCCTAAGTCCCTTTAGGCACCAATAGTGGCAGCGATTGTAATTTGTTTGTTGTCAGGAATTTCCTGATAGGACAACACATGTAAATTATCCAGCATGGAGCGTACAAAATTAGACAATACTGGGCGCAGTATATTACTCACTAATAACACCGCCGGATTGCCAGCCATTTCTTGGTTACGAGTGGCTTCTAAAAGCGACTGCTGTAGTTTCTCTGTCATGCTGGGTTCTAAAATCATATTCTCTGCCGAGCCCGTTTGTTGTTTACTCTGCTGTACTGTCTTGAGCAATAACTGTTCCAAAGAGGGCTCAAGGGTAATAACCGAGAGGTCATCGCTGTTACCATAGATACTCTGTACGATTAAACGCTTAAGAACCCGTCGCACTAACACGATTAATCCGGCAGTATCTTGACTGTCTACCGTCGTATTCGCCAAGGCCTCGGCTATGCTGCGAATATCTCGCACCGGCACTCCCTCCGCCAACAAGCTTTGCAATATGTTTAATAACTGGCTGAGGTTAAGAGTATTGGGCACCAATTCTTCGGCGAGCTTGGGGGAATTTTTGGCAAGACGGTCGAGCATTTTCTGCACTTCTTCATGACCAATTAATTCATAAGCGTGCTTTTGTAAAAGCTGATTTAAATGAGTGGCCACTACCGTGCTTGAATCCACCACGGTATAACCCAGGGTTTGGGCCTGGTCTTTCTTGTTGGCGTCAATCCATACAGCCTCTAAACCAAAAGCCGGGTCTTGGGTGGCGATGCCATCAAGCTTGCCAAATACTTGCCCTGGGTTAATGGCCATTTCTTTATCGGGTTCAATTTCTGCTTCGGCTATGCTCACCCCCATTAATAAGATGCGATAGGCATTGGGCAGTAAATCTAAGTTATCGCGGATGTGCACACTGGGAATGAGAAAACCCAAGTCTTGAGAGAGTTTACGGCGAATGCCTTTAATTCGGCTAAGCAGTTGCCCGCCCTGATTTTTATCTACTAAGGGAATTAATCGGTAACCTACTTCTAACCCTATGATGTCAACATTTTCAACATCATCCCAATCCACTTCCTTACCACTGTTGCCATCGGGTAAGGCTTTTGGCGCAGCGGCTCCAGGTACTCCGGCTGCACCTGCTCCGGCTTTCTGGGCTGCCTGCTTGGCGCTGCCTCCCATGCCTTCATCTACTACGTCAGGGGCTAGGCCTTTTTTGTATAACCAATAAGCGCCGAAACCTGCCATTCCCCCCAGACTTAAAAATGCCAAATGCGGCATACCGGGAATAAGCCCCATTAAAATCAGCACACCGGAAGCCACGGCCAGAGCCCGGCTAGAGGCGAACATTTGTTCAAAAATTTGGCTGCCCATATCTTGTTCGTTGTTGTTACGCGTGACAATAATCGCTGTGGCGGTAGACAATAATAGGCTGGGGATTTGTGCCACTAAGCCGTCCCCAATGGTTAATAACGCATACACTTCGGTGGCCCGTGCAAAATCCAGATCGTGCTGAATCATACCAATGGCCAGCCCACCCAGAATATTAATAATCAAAATGAGCATGCCGGCAACGGCATCACCTTTTACAAATTTACTGGCACCATCCATAGACCCGTAAAAATCCGCTTCATTGGCCACGTCGGCCCGTCGCGTTTTAGCCTGGTCGGCATCAATGAGGCCTGCGTTTAAATCCGCATCTATGGCCATTTGTTTGCCTGGCATGGCATCCAAGGTGAAACGAGCGCTTACTTCAGATACTCGGCCGGCACCTTTTGTTACAACTACAAAGTTAATGATCATTAGGATCATAAACACCACTAGACCCACGGCGTAGTTACCGCCCACCAAAACTTCACCAAAGGCTTCAATCACTTTACCGGCTGCTGCCCCACCATCATGGCCTTCCAATAACACCACTCGGGTAGAGGCCACGTTTAGTGCCAAACGTAATAAAGTCGCAATCAGTAAAATACTGGGGAAAATAGCAAAATCTAATGGGCGCGCGGCATAAATACTCACCATCAAGACGACAATGGCCAGGGCAATATTAAAGGTAAAAAACACATCCAATAAGATGGTGGGCACAGGCAGGGTCATCATGCCCAGCAGTACCATCAACATGAATGGCACACCCAGATTGCCCTTGGTGAAGAAACGGGCTTGCTGGAATAGCTGGTTTAAAAAACCAGCACTGGGCATAGAGAGTTTATTTACAGCCATAAAATTAACCCAAACAGCAAAAGAAAATATTGACGCTGGATGAGTGTTTGCAAAGAGAGGGCCATCAAGGATGGTGTTTTATTTGTAAGCCTGAAACAAAAGCGAAAGTAAGTTGATATAATTTTTTGGACTAAAGTTCAAATAAATAAAACCTTCTTATAAAAATAACTGCCCTGCTCCTTCAATTTAATTATATTATAATATAAGTACCCCTAATATCGAGCCATTAACCATTAACCCAGACATCCTGAAACCTAATTTATTTTCAAAAATACCAAGTATACATTTTCAAACCTCTTCGCTTTTTATTTAGCCTAACTCACCATTTTTTTGACGGATACTGGGCAAGTCTAGAACTTCCCGTCTATAGTTATTTTTGGCCATGCATTAGTGGGATCACGCCTGTGATTACCCGCGACAGGTAATGAGGAGCTTGAATTTTGCCTAAAAAACATATCATGGTGGTGGATGATAACCCCAATAACTTGCTGCTAATTTTAAGAGTCTTAGAAGAACAATACCGAGTTAGCTGCATTGAATCTGCCAATAATTGTCTAAAGGCACTCACCAAGAATACGCCTGATCTGATTTTAATGGATGTGTGTATGCCTGAAATGGATGGTTATGAATGTTGCCAACGTATCAAGCAAGACCCTCAGTTCAGTGATATTCCCGTACTCTTTTTATCTGGCCAAAATCAAATAGAAGATAAGCTAAAAGGTTATGAAGCTGGCGGAGCCGATTACCTCACCAAACCTTGTGACATAAAAGAGGTACTGGCCAAGATTGAACAAAATTTAAGCCTGGTAGAACAATTTCAAAATAAATTAAGTAAAGCCAACAGTGTTGCCTCCATGGCCATAAATCAGAATGGCGAATTAGGTATGCGTTTGCAATTTTTAGAAGACAGCTTCAAGTGCCAAACCCAAGAAGCCCTGGCAGATCTAATTTCAAATACCTTACAAGCTTATAAATTCAATGCCTGTGTTCAGCTTAGAGGTAACCAAGGTACGCTTGATTTAAGCCTGTCAGGCCATTCCTTGCCGTTGGAAGACTCACTCATGACCGAAGTCATAGGTCAGGGGAATTTTCTTGAATTTGGCCACCGTGTATTATGCAGCACCAGCAATATATCCATGCTCATTAAAAATTTACCCAAAGAAAATGAAGGCCTGTGTCAACGCTTAAAAGAACATATAACCTCTATATTAAACGGTGCCAGTGCCAGAATGGAAAACCTTAATACTGTTAACGACAACGAAAAAAACCTATTGAGCCAAATATTACAAGCGATAAGTAAAATTGAAAAAAATCTGGTAGATATTGAACAAGTCACCGATCATAAAAATCAGGGCATGGCCAAAATACTAGAGCGCCTAAATAACAAAATTCACGATTCATTCTCTCACCTAGATTTAAGCTCTCAGCAACGCAGTTATTTATTAGAGCTGTTAAGTGACAGCATGGATGAAGTATTTGATCTGGCCTGTGAGGATGAATTACTCAAATGCCAATTTAGTGAGATTAATAAGCAGTTGCTACATATCACTAAAGCTAAAACACACTAACCCAATATGCCACTGCCTGCGATTTCATCACTGCAAAAAATAGTTTAATTGAGTTTACTAAATCAATTTTATTATTCTCAAACGAGATAAAAAGAAATAAAACACACGATAACTAATCTAGTTGCACGCTAGCTATCCGTTATACTGAACGTCATACATTTCCTTATAATCGAACTCTATCAGGCTACACGAGGTTATATTGAATCACGATAGCAAGGTATTGATCGTCGATGATAATCAGGCAAACCGCTTTACCCTTGAAACTCTGCTGGAGTCACTTAGGGTTTCTACCTTTCAAGCTAACTCAGGGGACGAAGCCTTAAAACAGGTTCTGCAGCATGATTTCGCCGTAATTTTACTCGACGCCGAAATACCAGGCATGGATGGTTACGAAACAGCCAAACTAATTCATGATAACAAGCACTATAAAGATGTGCCTATCGTTATGGTGACAGCCCGCGATAACAGTAAAGAACAGTACCTCAAAGCTTATGAAGCGGGCGCGGTTGATTTTATTACTAAGCCCATTGAACCTATAATTTTAATCAATAAGGTAAAACAATTTGTAGACTTACATGTGCAAAGGCGGACTGCACAACGTTTGCAGTTAGAGTACGAACAAGCTTCAGCACGAATGCAAGCATTATTAAATAGCGCAGGGGAAGGTATATTAGGCATAGATTTATGTGGCAATATTACCTTTGCCAACCCCAAAGCAGCGCAAATATTACAAATAGAGCAAGACCTATTATTAGATAAAAATTTGCACGATTTTTTGGATAGTCAACACCAGGAATCAGTGACTGTTTTTTCAGATAAAAAGTTTGAGCACAGCGAGGGCCGCTCCGACATATCAGAGCTTCTCAAACTTAAAACCCATTCAGATATAAAAAAGGAACGTTGGCTTACCGCCACCGGCAGCTCATTTTATGTAGAATTCAGTTATGAACTCACCCGTGACCATATGGGAAAAAGCAGTGGCGGTGTATTAATGTTCCAAAACGTTAGTGAGCGTCGAGAGATAGAGAAACGTTTGATACGATTAGCCAATTTTGACCCACTCACGAACCTCGCCAACCGCGCTTATTTTCATGACGCCATGGGACGGGCCATTGCTCGCTGCAAGCGTAGCCATAATATATTAGGACTTTTGTTTCTAGATTTGGATCATTTTAAGCATATCAATGACAGCCTTGGTCATGACGCTGGTGATATGCTATTGCAGTTTGTGGGTGAGCGCATTAGTGAAAGTGTGCGCGCTGGAGATTTAACCGCTCGTCTTGGTGGTGATGAGTTTGCTGTAATTTTACATGACTTAAACTCTATTACGGCAGCCGCACATATTGCCGAAAAAATAATCTCAAGTATTACCAAACCAGTGGATTTGCAGGGCAATAGAATAACCGCCAGTATCAGCATAGGCATTGCTATATTTGACGAAAACACCATGGCCTTAGATGAGCTCACCAAGGCCGCCGATACTGCCATGTACGCTGCCAAGCATGAAGGGCGTAACAATTTTCAATTCTTTGACCCAGAAATGCAAAAGAGAGCTGAAGAAAAAAATAAGATTCAAATCACCTTACATCAAGCCATGCACAACAATGAATTAAGCATGTTTTTTCAACCAAAAGTAGACATCAGTTTAAACAAGATTGTTGGCATGGAAGCGTTAATTAGGTGGACCACGCTGGATGGTCGACGCATACCACCTGACGTGTTCATCCCTATTGCCGAAGAATCAGGGCAAATACTAGAACTGGGCGAATGGGTTTTTAAGCAAGTTTGTCAGCAAATAACAAAGTGGAAAAAGGTAGCCGGATTTAATGACCTAGTAATATCGGTAAATGTCTCAGCCATACAATTAAAAACGGGCAACTTTCATGAATTGGTTAAGGCATCACTTGAGGAATTTGACATATCGCCCCACCAGCTTGATTTAGAATTAACCGAAACTGCGGTGATGAGCAACCCACAACAATGCATAACTGAACTTGAGGCTATTCATAAGCTGGGGGTGCAGATTTCTATAGATGATTTTGGCACTGGCTATTCCTCTTTAAATTATTTAAAACGCTTCCCCATAGACACGCTTAAAATTGATCGCTGCTTTATTAAAGATATAGGCGAAGATAAATATGATGAAGAAATTATTAAGGTAATGGTAGCCATAGGACATACCATGGGCATCAAGGTAGTGGCGGAAGGAGTAGAAACTCAGCAGCAACTAGAATTTTTAAGATCAATCGGTTGTGATCAGGGCCAGGGCTACTTTTTTAGTAAACCTATGGATGCAGCCGCCGCAACAGAAGTAGTGGAAAACATTCAAAGTGATTTCTCAACTTGTATGGATGAAATAAACGCCTTTAGTAAAAACCAAGAAATACAGGTAGAAGTTTTATTGAAAAAGAGTTCTGAATTATAAGTGCCTACAGGGATGTAGGTACATGAACTGCGTCGGGAACAAGCAGATCAGTGCCTACAGGGATGTAGGTACATGAACTGCGTAGGGAACATGCAGTTCAGTGCCGAGGGGTTAGGAACAAAAAACCTGACCATACATCCTGTATATCGCCGCTCCATGCCATGACCACCAAGGATGGTGGAAATGAAAATAATGCAGGAGCAATTATTTTTCCTTGGCACTGCGGCATTGGCTACATGGATGTAGGTACATAGGATTTGTAAGGACGGATATATGGATGTATTCGTTAGAGCGAAGCAGGAGCTCGAGCCGAACAAAAATCCTGACCATACATCCCATATGTTAAAGCCCCAATAAAGGGGCTTTCATATTCACTCTAAATTAATTTCAGCTCCAAACGGAGTTAATGCTAATCAGCCAATTCCTGTTTCACATCGTGCTTTTTACGCAGTAAATAATAAAACACCGGTGTTAAAATTAATCCAAAGAAAGTCACACCAATCATACCGGAGAACACCGCTACACCCATGGCTTGACGCATTTCTGCTCCGGCTCCGGTAGATAGCACCATAGGCACTACCCCCATGATGAAAGCAAACGATGTCATTAATATAGGGCGTAAACGTAAACGCCCTGCTTCTTTAATGGCTTCTAATGCAGTCATGCCTTTGTCTTGTAATTCTTTGGCAAACTCTACAATCAATATGGCATTCTTGGTGGCTAAGCCCACCAGAACAATGAAGCCAATTTGCGTAAATATATTGTTATCCCCTCCTGAAAGAATGACACCGGTTAACGCTGACAATAAAGTCATGGGCACAATCAGAATGATAGCCAATGGCAATGTCATGCTTTCGTACTGAGCCGCCAGCACCATAAACACCAACAACACCACCAGCGGGAAAATAAACATGGAAGCATTGCCAGCCAATATTTGCTGATAGGTTAATTCCGTCCATTCGTAACTCATACCAATAGGTAGAGTTTCGGCTAGAATTCGTTCCATGGCGGCGCGAGCGTCCCCCGTACTAACACCAGGTGCTGGGCCTGCATTTATTTCGGCTGTGGTATAGCCGTTATAATGCATCACGCGATCAGGGCCTGCTGCGTGACGTACATCCATGAAGGAGCCTAATGGAATCATCTGGCCACTTTCATTACGCACTTTTAATTGGCTTACTTGTTCAGGCTCTTGCCTAAATTGCTCATCCGCTTGCACGTTTACCTGATAGGTACGGCCAAACTGATTAAAGTCATTCACATAAACCGAACCTAAATACGCCTGCATAGTTTCAAAAGCTGTATCTATGCGAACGCCTTGGCTTTTAGCTTTAGTACGATCTAGGTCTACTTCAATTTGCGGTACATTCACTTGAAAACTACTGAATATTCCGGTTAGCTGTGGGTCGGACCAAGATTTTTGAATCACTTGCTGCGTCACCGCATACAAGGCTTCGTATCCCATGTTGCCCTTATCTTCAATTTGTAATCGAAATCCACCTATGGTGCCTAAACCAGATACTGGTGGCGGCGGAAAGATAGCCACAAACGCTTCTTCAATAGAAGAGAACTGACCATTCAATTGCCCCGCAATAGCACCTGCAGATAAATCATCGGTGGTGCGTTCATCAAATGCTTTTAAGGTAACAAACAAAATGCCGCTGTTTGGACTATTAGTAAAACCATTAATGCTTAAACCAGGGAAGGCCACTGCGGCTGCTACGCCAGGATGATCCATGGCTTTTTGCGACATATCACGCATTACTTTATCGGTGCGCTCTAACGAAGCGGCATCGGGTAATTGTGCAAAAGCCACTAGGTACATTTTATCTTGCCCTGGTACATAACCGGTAGGCGTAGATGAAAACTGACCATAAGTTAGCGCCATAAGTCCTGCGTAAAATACTAATACAATGCTACTTAAACGAATGAGTTTACCAATAGTTTTTGTATAGCCCTGGGCTGCACGATTAAACAAACGGTTAAATGGCGCAAACAACCAGCCACCCAATAGTTTATCCATTAAACGGGTTAAGCGATCTTTAGGGGCGTCTTCACTCTTTAACAATAGTGCCGATAACGCTGGGCTTAGAGTCAGTGAGTTAATGGCAGAAATAAAGGTTGAAATGGTAATGGTTAATGCAAATTGTTTATAAAACTGTCCAGTTAAACCTGACATAAATGCCGTTGGAATAAATACAGCCGCCAGCACTAACGTCGTGGCAATAATAGGGCCTGTCACTTCTTTCATTGCTTGACGAGTTGCCGCTACCGGCTCTAAACCTTCACTAATATTTCGCTCAACGTTTTCCACCACCACAATGGCGTCATCCACCACTATGCCTATGGCCAATACCAAACCAAATAAAGATAAGGCATTAAGCGAAAAGCCCAACAGATGCATGACGGCAAAAGTACCCACCAAAGAAATAGGCACGGCTACCAAAGGAATTATAGAGGCGCGCCAGTTTTGTAAAAATAACACCACCACTAACACCACTAATAACAAGGCTTCTAATAGGGTGTTTAACACTGCCTTAATGGAGTCACGTACAAAAATAGTGGGGTCATACACAATGGAATAGTCTACGCCTTGCGGAAAGGTTTCTTTCAGCTCGTCCATCTTAGCGCGTACATCATCGGAAATTTGAATCGCGTTGGAGCCGGGGGCTTGGAAAATACCCATGGCCACCGCTTGTTTATTATTTAGTAAAGAGCGCAAAGCATAAGAGTTGGCGCCTAATTCAATGCGAGCCACATCACGCAAGCGAGAAATTTCTCCCCTGTCGCCCACCTTGATAATCACATCACCAAATTCTTCTGGATTGGTTAAACGCCCTTTTACATTAATAAGATATTGAAAATCGTTAGCACCCGATGGTTGCGCGCCTAGAACACCCGCCGCCGCTTGTTGATTTTGCTCACGTAACGCAGCCACAACATCACCTGGGTTAAGGTTTAACGCTGCAACTTTCGCGGGATCCAGCCACACTCGCATACTGTATTCACCTGCGCCAAATAAAGCGGCATCTCCCACTCCTTCGATTTTGGCTAGTTCATCTTTTACATTAAGTGTGGCGTAGTTAGATAAATACAACATGTCGTATCGATCGTCGGGTGAGGTTAAATGCACCACCATGGTTAAGTTAGGGGATGATTTTTTGGTGACCACACCAATGCGCTGAACTTCTTGTGGTAAACGCGCTAAAGCACGAGCCACACGATTTTGAACTAATACTTGTGCGTCATCGGGATCGGTACCGATAGCAAAGGTCACCGTTAATGACATGCCACCGTCTGATGTAGCTTGGGACGACATGTAAATCATGTCTTCTACACCATTAATGGCTTGCTCTAAAGGGGATGCCACCGTATCGGCAATTACTTTAGGGTTGGCACCAGGATAAGATGCCGTCACCACAACAGTGGGAGGCACCACTTCAGGGTATTCGGTTATGGGTAATTTCCACACTGCCAATGCACCGGCAATGAAAATAAACATGGAAATAACGCCCGCGAAAATGGGACGCTGAATGAAAAAGTACGAAAAATTCATGTTAGTCCTCAAGCCCGTTTAATAAAAAAATGGCTATCTTTATATTAGCTGCCTTCATATTAGCCACCTACTACGGTAGAGCTAGATTTTTCAGTACCCGCAACTCTTAAACGACTCAGGCTGCCATCTACTCTTAGCTGCTGTGCTTGTAATTTCTCAAGGGTATTGGCCTGTGCCATTGGCACCACTTTAGGCACGACTTCAGCTCCTGGGCGAACACGTTGTAAACCATTCACAACAATTGAATCATTGGCTTCAAGTCCCGACTTAACAATGCGCAAACCATTCAGTTTTTCACCCATGACAATGGCACGGTATTGCACTTTATTATCGGTATCTAATACCAATACATACTTATTGCTTAAATCGGTATTAATGGCTTTATCGTCCACTAATATGCCGTCGTAAGAAGCGCTGCCTACTAATTTAATGCGCGTAAATAAACCCGGAATAAACTTTCCCTGAGGGTTTTCAAACACCGCACGACCACGAATAGTCCCGGTGGCTGGGTTTACCTGGTTGTCTACAAAATCGATGTAACCTTCATGGGGATAATCCGATTCATTGGCCAAGCCCATGTACACAGGGTTTTTCACATCACGCGAACTAGGGCGAGCACCTGTTTGAGCGAGCTTCATATATTTAAGGTAGGTTTGCTCATCGGCATCAAAATAAGCGTACACCTGATTCACCGATACAATCGTGGTCAGTTCAGTTTGCCCTGCGGTCACTAGGTTACCGGCAGTAATTTGGGCACGAGATACGCGACCCGTAATAGGAGCGGTAACCTTGGTATAACCCAAGTTTAGCTTGGCTATTTCAAGAGCCGCTGAAGTAGAGCGTAAACGAGCCTTGGCTTGTTCTAACTCGGCAGCGCGATTATCAAACACTTCAACTGAAATGGCGTTGTTCTCTGTTAGCTCGTTGGCACGGGTAAAGCTGCTGTTGGCGAGCTTAACTTGGCTGCTGACATCGGCCAATTCTGCTTCAAGACGGCGTACTTCTGCGGTAAACAAACGATCGTCTATGTAAAATAGAGGCTCGCCTGTTTTAACAATTGCCCCTTCTTTAAAAGCGATTGAGTCGATGTAGCCTGAGACTCTAGGGCGTAAAGACACACTTTCTGGCGCTTCTAAACGACCCGTAAATTCATCCCACTCGGTAATACGCTGATGTACCACTGTCGCCACCGACACTGAAGGCGTCATTTGCTGTTGCTGAGCGTCTGGTGCTTGGCCACAGGCGCTTAGCAAACTAAGGCTGCCAATTAACAAGCCTACTTTGAATGTCTGGTTTAACCACATAATGATCACTCCCTGGTAAGAATTAGAAGACCCACATGACGGGTCTTGACTATAAATAGATATATTTATATTTTCGCACAGAATACATAAATTTAAATGATGTATTATGGAACACTGTATTCAGTTTTGGTGAGGTTATCCCTGTGGCATCATGATTTAGCACTAGATCGATGATGAGTTTTCTGGATTAATTACAATACGTTACGAATATTTAGCAGTAGCCAGCCAGGGTGGCGGTTAACATGCCCGACAAATACAACGCCTTGCGCGTGATTGAGGTTTGAATAATGCGTCACCAAGAAATTAGTTTATTGGTCATTTTTGACGCCATCATGACAGAAGGCTCTATTACCCGTGCCGCGGACCGGCTAGAACTTACTCAGCCTGCCGTGTCTAATGCTTTGTCACGCATGCGCCTAGCCTGGAACGATGAACTGTTCATAAAAGATGGCCGTAATATTCAGCCGACTATATATGCGCAAAATCTCTGGCAAAGAGTTAGAAGCCCATTAATTGAACTAGACGAGGCGGTAGATTTAGAAGGGTTTGACCCGGCCACCAGCAATCGTACCTTTCGAATTGCTGCTGCTGATACTGTCATTGATACCGCTTGGGGACCGCTACGCAAAATTTTTGAGCAGGTTGCCCCTAATATAAATTTACATGCTGTGCCCTTCACCATTAACAATGGCCACCAACTGCTGCATAACGCCGAAGTTGATTTGGTTGTAGGGACCTTAAGCAGTAGCGAGGTTCTGTGTAGCGAGTATTTGTATAGCCCGTGTTATACCTGCGTCATGCGTAACGATCACCCCTTACTAAAAGACGTATTAACCCTAGAAAAATTTGCTAGTAGCGATCACTTGCTGGTGTCTCTGTCTGGTAAGGCATCGGGCTTTACCGATGAAGTATTAGAGCAATACGGCTTAAAACGTCGAGTGGCCATGACAGTAAACCATTTCTCAGCGGTGCCTAAACTGATTCAGGAAAGCGACCTCATCGCCATCGTGCCATCTAGCACCATAGAAAAAGCCATATTTAGTGAAGAACTGGCAGTGGCTGAACCCCCAATACAAATAACCGCAAAACCAATTAACAGCTATTGGCATAAGCGCCAGGACACCGATAAAGGATTAACCTGGTTACGCCAACACCTCACGCATATCATTAAAGACCATGCGCAAACTCACATGCAGGAATTAGAAAAGAGAATTTGTACACGCTGTAAAATTTAATTAAGCACGCAAATCTGGCGGTACAGGGAACGTTGGTTGTCTTGGTTTAGGTCCCTGCCTCTTAAAGTATTGATCCAACTGATACACATAAGCCAGTACTTGAGCAATGGCAACATATAAGCCTTCGGGGATTTCCTTACCCACCTTAGTAAAGGTATAAACCGAACGAGCCAAAGAAGGTGATTCCACCACAGGTATTTTGTTGTGCGAAGCAATCTCTCGAATTTTTAACGCCACTTCATCTGTCCCTTTTGCCAGTAATATGGGCGCCTTCATTTCATCACTATGATATTTTAACGCCACCGCATAATGGGTAGGGTTAGTAATAACCACATCTGCATCTGGCACATCCGACATCATGCGCCGCTGGCTCATTTCATACTGTAAACGGCGAATGCGCTGCTTAACTTCTGGCTTACCTTCTGTGTCCTTGTGCTCGTCCTTTACCTCTTGCAAACTCATTTTCATTTTCTTAGTGAATTCATAAATTTGAAAAGGCACATCTATTAAACTAATTAACAAGGTACTCAGTGCCAGAGTTAAAGCACCGGTCATAACCAAATTCATAGCATGAGCAATGGCTTGGCGCTGTGGCTCTTGGCTTAAACTTAATACTGAATTTTTTAACGAAAAGAAAAGAAATAATATACAGCCCACTACCACTAGAATTTTAGCCCAACCTTTAAGTAGCTCCACTAAACTCTTAAGACTAAACATGCGTTTTAGCCCAGCCAGAGGGCTGATTCTATCCAACTTTGGCAGCAGAGATTTCCCACTGAACATCCAACCGCCTAAAGCCAATGGCCCAAAAATGGCGGCTAAAGTTAACAATATAAAAATAGGCGTAACCGCAATAATGGCTTCCAGTGCAGATGCGGCTAGATGAATTATCATTTGTTTTTCATCAAATAGATGATGTCGTTCAATGGAAAAATTTAAAATAAAAATATTACGCTCGGCACTAAATAGCCAGTCTCCAAATATCCATAAGGATAATACGCCGGTAATTAAAATTAGGCTGGTACTGAGTTCTTTTGATCGGGGAATTTGTCCATCTTCACGGGCCTTCTCCAGGCGTTTCCCGGTGGGTTCCTCCGTTTTTTCCTGACTACTGTCTTCTTCGGCCATGATTTATTCCATTGAAAAGCTTTTCAGTTAACTATTGGTAGCCGCGCATGAAATGAAAGGTTTCGGTTAATAAGCTATGAAAATGCACGCCATAACCAGAAAAAGTAATCCACAACACAATTAATCCCAACAACATGGTAACGGGAAAGCCCACTGCAAAAATATTTAACTGAGGAGCCAGTCTGGCCATAGTACCAAATGCCATGTTCACCATTAACATGGCACTGATAGCGGGAAGCGCCAAAACAATAGCCGCGGCAAATAACCACTTCCCCAGTTTGGCAATCATCATGAGGGTACCTTCACTCAAGCCGCCGCTGCCCACGGGCAAGGTATAAAAGCTGTCTACTAAAATTTCTATGGCCAATAAATGGCCGTTCAATGATATAAATAACAGATTTACAAAAATCAAAAACCACTGAGCCACAACGGCTACGTTCACACCGTTAGATGGGTCCACCATTTGAGCCATACCTAAACCGGTTTGCATGGCCACCATTTGCCCAGACATAATAAAAATTTGCATTAACACTTCAAGCGCAAAACCCAATGCCACACCAATTAATAGTTGCTGGGCACTTATTAACATGGTGTCAATGCCCACGGCATCCAGCACTGGCATAGGCGGCAACAACGGTGTCACCACTGCCGTTACTGATAGCGCCAAGATTAAACGTATGCGTGCTGTTACTAGGCGAGTACCAAATAGTGGCAACACCATAAAAAAACCGGCAATGCGAAAAAATGGCCATATATAACGGCTGACCCAGCTGGATATTTCCGCCGGATCAAGCTGCAATATAAATCCCATTTCGCTTGCCATTTACAGACTAACTAATCAGGTAGGGCATGTTCATGTAAATGCCCTTAGCATAGGTCACCAATTTATTGACGATCCAAGGGCCAAACCACATGACACATAAAAGCGTAATCACTAATCGAGGTAAGAAACTCAAGGTCTGTTCATTAATTTGCGTGGCCGCCTGAAAAGTAGCCACGGTTAACCCCACCAGTAGTCCTGGAACCAGAACCGCTCCCACAATCATGATGACAATAAACAAACCTTCCCGTAAAAAATCACCAATGTTTTCAGCACCCATAATTTAGATCCCTTAAATTGTTTAATTAAAAAACAACTTCATTTAAAACCCGTAACTGGCCGCGAGCGTCCCTACTACCATGGCCCAGCCATCTACTAAAACAAAGAGCATGACTTTAAAGGGTAAGGAAATAATAATAGGGCTTAACATCATCATCCCCATCGCCATCAATATACTGGCCACTACTAGATCGATAATTAAAAACGGAATGAACAACATGAACCCCATTTGAAAGGCGGTTTTTAATTCACTGGTGGCAAAGGAAGGAATTAAAATATGCAAAGGGGTATCGGCAGCTGTAGCAATATCTTTTTCACCCGATAGACGTACAAATAAGGCAAGGTCATCTTCTCTCACTTGAGCCAGCATAAATTCTTTAATAGGAATACTGGCACGCTCCAGAGCTTCAAGAGGCAAGATTTCTTCTGCAATATAGGGCTGAATGGCAGTTTCATTAATAACGTTGAATACCGGTTTCATGATAAACATAGATAAAAATAGCGCTAAACCTAACAATATTTGATTGGACGGTGTTTGTTGTAAACCCAAAGCCTGACGAAGAATGGCAAACACCACAATAATTCGGGTAAATGATGTCATCATGATTAATAAGGTGGGTAAGATTGTCAGGGTAGACATGATGGCTAAAATTTGAATGGTCACGGTATAACGACCACTGCCATCTGCTTGCGGCTGATAGGTTAATGCAGGAATGCCAAAATCAGCTTCGGCATAACTTGCAAGACTAAACAGCATTAAAGCAATAAAAACAGATACATTCTTCATTAAGCATCATCCACTTTAATTGATGCGCTAGACTTCTCTTTCAGTTCACTTTCATTTTTTGTTTTTAAATTTTGGGACATTATTTCTTTTAGGCGATCAGAGAAATTATTACTTTTAGCTTTCTCTGTTTGTAAAATAGGCTCATCAAATGTTGCCAGAGTATTGATATTATGTGCGGTTAGACCTAACAGTATTTGTTTACCTCCCACTTCAATTAATACAATTTTCTCCTTAACGCCCATGGGCATCACCGCCAGAGTTTTAAGCGGTAAACCGGTTAACCCCTGAACGCCACGATAGCGTTTAACAAACCAAGCAATGGCATAAATTAGAATGAGTATCGCACTCAGTGCCAAAGTAACCTGTATTATCTGGTCTTCGCTATTGGGTATTTGTGGCGTAATCAGAGTAGGCGTTACCATTGAAGCCGGAGCTTCAGATACCGCCTGCAGCAAAAATAACATCATAAAAAACATCCATTTTTATTATTTTTTTATATTTGTTAAACAAGGTGTTTTATTTCAATCTCTGTATACGTTCACTTTGACTAATAACATCGGTTAAACGAATACCAAATTTATCATTCACCATTACCACTTCACCATGAGCAATTAAGGTACCGTTCACCAAGACATCAAGCGGTTCACCGGCTAAGCGATCCAATTCAATTACCGAGCCCTGATTCAATTGCAATAAATTACGAATGGCTATTTGAGTGTTACCCACTTCCATTGAGATGCTCACTGGAATATCTAAAATAACATCCAGTTCTGGCGTACCACTGTCCCCTTTGGGCACTTCATTAGCGCTGGAATCAAACTCTTCCATAGGCGCTGGCTGAACACCATCGTCATCACTATCGCCATCGTCGCCAGACTCTTCCATGGCTGCCGCCCATTCATCGGCTAATGCATCACCGTCAGCGGCATCATCTACCGCCCCCGCCACCTCATCTGCCAATGAATCGGCATCAATTTTGGGTTCTTCACCTTCCGGTGTGGTGTTTTCATTTTCGTCTTCTTCACTCATAGCAAAGCGGCCTCATTCTTGCCAAAAACTGTTCTTCAAATAGTGGTGTTTTCATTTTTACTTTTATCATTAGCATCACTCATTAAGAAGACACCTCATTATTACCTGTAACAGTTACACCAACATTGTTCATAAAGAAGGTGCCTCATTATTTCCAACCACTGCTTTACGATTATCAGCGAATTTTTCAATTACACTTAGATTACTCATAAAGAAGGTGCCTCATTATTTCCAACCACTGTTTTACGATTAATGGGGGAGTTAATTTTTACCGCCAAGGCTTCGGAAGATACCCCCAGCTGTCCGCGAAAGATTGGGGTTTTATTGGCTTGCAATATAAATTCCTCTGGCATATCTATGGGGATCACATCACCGACTTTTAGTGCCGCTACTTCACGCAGTGAAATTTCCTGTTGAACAATGGTGCCGTGTATCGGAACTTTGGCATTCTGAATATCTTCTTGCAAAGATTGCACCCAGCGATCATCCACTTCATCTATATCACTTTGTACACCAGCATCCAGCACTTCTCTTATGGGCTCTATCATGGAATACGGCATGGCCACATGCAGATCCCCACCGCCGCCATCTAATTCAATATGGAAAGAACTCACCACCACCACTTCACTAGGGCTAACAATATTGGCCATGGCCGGATTTACTTCCGAGCCATAATATTCAAATTCCAATTCCATCACCGCATGCCAGGCTTCTTTCATATCGGTGAATACTTGGCCTAGGATTAACTGCACAACTCGTAATTCAGTAGGGGTAAATTCACGACCTTCTATTTTGGCATGACGCCCGTCACCACCAAAAAAGTTATCCACTAGTTTAAACACCAGTTTGGCATCCAAAATAAATAATGCTGTGCCTCGTAATGGCCTTACCTTTACCATATTCAATGAGGTGGGAACGTACAGAGTGTGGATGTATTCACCAAACTTCATAATTTGAATACCGCCACTGGCCACATCGGCACTGCGCCGCAAAAAGTTAAACATGCTGATTCGGGTGTAGCGGGCAAAACGTTCATTGATCATTTCAAGGGTGGGCATGCGCCCGCGAACAATTCTATCCTGACTAGAAAGATCGTAGGATTTAACCCCGTCGCCACCGGTGGGTTCTTCCGGTTCAATATCACCATCGTCTACCCCGTGTAATAGGGCATCGATTTCATCTTGACTGAGTAGGTCTTGCATTAATATGCCTGAATTATTATTTTAATTTTTTAGAACTGTTACCAACACTTTTACTTAAAGAGGTAACAGAAGCGCAAATATCACTCATTTAACAAGAAAATTTATTCGTTTTATTCAGCTAAAGGGCTATTAAATATTTATCGACTTTAACTAAATACCTAGCGCGCTATTAAATTATTTGTGTATTCCGCCTTAAATTAACAAAGCTTATTATTGAATCACAAAGTTGGTAAATAGAATCTGGTCAAGTCCTGCTTCAATACCTGTTTCCTGTGTTAACAAGCGATTCACTTCATCTACCAAGGTAGTCCGTAAGTTAGAGCGACCTTCTGCAGTGCGAATAACACCAAAATCCTGGCTACTTAATAAATTAATAATTGAGCTACGTATCATCGGACTATGCATTTGCAAAGCGCCTGCAATTTCTTCATCGTGTGTGAGCGCCTCCATATGAATTTGTAAATACCTCTGTCTCGGCCCCACTTTATAGTTAATGATAAATTCAGGTTTCATCTTCACGTAAATGGCAGGCCCTTTGGAGGCGGATGTGGTTTCCATGACTTCTTCGGCTTCTGCATCAACATCTGCATCAGGAGTAGACTCCCCTCCCATTAAGAAAAAAGCAGCGCCAGCCGTGATTGCCACCACCACAACCACCGCCACGATAATAATAATCAGTTTCTTTTTACTGCCCCCGTCGCTCTCATCTTCGACACTCATCTGAAGCTCTTTATCGTTCGCCATACGTCACCTTTTTGATTCTTGTAAAGAATTTAGCAATCCCTATGCCACGCAGCCAAATTAATGGCAGGCAAGCACATCCAAGAAGATTGTATTTATTTTTATAGTGTAGTCATGAGAACACAGAGTGAACAATAAACGGCCGGAAACCTGCATAAATGCCGGTTTTTGAAAGTAGCCTATAAAGAGGCTAACCCGAACGGGCTAGCCGATATAAATTTTTATCCTTACATTAAGCAAAATAATCCACTAGAGAATCAGATTCACTGACTGTCTCATGCTGGTTTTCTATGTCCACATCTGTATCTAGGTTAGCTGAGCCATCTTCATTAAACTGTCCTTCGGCGCCGGTGCCAGCACTGCCTTGTTGCTGGCCTTGTTCCGATACATTCACATCAGCCAAATTAATCCCTTCTTGCTCCATCATTTCCCGCAACCTAGGGGCCTGGCTTTCCAAAGCATCCCGCACCACAGCATGGTTACTGGTAAAGGCCACATTCACCTGATCGTTTTGTACCTTAATTTTTATTTCCAAAGCGCCCAGCTCTGGCGGGTCTAACTGAATACGGGCACTTTGCAGCCCTTCACTGTTCATGATCGCCACACGCTTTGATATTTGTTCATTCCACTGCACCGCATTAGGTGGCATATCCAGTTTGAGACGTGCCTGCGCTGTTTGCACGTTTTCACTCATTTTCAGCTTCTGCGCCTGAATTTGCTCTGGGCTTGATTCCAATTCATTCATTGCCTGATTGGCTTGTGGCAAAGCATTTGGCAGCTCTGCTTGGCTTAACTGGCTCATTTGGGCTGAAGTATTTAGCTGGGGAGGCAAGACCTGAATTTCGCTGGTGGGGGTAGCCACTTTAGGACTGAGCGTAATGGGTTTTTCATGAATACTGGCCAGCTCAAGGTTTCCGTCTAACATTGAGTCTCCCTCGCCTAAACCTGAAGGATCATCTATGTTAGCCATTTTATTTTCAGTATTAACTTGCTTAGCAAAGGGCTGCATCGCAACTTCTGGCTGAGTCTGGGTTGGGCTACTGGTTGGTGCCATTGGCTGAACCAGCTTATTCCCCTTTGCATCCATCAGTTGGGTGACCTGTTCTTCCATGGAGTCACCTTCTATCTGGGCTTCCTGCCAATTAAGCTGGGCTTTATTCTGTGTAGCAGGGTGAGATTGAGCCGTGCTAGCCAGTATCTGAACCTGAGCATCACGCTGCTTTTGAATATCTTTCAGGTCGATGGGGGTCTGAGTCCATGGGGCGATCACAGCCTGAGCATCGTCAATTTCATCCACAGTATTGGTGGGTAGTTGAGCATGTTGCACTTCTACCACATCACTCAATGCCCCTTCCACGGACTGAGCAACTTCCTGACCATAGGCGGCAAGTTCTTGCCCAATAGGCAATACTGGGGTCTCCATTTGCTTATTTAACGCTTGATAAAAAGAAAGAGAAGAAGACTCTCCATCGCTGTCGGTATTGCTTGCAGGTGCAGGGTTAGTCGCGCCAGCCCCTTGATTAACAGCAGGTGCCAGTGGATTTGAGCTATTACTACCGGCTCCGGAGAGCGGTGTGGTTGAAGGTGGTAACGAAAAGAAAGGTAAATTGGCCATGACTCAACTCATCAATTTGAAACTTAATTGATGAGTGCAATGCTTAGGCCAATTAAAAAAGTAAAGAAACTAAATTAAAAACTAGCTGCTCAGTTTGTGTAATTCACCTCTCACCTGCTGGTATTCATCTTGAGCCAGAGCAAAGGGTTGTTCTATATTGGTAAGGTTTTCAGCGCGAGCTTGATCTTCAACTTGCTTAAATAAACCAGAAAGAAATTCGGCACAAATATTAGCACTGGACCCTTTTAAACTATGAGAAATTTCGGCGACTTTATGCCTGTCCTTATTATTTATGGCGGATTGCAGCAAGGCTATTTTCTCGTCACTATCTTCCACATAGGTATTGATCAAATCTTCAAAAGCATCTTCCATAAGATCTTTTAATTCATTAATTTGCCCTAAATTTAAATGTGACAATATCTATCCACTCCTTTAATCAGCTGTCCATGACAAATCAACCCTAACTTGATTGCCATTGCCTACATACTCAAGATTATCGCAGATACTCAATATTAATGGTATTCCTCGGCCACTATAGCCCTGATTAACAAAGTTTTTATCTTGGCGGCATTTATAATCAAATCCTTTGCCACTGTCGGTGACCATAATCATCAGCCGCCCGCCTCCGGGAATCGGTTTATGATCAAATTCAAAGCTTACTGTGCCCTCTTTCAATTCTTTAATGGCGATTTCACGCTGACTATAATATTCAGCGAATCCCTTAGCGTCTTGTTTTAAGCCTGAATTTAATGCCAACACACCATGTTCAAAGGCGTTAGAAAATAGCTCGGCCATTAACGTATAAAGCTGACCACTGAAGCCTTTTAAATACGGCACATCGCTTAAGATGCTTAACATTAAGGGCATGGGGTTAAAGGTTTTCAGAGTATCACCACGCAGGGTATAACGCATATTCCAATCCATAGGGCCACTCACCATGCCGCTGCTTAAATCTATGCTTACCTCTCCCACTTCGCTTTCTTCTACCATTCGTACTTCGAGCAAGGTGGTATCGTCGTCTTTACCACGCTCGCCCGTAAATTCATTCACCGTTTTGACAATTTCATCAAATAATACGGTGTCGTCTACATTGTTATTAAAGATATCTTGCAGGCGCTCTTCGCCAAACAAATCCCCTTGATCATTGCGAGACTCTACAATACCGTCCGACCACATGTAGAGTTTGTCATTCTTGCGAAACGAATATTTTTGCGTATTGCCATCAAATGCCTGACTCGACAGCACACCCAGGGGCAAGTGAGTGGATACCACTTTATCTATACGCTTATCGTCATATCTATACAGGTAAAAATCTGGCAGACCGCCCATCCAAACTTCAATTTCTTCTTTGCGAAAGCTCAAATTCACCATGCACACACAACAAAAATACCCTATAGGCAAAATATTTTTAAGCTTAATATTAATTTCACGCAGGATATCTTCCATGGCGAAACCCTTAGCGGTCATACCGTAAAAGATTTCGGCCAAAGGCATGGCACCAATGGCAGCAGGCAGGCCATGACCGGTGAAATCCCCCAATAAAATGTGCATGCTGCCCGAGGGTTTACGCGCTGCCAGCAGCACGTCGCCGTTAAACACAGAAAAGGGTGACAGCAGATATTTAAGATTAGGTAAATGCAAACAGCCAGCATGGGTCACGTTATCGTAAACGGCTTTTGCCACTTCTTGTTCGTGCACCATGTATTCGTTATTTTCTCGAATTAAGTCTCGTTGACGCTGCAAGATATGATGCATTTTACGCATACGACTAAAGGCATTGATTTTTGCCTGCAAAATAATCTTATTATAAGGCTTAGTCAGGAAATCATCGCCACCGCTGTCCAAACACTTGGCCAGCTCATTAGCATCTTGCAGGGAGGTGAGAAAGATAATAGGAATCATATCTTCACCGGCAAGGCTTTTAATTTCCAAAGCTGCGGCTTGCCCATCCATGTTAGGCATGATCACATCTAGGAGAATTATATCGGGGAGTGCTTGCTTGAATTGAGCGACTGCTTCTAGGCCATCTGCGGCCTCACAGACTTCATGGCCCATTTTTTTAACAATAGCCGACAAAATCATACGATCTGATTTATTGTCATCGGCAATCAATATTTTTAATGATGACCCAGCATCCATTACCAACCTCGCATCCTTACTACTTGCAAGTTGTTGTCAAACTAATGAACTTGCCTCGACGGAGTAAAACGGGAAAACCATCTAGCAAAAACAACAATAGCCTGCTTTCAAATTAAACTGTTTTCTTTGATTAATAACCAAATTTTCCAAGCTTAATCTATAGCAAATAATTGTTCGAAATTTGAAATGGTTAATATTTTTTTAACATCTTGATTGCAGCGTGTAATACGTACCTGAGCCGTGTCGCCGCCTGCGTGATCACGCAGCAATAACAACATGCCTAAAGCCGAGCTGTCTAGATAAGTGGCTTTGGCCATATCAATCACATAGCTCTTAACTGAGTCACCCGATTTTTCGTACGCATCACGAAACTCTTGGTGCGCGCTAAAATCAAAACGCCCCTCTACTTGTACGGTTAACTCACTGCCGCTAACGGATGTGCCTATTGACATGTGTGACCCCTAATTGCCTATCCCTGCACCTTAGACTAATTAAAAACTTTGTAATCGGCAACCACCCAAGGAGGGCGAAAACTGCCAATAGTTTCCACTAATCTAGTTATATGACTTAACTGAGCATAGTCCAAAAAAATACAGATAGTAACTTTTGCCCCTATCTGAACCGATTAATTTTGAAGTTTGATACTAAGCCGTTAAATCCCCTTCACCATCTTCTGAAAACACACCAAAGCCACTGCTCTGGAAAACACCCTGCTAACTTTTTCGTTTGAGCTGGCTCACCACATGCCCAGCAATATGGCTTAATGGCAAAATTTTGTCATGTGCATTAACCTCGGCCGCCGCTCCAGGCATACCCCATACCACAGAGCTGTCTTTATCCTGAATAATATTATAACTACCAGCCTCCTTCATTTTCAGCATGGCCTTAGCGCCATCATTGCCCATGCCGGTTAACATAATACCTATGGTGTTTTTGGCACAATGTTCGGTAATGGAGTTAAACAAGACCTCTACTGATGGCTTGTGCAGGTTCACACGTTCACCATTGGTAATCTCGCAATAATAATGTCCCCCCTTTTTAACGACCTTTAAATGGCGATCACCTGGCGCAATATACACGTGCCCCGCCATTATTTTATCGCCGTTATGAGCCTCATGTACGGTGAGGGGTAATAAGCTATCTAGGCGCTTAGCAAACGAAGTACTAAACACAGGAGGAATGTGCTGAGTAATGACAATGGGCGGGCTATCCGCTGGCATCATCATTAATAATTCACGTATGGCTTCGGTACCGCCAGTGCTGGCACCGATAGCGATAATGGTATTGTGCATCTGACCAATCTTACTGGCCCGCTCCACTTTAATAGGATCCCTATTGGCCTGAATTTCCAGACGTCCTAAGTTGGCGATGGCCGCCAATTTTACTTTTTCTACAATTTCCTGAGCATATTCGGCCAACAACTCGGGGCTATCGGCACTGGGCTTGCCGACGTATTCCACCGCTCCCACCTCTAAAGCCTCCAGAGTGGCTGGTGCGCCTTTTTGAGTAAGGGTTGAAATCATCACCACCGGCATGGGCCTTAGTTTCATGATTTTTTTTAAAAAAGTAATGCCATCCATCTTTGGCATCTCAATGTCCAAGGTAATTACATCTGGCTTTAATTGCTTAATTTTTTCTCGAGCAATAAAGGGATCCTCGGCCGTGCCGACTACCTCAATGCCCGGTGCCTTATTAAAGATATCAGTTAATACCTTACGAATCAGGATGGAGTCATCCACTATCAAGACTCTAACCATGTATCCCTCCTGATCACTAAATTGTAATCCATCATCATAAATTCCATCTTAAAATACTCTCAACCGGAGCCTGTCAGGCACTCGATTTTAATCAAACAATTCTATGTCGCTGTCGTCTTTATGCTGTTGAATACTGTCCATGTATCCCTTCTCACGGTTAACAATAGTCTGGTTATGGGTGGAGATAATACGACGTACTTTCACTGACCCTGTATCAGGAAAAAATAACACTTTACGGGAAAATACATCCCCCACATCGGACGCTGTCACATTCATGCCTTCTTTACGCAAGTAGTCATACACAAATAATATATTGCGCTGACCCACATCCGTCATGCTGGCCATGACCTGGCCGCCACCAAACAGTTTCACTTCCAAATCTTGTTTACGCGAGCCCATTTTATAAAGGGTATTTAACAAATGCTCCATGGCCCAATTGCCGTAGCGGGTTTCTGCAGTGTTGGCATTACTGCCCCATTGCTCAGTACTGTGTTCGTTTTGGGCAGGTAACATAAAATGATTCATGCCACCTATGCCCAGTTTAACATCACGAATACAAGCACTGATGCAAGAGCCCAGCACTGTGGCAATCATCTCGCCGTGACTGGTCACGTAAAATTCACCAGGTAATATTTTTGCAGTCCAAACCTGAAGGTGTTTGTCATAATAACGATTAACATGACTAAACCCCTTTTCAGTGGGTGGCTGTTTAAGGTGATCATGATGATTGTGATGGTGCTTATGTTGTTTATGCACTTAACGCACCTTTGAAATAAGCATGACTAGGCAAAGAAATTAAATTTTTAAATAGCAAAAATTTAACGGTATTCATCTGCCTGCCTGCTTTAAATATAGATCATTCTTGTATGAAAACTAAAAGTGTCTAGGTAAATTTAACCTTTCACTGTTAACTCTTCGCAATTTAAAAACCATTGCCTATAACACAAACATAATTAACGTATCTTTTGATATATTGTACGCCCAACATTAACAAAACGTTCGGTCATGCCGTGTAAAGTTTCACTGTGACCTATAAAAAGATAACCGCCTTCCACCAAAGAATCTGCGATGCGATCAAACAACTCTCTTTGGGTTTCTTTGTTAAAATAAATCACCACGTTACGACAAAATATCACATCAAATTGGTGTCTCATGGGCCAAGGCCCTAATAAATTTAGTAGGTTAAACTGGATCATCTGACGAATATTATCTTTTACTTGGCCAGTTTCCTGGCCCTTGTTACGTAAAAAACTCGATAAATAATTACGCGGAATTTGCTCAATGTCGGCAATGGGATATTCCCCTTGCCGAGCTTTGGCCAATACGTCGCTGTCTAAATCTGTGGCGAGAATTTTTATATTAAACTTATCCACTGCCATGTTTTTATTTAAGGTAATAGCAATGCTGTAGGGCTCGGGTCCGGTACTGCAGGCCGAGGACCAAATTCTAATAGGCTGAGTTTTTTTTTGTTGCTTCCACTTGGGTATCACTTCCTTGGCGAGAAATTCAAAGTGATGAGACTCGCGAAAAAACGAGGTTAAATTAGTGGTGATGGCATTTAAAAACTCATTGGTTTCACTTTCATGATTGCTTGATAAGTATTGACAGTATTGAGAAAAGTTATTTAGGTTTAACTTGCGAATCCGCCGAGAAATACGACTGTATACCAGTTCTTTTTTTTGCTCTCCCAGAACAATACCGCTAATGTCGTAGGCCATGGTAGCGAGGTGTTTGAAATCCTCATCGGCCATGGGAAATTCTTTACTGGTAAAGTCCATACTAAGATTGCCTCGCACTTTTTCAGGCGCGTTCATACTCATCATCCTGCACTCCTTGCCGGAAAGACTACTAGCCGTTGTTAATCTGGCCTTGATACTGGCCCTAATATTGTAGTGAGTGCCAGTATCAGGGCCAAATAATTAACTCAGCTAGAACTCCTGCCAATCATCGCCGTCATCTTTTACGGCCGGACGACTCGCGCTGGCTGATATGGCTCTGGGTTTTGGTGCGGCTCGCAATTGCTGAACCGGTGCCATGCTCATGGGAGCCGAATTGTAGTTGCCACCTCCCGCATCCGAGCCGGCTGCCATCTGGAAGAAGCCCACCAGATCTAACATGCTCTTGGCTTGTTCGGTCATGGTTTCACTGGCAGCTGATGCTTCCTCTACTAGGGCGGCATTTTGCTGGGTCATTTCATCCATCTGACTGATGGCCTTGTTCACCTGCTCAATACCGGCACTTTGTTCAATGGCAGCATCACTGATTTCCTTAATCATGGTGCTTACTTTTTCTACTGCATCCACAATTTCGGTAAGCGTGGTGCCTGACTCGTTCACCAGCTCGGTGCCGTTATCTACTTTCTCAACACTGTCACGAATGAGGTCTTTAATCTCTTTCGCGGCACCGGCTGAACGTTGCGCGAGGTTACGAACTTCCCCGGCCACTACTGCAAAGCCCTTGCCCTGTTCACCGGCTCGTGCAGCTTCTACCGCAGCATTTAGCGCCAGTAGGTTAGTTTGGAAAGCGATCTCATCAATGACACCAATGATGTCGGCAATCTTCTTACTTGAGGAGTTAATTTCATCCATGGCGGTCACCGCTCTGGACACTACCTCACCACCCTTGCTGGCTTTCTCTTGCGCGTTGGCCGCCAGCTCGTTGGCATGGGAAGCGTTCTCACTGGTTTGTTTCACCGAACTGGTCATCTCTTCCATACTAGAAGCGGTTTCTTCCAAGCTGGACGCTTGCTCCTCGGTACGTTGCGAAAGGTCGGTGTTACCTTGAGCAATCTCGGTAGACCCGGTAGACACGGTATTGGCGGCCTCACGGATGCGACCAATAATGTCGGTTAGCCTGTCCCCTGTGGTGTTGGAGTCAGTTTTTAACTTGCCAAACAAACCTTCGTAATCGGCGTCGATTCGCTCGGTTAAATTACCTTCCGCCATGGCACCTAGTACCCGTGCGGTGTCGTTGATGACGTCCTCAGACAAGCCTACTAAGCGGTTCAAGCCCATACACAGTTCTTTAAAGAAGCCCTTCTTATCATCCACCGTAGCGCGCTGGCTAAGATCGCCCTTACCGGCAGCTTCGATTATGTTGTCTACTTCCTGTTCCACGGCCACTTCTTCGGTGCGGTCATTCCATTCCACTACCGTCCCAAGACGCTCTCCTTCTGCATTGTTAATCGGGCTGGCGATGAGGCCAAAGGTGCGGCCACCCACCACAATCTCGGTATTGTAAGTGGAGGTGAGGCTGCCCACCATGTTGCGCTGGTGCGCAGGGTTCTTGTGGAATATATCAATGTTACTGCCCATTACCTTACTGGCACTGAAGCCGGGCAAGTCTTGCTTAATGTCATTTTCACCGACGGAGAGCATGTTTTGTACCGCCGCGTTGGTGTAGATCACGTTAAAGTCCACATCGGCGATCATAGTATTGGCCGAGCACACATCTAGGGCTAGCTTGACTCGGGCATTTTCATCGGACACCCGCTTGTCCTCAATCTCCTTGGCCAGGCTATCGGTAATGTCATCCCACTCTACTACTGTGCCCAATCGAACTCCTTCTTCCCACACTGGCGTGGCCACTAGGTTAAAGCTACGCCCGCCCACAACGATGCTGGTTTCATAGACGTTCTTAAGATCCGCTAGCATGTTGCGTTGATGTGACGGATTCTTGTGGAAGCCGTCAACATTGAAGCCAAGTAGGGTATTGGTATCGAAATTAGGCAGGTCTTTGCGAATATCGTTCTGAGCCTCGCTCATCATCTTCTTCACTGAATTATTGAGGTAGACAATATTGAGATCGGCATCGGCCATCATCACATTGGCCTGGCATACATTTAACGCCGTACTGGTACGGGCATTTTCGGCAGCCAATTTATCGGCAATATCTTTTTCCTTAAGCATTTGTGTTTGGTCACTCCATTCCACCACAGTGCCCAAGCGTTCTCCCTCAACCCACACAGGCGTGGCCACTAACGAAAATGTGCGTCCGCCCACCACGATGCTGGTTTCATAAACATCTTTTAAGTCTTTGAGCATGCCACGTTGATGGGCCGGATTTTTATGGAAGCCGTCTACATTAAATCCCATTAGCGAATTTGCATCAAAATTAGGTAATTGAGTGCGAATGTCTTGCTGGGCATCCAGCATCATTTGTTTAACCGAATCATTCAGGTAGACGATATTAAGCTCTGCATCCGCCATCATCACGTTGGCCTGGCATACATTAAGGGCCTGGCGAGTCCGTGCATTATCTGCTGAAACAACCGCTTCTTTTTCTAGGCGAGCCAACTCTTGAGTTTTATCTGTCCACTCCACCACGGTACCTATACGCTTGCCGCTGTCATCGCGTATTGGATTAACCACCAAGGCAAATGTTCTGGCACCGAGCTCCAACTGAGTTTCATGGGAACTGGTTAACTTGTCGAGCAGGCCACGCTGGTAACTTGGGTTTTTATGGAAGATATCAATATTGCTGCCCAACACATTACTTGGCGAGAAGCTTGGAATAGCTTGTTTGATGTCGCTCTCTGCTACCTCAAACATAGAGTTGACGCCCTTATTGGTATAAACCAAATCATAGTTTTCATCGGCTACCATCAGGCAAGATTCTGCACAAGCATCAAGGGCGAGTCTGACTCGAGTATTATGAACGGTGTCGATTTTCTGCTGAGTCACATCTATTGCAAATTTAACAACTTTAACGGCCTTACCCTTTGAATCAAATATTGGATTATAAGAGGCTTGAATCCATACTTCTTTACCACCTTTACCGATACGTTTGTATTCTTGAGATTCAAATTCACCGCGATTTAGTTTATCCCAGAATTGACGGTATTCTGCACTTGCCTTAAATTCAGGTTCAATAAATATGCTGTGATGCTGCCCCTGTATTTCTTCCAAGTGATAGCCCATGGCCCCAAGAAAATTATCATTGGCTGTAATAATGGTGCCATCCATATTGAACTCTATCATTGCCTGGGTCTTGCTAATGGCTTCGACCTTGGCAGCATTCTCATCTGCAACACTATCATCCTGTGCAGCATCACCCTTTTTAATGGCGGTACGCACCGAGTTTCTGAGATTGACTAAGGTATAAATTAGATGAGTCATTTCATCTCGCCCGCTCATGGGGGGCTCGTAACTGTAATCGCCGTTGGCACTGGCATTAGCGCTTTTAATGGCGGTGGTTAAACCGGTTAATACACGCTGGCCTAACATCCAACTCACCACTGCACCGGCACCACATAACAGCGCGGTAATAATTAAGGCGTTGCCATTGGTTCCCTGCGGCATACTCATGTAGGCATAAATCAGGCCCACCAAGGGCAGAGCCCATGGAATGACCATCTTATATTGCATGTTAAACCGATTGAGTTGTTCCATTTCCTTATCACCTGTTTATTAATTTAAACCTATAAATCATTTATCTGATCACACAACTTTATTTCCGTGATCGCATTTTTCATTCAACAACATTTTCACGGCTGACTTAGCCATCTGGGGTTAAGTGCATTTTAAAATCCGTCAGATACATTTTGTTAACTTCCACCTAAGCCGCCCCCTTTTTTTAAAAACCCGTGAATAAAATGACTGGCCGCCTGGGTTAGTCGTCTATGGTTAATAGTTTTTTTAATTCAAGCAGAATCACCATGCTTTTATCCACTGTGACTAAGCCTTTAATAAATTGTGAATTTTGATTTTCGGCCACCCCAGTGGTGCGTACTTTATCTAAGGGGACGTCATAGACATCACTGATCGCATCAACAATGATGCCCATAGTGCGCTCGCCCTTTTCGGTCTCTATTTTTAAAATCACCACCACAGTGACATCGCTGTAATCAACATTGGGGATATTAAAACGATCGCGTAAATCAATGATGGGCACTATGGTGCCGCGCAAATTCAGAACCCCCTTCATATGTGAAGGACTGTTGGGCACTAAAGTGGCCCTTTCCCAACCGCGGATTTCCTGCACGGCCAAAATGTCGACACCATACTCTTCATCATTCATGATGAAAGTGAGGTATTGCTGGGTGGCCAACGCCTCTTCTGTAGTCGCTTCCTGGTTTGTTTCTGAACTCATTTCTGCTGCGGCACTCATGATTACACATCCGTTATGCTGCTAAATTAAATCATTGAAAATCACTCAGCGCCGCTACGCTGCCTTATGATTCTTAACTTTCTTGTTCAAATCTTTTTGTGAAATTTCTGACAGTCTCGATAAACCACTCACATCAATAATCAGAGCCACAGTGCCATCCCCTAAAATGGTGGCACCTGAAATACCATCAACTTTTTTGTAGTTTTCTTCCAGACTCTTGATTACTACCTGTTGCTGCCCCAGTAGCTCATCTACCACTACCCCTATTTTTTCACCATCGGCTTCCACCACTACGATAATGCTGCCATCCAACTCCTCTTTTTCAGTGTGGATACCAAATGTTTGATTTAATAACAGTATCGGTACGTACTCGTCGCGCAGTTGTAATACATCACTGTGGCCGCCTACGTTGTTTAGTTCACTGCCCTGATATTGAATAGATTCAACAATGCTCACCAGTGGGAATATATAAATTTGATCTTCCACCTGCACCAGCTGCCCATCTAGAATAGCTAGGGTAAGCGGCAAGCGAATAACGAAGCGGCTGCCCTTGTCTTTTTCAGAAAACACTTCAATCGAGCCATTAAGGGCGGCGATATTTCGACGCACAACATCCATGCCCACACCACGACCAGATAAGTCACTGACCACATCGGCAGTGGAGAAACCCGGTTGAAAAATTAAATCAAAAACCTGGTCTTCACTTAAATTAGCGTCCTCGGCAATGACGCCATTTTCGCGGGCTTTTTGTAATATTCGTTCAGTATTTAAACCAGCGCCATCGTCTTCAATCTCAATGACAATATTGCCACTTTGATGGTAAGCCTTAAGCTCCACTATGCCGGTTTCACTCTTACCATTTCTAACGCGTTCTTCTGGAGATTCGATACCATGATCCATGGAGTTGCGAATCAAATGCACCATGGGGTCACCCAGTTTTTCCATGACCGTTTTATCCAGCTCGGTATTTTCACCTGACATGACCAGCTCGATTTTTTTATCGAGTTTACGCGCAGTATCACGCACCAATCTTGGGAAACGGCTAAAGACAAAACTAATGGGCATCATGCGAATTTTCATGACACTTTCTTGTAACTCTCGGGTGTTGTGTTCCAGTTGGGCTAGACCCTCTTGTAATCTTTGCACGCGGCCCATGTCGAAATTTTCACCCAGCTCACCCAGCATAGACTGAGTGATGACCAGTTCCCCCACCATATTGATGAGGTTATCCACCTTATCTATGTCCACACGAATAGAGGAGTTTTCTTGTGCTGGTGCTTTTTTAGCGACCGCTTTGGGTTTTTCTTCTGCCTGAGGCGGCACTGCTTCTTTAACTTCTTCTACCACCGCCACCACTTCTTCCACCACGGCCTTCGGCGCTACAGTTTCTTCGGCGGCTTGATCAATAGCTTGCCCTAGTGGTGTGATAATAATTTCGGCGTCGTCTATGACCCATTCAAAAACTTCATCTATGGCTGAACGAGGAACATCAGCTTGTACTTCAATGTGCCAGTGTAAAAAACAGAGCTCTGGGTTGAGGCTATTAAAACCCGGCAGGCGATCCAGCTTGGCGGTAACCTGCATATTGTTTTCACACAGTTCGCCAAGTTGACGAAACATGCGTGTAGGTTCGTTGCCGGTTTGCAACATTTGTGGTTCAGGAGTGAAATCTATACTCCAACCGTGACCACCGCCGCCACCTGATTCATCATTTGTTCCGTCACTCGATCCAGAGCCGTCATCGCCGGCACTCTGGTCGGCTTGGGCAGAAGCGTTGGCTACTGTGTCTTTGTCATTAAGAATAGCTTCGAACTGAGTTCGTAATTCATCGGCGTTTGCCATGTCTGGCTCGCCACCTGCCTGCAGTGCTTGCAGCATGTCGCGCATACAATCGACACTCACCAGCAATAAATCCATGGCCGATTGATTGAGTTTTCTGTCACCACTGCGCACTTCATCTAACAAGGTTTCCAACACATGAGTAAAGTTAGCGACTTGCATAAAACCAAACGTACCAGACCCACCCTTGATAGAATGGGCTGAACGGAAAATAGTATTAATGACCTCTTCATCAGGGTCGTCGATGTTCATTTCGAGCAGGCCCTGCTCCATGGCATCGAGACCTTCGTAACTCTCTTCGTAAAAGACCTGATGAAACTGACTAAGATCGACACTCATGAAAATTTACCCCAATACTTTTTTAATCGTGGTCAAAAGCTGGTCCGGGTTAAAGGGTTTTACAATCCAACCGGTGGCACCGGCCGATTTACCCGCCATTTTTTTATCGCCAGTGGATTCTGTTGTGAGCATTAAAATTGGAGTGAATTTATAAGCAGGAAGTTGGCGCAACTTTGCGCACAAGTCGATGCCATTCATATTAGGCATATTCACATCGCTTAACACTAGGTCCATCGGTTGCCCTTCGGCAATTTTTAGCGCCTCAACACCATCGCTGGCTTCTGTCACCTGGTGGCCCGCCCCTTTCAGGGTGAAGCTCACCATTTGACGCATGGAGGCAGAGTCATCAACTGCTAGTATTTTGGCCATGAAAGGTCTCCGCGTTTAAAAATTGATTCATCCAAGTTGAGTAGCTAGGCCAAGCAACTTCGTTTTCCTTAGGGTTAAGTTTTTTAGCCATGCTGATCTTCCCCTGATTAGTGATGGTGTAGTCCAAGATGTGTATCCAGACCCAGTAATTTAGCACTGACCAGAGTTTGCTCGGAGGGTGACTTCCAATGTAGGTTGCGACCATCCTGAGATAAGGTTTGATGAAGACTGAGTAGGAGTTGTAAAACTGAGGAGTCTATTTGCTCTACTTGAGATGCGTCTACTTCCACATCGTGACCCGTTTGCAACAGGTCTTCCATTTGCTTGTGCAGTTCCTCTGCGCGAATAATGGTGCACTTAGTGCCCAGATCCAGATTTTCTGTTTCCATGTTTTAAGTCAGCCTAATGCTTAAGATTTCCTATTTAAATGTAAGATTAGACGTTAAAAATGAGCTTGCTAGTGAAAGCGACCTTAAAAAAAAGCCATTAATGACCATGTGACCTATGAAATGTCTGCTACGGCTACATCAATAAAATATCGCTATAGCGGTTTAAATAAGGGGTTTTTTAAAATTTAGGCCATTTTTGTAACCTAAATTAAAAAATAAATAATTTGGCATATATTGCAACTCAGAATTTAGCATGAACTTTTAAAGAAGCTGATTTAATAAGAACACCATTGCAGATTACTATTCGATCTTAAAACCATTAAAAATAACAAGATTGTTTACAAGTACAGAATAAATCTTTAGGGAATATTGGCCGAGTGCATACGAAAAAGCTTAATAAAAACTACAGTTTTTTGGCGCGGTGTAATTGAGCCCCCATCTCATCAAGAAATTTTTGCAGTTGTTTATTCTCTTCTGTCAGAGCCTGGTCCGTTAAACGGGTTTGTAATTTTTCATAACTTTTTAGCCGTTGATTCAGTTTTAAATAGACCTTTTGCGCCTGCTGCAACTGCTGCGTAAATTGTTGAACCTGCTGAGTTTGGCGAAGAAGAGCCGTGTCTATTTGAAAAATAAAGGATTCAAACTGCTGCAGGTGTAAGCCAGAAATCCCCTGATTACCCGCCTGCTGAAATTTCCGCATGTACTCGACTTGGTACTCACTTAAAGATTGTTCCTTTTGATGTTCGCTATCGATTCGCTGCTGTAGAAGACCTATATAGGACAAAGCTTCATTCACTGATTTTTGCGCGATGTGCACCAAAGGAGACATTCGTTTAGCGCGTTGACGATACATATTTATCTCTCCTGCTCGCTCACCAGACTAAATACATTTTCTATTGCACACTTCATTCTTGCGACATATTCCGTGCAATGTGAACAAGCGGTGACATTCGTTTAGCGCGTTGACGATACATATTTATCTCTCCTGCTCGCTCACCAG
>JBALXQ010000032.1:38898-71951 GCA_036960565.1 Bermanella sp.
ACTAAATACATTTTCTATTGCACACTTCATTCTTACCCTTCCTTACTCCCCCCTTCATTAACTCGATAATATTCAATGTGATGTGAACAAGCGGTGACATTCGTTTAGCGCGTTGACGATACATTTTACTCTAACTCGTTGGGAGGACATTACGTGGGGGCTTGTTGGCCCTGAGCGGGCTGTGCTTTAAAGGCCAACCCTTCATTGTTAATCAGCTGTAAGCCTTCCACGCTTTCTTTCATGCTAATGGCTTCGTCTAGACCTTGAGCCAAAAACGCTTTCATTACAGGAAACAATCGCACCGCTAAATCTAATTCGGCATTGCTGCCTGCGCTATAGGCCCCCACACTAATGAGGTCTCGGTTTTGCTGGTAAACACTGTAGAGGTGTTTGAAATTTTGCGCGCTTTTTAAGATATTGGGCAGTACCACCTGAGGCATCACTCGGCTAATGGAGGCCTCGATGTCGATAGCAGGGTACTGGCCTTCTTCGGCAATACGGCGACTTAATACCACATGGCCATCGAGAATGGCTCGGGCCGCATCGGCAATGGGATCTTGCAGATCATCCCCTTCGGTTAAAACTGTATAAAACGCGGTAATGGAACCTCCGCCTGGTGGGCCATTACCGGTGCGCTCCACCAGCTTAGGGATTTTGGCAAACACAGACGGCGGATAGCCTTTGGTGGCAGGTGGCTCGCCAATGGACAACGCAATTTCGCGCTGGGCCTGACCAAAGCGAGTGAGACTATCCATAAGCAACAACACATCTTGGCCCTTGTCGCGAAAGTGTTCGGCCACGGCAGTGGCTAATGTAGCAGCTCGCATGCGTTTAATGGGGCTGTCATCGGCTGGACTTGCCACGACCACCGCTTTTTTAAGTCCTTCTTCGCCGAGAATGTCCTGAATGAATTCCTGTACTTCTCGGCCACGCTCCCCCACCAATGCCACCACTACCACATCGGCCGAGGTGAAGCGGGTCATCATGCCCAATAACATACTTTTACCCACGCCTGACCCAGCAAACAAACCCAAGCGCTGGCCTCGACCCACGGTTAACAGCGCATTAATGGCGCGAATGCCCACGTCCATCGATTCACGAATGGGGGCTCTGTGCATGGGGTTAATGACTTTCCCCACCATATTGAGTGAGTGTTCACTGTGAATCTCACCCTTGTCATCCAAGGGCTTACCTGCGCCATCTATGACACGGCCCAGTAGACAATCTCCCACCGGAATATGATCGCTGTCAATAATGGGGGTGACCTTGGCGCCAGGCTCCAAACCCTGAACGGTTTCAATGGGCATTAAAAATATTTTGTCGTTATCAAAGCCCACCACTTCAGCTTCAACTTTTCCATTGGGCTGAGACACCCAACAACGCTCACCCACTTTTACTTTGCAGCCCACGGCTTCAAGCGTTAGCCCGACCATACGGGTGAGGTGGCCGCTGACCACGGGGCGGGCGGTAAAATTACTATTATGCTTAAGCCAGTTAAGGGCCTTGGAGTTGATCATTCTTCTGGCTCTGGCGGTACGTCATCGGGGGTTTCTGAAGAAGGTTCAGCATCAGCAGAAGACAAATCTTCAGGCAGTGCTTGAGAAGGCTCTTGAGCAGTTAGTTGTTCAGGTTCGTCCTGCGACGCTTTAGCAAGTGCCTGGGGGTCTGGATTTTCTGGCTCTGGATTTTCCAATTCTGGAATTTCTGGCTCTGAATTTTGTGGCTCTGAGTTTTGTGGCTCTAAGTTTTGTGGCTCTGAATTTTGTGGCTCTGAATTTTGTGGCTCTGAATTTTGTGGCTCTAAGTTTTGTGGCTCTAAGTTTTGTGGCTCTGAGTTTTCTGCTGGTGTTTCTACTGGGGTTGACTGGGCTGCTTCTTCTGGAATTTGTTCGGGTGCTGAATCTTTATAGAGTTCATCAAGCACAGCCTCGTCCTGCATCAAACCCAATTGCAGTTGACGTTTATATTGCGTCAATACATTTCCCCAACGGTCTTCCAAGGTAAAGTCGGCGACACTTTTGGAGGTCACTAGCTTGCATCCCCCGGCCGATATTTCATCATGAACACTAAGCTGAGTTTGTATATTGTTTTGCTCGAAGGCGGCTTCTAAAAAAGGAAGGTCTTTAGAATTTAATTCTATGGATAAATCAGTTCTGTCTACGGGTAAAGCAGCTAAAGCCAAATTCACCAAGGCCACTATGTGTTCACTGCCTTGGCTGAGTTCTTCATTAATGACCGCCTGCGCCAGTTGTGTCACCAGCTCGGGCAAGAAGTCGTCTATTATATTTTTATGACTAGAAAGCTCTTCACTTAAATTTTTAATGACCAATTGTAAATCGTCTACGGTTTGTTGAGTTTGTTGCTGACCTTCTTCTAATGCCTGCTTTTTTCCCTCATCATTACCGGCTTCAAACCCCAGCTTTCTGCCTTCTTCGGTGCCTGCTGTTAAGCCTTCTTTACGGCCTTCTTGCGCCCCCAGTTTTTCTCCTTTTTGACGTCCCTCTACCAACCCCTGCTGGAGCCCTTCGTTATAGGCGTCTTGGCGAATATTTTCCAATTGTTCGGCGGTTAAGGGTTCAACTTCAATTTCTTCTTCTTCAATTTCTACTTCTTGCTCGGCTTTAGCCTCTTCTTTTTCGCGAGCCTTTACCACCGCTTCAGGCTCTACCCAGTAAGGCAAATTCCAGCTCTTAGGATTAATGACTTCTTCTGCTGGAATTCGTTGCCTGCGTTCGATCATGTAATTCTACTCATGTTAATCACGGGTTTATTTTTCAATTTTCTCTTCAAGAAAATTTATAACATCTGTTCGCCACCAGCACCGCCCAGTACAATTTCGCCTGCATCCGCCATGCGTCTGGCAATGACCAATACTTCTTTTTGTGCATTTTCCACTTCACTAACTTTAACCGGACCTTTCGCTTCAAGATCATCCCTTAGCAATTCAGATGCACGCTTAGACATATTGCGGAATATTTTCTCTTTAAGATCTTCGTCTGCCCCTTTAAGCGCCAGTGTGAGCAAGTCACCCGATACTTCTCGTAGCAGTACCTGTATGCCGCGATCATCCACTTCGTTAAGGTTTTCAAAGACAAACATGAGGTCTTGAATTTGAACGCCCATTTCTTCATCCATTTCCTTAATTTGTTCGAGGATTTCGCCGCTCATGGCGCTGTCGAGATTATTGATAATACTGGCTGTCACTTTAACCCCCCCCATAGCAGTGGTTTGCTGACCCTGACTGCCCGAGAATTGTTTTTCAAGTATGTCATTGAGTTCCATCAATGCCGCTGGTTGCACTGCTTGCAAGGATGAAACACGCATCATGATATCTAGGCGTACTTTTTCATCAAAGTTATAAAGGATTTCAGCAGCCTGATCGGCATCTAAGTAGGCAATAACAATGGCTTGAATTTGCGGGTGTTCGTGACGAATGATGTCGGAGACAGCACGGCTTTCCATCCATTTTAGCGTGTCGAGACCGGTGGTATTACCGCCTAATAATATGCGGTCGATAAGACCGCCCGCTTTTTCAGAACCCAGTGCCTGGGTGAGCATGTTACGAATGTATTCATCTGCCCCCAAGCCCAAACCGGTTTGACCCGATAAGCTATCGAGAAATTCGGCTACTACTCCTTCTACTTGGGTTTGGGTCACGTCTTTTAAAGCCGCCATAGTAGCGCCCACGGCTTGCACTTCTTTTGGGCCCAAATGTTTTAATAATTCGGCCGCATCTTTTTCACCCAAACTCATTAACAATATGGCTGCTCTGGATTTATGATCCAGACTTGCCAGTTCGCCACCTTGTTTAGCAGGAAGATTATCTTGAGCGCCTTTGTCGTCGTTCTCGGCCATGATCAATCCAGTAAATAAATGTTATATGTGCATTAAAGACTTAAGAAAAAATAAATGACTAATTTAAACAAAAACTACTTGGCATCATCGTTGATCCATTTCTTAAAGGCCTGAGCCACACGAGCCGGATCTTCAGCAATTAAGCCCTTAAGTGCATCTAGCTGACGCTCGAAACCATCACTGGCTCCTGGCAATAAGAATTCATCGGCGCCAGCCAAGGTGACCTTGTCGTCGCCAAATAAGTCATCCCCTTCACCCAGATCATCCAGCTCCCCTTCGATGTCTGCCACTTCATCTTTCTTACCACGATCCACAAGGTTGCGAACAATAGGTCGAATCACACCAAAGATGACTATCAGTAAGAATACGCCTGCAAGTACCTGTTTCACAATCTCCCAGAACCAGGGTTGGCGCCAAAATTCTGGCTCACCTATCTCTTGGGCACCACCTAGGAAAGCCGTGTTAATAACGCTGACACTATCACCACGGGCAGCACTGAAACCCACCGCATCTTTCACTAACAATTCAAGGCTCTTAAGCTCATCACTGGTCCAGGGTAGGGACTCTAGGCCACCAGTTAATGGGTTGCCCTTGATGCGATCGTTCACCGCCACCGATACAGTTAGACGGCGGATTCGGCCCACCTGATGCTGAGTATGGCTAAGCGTACGGTCTACTTCATAATTACGGGTGGCTTCGCTGCGTTTATTGGTGGGCTGGCCAGCGGCACCGGCAGCGGCACCAGCTTCTTCTGGGGCAGCTGCGGCTTCGGTGGGCTGATTAGATAATGCGCCGGGAATACCACCGTCTTCTTTGGTGGTGCGCTCTTCATTTAAAATTTGTTCGGAGCGCAAGGCAATAAGATCAGGATTAAAGAGCTCTTCGGTTTGCTCCACTAAGGTGAAATCAACATCGGCACTCACTTCTGATCTGAAATTTTCTTCACCCAGTACCGGCTCTAAAATTCTTTGCACTCTTTGGCCCAGATTATTCTCAATTTTTTGGGTGTATTCAAATTGCTTGGTGGCCAATAAGTCTTCTTTCTTGCCCTCGTCTTTACTGAGTAAATTTCCTTTTTGGTCCACCAGAGTAACGTTTGCTATTGGTAATTGTGGAATGCTGCCCGCCACTAAAGAGATGATGGCTTCGGCTTGATCTTTGGTGAGGCCCTTGCCACCGTAAATTTCTAAAAATACAGAGGCTCTGGGCTCGCGATCGTCGCGTACAAAAACAGATTGTTTGGGTAAAGCCAGATGAACCCGAGCATTGCGCACACTGCGTAAACTGGAAATAGTGCGAGCCAACTCCCCTTCAAGACCACGACGATAACGTACACTTTCTATGAACTGACTGGTGCCTAGGCTTTGCTCTTTATCGAGCAATTCAAGCCCTATGCCATCATCGTTTTGGGCAACGATAGCTGCCAGTGCCAACCGCGCATCATGAATTTCATGTTCGGCTACCATGACAATGCCCGTAGTGGGATTGATGCGGTAATCGATATCTTTTATTTCAAGCGCATCAATAATTTCCTTGGCATTATAATCTTGTAAATTACTAATGAGAGGACGGTAATTGGTTTCTTGCGACCAAATTACCACGCCAATTCCCAAGGCGAGAATGGCGGCAAAACCAATGAGTAAACCCACCTGGCGTACAATGGAAAGTTTATTAAATCCCATCATCACCGGGTTGATATCGCTGGCATCCATGGCAGCGGGCAGAGTATCGTTTACATTCTCGTTAGGAGAATTTTCATTTTGATCGGGAATATCATCGAGGGATTCAGCAGGTAAATTATCGGTGGCCATGATTATCTAACCTTTACTGCAGTTACATTGAATATTGGCAACACAAAACACAGAGGTATTAAAGTGTGATAGAGGTCGACATTTAAATTTTTTAAATAACTCATGAAGAATACTTACACCGGCATATTCATGATGTCTTTATAAGCATCAACCAATTTGTTTCTAACTTCTTTCATGGCTTCAAACGATACGCTGGCTTTTTGCGCGGCAATCATGACTTCAGGTAAATCCACTTGGGGATCACCTTGTTCAAAACGTTTGGCCAGCTTGCCACTGTGCATCTGGGTATCATTGACATTATTAATTGCGTTGCTGAACATGGTTTGAAAATTAGGCACGCTAGGATCGGCTTTAATGTCGGGATAATTTTGCGAGGTCTTTGTTACCTTATCCACTTCAGCCATTAAGTTTTTAGGGCCGGACAGAGGTGAGTCTTGCTGAGGCTGCTGAATTTGTTGACGGACTTGGCGTAATTGCGAGAGCACGCTATTTATATCTGCTCTATCTACCATGCTGTGCTCCCTTAACGATGACCATTATTATTTTAAGTACCCAAGACAATAAGTGCTTGATAGCGGCTTACATTTTTAAAGTACTCTTTAGTGAGCCATCCTTGATTGGCATCCTTGCCAAATCGTCCCTGATGCTCTTCCTGATTTTTGTTCCTTCAAAGCCACCCTGGCTTGTACTTACAAACTCTTTATTCCTTAAAGAGCATTCCTTCTGGTGTAACTCCCTGAAAGACGTCTTCCTGACATCTTTTCTTTCCTTAACTATTTGATTGCATAACACAGGCCAAACTATTATTGCTTCTCTATTAATTACTTGAGGTTTTAGGAAAGCTGATAATCCCCTTGCGCCCCAATGCCTTGCTCGCGCATGCGGGCCATCTTGTATCTTAATGTTCTTGGGCTGATGCCCAATTTTTCGGCGGCGCGTTTTTTATTTTTTTCATTTTTTAAAGCGTCAAGAATAAGTACGTACTCTCGTTGTTTTAAATTGTCACCCAAAGCATCGGCACATTGTTGACTTGCAAGGTTATGGTCTACCTGTTGTGGGCTAATTGTTTCATTGTTTGCCAGGTCATTGAACGATGTTGGCGGCTGCGGCATATGGAACTGCGCAGCCGTTACGTTTTGAGTTGGGCTGGCAATAGTACCGGTCATTAGGTTTAGGACAATGTCTGAGCCGCTAATGGTATGCCCAGATTGGATGATTAACGCTCTTTGAATGACGTTATCAAGCTCACGTACATTACCCGGCCAGCTATGACTAATGAGTTTTTGCTGAGCCGACTCATCAAAAACCAAGGAACTTTTAGATTGCTTGCGGCAATGTTTCATTAACAAGCGCTCGGCCATGGGTAAAATATCTCTGGGCCTTTGTGCCAATGTTTTCCAATGCAAAGGAAACACACTTAAGCGGTAGTACAAGTCTTCACGGAATTTCTTTTCATTTACATAGCTCAGTAAATCACGATTGGTGGTGGCTAAAATTCGTACGTCCAGTGAAATAGTTTTACGCCCACCTAGACGTTCTACTTCATGCTCTTGCAACACTCGTAATAATTTCGCTTGTAGTGAAATATCCATTTCACTTATTTCATCCAGTAACAAGGTTCCACCTTGAGCTTGTTCAAACTTGCCGGGCATGCTGTTGTAAGCGCCGGTAAAAGCCCCTTTTTCATAACCAAAGAGCGTGGCTTCCAACATATTCTCAGGAATGGCAGCACAGTTAATGGCCACAAAAGGTTTATCTCTACGAGGGCTGTGCTGATGAATATAACGGGCAATTACTTCTTTCCCAGTACCACTTTCTCCACTAATTAACACCGTAGCGTCGCTACCGGAAACCTGCTTGGCCAGTTTAAATAATGCTCGAGAACTGGCATCTTCGGCCACCGGTTCATTAACACTACTAGAAGCATGAGTTTGATTTCTAAATTGATTGATCGTATCCATGAGCACATCGACATCAAAAGGCTTCACCAAATAATCCATGGCGCCCTTTTGAATCGCTTGTACCGCTTTTTCCACCTCTCCAAAAGCAGTCATTAAAACCATAGGGATAGTAGGATGATGATCTTTAACGTGTTTTAGTAAATCAAATCCAGATAGCTCCCCCATGGTAATATCCGATAAAATCATGCTGACATTTTGTCTTTTCAAAAACAGTATGGCCGCCTCTGCGCTGGGCGCTTCGAAACAGCAGATTTTTTGCAGCTTTAAAGTGTCTACTATGGCTTCACGAAGTTGAGCATCATCTTCCACTACCAACATACTAAAATCATTCATCGATCATCTCCTTAGAGGCATTGATATTTTCTACATTTTTTAACGGTACGGTTAATACAAAACAGGCCCCACCTTGTGCCTGATTGTAATAGCCAAGTTGTCCGTGATGAGCCCGGGCTACCGCCTTAACCACTGACAAGCCTAATCCGGTGCCATTGCTCTTGGTGGTATAAAATGGTTCGGTTATTTTTTCCTGAAGTTCATTTGAAAGCCCAGATCCGTTATCAGAAACAGTAATATTGAGATTGCTATCTTGCTTTGATAATGAAACTTTTATTTTAACCTTTTCGGTTACTTCCTCCGCGGCCTCTATACCATTGGCCATTAGATTTTGAATGGCGCCAATTAGACTTTCCTGATGGCACTGTATTTTAACTCCTGCGTCTCGACTGCCTTCAATGCACACTATTTCAATATCTGCCTGACACTGTTTTTGTAAGATACTTTTACTTTCCTCTACTAATTCACTCAGTTGCGCCATGTCCATTAATTTATTTAGCGGAGCACTGCCACGGGCAAAAATAAGCATATCGCGCACTTGAGCTTCTATATTTTTAAGCTGACGGCTCAACTTTTTTGAAAAGCGCTGTCGAGTTTCCTCATCCAATTCTGAACTTGCCAGATGCTGAGCATAAAGCGTGGCTCCTGATAGAGGCGTTCTGACTTGATGAGCCAAACTTGCCACCATTTTCCCCATAGCCGTTAATCTTTGATTGCGAGCCAGTTTATCTTGCAACATTCGCGTTTCAGTTTGATCGGTCATTAATACAATTTGACCCGGCTCATTTTCCAAACTTGAGGTTTGAATGCTTAAACGCAAGCCCGTTTTTAAAGAGACCTCGTGACCGTCATCTTCTTTTGGACAGAAATTACGGTTGATAATATTGCGCCAAAGCTGCCCCTTTACATCCTGCTGCTGAAAGAAGCTACTCGCCGCTAAATTGCATTCCTGCACTCGGCCCTTGCCATCTAACACCACGACACCACCAGGTAATAGATGCAATAAACTGTGTAAGCGATCGGCCAGTTGTTCCTTTTCTTTTAGTTCTTTCATGCGAGCAGCACTGACTTCAGCCAGCTCTCCTGATAGCACCTGTACCTGACTTTCCAAATTTGTATAGCTTTCGCTGAGTTGCTGAGACATTTCATTAAAGAGTTCAAATGCTTGACGCAAATTCTCTTTAGGCAAGGTATCTGCAACACTTCCCAATAAAGACGCCATATATTCCACACCTAACAAAAATTAATAAGCCAAATTACTGGCTAAAAAACACTCTTATGTGTGTATTGGCAATTTGCGTGCCTAGCATTGTTTAAAAATATTTACGTATAAAGGAAGAGTTGTTACTTCTTTAAAGATATTAAGGGGGGATGATGTAGATTATTTTTTGGAAGAGAGTTAATTGAAATCACTTGGTTAATAAAAATTGGGTTGGAAAAGTATTTTTCTTCGACTTATTCCTTGCTGCCATAAATGTAATTACTTGGAATTGTCTGAGCGATCAATTAATAAAGCGATGCATAATTTCATGGATGTGATGGGTCCGATGAAGAGCAGCTAAAGCCGAGGAGCCCGAGTTTATTAAATTAAAGCGATACAAACTGAAAAACGCCGCTCTTTGCTTATTGCATTAAATTAGAACAATGCAGGCTGAAAAACGCCGCTCTTGGACTAAATTGGAACGATACAAACTGAAAAACGCCGCTCCTGCGCATCCATGCGCCCGCGTCATTGCCTACATGGATGTAGGTACTTAGGATTTGCCTGGAGCAAAAATCCTGACCGTACATCCTGTACATATAAGCTCTTGCGCATCCCTGCGCCCGCTTCATACCGTACATCCTGTACATATAAAAAACGCTCCCGAAGGAGCGTTGAAGTGGGCTGGTCAGCCTGGAGACAAAGTGGCTTACAGCCTTTTCTCTTCTTCATCCAATTTAACTACAACTCCTCCTCTTCCATGGGTTCTTTTTCTTTACGCTGTAAACCATATTTACGCATTTTTTCAACCAGAGTTGTCCGGCGAATTTTTAACTTTTCTGCGGCTCGGGCCACTACACCACAGGCATCATCCAGAGCCTGTTGAATAAGTGAACGTTCCAAATGAGTTAGATAGTCTTTAAGATCTATCCCATTAACAGGTAAAAGAGCTGGTGTATCCAAACCCACTAAACCTGGCTCACTGGGTAAGGCAACCGCTTCGGGTAAGTTAGAGCTTTCATCATCCCCTTCATCAACATGACGAAACTTAGGCGGTAACTCGGGCACGCCCACCACACCATAGGGATGCAGTATAGCCAAGCGCTCCACTAGATTAGCAATTTCTCTAACATTGCCATGCCAGTCATGCCTGCAAAGGGACATAATTGCAGCGCTGTTAAATCGAATTGAACCGCGCTTTTCATTTTCCATGCGAGAAATGAGTTCATTTAACAAAAGAGGGATGTCTTCTCGGCGCTCTCTTAAGGGCGGAACTTCCAACGGAAAAACATTTAATCGATAATAAAGGTCTTCACGGAAGGTCTCTTCACTGACCATTTTCTCTAAATCTTTATGGGTAGCAGCAATAATGCGTACATTGGTTTTTATGGTCTTAGTGCCACCTACTCTTTCGTAATTACGCTCTTGTAATACACGTAACATTTTTACCTGCATGGCCAGAGGTAAATCACCTATTTCATCTAAAAATAGCGTACCGCCCTCGGCCATTTCAAAACGGCCTAAGCGGGTACTGATGGCACCAGTAAAGGCACCTTTTTCATGGCCAAATAATTCACTCTCAATTAATTCCTGAGGAATGGCGCCACAGTTAACAGGAACAAAGGGGCCGTCGCGGCGATCACTGTGATAATGCAGGTTACGAGCGACTACTTCTTTACCTGTGCCGCTTTCGCCAGTAATGAGGACCGTGACATCTTTGTTGGCCACCTGATGCATGAGCTCACGCACATATTGAATTTGACGACTGGTGCCCACTAAGGAACGAAATAATTGCACTTGACGGCGCTCACCGCGGACTCGGTTATGAGCATAGTGTTCGCGATAAATTTGGGCTCGATGTAGGTTGTCTAGCAATTTATTGTAGCTGGGGGGCATGGTCACATGACCAATGAGGGCACGGCGCAAATCATCAGATATGTCTTCGGGAAGCTCTTCATCTCCCACATAAATAATGGGCATACCTTTATCCCATTCACTTATGCTGGCTAATATTTCACTTAAAGATTGTTTGTGGGAATTGCCCAGAATTAAGGCCACGATCTCTTGGGGGTCTTCTAATTCATTGGCGACTTTTTTCCAGGAACCGGTATCACTTGGATAGGACCCCTCTCCCAAAAAATCAAGCAACACGCGCATATCATGCTTACGCTGCTCGTCGTCGTCCACTAACAAGACCTTAATCTCTCGCCACATGATGCTTCCTTAGCCCATTTAGCAACGGCACAAATGCCATTAAATTTGCCATTTAATTGACCAACAAAATATAGTTAAGTATCCATTTCTATATAGGTCAAATAAGTGACGTGTTTAGGTTGTTATTTTTATTATTTAGTTATTATTGGCACGATTTATCTTATTTATTTTCTTATTCTTTAGCGCCATGCTTTATTCTTGACAAAAAAAATGCGAACTGTAAACAACTTTTTGCATTATTTTGTAACTTACTGTTTTAGATTTTTCGAAATAAGCAATAACCCAACAGGATAAACGTCAAGTTATTGGTGGATATAAATAGCAGCTCACTATTTGAAAACGAAATATTTATTAGTTTCGGCCATCATTTCAAACGGACAGAGAGCTTTTTAAATTGGTTTCTACCACCTTGCCCTGACCTTTCAAATCTTCATAGGTCTCACGAATACCTTCCCAACCTGATTTTATTTCCAACAATAGGCCCATGACTTCAGTAATAATATCGTTATCGTTTAAGCGATTGGCCTCAAATAGTCGGCGACTCATATAGTCATATAAACGCTCTAGGTTCATACTAATATCACCACCACGTTCGTGGTCGAGACTTTCCTGAAGGCTACCCAGAATTTCCACTACTTGACCAATTTTTTCATTCTTTTTCTCTACCTCACGCTGTTCAATAAAGCTCTTTGCCATAGCAAGGCGAGTTAACGATCCTTCCAAAAGAAGCTGAATTAGTTTGTGAGGATCTGCTTCCATAACTTCAGTTTGTAAACTGACCTGACTGTATCCCTTGGCACCTTTTGAGTACATGCCTATCTCCTGCTGGACGCCTTAACATTAGTACCGCTTCAATAATGTTAACGACGGAATTACAAGATACTTTAGTATTTCTTGTAAATTATCTGTCTAAATCTGTTCAATATTACGGCAATTAATTTCCTCTACAAAATAGAGTTTAATATAGGCATTTGATTTCATTAGGTTTTCCGTTATTGGCATAAGACGTGCGTATTCCCCCATTATCATCAATCAAATACTCATTTAATTTTATAGGGGGCTTTATGACTGCACTACAGGGCAGGAAACTAGTAAAAACAGTCAGCCGTAAAAAAGCCCAAGAAGCAAAGCTCAATTATAAACTCGCTTACGATGCCTTTCATAAGACTCAGATAGATACAACTTCTCTGCAAAGCAACCTATCACTTTTGGCTCAAGCTAAGGCCGATATAAAGAAAGCCATTGAGTTTTCTCCATCAGATGGCGATAGCTTAAACCTTTTGGCTAGAATTGAATTAGAAACAGGAAATTTTCAGTCTGCACAACAAGCTATATTCCTATCGCTAGCAGAGTCTCCTGAGAATGGAGGCTATTGGTATAGTGCTGGCCATATTTATTTGGCCCAGCAGGATATTGAAAATGCAAAACAAGCATTTAGAAATGCCATTAAATTTGCACCTAAAGAAACAAGGGCCGAGGTTAGCCTTGCCTATACACTTGCGCAAGATGGGGAAATAATAGAAGCATTTGGCCAGTATAGAGAACTTGCTAAAACGCAGGGAAATGATTTACATATTCGTTCACAAGTTGTAGATCTTGCCAGTCAAATAAAGGCCGATTTTTACGACCTTGAATTGGAACAAGATCTCATAAGTTATTTAAAATGGGATAAGGTCAACCTGAATCAACTTGGAAGCTTAGTTTGTAGCCTTTTAGAATTTAAATTTCATCTTAATTCCCAGGGAAGCGCCACTGATTTTGATGGCATTGCCAATAGCACTCTGTTTATTTCAGCGCTTCGTAATACCTTGATAAAAAGTGAGTTAATAGAAAAACTCATTATGGCCTTACGTCATGAGCTATTAACCCACAGCACCCAGCAAGGTCAATTGAGTAAAAATCACATTTCCCTTTGCCAGGCAATATCCTTTTATGGCTTACGAAATGAATATATTTTACCCAACACAGATGCTGAAATAGAAATGGTGTCCGCTTTGAAATCTATCGCAGATCAATCACTTACACAATTTGGTTGTAAAGCACTAGACATATCAGGGGCCCTATTATTACTTAGCATGTATGAGACTTGGCAGGGGCTAAGTGAGTTTAATACACTGATGAACTTTGAAGATAATTCATGGCCAGAAGTGACTTATGAAATAAAGAAATGTCATGAAAAATATTATAAAATTAGCCACTATGAATTTGACAGCTTAACGGGAATACCAACCGTTAAAGAAAACAAGGTTAAAAATCAATATGAAAAATATCCCTATCCTAGATGGGACACTTTAGACTACAAAAAAAATGTTAATTATGGAATCGCATTACGCCATGAATTCAAGCATGCAGACCTGCCTAATTATTTATACGAGAAAGATCTTAAGATACTAATTGCGGGCTGTGGAACCGGAAGACACGCCTTAAATGTGGCAAAATATTTCGACGATGTGGATGTATTAGCGATAGACATTAGCCAAAACAGTCTAGCCTATGCAAAACATAAAGCCATTGAATTTGAAATCGATAATATCCAATTTAAGCTAGCCGACATAACTAAATTGCCTATTTTACAGGAAAAATTTAGCATTATTGAATGCTCTGGTGTGTTGCATCATATTAGGTATTACAAAAAAGCCCTATCCAATTTATTAGTAAATTTAAAACCAAATGGCCTCATAAAAATTTCTTTATATAGCGCAAGAAGCAGAGAGCCAATCAACCAAGTTAGAGAAATATATGACATAGAAAAAAACGAGTGCAATGAACACAAAGTTAAAGTAATACGTCACGCTATTATGAAAAGTAATGCAATAGAAAATCAAACTAGTATTACCCACTCAGATGATTTTTATAGTTTGAGTGGAACCATAGACCTATTATTTCATGAATATGAAAAACATTTCACTCCACTTACCATTAGAAACCTTTGCAATGAATTTCAACTAAATTGGCTAGGATTTAGCAATCTAAGCCATAAAGTTAAAAGCGACTTCATGTCTTTTCATGGTAAGAAATCAGACTTACTTAACCTAAAGCAATGGGATGATTTTGAAGAAGCTTACCCAAATACATTTTCAAATATGTTTCAATTCTATTGCCAATACCAACCTAAATTAAAACTTAACCGTTAAAATCCTAGATACTCAGACCCACTTTATCTTTTGATAACGGCTAAAACTAAGATTTCTTACAGAACCAAAAAAGCCACTCAACAATGGGATTGTTGAGTATAAATTACATCAATTTTATTATTTTTTCATCTTACTCTTTACTTATTTACCTGCCGCGGCATAAGCTTCAAATTGCTGAGTTAAAAAGCTCTCTGTTGTTTTAATAGTAGCAATAATGCTATCTGCGGCTAAAAATTTTGCTCGTAATAACGTTTCTTGAGCAGCCATTCTAATATCTAACTCTGCTTGCTGCTCAGCAAAACCGGCAAGGTCATCATTTAAACCATCTACTTTTAAATTAAGGGTACCTGTATTAGTTTTAAGATAGGTTTCAAGTAGAGTATTGAGCTGATCTGCTAATCCCGAGATATAATTAATAGTGCCTCTGTCGCCAGTTGCCCCCCCTAATACTTTTATTCGAACACCACTGGCTCCATCAACTTCCCCGACAGCATTGCTACCTACTTCACCATCAGCCTGGCCAGATTCAAAACCATAAGCGGTAATGGCAGCAGCTGATACTGTTGTCATTGTTACCTGCGACGTTGAGCCGGTAATATTAGAAATAAGGCCAATTTTTCCAAATAATGAAGATGCTGCATCACTGGTGTATTCAGCTTTAACGCTATAGCTTGCGCTAGAAAATGCACTGGTTGCATTAACACCAGACTCCAGAGCTGCAGCCAACGCATCACCAGTGGCATAGGTTCCTTGAGATATGGTTACTTCAGCTTCCACCCCGTTAAGGTTCATGGTAAAGGTGTCATTGGTACTATCCACCACTACCGCTGCACTAATGATTGCAGACTGATTAGCTACATAATAACCGTTTGTGGCGTCTGTGTTTCCACTTTGCGCCGCGAGATATTGCCCCGAACCATTTGCTACTACACCATTAATGGTTCCCTCTACATCCGTCCCGGTTGTCACCGTTGTTTCAGAGCCATCTGGTAAATGAATACCCAGGGCAGATGAAGCGATGCTACTGGCAGCGGTAAATTCTAGAGTAGTTGCATTACCACCTATGGTAATTTCTAAATGCCCAGTGCCATTATCACTATCATTTATATAATCAACATTGGCGGTTACGTCGTAGCCAAATTTTACATCATCACTCACACCAAATGCGTCGTAGCCATCGGTTTTCGTTTCTGCAACCAGTCCCATATTGGCAGTGGTCGTACCGGCAATATTAGAAATTTGAATAGAAGCGCTGGAGCCAAAAGTATTGGCGGTTTTCACACCAAGTTTAGAAGCCGTTTCCAATATTAGCTGACTTGTGCCATCTAATTTGGCTACAACATCCCCTGCCTGAAATTGCCCCGAAGCTTCAAGTGCGGTATCAATTGCAGTTTGAATGGCACTAAGGGTATCGTCTTCATCGCCAGAGCTTGCATCTGTATTAACATCAACACTCATAGTGACACCGTCTACCGTCATATCAAAAGTGGCGTTATTGGCGCCACTAAAATCAATTCCTGCAGCAATCACCGCACCTGCTGTGGTTTGAGAGCCCCGGCCATCACTGGATACTTGTAAGTACTCGGTATGGCCTGTGGTATCGGTTGTTAATACTAAGCCTGTACCAGACAAAGAAGCCGTCACCACTCCGCCACCAAACGATGCATCTAACGCTGTTTGAATATCGACAATATTGTCTGCTGGAGTGGTATTAATGATCACTTCCTGAGATGTGCCATTAACATTCAGAACAAAGCCCGCATTGCTAGCATTAAAGTCGATAACAGTTGATATATCTCGAGTACCCACATCACTGGAAGCACCCACTACCAAGCCAGTAAAATTAGCATCCACTCCTAACGCAGTATTAATGGCTGTTTCCACCGCAGTGGCAATATCATTACCCGTTGTGTATGTCCCTGCTGCTACTTCAATTGTTGTGGCGGTGGCGATGCCATCTAGAGTGAAGTCAAAAGTTGCGTCACTTGCTGCAAGCGTCAAGCCTGCATCTCTACCATTAGTTTGCGCACCGTCGTCGTCATTCAGGCCTAATAAAGTATCTGTAGCAGTGACACCTATCGCAGTTATTTCAATTGATTTTGCGCTGCCTACCGCTGAGGTGGTAAAAACTAATTTATTATTATTATCAAATGAAGCAGTAACATCACCTGATAGCGCCGTTGCATCTATCGCATTTTGTACTGCTTGTAATATGTCATTGCGATCACCAAATACACTGTCGCCATTTAAATCACTACTAGATGCATCTTCATTTACGGTAACTGCAACCGCGCCGCCGCCATCAACGTCTAATGAAAATGTGGCATTGGTTAAGTTAAAATTAATGCCATCGGTTGTGGCCACACTGGCATCGGCCGGAACGGTACTGGCGCCTAGCCCCACTAAATAAGAAGAACTGAGTGCCGATAGGTCTGAACCGTCAAAGGTACCAATACCTAATTCATTAATGCCTAACGAGTTAGCCGAGTTAGTATCCACACTGGTAAACGATACTTGGGAAGAGGACCCATATTTATTAGAAATAATATCAAAACGATAGTTAGCTGAATCATAAGTCACCGAAACTTTTGCACCGTTAGACGACAAGTCTGAGGTACCATTAATTTTTGATTGAAGCTCTGCCGCTAACGAGTCCCCAGTGGTGTAACTTCCCTGTGCTAGCGTAAAACTACCTGTATTACCATCCACATTAATTGTGTATTCATCATTGGCATCATCAATCTCCACAGCTGTTGCAAAATCTAAGGTGGATACAATCGCACCTTCAAACGCCCCTTTGCTGGCTAATGTGGTGATATTAATGTCATATTCACCCGCTTTGGTATTGATAGAATCATTACTGTATTCAATGAGTGAATCAGTTGTGGCGCCGCTAACGCCAAAAATATTAATCACCGTATCTCTATCATCCGACATTGCTGCAAGAAACTTAGAGACACTAAATTTTAATCTGAATTCATTGTTTTGATCTCTTTCAATACCCAGCTCTGCAAAAGATTCAAATTCTTTTCCACTTATGCCATTGACCGCGCTCGCCAAAATATTATTCACACCCAACATGGCACTTCTAATGCTGATATCCCCAGTTAATATACCTGCCTCTTCCTTTTCAGCATCATAAGCGGTGTAAAAATCGACGCTTTCAGCCAAGTCATTATAGGCGGCAACCAATTCATCAATTTTTTCAGTAAAAGACTCTAAATCGGCACCAATGGTGACCGTGACATTTTGTCCCGTGTTATCCGATTGTAGGTTGAGGGTAGTACCTGTGATCAAGTCTGTAATTTCGTTAGATTCTCGCGTCACAGACAAACCATTAAAGGTTAAAACGGCATCCTGCCCTCCTTGCGACTCTGTCATGTTGGCAGCCGTTACCTGATCTGCATTATAACCAAGTGCCTCTAAGCCATCTGTGGATAATGCGCCATTGGCTGTCGCACGAGCGACTATTTCCATACTATTATCTACACCCGAGTCATCACTGACGATACTTAATCTATAGCCCGCACCATCAAAAACAATGGAAGCGGTTGCTTCCAAAGAGGCATTATTAATAGCGTCGCGCACATCTGATAAACTGGCATTAGCAGCGATGGTAACGGTTGCTCCTGTTTTATCGGCATTTTCAGTAAACGTATCATAAGCTCCACCAGGGTCTGTATAAGTCGTTGTGCCAAAAGTAAATTCCAATACCCCACCGCTGGTGCTCACAATAGAGGTTGAGTCAGCATAAGACTCTGTGGCCAATGAATGCGCTTGAGCAATTTCTTGCACTTCAACCGTATAAGTACCTGGCACTGCTGAACTGCCTGCCGTAGCGGTTAAAATGGTTTCATCGCTAGAGCTGGAAACTGTGCCACTAATGACATCGTCATCGGTTAGGTCAGCCACGATATCTTGAAAAGCCGACATCTTGCTATTGATCTCACCAAAAGCTGAAATTTTCGCTTCGGTTAATTCAGTTCTTGAATTAATTAGCTTTTCAGTGCCCTCACGATCGGCCGCTATAATTTGCTCAACCAATTCACTGGTTAAGACATTTGAGCCTAAGCCTAATGTTTGTATGCTGGCCATATACGCCTCCGCATGATTGAACTGAACAAATTAAATACAAAGCAACTGTTATGCCTTATTCCAAATAATCCTGAAAAATAGTCCTTAGGAATACTAGATCCTAGAACTAAAAATCCCGCTGCTTGCCATCCTAGCAACGCGGGATACATTACATCCTTGTAAATCCCCTAACCATTACGTCCTTGTAAATCCCCTAACCATTACGTCCTTGTAAATCCCCTAACCATTACGTCCTTGTAAATCCCCTCTTCATGCCATCCTGGCACCGAGGGATACATTACGTCCCTGTAAATCCCCTCTCCATGCCATCCTGGCACCGAGGGATACATTACGTCCCTGTAAACCCCCTCTCCATGCCATCCTGGCATCGTGGGATACATTACGTCCCTGTAAATAAAAAACCCCATTACTTCCTTTAACGGCCGTAATGGGGTTTGCTTTAATTTAGCAATAGACTAAACAAGCATAAGGCTTAACAAAGCTTAGGTGTTGCACATCACATTAATATGACAGCACTTAAACTTGGGCTTTAAACAATAACGAGGGCTCCTCCTCATTTAGTCTTCGGGCCAGTTCCAACACCATCTCATTTGGGATCTGCCTAATGAGCTTTTCAGATTCCCTATCGTAAACTTTGATCACCGTTTTACCGCTTTCATCGTCCACTTGAAAATTAAGTGTTCTGGTTGTGTTTTGAACATGGTCATTTAATTTAGCAACAGCGCTCTCCACTGCTTTTGAATCCACCTCTGTTGCCACTTTAACCACATTACTGTCCGGCAATGTATTGCCGCTTGCTTGAACGCTTTGACCTGCTTCTCCTTTTCCCTGCGCCGTTGTAAGAGGCGTGGTGTTTAGCGGAGTGCGAGTCTGGGTATCATTCCTTCCCATATCTGCTTTAAATTCACTCATATGTCACCTCGTCTAAGCTAATCTCTAAAAACTTCGTAGAAAGTGGAGCCTCATAGAGGCCCCGTTAACTAGCTTATCCAAGTAGAGATAGCACTTGCTGTGGTGCCGCATTGGCTTGGGCCAGAATCGAAATACCCGCTTGTTGCAGTACCTGGGTTCTGGACAGTTCCGCCGTTTCTGCCGCGAAGTCAGCATCCTGAATTCGCGAGTTTGCCGCCGACAAGTTATTGGATGTGATCGACAGGTTATTCACCGTGGAATCCATCCTGTTTTGTATCGCACCCAAGGTTGCCCTTTGGCTTGCCACCGCGCCGATGGCGTTATCCACCGCCTTCAGAGCCGCTTCTGCACCGGCCACCGTGGTGATGTCGATATCTGCGATAAAGACACCTGCCTCACTGGAACCGTAAGAACCTACTCGTAAACCCAAGTCTTCCAAGGCTGCTGCGCCATTCTGGCCTGCCGAGATGTCTATGGCACCCGCTGCACTTAGTGTCACCGAGCTATAGGCAGTTTCCGCGGTAGCGGCAAAGGTGGCCCCACCCGAGATGTCGGCCTCGGCTATGTTCAAGCCAATGGCAGCTCCTGACAAGGCTTCGATAGAGCCAGCAGAGTCAGTCGCATCCTTGCCCTTGGTGTTTATGACCACACTGATATTACGGCCATCTGCAGCGGTAAGGCTGACGCCTTCGCCGTTATCGACTGCTGTGACACCGGTTTGGCCCGATATGGCATTGATGGCATCTATGGCAGCGGCTCTGTCATCGGCACCGCCATTTTGGCCGTTGGTGGTGAGGGTAGCGGTTTCCACCCCGTTGACGATGATGGAGCCCTGTTGGGGGGTATCCGAGGTGGATGTAGCCACCTGCGTGCCGCCATCCAGGGTGGTAGAATTTACAGTTGCCGTTACTCCCGTTTGGTCGGTGGCGCGGTTAATGGCGGCGGCCATGGATATACCACTGGCTTGCTTAGAGCTAGAATCTGCCGAGGTATTAGACGAATCATCATCACTGCTTAAGGCGGCTTCGATGGCAACACCATTTAATACCAGGTCACCAGAATCTAAGCCATCCGGTGTGCCCACACCATCAACTGCAATATCCGATTTCTGGTAATCTAGCAAACCCGCCATACCAGTAAAGGTATGCGCAGCGGTTGAAGAGGTCAAAATTTCAATACTGGATGAACTACCGATCGTGTCAGAAGTAATGGTGACAAAACCAGTATCATTAATTTCTATGTCGACCGTTCCTGATTGACCTGCTGCGGCTAGAGCATCGTTAATCGTGGTTTCAACATACTGGATTGCAGCATCGGCATCCCCCACTGTTGCCAAGGCTATGTCAACATCAATGGTTTCGCCTCCATCCACACTGATTCTCATAGTTTCGGCGACAATTCGACCATCATTAGTACCGTTATTTAGGGCCGCGGAGAATACTTGACCCACATCAACGTTTGCTAAGGTGGTGTTATCGCCCACCCCAATAAGCACACCTTGAGTCGCTGTGTTGCCGTCGTTACCAAATCCATCTAAATTATCCTGAAGGCCTATTTCTTCATAAGCCATGGTGGTCGCCGTGCCAATTTCTATGCTGGAATTAGTGCCAAAACTGTTAGAGGTAATGACCAACTGACTATCGTCATTGACCGACACATTCACTGTGCCAGTTTGACCATCGGCCAGCAAGGTCGCGTTAATTTCGGTTTCTAACGACGTCAAATAAGTATCCAGGCTGTCGAGGTCACCGGTGGTGGCAGTAACATCCAAGGCAATTGACACCTCATCGGCACCATCCACGGTAATAGTGAAAGACGTAGTGGTTAGCGTGGTAGCAAAAAGTGCCACCAACGCATCATCTAGACCACCTGTTGAAATTCGCGATGCCACAACCGAGCCCTGAGTGGCGATAGCACCCGATACCTCTCTATTCTGACTTGAAGCGTACGCCTGTCCCGCCTGGAAGGTACCCGTCTCTAGACCGGTACTATCTAGGGAACCACTGCCCGAGTTAATGACGATGTCATCACCATTAATTGAACGCAGGGTAATGGAGCCTTCATAGGTTTGAGAGTCATTTTCAACGCCAGTCGCCCCCACAACGCCATTAACGGGAGAGAGCCCTACTGTTGCAGTTGTAATACCGGCTATTGAAGCAGCAGATGTATTTGCACTGGCACTAATTAAGATTTGGGAATCAGTCCCTTTGGTGTCAGAAGTAATATTTAAGCGGAAACCATCATCTAAGCTCACCGTGACGGTACCCGTCTCGCCAATCGCGGCCAGTTGTGCATTAATTTCGGTTTCTATGGTGGCTGCGAAGGTATCTAAGTCCCCCACCGTAACAAAGTTACTAGACGGTGCTCCAACCGTTATGGCTACTTCTACACCACCATCCACAGCGATGGTAAAGAACACATCACCTGTGGTGAAGGTATCGGCACCCACTAATCTCGCAGTACCGTCATTTTCTAATAGACCCACTACACCAACATAGTTTGCACTTTCGTTGTCGAGTGAATCACTGCCGGTATCAGCTAGATATATGGCATCCATATCTGATACGGAGATTGCAGTACCGCCCGATGAACCCAAACCTAAAAGACCGGAGAGGTTTAGATTGTTAGCCGTATTGGTAATGGTAACCGTATCAATGATGATTGAAGAGCTAGAACCCTCAGTACCCGAGGTAATAGAAATAATACCGTCGGTAGATGCAACAACAACAGAGACATCTAAATTGGCTGAAGAGATCGCGCTGTCGATTGAATTTTGCAAACTCGTAACTACATCATCAATAGTGCTACCAGTGCCCGCGACGGTAACGGTAATTGCTTCTTCACCATCTATGGCGATATTGAATTGCCCTGACAAAGTACCAAATGCGTCGACCGTTGCCACACCGGTAACAGCCGCCGCGGTGGCTATGGCACCGGAGGTAGTATCACTACCACCTGTCGCCAAGCCAGTGGCCGCTGCTGTGACCGCGTTAGCATATTCATCACCATTTGCATCAAATTTATTAAATACTATGTCAATGTTGCGGCCGTCTTCAGACTGCAAGTTAATGCCCGTAGACACATCGCCGGTATCGACTGCGGTAATACCGGTTTGCCCCGATACGGCATTGATAGCTTGTAATACAGAGGCTCTATCGGCATCGGCATCCACACCACCTGTAGTGATATCGATACGCACATCATTTAACGTTATAGATCCATTGGTAGATGATATTGTCTGACCCGTACCCGATGCCACATTGACATTAACTTCGGCCGCGACACCGGTCTCATCGGATTTTTCATTGATGGTGTTCGCCTTAGATATGGCCGAACGGTCCGCACCTGAAGTAGAGGCCGTATCATCGGAAGCCGAAGACGCATCAACACCAACACCATTAATAACCAGGTCACCATTGGCGATTGCTGAATCGGTACCCAGGGCTGAGATACCCGATTCGATACCCGCACCTAGTTTATCTGCAGTTAATTGAGCAATGGAAATATCAATTGACTGACCCGCGTTGGCACCAATTTGAAAAGTGGCTTCAAATGAACCGTCAAGAAGTTTACGACCGTTAAAATCGGTTTCATCTGCAGTACGTGTTACTTCGGCAATAAGTTGATCAACCTCGGCCTGAAGTGCCTCTCTATCCACATCGGAGTTAGTGGCGTTGGCCGACTGCACCGACAGTTCACGAATACGTTGTAGGTTGTCGTTCATGGTGCCCAACGCACCTTCTGCGGTTTGCGCTAGCGAGATACCATCACCCGCGTTTCGTATTGCTACGTTTAAACCTCGAATTTGTGAGGTAAAACGAGTGGAAATTGCCAAACCCGCCGCATCATCCTTGGCACTGTTAATCCGCAAACCTGATGACAAGCGCTCTAAAGCCTGTTGGTTTGCAGTCTGGGACTTATTCAAGTTCCGTTGCGCCGTCAGGGACGCAATGTTGGTATTAATAATTTGTGGCATTGACTTTCTCCTTGAGTCCCGGCTTGCAATACTTTGACTGCTGCGGAATTATTTATCTTGTCGATGTATATAACGGCCCCTTGTAAAGATACTTTAAGCCTCATATACAATTATTTTGTATCCCTAATAAATAATTTATAACGAAATGTAATAAGTGGCGAATGGCACAGGCTCTGCATGTCATAAGAGATATCAAATAGGTGCCGAAAATGAATAGTACTGCGCAAGACATATCGCAAGAGAATTTATTGTTAATTCAAGCTGCCGATAAACTCAGAAAGAGCAATATAGACTTTTTTAAGGAATTTCATAAAGGAATATATGAAAGGTACAAGGATTACAGACTGAAGGAATATAATGTAAGTTTTAACACCAAATTAAAACAATTTGATATTTTAAAAAACGGACAATCAATATATAACGATGTACCGCTGTCTTACGCACGTGAAGAGCTGGCTCAGTTTTATAAGGATCACGCTCCAGGTAAACACATCTTAACCATAGCACCACCCTTTACAGGTGCTTATTATTTACCTAGATACTTTCATCAACGTTGTAGTCATTTGTTATCTCTCTCGCCATTAACAAGGCAAAACTTTAGAGGCTATAAAATACCTGACTTTTACCCAATGATGGTATTTAACGGCATTGGCGCGGGGTATCATATTAAGGAGTTTTTAGAGAAAAACAGCGTATTAAATTGCCTAATACATGAAACCGAAGATGACATGTTCGCTACTTCTTTATACACCATAGATTGGGAAAAGATATGTGAGCCCTTTGTTGAGGATCCCAATAAATGTATCCATTTCATTTTAGGTCCTTCCCAAAATGAAATGGCACATACAGCCGCTCAATTTCGTTTCCTTAACAAACACTGCCCAAGCTACCCGCTCACCACTTTTTTTATGAACCATAGAAAAAACGAGCTCTTTATAAAAATGACCAAGCAAATAACGGAAGACACAACCGCATTTGTTTCCGTTTGGGGACATTATGATGATGAGATATATCAGATAAACAACTGCATTCACAACCTGCATCTTGAACACACTATTATCAAACCAAATTTAAAAGATACGCTTGATTTACCACTTATAATAGTTGGTGGTGGCCCATCTTTAAACTCAAGAATAGAACAACTAAGAAGCATGCAAGGTAAAGCACTCATCGTTAGTTGTGGAACCTCTATTCACTCACTTTACCATTATGGAATAAAACCAGATTTACACCTTGAGCTTGAGTCTCATTTGGTCACCCTCACCCATTTAGAAGCACTCAATGATAACGAATGGTTATCCAGCATTCCTATTATTGGTCCAACACAATTGCCACCCAAGGTATTCAAACTTTTTAAACATAAAGCTATGTACTTTAAAGGGGAGAGTGTGACTAGCCTTTTATTCGGAGATGAAGACAGCTCAGTTAACAGGGGCACCCCGACCTGTACCAATTCTGCTGTGGCCCTATTTTTAAGATGGGCTTTTAAGAAGGTCTATTTATTTGGTATTGATTTAGGCTATAAAGATACCAATGATCACCATGCAGAAGGATCTGTTTACTACAAAACAAAAGATAAAGATCTATTATTAGGGGCTGATGTAAAAAGTGAGGCCACTGTCACCATGGAAGCGGTAGATGGCAGTACAATGAAAACAAAGCCCATATTATATACCGCCAAAAGAACCATGGAGACATGCTGCCAAGCATTTAAAAAAACCACGGAAGTATTCAACTGCTCAGATGGGGTCAAATTGGACTATACCCAATGGCTCGATAGCAGCCAATTGGAATTAGATATTGATGAAAAAACTGCCCAGAAATTAAAGCAGGCATTCTTCAATCATCAGTTTTTTAATAATGACAAATCAATTGATGAAAAAACAACACATGATCGTATTGAAACACTCGATCACAACATAAAAGAATTAAATAATTACATCATTGACATTTTACAAAAAATCGAACCCAATACCTATTCAATGACAGCCAACATAGTCACCATATCCAAATTTTTAGACGACAAGTTAAAACCTAAATTACCGCCATTTTATTTTTTCATACGCGGTAGTATCTGGCACCTACTTTATATTGGTTATTCTCACATGTTGTCTATTGATGATGAACAACAGAAACAAAAATGGATTATTGATTGGAAAACTGAAAGTATTAAATCATTAACTGGCCTACATGATCATTTTAACAAAATAATGAAAAAGGAGTTTATTATGGAAGAGGATTCTTGGACCTGGATCTCAACTTCTGAACCAGAATAGAAAAAAGAAAGTATCAAGATAAAGCCCTGTTTATCAAGGCTTTATCTTGTGATTTAATCGGATCGGTACCTGTCAACTTGAAAATACAGACCTCAAAATATAAAACCTAAAACGCTCACTGCCGTAGCTTAAAAATATTTCCTATCATTTCATTTTTACAATAAATTACTGTAAACCAGGTTATGCCTACAATGAAGTTATAACTTATCAGCCACCTCAGATAAAGTGGCTGATAACACTACATTATTCGATCATCAAAGATAAAATAATCTAGCGTACAAACATATTTTTAAACATTGAAATAACTTTACTCACCGTTTCTTTCGTTACATGGCGGTGATCTTCTTTCCAGGCGTTAGGCATACATTCTGTAACCAGTTCAAAACTGGGTAGATAATAGATATCCTCATGTTGTTTAACCACCTCTTCTAAGGCGACTCTCAACACTGCCTTAGAGTGAGTATTTGCCTCTATAATATGATGAGTATCTCCCCTACCCGTGGCCAACAAAGGCACTGGCGACAGCGTCAATATTAACTTGAATTTAGGGTTATGGCGCTTCACCAAATTAAAGAAGCTCATTATATTATCGATATTTTCTTGCACCGTTAGTACTTTATGCTGCATCAAATGAAAGAAACTATCTCTTGGGTTACGTGAAATAACACTACCGTCAAATAACTCCCAGCATTCATTTAAACCCGCGGTAAATATAAATACCTCGCTTTGCAACAAAGTTTGCCTGATGGCCTCTATGTGTTTTGGATAGTCCCGAAGAAAATTTTCTTTTGACTTAAAATAAACATTTTCACGGTATGGATCCATATACAAACCTTGCTCAGCCTGAACTAGATACTTGGTAAACTCGCGCTCGCCAAAAGCTTTTTCTGCCAACTGCCTTAAACTTGGGGTATTAAATAATATACCAAAATTTGCGCTGTATAATGCATCTCCACTGCCTACCTTATAACCATCTATATAGGCCTCTTGCTCGGGGTTGTCACCCAATTCAGTGACAACATAGTTGAATTCCTCTGTTTGTAATACCTTGGCTATTTCCATAGCAAAGCAGGAGCCCGCTGAGCCTATTGGTGTGCTCTTATCCATAATCTTATGCTCAACCGCATAGGGCAGCATATCGAATTTAGACTTAGGGTGCTTAGGATGATTTGGAATAGGCCACATAACCCCGTCGGGATTAGGTTTGTTCGTAACTGAAAATCGATTCACTGAATTTGAATATTTCTGTTCGAATTCAATAAGGTCTTTTAAATTAGTTAGGTCCTGCTGATTAAATGCCCCTGACCAATCAAGGCCATTGTGAAACGATTTTTTTAATAACATTAAAAGTTCATTAACCGTCAATGTGGCATAGTTAATCTTATTCTTAGTAACCTGTGCAAATAGATTTTCACCATATTTTTTATCACTAAACATTGCACTTATGTGAAGTTTTAGTGATTCTTCTGAGCATATTCTTCCTCCGGCAGGTATTTGTATTACCTCTGTCTGAGCTGACTCTAGGTCTGTATTATTTGGATTCTCCCTAATATTTACCGCGGCCAAAAGCCGCTGAACCTGACCTTTATAATGGACACACTGATTCGCAGGAACGTATCCTTTTGCTATAGCCTCTCTCCAGGGCACAGGCGATGGAATAAAACAAAAATCAAGCGTTGTACGAGCACCTTCAATTTTTGGTACCTCGGCACGATGAGCCACCTGAGAAGCACCAAATAGAATACTCTCACCCGCTTTAAAGGCGTGACGATGAATATCATTATCTATCTCGTAATAATCCAGAAGATCATCAATCTCTTCATGACGATCTACCACCAAGCTATAGATATAACCAACCTCTTTAAGCTTTCGGGTAGGTTCTTCATCGAGAAACAGCGTAGAAGACTCATGGTCTTCCTCACCATTTAAATAACACATTAACATGGCCGATTTGGTAGGCGCGCCATCACAATGCCACTTGATTGAGGGGTTGGTCTCTCTGCTATCAAGGGTTATATTTCTTGATGAGTAAAACATGATGGCAAAGTTAGAATTAAAATACGCATTTAATTCTTCTTCTATTTCTGGGGTAATTACTTTGCTAAATAACCCTAGAACATCTGAGTTAAATTCCAGTTTAGAGTTAGAGGCCAATAAATTAAATGTATCACTTACATCATTTTCATCTAGAGATTGAAAATAGGCTCTATGTTTCCCGCCACCCATTTGTTGGCATTTATTGTCCGGCAAGGCCGACTGTTTTATAGAGATTTCATGCAGCAATCTATATTTATAGCCCTCATCAAATTCTTGCTCCATATTTTTATATGAATCAGGTATTAAGGTATCCCAGAAAGGTTCTTTTTGTTGCAACATATTTAGCCTCTATTTAAATTGTTTTAATGACACTTAAATCGGCACTGTTAGAGAATACTTTAATGCTTGATTCACCAACATTGATATACAACAGTTCGCAAAATTTGTACCACTTGAATAATCTTGTAAGTTATTGATTAATAAGTAATTAATAAACCATTAATATATCGCGGATAGAAGCTACCGCTTTTATAAAAAATAGCGGAACATTTTGTGCTTTATTAAAGTAAATATGAAAAATGGTCATGGATTAAAAATAAATGAAAATCGGACTTCTTAGTACGTTAAATCACCCAATGTTGCCACATTATCTCAGGTCACTCTATAAGGAAGGCTTTACAGAAATCAGCGTCATATGTGATTTGAAAGCACTGAGTAGTAGAGACCTAAATATCATTGAAGGTCGAACTTCGGGGCGCTTCAAAAACATTGAAAACGAAGATGCATTTGGCTATTCCAGTAGTTTAAGTAGGGCGGCCTTTTTTTTTGTTAGAAACCACAACACTCCCGAATGTATTGAGCTTATTAATAAGCTACAGCTTGATTGTTTAGTTAATGCAGGAACTCCACGAAAGTTAGGAAAGCGCCTTTTAGACGCTACACCCATAGGCGTTATTAATATACACCCAGGCAGGCTCCCCAAATACAGGGGTTGCAGCAGCGTAGAATGGAGTATTTACAATAATGATGATATTGCCAACACCGTTCATTTAATGAATGAAGAATATGACGCCGGCCCTATATTAACGATAGAGAGTTATGACAAACATCTATTTAGCTGTTACCAAGACTTGCGATGCCACCTATATCAGTCAGCTTTCGATCTTTTACCTAAAGCATTAAAAGGGCTAAATACAGGAGAGTATGAATTCACAAAGCAAAATGAAGATAAGGCTGTTTCTTGGAAACCAATGGAGAGTGATAAACTGGATATTATTAAAGAAAACTTCCCTTTGATTAAGGATCCTCTGGAATGTAGTTAATATAGTGATGGGGTAATAAAGGAGTCATTTTGGTAGCTGGAAAATAGCTTATCACATTCTTTTTTAGTTTATGGGCCATTGAAAAAATAGATGATTGATAACCAATTACCGTTTCGCAATAATTTAAATCTTCCTCTAAAGAATTGTGACTTATTTTAACACTTGAAAAACTGGCCAATCCACTGTGTAGATACTCAGTACCGTCAGATTCACCGCTAGGGTGCGGTCTAATGACAAATTGACAGTTATCAAAGTCTGTATTCAAAAACCGTAACAAATTATCCCAGAGAACCATTGGTTCAATTTTTTGCTCCCTAATAGGTTCTAAACACAATAAAATTGAAGGCGAATCTACGGACAACGACTGGCTTTCTAAAATATTATTAATAATATTATCTTCATAATAATTACAAACCACTTCAACGTTAGTCACCTCAGGGATCTCTTGAGCCACTATATTTAGAGCCTCTTCATCCACAACCCATATTCTATTAGGTATTAATGTTTTTCCTTCACAAATAAACCTTGACCTATAATTGACCCAATGGTCTAAATAAACCGTCACATTCTTGTCATTACTTATGCAAAATTCAATGAACTTTTTTTCCCAATTTGTTTGCCAACCGGTACTGCATATAAATTCATTTATACTCTTGGGTAAATACTCAATACTCTCATGTAGATTAAATTTTAGCGGACTTGCTTTATATATTTCTAATGCAGGGCCGCTAAGTAGCGCGTCATAAGCATTTTCTGGGTGCGCTAATGCCCAAGCCAGTAACAAATTGGCCCCTCCTGCATCATGACTACAAAGTAAAACATTAGGTTTCATTTAAAGTTGATTCAAGTACGCGTTCAAAAATATCACATAATTGATTCACTTCTTCTTCATTCATGTCATACATGCTTATTAACAAGCCAATAAAATAGTGATCGTTCAGGTCTTCAGCAACAGGACAGATACCCACTTGATAATCTATTTCTCTGTGAGCCATATTCCAAGGATAACCCCGTCCAAAAGCCACTTTATGTTCAAACATAGGAAGTCTATGCACATTTACATAGCGAGCCACTAAACCTGGTAACTGTTCTTTTTCTAGTGATTTTAAAAAACCATTTTGCTTACTAAAGTTAAGCTGTATCGGGAAAACATAATAGGCATGGGAACTGCTTTCTTCAATTTTTGGTAAACTTATAGATTTAGTATCCTTTAACCTATTATAGAGCCACTGCGCCTTCTCTTGATTTATTTTTAGTAATGCGGGTAATTTTTTAAGTTGTTCACGTCCAATGGCTGCCTCAATTTCTCCCATTCTAAAATTGAAGCCCACCATGTTACTCAAATCTTGTAGGGGGCTATTAACAATACTTGCCTCAGCATGATTACGAATCATCTTCATCTTTAACGCTAAATTATCATCATCCGTTATGCAAAACCCACCTTCTCCTGTGTGTATATGTTTATGATAATTTAAGCTAAAACCACCTATTTCTCCCCACCTTCCACAAAGCTTATTTTTAAATTTAATACCCGGTGCTTGAGCAACATCCTCTATTAATTTTAAGTCATGCTGTTTTGCAATATTTTCCAATTCATCTAGTTTCGCCCCATGGCCAAAAATATCCGTTACTAAAATAGCCTTGGTGTGTTTTGTAATAGCTTGCTTAACTTTACTAGGATCTAGTCCGTAGAAATTCTTCTCTATATCTACAAATACAGGGATTCCTCCCCATACCACAATGGCAGTTGCTGTTGCACTCATGGTCCACGGTGAGACGATTACTTCATCACCAGGTTCAATACCAATAGCACCAATAGCCGCTATTAAGCCCGAGGTTAACGAATTAAATGTCACGACATGCTTAACACTAAAATAGTCTGCCAACTCGCTCTCGAAGGCTTTAACCTCTTCGCCACCATGAAAACCCTCACCCCATGCGCCAATAAAGGCGGATAGATTTCCTGAATCTAATACCCTCATGGCAGCTTTTTTCTCTTCGTCACCAATTGGATTGTATCGCGAAAGATTAAGCATGGGACTCCTCACACTTTAGCAAGGTATTCTGACCTGAAATGGCCAGGGAGAGACTGTCATCAAATTTTGTTTCAAAAAAATTCAAACACTTGTCATATACATAGAGCATGTGATGATTAAACTCATACTGATCAAAATAAGTTTGAACATGATTCTTATCAATAAAAAAGGAAATACGCCCCCCATTTAGGTAATAATAGGTACCAAGTGGCGACTGCACTGTCATACTATTGTCATCCAAATCTGGATAGGCCTTCTGAAACAAGACACTCGAGTTCTTATATTTTAATGAAAAACACGCCTCATCATTAACCATTATTTTTTCATAAGACAGGCATTCACCAAAATGATTTTCCAGCAATGAAATAAAATGAATGCCATTATGTAATAACGAGCCGCTGTAGCGTATATGCACCCGGCAATACCCAGAGCTATTTAATTCATTCAATTTTTCATTTAATGAGTATTGATAAAGCCTAAATAAATTCACAATAATACTGGGGCCACTTTCTAACTCTGATTTCAACTCACTGAATTGACCGACAGAATTAACCAATGGTTTTTCCATTAAAACCAGGCTCGGCTTAATTTCCTTTATCTGACGATAATCATCTAAATGCTGATTAGTAGGTGTTGCAATAACCACTAAATCTATTTCTGGATGGGTTACAGCTAGGAATTCTTGAAGCGTTGAATATGCCGATATATTGGTATGAATTTCGAATTCCTTTCTTTTATTAGGATCTGGGTCTATTGCTGCAATTAGAGTGAAGCTAGCGTGTTTTGAAATTGCTTTTAAATGTGTCCAGCACACATCATCTCGGTCTATATCGTACCCCATAGCGATATTCCCTAAACCCAGAAGTAATACGTTAAACACTCTTTTCATTTTTCTTCTAGTACCTCCCAAGATACTGGAGTACCACGTTCCACATCTTGATTTAGTTTTCGGCCTATTACATCTGGATAAAATTTTGGCGCCAATCCATAGCCTGGGCGAATACTTCGTACTGTAGTCTCATCCAATATCGATCCTTTAGTTGCATGTTGAACAAAATATAAAGACCGTCTAAACATAGAATTTCCTTTTTCAGACTCTTTTCTTTCGTAACTTGAGTAACCTAAAGCCGACCAAGCCTCCTTACTCTGAATGCACAAACCCTTTAATTCATCAGGCTCTAGAGAGAATGCTGAGTCGGGCCCCTTATCTTTTCGAGACAAAGTAAAATGTTTCTCAATAAAACTAGCGCCTAAAGCCACCGCTGATATAGACGCTGTAGTCCCTAAAGTATGATCTGATAGCCCAGTGACAATAGAAAATCTGCTGGCCATGTCTTGAATAGTTTTTAGGTTTGACTCTTCAATTGGAGCTGGGTAGGCACTAATGCAATGTAATAGAATAATTTCTTTGCAGCCATTAGAAAGTGCAGTATCAATAGATTCCTCAATTTCGACTAAATTAGCCATACCAGTAGAAATAATCATCGGTTTGCCTGTTCTAGCCACATACTCAATCAGAGGTAAATCAATCACTTCAAAGGATGCTATTTTGTACGCTGGGGTATTTAAATCTTCGAGCAGATCCACAGCCGTTTTATCAAATGGGGAGCTAAAACAGGTTATGTCTATTTTCCGAGCGTAGTCAAAAAGATCCTTATGCCATTCGAATGGCGTGTAAGCCTGTTTATATAAATCGTAAAGATTATTTCCAGACCATAACCCCTCAGTAATTAGGAAGTCTGGTTTATTACAATCTATTGTTAATGTATCGGGTGTATAGGTTTGAAGTTTAACAGCGTCTGCACCACTTGATTTTGCGGCTAACATAATGGATTTTGCCTGTTCTATCTTTCCATTATGATTTGCAGAGACCTCCGCTACGATATAAGG
>JBALXQ010000033.1:0-11054 GCA_036960565.1 Bermanella sp.
ACCATGCTAAAAGCATGCCAAATAGGTTCAAATCCTGCCGCTCCGACCATTTTTTTCAGTTTCAATCCCCATACAGCTTCTTTTTATCTCTGATTGTACTTTCTGTACAATGCTCAAAATCTTTAACTTGAATCTATTGTCGCCTTGCTTTTAAACAGGTGGTAATTGAGATACTTATCAAGGACTCTTCGTTGAATATCCAAGAAATGATTGCGCCTATATTAAATTTTTTACATTGCCGCACGCCTGACTTATGGGTGGAAGCGGCACTGGAAGATTTGGATACGATTCTTATTGATCATGCTACCAATGAATTAAAAGCGGCTCAGCAAGCAATGACATTAATGGCTCGCAACCCATTGAATATGGATATTCAAAATAAAATGTCTCGCTTGGCCCGTGAAGAACTGGTTCATTTTGAGCAGGTTTTAAAAATATTAAAAAAGCGCGGCATAGAATTTCGAACAATGAAGGCAAGCTCTTACGCTTCTAAAATGGCCAAGCATATTCGTCCAGATAATAAAGGTAAATTAACGGATGCGCTTATTATTGGGAGTATAATTGAGGCGCGTTCGTGTGAGCGATTTGAAAAAATAGCCTCTCATTTGGACGATGAGTTACAGAAATTCTATTTATCATTGTTGAAATCTGAGTCTCGCCACTTTCAGGATTACCTAGATCTTGCTCAGAAATATTCTCAAGAATCTATTGATGAACGTGTGCAATTCTTTTTGAAAATAGATAAAGATAGCATGTTGGAGCCTGACCCACTGTTAAGGCTGCATTCAGGTATGCCTGTGAATAGGTGTAAAGCTTAGAGTTTATTGTTCGTGAATCATTTTTACGTTAATGGTGAAGGTGTCACCTGGTAAAGCCCTTGGAAAGGCTGGAAATGGGTTGGCACTTAATACTTTAAGATGTAGCCACTTCTGGTAATTTCTACTCCCCTCTAATAACTCAACAGATATGCTTGTGGCAACTCCGGCTCTGATCAGTGTTAAGTTGATAATGGCTTTTCCAAAATAGGGAGCACTTTGGCTCTTCTTAAGAAGGTGTTGATATATCAGGCTTTCGTATTCTTGCTCAACTGTGACCTCCTTACCTGATTGATTAAGTAATACCCCTGCATTGCTGGTGGTTTTTGTATTTTGTTCTATCGGCTTGGTTTCTTTCTTGGCTTGCTCTTGTTTAGGTGTCGGTATTTTTTCAGCGATCTTTATTGTTTTACCCATTGGGCGCGTTTGAGCTTTGGTTTTATTTGAAGGTTTTGCTGCGTTCTTGTTTTCTTGTGATTGGCTATCGGAAGTAATGACTGGGATGGGGGTGATACTGGGTTCTAGCAGTATTATCTGATTAGTGCCTAAGGAAGATTGATTTAACGGGCTGGCGGGTATCCAGAAAATAATCGTTAAATGCAGGGTGCTAGATAGAAATAATGCCGTTAAAAGCAGGTGCTTTTTAATAAGTTTTAGTAAGCAACCCATCTGTAGTTTTGTCATTTAAATAAGTAGGTTCTAATTATAACGCTTTGCACATGTTCATACTTGAAAATGTACAATTCTTTGTATTTGTTTTGAGGTAATAGCCGACATCAGAGGTAGGATTTAGCTTGTGGGCGTTGTATTATGTTTCGCCTCAGGGGAGCCTGAATCCTTAATACTTGCTGTGAGTCATTGTACTTTCAGCTTTTACAATAAATGGAGCAAGCATGAGCGTACTAGTAGGCAAAAAAGCACCGGATTTCACCGTATCAGCTGTATTGGGTGACGGTTCTATCGTTGATGAGTTTACACTTTCTGAAGCAATCAAAGGCAAATACGGCCTAGTATTCTTTTACCCATTGGACTTCACTTTTGTCTGTCCTTCAGAGTTGATCGCTCTTGATCACCGCATGGATAAATTTAAAGAGCTAGGTGTTGAAGTAATTGCTGTTTCTATTGATTCTCAATTTACTCACAATGCATGGCGTAACACCGCTATTAATGACGGCGGTATCGGTCAAGTTAAGTACACTATGGCAGCTGATATTTCTCATGATATCTGTAAAGCATACGACGTTGAATCTGACGGTGGCGTTGCGTTCCGTGGTGCTTTCATCATTGATAAGCAAGGCGATGTGCGTTCTCAAATTGTTAACGATTTGCCGCTTGGTCGTAACATGGAAGAGCTTGTACGCATCTTTGAGGCGCTTCAATTCCACGAAGAGCACGGTGAAGTTTGCCCTGCAGGTTGGACTAAAGGCGATAAAGGTATGGACGCTTCTCCGGAAGGCGTTGCTAAGTACCTTGCAGCTGAATCTGACAAGCTTTAAGACTTACGCCTAGTTTGCCTTTTGGTAAGTTAGGTTTAAGCCAAGCATAAAAAAAGCCGCTTTTAAGCGGCTTTTTTTATGCTCATAGATGAGCTGTACATTGAAGTGTCATGGAGGTGGCGACAATGTATGGAAGAAAAAAATTAATTTTCTTCGCGATCTAATTGCTCTTGTCTGTGTTTGCGCAAAGCCCAATCCCAGCCGCCCAACTGGTTCCATTGATTGGTGATCAATGAGAATAGCTCAGCTGTTTTCTGGGTGTCGTAAAGAGCGCTGTGTGCTTCTTTGTTGTCAAAATCTATTCCACCTAAGCGGCAAGAACGGGCTAATACAGTGTGTCCTAATGCCAGGCCTGCCAAGGTAGCCGTATCAAAACTAGAAAAAGGATGAAAAGGGCTGTTTTTTAAGTCATTTCGTTGAATGGCAGCATTGATGAAGCCAAGGTCAAAATGTGCGTTATGACCGACCAATATGGCGCGTTTGCAGCCTCTGGCTTTCATAGCCTTGCGAACCGATTTGAACATAGCACTTAACGCAGGGCTTTCATCTTGGTCCTCTCGCTCAGGGTCGTACGGATTGATTCCAGTGAAGTCTAGAGCGCTTTGTTCCAGATTGGCTCCTTCGAAGGGCTTAATTTTGGCTTCCATGGATGGCCCGGGAAATAAAAAGCCTTTTTCGTCCATATCCATGATGACCATGGCTACTTCTAATAAAGCATCTGTATTGGAGTTGAAACCAGCGGTTTCCACATCGACAACAACAGGTAAATATCCGCGAAATCGCTCCGCCATTAAATTGGGATGATGTTCAGACACAGGCAGCCTTAACTGACGAGGTTAATAAATGGGTGATTGTACCTGAAGCACGTGCTCGGTCGTAGTTAAATTGACGAGTGATTCTGTAAATTAGAGGTTTCTAGGCTGAAGAAATTGGTAAATTGGCCGATAATTAATACTGTAGCCATAAAACTGCGCCTATTACTTCCAAATTGCTTAGGTCAAAGTTGAATCATGAATGTGAGAACTCTGCTATTAATGATATTTGTTCCCAGTGTTCAGGCCCTTACCTTTCAATCTCCGGTGGAAGATACGGAGTGGCGTCTAACACCTTCTATATTCGAGTGTGAATTTTCTCAGCCCATTTCAGACTACGGTGAAGCGGTGTTTTACCATGAGGCTGGCGAGGACCTTTTATTTCACCTTAAAACCAAGAAAAACCTCATGGGTCAGGGGCAAGCTGCGCTCCATATTGAGCCTCCTATTTGGGGTCCCAGTCGCTTTGCAGAGTACCTGGGCTTGGTCGATGTAAAGCAGAATAAAAAACCATTACATGTAGAGCCAAAACGTGCCAATAAAATGATGCAGGCTTTGTTAAAGGGTATGCAGCCCACCTTTACTCGAAAAGCTCGTTATGATGAAGCGGAGCCTATTAGGGTATCTGTTTCTGCCGCAAACTTTCAAAGTTTTTATAAGGATTATTTGGGGTGTGTAACCGGACTTTTGCCAGTTAACTTTCGTCAGGTTTCAAAAAGTAAGGTTTTATTTAAGGGGGGGGCGGAAAGCCTTGATGGGGGTTCCAAGAAAAAACTGGATCTCATTATATTTTATGTGAGGGCCGACCCTGCAGTAAAAGCTATTTATGTTGATGGGCATAGCGATAGTGCGGGCAGGCGTTACCACAATCGTCGCCTATCAGAAAAAAGAGCCTTATTAGTGATGGATTATATGGTGAAAAGGGGGCTGGATCCTGAAATGTTCACCACTCGTTACCACGGTGAGCGTTATCCTGTCGCCTCTAATAAAACCCGTAAGGGGCGCGACTTGAATCGTCGAGTCACTATTCGTCTTGAAAAAGAGCTTGAAGAGTTAGAGTTGGACTTTTAGTTCTGTGCTTTCATCTTGATATTTTATTAAATCTGGCCATAATTACTGTATATATAGACAGTTAAATGGGTTGGTTGGGCGTGCGTCAGGTTCTACATGTAGATTGCGATTGTTTTTTCGCCGCGGTTGAGATGCGTGATCAGCCTAAGTACAAAGATGTGCCCATTGCAATTGGAGGGGCATCAGATCGTCGTGGCGTGATTTCTACGTGTAATTATCCTGCCCGTAAATACGGTGTTCGTTCTGCTATGGCCAGCTCTCAAGCATTAAAACTCTGCCCAAACTTGATTTTGCTGCCAGGTAATATGGAGAAATACCATAACGCTTCTGCTCAGGTTATGGATGTCCTTAAGCAATATGCTGTGTCATTTGAACCGGTTTCAGTAGATGAAGCATTTATTGAGTTGCCTGTTACCAGTGATGCTGAAGGCGTGTCACGGCAAATTCGGCAGCAAATACTATCTGAAGTGGGTATTACCGTTTCCGTGGGCATTGCTCCTAATAAGTTTTTGGCCAAAATTGCCAGTGATTGGAACAAGCCAGATGGGCAATTCAGGGTGTCTGCTAGTGAGGTTGATGGCTTTGTAGCGCGGTTGCCAGTAAAGCTAATTCCTGGGGTTGGGCCCAAGAGTGCGGAGAAGTTAGGTAATTTGGGAATTCATACCTGTCAAGATGTACGTGATGTACCACCTGAATGGCTTAAAGCCCGGCTGGGAAAATTTGGGGAAATTTTAATTCAGCGTGCTCATGGAGAAGATGTGCGCCAGGTTAAGATTAGAGGGCAGCGAAAATCCATTAGTATTGAACATACTTTTCCAAGTGACTTAAATAAAGTGAGTGAGATTGGTGAAGCGCTGCACATTATGTGGCCGAAGTTTCTGGAAAGGGTGCAGCGGGCTCAATTAAAACCAGAAAACCTCGCGCCATTTGTTAAAGTAAAATTTGCTGATTTCCATGTGACGACACTGGCCAAGCACAATAGGAAAGTCAATTTTGAAGACTACCTAGGGTTGCTATATGAAGCCAGTCAGCGTGACACTCAATCTATTAGGTTGCTAGGTATCGGTGCTAAGCTTTTACATGGTGCCACTTCTTCACAGCAACTTAACTTGCCATTTTAAGTTTGATTACCGTAATAATTAATTCAGGCATAGATACTTTGTATGAATGATTGCCTAGAATAACCCCCCATTCGCTTTAAATTTGATATTGGATTTTATTATGCGTGGAATGCGCTCAGATTTTGATCCGGACCAGCCAGTTGATTGGGCTGTTGTTAAACAGATTTGGCCCTTCTTGCTGGAATTTAAGCAGAGAGTTATTTTGGCTCTGTTTTGTTTGCTGGCGGCAAAGTTTGCCAGTATAAGCATGCCGTTTGTACTTAAATATTTAGTCGATGATTTGGATGCCCAGTTATCCAATACCTCATTGGCATTTGTCATTTTGCCCTCAGGCTTGTTACTGGCATACGGTTTTATTCGTTTATCAAATGTATTGCTTGGTGAGATACGGGATACCTTGTTTGGTCGGGTTACTGAACGAGCGATGCGTCGTATTGGCTTAAAGGTGTTTGATCATCTGCATGCCTTAGATTTATCTTTTCATCTTGAGCGACGAACAGGTGGGTTGTCTCGGGACATTGAACGCGGTACCAGCGGTATAAGTTTTTTAATGCGCTTTTTGGTATTCAATATTGCACCCACATTCATTGAGTTGTTCTTGGTGATGGGGATTTTATGGCAGCAATACAGCTTTGAATTTGCCCTAATTGTATTTCTTTCAGTGACTTCATATGTTTGGTTTTCAAAGACGGCTACAGATTGGCGGACTCAGTATATTCGAGAAGCCAATCGTGCCGATAGTCGCAGTAATACTCGTGCCATCGATAGCCTGATTAATTATGAAACGGTTAAATATTTTGCTAACGAAAAGCACGAATCTGAATTATATGATCAGGAGTTAGCTGCTTGGGAAAAAGCAAAGCGTAAAAATAGACTCACCTTATTTGCCTTAAATACGGGCCAAACTCTGATTATTTCTATTTCCATGACGGCTATGTTGGCACTTGCAGCCAGTAACGTAGCGAAAGGCGTTATGACAATAGGAGATTTTGTATTAATTAATGCTTTCATGATGCAAATATTTTTGCCTCTGAATTTCCTTGGCTTTGTTTATCGGGAAATAAAAAGTTCAATGGTGAACATTGAACGTATGTTTAAGTTAATGGCCGTGCAGTCTAAGGTGGCTGACGATGTGGAGGCTAAAAGCTTAAAGCTTACTCAGGGTAGGATTGAATTTAAAAATGTGTCCTTTTCTTATGAAAAGGAACGGCCAATATTAACAGGTCTGAATTTTAGTTTGGCGCCAGGGGAGAAATTGGCTTTAGTAGGGGGCAGTGGTGCGGGAAAGTCGACCATTGCGAAATTGCTTTTCCGCTTTTACGATGTGAGTTCTGGCGGCATTTATATTGACGGGCAAAATATCAAAGAGGTTTCCCAGTTAAGCTTGCGCCAATCAATAGGGGTGGTGCCTCAGGATACCGTGTTGTTCAATACCAGTATCCTAGAAAACGTACGCTATGGTCGGCCGGACGCCAGTGATGAAGAAGTAAAAGAAGCGATAGCCTTATCTCATCTTCATGATTTTATTGAACAGCTGCCAAAGGGCTACGAGACGCAAGTGGGTGAAAGGGGGCTTAAATTATCTGGTGGCGAGAAACAGAGAGTGGCCATTGCAAGAACGATATTGAAGCAGCCGGGTATTTTGATATTTGATGAAGCGACAAGTTCATTAGATAGTGCCTCAGAACGAGCAGTTCTAAATGCGATTGATGAGGTCTCTCAGGGAAAGAGCAGCGTGGTGATCGCTCACAGGCTGTCCACAATTGTGAAGGCGGATAGAATTTTAGTGCTGGAACAAGGGCAAGTAGTGGAACAAGGTAATCATGAGAGCTTACTGAAACAGCAGGGCCGTTATGCCCACCTTTGGCAATTACAACAGCACAGCGAAGATAGGGAAGGAAATTGAGTCTGAATAAGGTTAGAAGGCTTTCGCTGGAATCTAAGTGCTATTTCTACATTGTCATAGGTGGAGCGTTGGTTTGAATTTACTGTTAATTGATGCAATGAACCTTATTCGTCGTATTTACGCGGCTCAACTGAATCGTACAGAAGACGCTGTGGAGCAAACGCTGCTGCTTAGTCAGAATGCAATTTTAAAAGATATCGAGAAAACTTCGGTTAGTCATGTGGCAGTGGTGTTTGATGGGAAAGGCCCAACCTGGCGTCATGAGTTATTTGGCGAATATAAGGCTCATCGCAAGCCCATGCCTGATGAATTGGCCGTGGCTCTGGATCAGTATCGACAGCGTTTTGAATCTATTGGTTTGCCTTGTTTGAAAATGGACGAGTATGAGGCGGATGATCTAATCGCGACTCTTGCAGTTAAGACCAGTCTGCGGGGCGGGAAAGTGATTATTGTTTCAACCGATAAAGGATTTATGCAAATCGCAGATCAAAATATCAGTTTGTACCATCACTTTGATAAACGGATTTTGGGGGTTGATGATGTTGAGCAGCAATTAGGGTTGAAGGGGCACCAGCTAATTGATTTTTTAAGTTTAGTGGGGGATACCACCAACCACGTACCAGGAGTGCCAGGTATAGGGCCAAAAACAGCTGGGACTTTAATAGAACAGTACGGAGATTTAGACAGTATTCTCATACATAACGAATCTATTAGCGGGAAGGTTGGCCAGTCTTTACAAGAGCATTATCGAGTGGCTTTGATGGCGCGAAAGTTAGTGCGACTGAAGCTAGATTGCCAATTGGATGTAAACCTGAAGTCTTTAAGGTATAGATACGCATCAAGCGTTTTGGGCTGAAGGGTTTGCAACCGAGCTTGGCAAAAGGGATAATTCACGAAATTTTAGTGATTATAGATTGAATATCAAAGGAGTTGGGTGATGGGCTGGATTAAAGCCATGGGGTACTTGAGCCTAATATTATCGGCTATTGGCTTGGGCTGGTTAGTGAGTGTTAATAATTCAGGGCTCGTTAAGGTGGATGTGGTGATTTGGCAAAGCCCTGAGGTTACGTTGGGCTTGATACTTATGGTTACCTTATTCGTTGGTTGCTTAATGGGGATTTTAGTTAATGGTTTGCTACTTTGGCGGTTTAAAAGGCAGCGCAATAAACTAAGAAAGCAATTAGACAGTGCTCTCCAGCGATTTGAGCAATTGCAATAAAGCTTATGAGTGACTTATATATATTGATTGTTTTAGTGCTGGCAGTCGCTCTAGGTTGGTTGCTGGGGCGTAATGAGGGTCGTAAACAAAACAATTCAACTCCTTTTCCCAGTATGGATATGCTGTCTTCGCACGCCCCAAGTGAAACTATGCAAGCCATCTTAAATATGGCTCAACGCCAGGAGGCTGTGGAATTGCAACTTAATCTGGGTGTTTTTTATAGGCGCCGAGGTGAGCTTGAAAAAGCTATTTCTATTCATCAAAGCCTATTTGCTCGGCCTGACCTTGATAAAGCCTTATCTGCCCAAGTTCAATTGGAGTTGGCATCAGATTACCTAAATGCAGGCTTATATGATCGTGCTGAAAGGTTATTGCAAGAGTTGCTGAAAATTAATTCCTCTTTAAAAACCAAAGTGCTCAATAAACTAGTAACACTGTATGAAGAAGAGCATGAGTGGCAGAAAATATTGGACCTCGCGAGTGAAGTGCGAGCCTTAAAGGGAAATAAATCGGTCGCTTACGCGTGCTGTGAATTGGCAGATAAAGCCATTAATAAACAGAATTGGCGGGAAGCTTCTACGCTGATAGCAAAGGCTCTTAAACTTGATGGTAAGTGTGTAAGGGCTCTTTTACTGGAAGCTAAAATGGCTGAAGTGGAAGGGTTCCCGCAAAAAGTATTGGCCAGCTTGCGAGAAGCTTTGCTATATGAGCCCGGGTTGTTGCAGTTGGTGCTGCCTCAGTTAAAAAAGTTGTTTAATGCCCGACACAGGCCTCATGAATTGGAAAAGTTTTTACAAGAACTTTGGGCGGAAGCTCCTATGCCTTTGACGCTGCATACTTATGCTGAGCATCTTGCTGAATTTAAGTCGCTAGATGAAGCTATATCCCAGTTGACCTACTCCATTGTAGAGGTTCCAACAATTGAGGGCTTTAGTTTGCTGTTGGAGGAGTTTATTAAAAAAGGTGAAGAGCTTCCATTAAGCTACCTTCACATATTGAAAGAAATTTTAGAGCAATTACAAGCGGACAAAGATGAGTACCATTGTCGTCACTGTGGCTTTGAGGCTGATAAGCATTATTGGCGCTGCCCAAGCTGCAAGCAATGGGAAAGCTTTATGCCTAATTTGGCCAAGCCTCCCCAGGTCAAACTGAATGATAAACATAGGATCGAATATGCAAAATAAACCCATTGTTGTGGCACTGGATTTTGATAATGGCAAGCAGGCGTTAGAGTTGGTTGAGCGTCTAGACCCACAGCGTTGTCGTTTAAAAGTAGGTAAGGAATTATTTACCAGTGAAGGGCCTCAATTGGTTGAGTCCTTGCAAAAGAAAAATTTTGACGTATTTCTTGATTTGAAATTCCATGATATTCCCAATACCACTGCTAAGGCCGTGGCTGCGGCTGCCAACATGGGGGTCTGGATGGTAAATGTACATGCCTCTGGTGGTCAGCGAATGATGGAGGCAGCGGCAGAGTCTCTACAAGGATTTAAGCAGAAACCTATATTAATAGCAGTGACTGTTTTAACCAGTATGGAACAGCAAGATTTGGCAGGAATTGGTCTGGATGTAACGCCGCAGCAGCAAGTGGAGCGCCTAGCGGAATTAACACAAAATAGTGGTTTAGATGGTGTTGTGTGTTCGGCTCAGGAAGCGCAGAGCTTGAAGCGATTATGTGGTTCTGGCTTTCAGTTAATTACGCCAGGAATTCGTCCTAGCTTTGCTCAGCAAGGGGATCAGCGACGAGTGATGACACCGGAACAGGCTATGAAAGCAGGGGTTGATTACATGGTTATTGGTCGTCCAATTACTCAGGCCAAAGATCCGATAGAAGCGCTTACACTTATTGAGAAGGAGCTATTGGGTTAAAGAGTGTGGACGATAGTCTTACACTAAATTGTGTGTATCTCTTACATACCTTAATTTTCCTCCTTGTTATGGTTGTTTTCACATAAACAAGGAGTGTTCTATGTTCAATTTAAAAAACCTGTCTTTAATGCTAGTTATGTTGTGTGCTACAGGCGTGTGGGCTGAGCCTCTTCAGCAAAATAAGGGGCTATCTATTAAAGCTCAGGAAACAGTTGAAGAAGTTAAGCTTCAAGAAGCTGCCATTGATATTAACAATGCAGATGCTAAGCAGTTATCTAAGCTTGCCAACGTAGGTTTAAAGAAGGCTCAGAGAATAGTGGAATACCGTATCGCTCATGGTCGGTTTACTTCTATCGATGATCTTCAGAATGTAAAGGGAATTGGCAAGGCAACTGTGGAAAAAAACAGAATGCGTATGATTGCTGCCTCAAAATAAGCTCAATTTGACCTTCTGCCATCAAACCCGACTTTAAGTCGGGTTTTTTATGCTCATGGATGAGAGGTACATTGCAGTGTCATGGAGGTAGCATCAATGTATTGTTCTGGATAGATCTTCAGGTTTCGGGATATTTAATTTACAAGACTTTAAATACTCAAAACGCGTCTAAGTGCTTGGGTTATATGAAAAAAATCATTTAGGTAATTGACACGGTTTCAAAGTTCTATAGAATGCGCATCTCGCTTGAGGCAAGGGTGATTAGCTCAGCTGGGAGAGCACCTCCCTTACAAGGAGGGGGTCGGCGGT